>CAZSFD010000055.1:0-35916 GCA_964606085.1 uncultured Anaerolineaceae bacterium
GAGTTGGGCCAGGGCAGCACGTTTACGATCACCCTGCCGGTCAAGTGAAGGAATCGGATGAACGCCATTGAACGCTGCCGAGCCGTGCTGAACGGCCAAATCCCCGACCGCGTCCCCGTCAGCCTGCCCAATTTCCTCGTCACCGCCCGGCTGATGGGCAGCGATGACTACGCCGCTTTCTTTCAGGATGGCGAAGCGATGGCCGAAGGGCAGATCAAAGCCTGGCAGCGCTATCAGCACGATGTTGTCATCATCGAAAATGGCACGGCGGCGCTGGCCCAGGCATGTGGCGTCAACGTGGTCTATCAGAGCGACACAGCCCCGGTAGCCAAAGAACCCGCCATCGCCAGCCTGGCTGACGTGGACAAACTCGTCATCCCCGACCCCCATACCGATCCCCTCTTACGCCAGATGCTGCTCGCCACGCGCATCGTCGCCCAGGAGATCGGCAACCGCGCCTTCATCATGGGCCGCGCCGACCAGGGGCCGTTCAGCCTGGCCTGCGAAATTCGCGGCATGGATAACTTTATGATGGACATCGCCACCAACGAGCAGCCTGAGAAAATCCACCAATTGCTCGATTTCTGCCGCCAGGTGGTCACACGCTACGCCCTGGCACAGATCGCAGCCGGGGCGCACCTGACCTCGATTGGCGATTCCCCCTCCGGACCCGATCTGCTTTCGCCGCGCGCCTACCGCAAATTTGCCCATCCCTACGTCCAACAGATGGCCGCCGATTTGAAGGCGCAAAACGTGATTTTGTCCTATCACATCTGCGGTAACGCCACGCCCATCATCAGCGCTATGGTCGCCACCGGCGCGCCGATTATTGAGATTGATCAGAAGTCCGACCAGAAAGCCTGCAAAGCCGCCGCAGCCGGCAAAGCCGCCCTGATGGGTCCGGTTGACCCTTCGGGGGTGATGGCGAATGGCACGCCCAACGAAGTGCGCGCCCATTGCCGCGCCGCGCTCGAAAACCTGTCTCCGGGCGGCGGTTTCTTCCTCGGCCCCGGCTGCGCCTTGCCCGCCACCACGCCCGATGAAAACATCCTGGCTATGGTTGAAACGGCGCTTAGATGCGGGGCAGTATTTTGAGTGTGCTGGTTGGCACGGGGATTGCGATGCCAGCTTGCTCGAAGGCGGTTTTAATGCGCGTTACGGCGGCATCCTGGGCGTCTAAAAAGCCCAGGTCTTCGAGCGTGACCCAAAAATAGAGCGTGAAATCAATGGAATATGCCCCAAAATTGTTGTAGACCACCTGTGGGGCAGGGTCTGCGAGGATGCCAGGAATGCTGGCGATGGCTTCCAGCGCCACCCGGCGGGCCTGCTCCAGATCGGTGGCATACGCCACGCCCACGCGCAATTCGATACGCCGGGTGGGGTAAGTGCTGAAGTTGATCATGGCATGGTTGAAGACATCAGCATTGGGGATCAGCACCAGCCTGCCATCGAACGTACGGATTTGGGTGGCGCGCAGGTCAATTTCCTCCACGTTGCCCGCATAACCCGCCACTTCGATAGCATCGCCAATGGCAAACGGCTGCTGGAGGTAGAGCAGCAGCCCGGCCACGAAATTTTTGCTCACATCTTGCAGGGCAAAGCCGAGCGTGAAGCCTAAAATGCCCAGCCCGGCCAAAAACGCGCTGACATTGAAACCCACATGCTGCAAGGCCAACAGGCTTCCCAAAATGACAATGCCAACATGAATGGTCTTGGCGATCAGTTCATCGGCTTTGTGGCTGTTCTTGCGCAGCTTGAGCGCCCGCCGCAGCGCATTGGCAACCAGGCCCGCCAGGTAGAGCGAAAGGAGAAAAATCACCAACGCGGTGATCAGGCGCGGCAGGAAAGCCAGAAATTGGGCCAGGAGAACGTTCAAATCGAAGAGGGCCTGTTGCATGACTTCATCAATCTCCCAAACACGTCCCCACCAGGCGTGCGCTTTGAATCCACGAATGCTCCAGGGGGACGGTTTTGCGCCGCCCAACCACCTCGCCGAGTGGCACGGGTTGGGTGGCATCGCCGCGGGCAGCCACCATCACGCCATATTGCCCCTGGCCGATCAGTTCTGCCGCCGCCGTACCTAAGCGTGTCCCCAATAGCCGATCCACCGCCGATGGTGTGCCGCCGCGCTGCAAGTAGCCCAGAATGGTGACGCGTGATTCGAGGCCGGTCAGCTGCTCAAGCTGTTGGGCCAGTTTGAGCGTGTGGCCGCCCGTGTTGTCTGCGGGGCTTTCTTCCAGCTTCTTTTTTGATTTTTTCTTCTTTGGCGCATCCGGCTCGCTGGTGGTTTTGGGCAGTGCGCCCTCGGCCACAGCGATGATGCTGAAGCCCTTGCCGCTGCGGCTGCGCTCGCGCACCGCCTGCGCCACGATTTCCGCCTCATAGGGAATTTCCGGGATCAGGATCACATCCGCCCCGCCCGCCATGCCCGCCCCCAACGCCAGCCACCCGGCGTTGTGGCCCATGATCTCGACGATGATGATGCGGTGGTGGCTGTGGGCGGTGCTGTGCAGGCGGTCTACGGCTTCGGTGGCGATGCCCAGGGCAGTGTCGAAGCCGAGGGTGGTGTCGGTGCCGGCCACGTCGTTGTCAATCGTCTTGGGCAGGGTGATCACGTTCAAGCCGTGCTGCATCAGGTGATAGGCGTTCTTGGCTGTGCCGCCGCCGCCCAGGCAGGCCAGCACATCGAGGTGGTGCTTGTGGTAATTTTCCACCAGCACATCGGTCATATCCAATTCACGGCCACCTACCGGCATCCGAAAAGGCTTGTCGCGGCTGGTGCCGAGGATGGTGCCGCCCACCGTCAGAATGCCGGAAAGCGACGACGAATCCAGGCGATAGGTGCGGTTCTCCATCAGGCCGCGAAAGCCGTCGCGGAAACCGATCACCTGCATGCCCATGCCGAGGGCAGCCTTGCCCAGGCTGCGGATGGCGGCGTTGAGGCCGGGGCTGTCGCCGCCGGCGGTGAGGATGCCAACGTATTGGGTCATGGAAACACCTCCTCCGGTAGAGCAAAATTAATTTTCTCTACGACTGGGCCAGCAAATCATCCAGCACGGCTTTCGATTTCTGGTCAATCTCGGCGTGCAGGCTGCCGCCGTGCGAATCCATGCTGACGACGGCGGGGAAATCTTTGACTTCGATGACCCAAATGGCTTCGGGAACGCCGAAATCGAGCTTGTACACATCGAGGACGCGCGTCACCGTCTGGGCAATGAAGGAGGCCGCCCCGCCGATGGCGTGCAGGTAGACGCCCGGCACATCCTGGCAGGCCTGGAGTGTCTTCGCCCCCATGCCGCCCTTGCCGATCACGCCTTTGATGTTGAAGTGCTGCATCACTGCGCCCTGGTAAGGTTCCTCGCGGATGCTGGTGGTGGGGCCAGCGGCAACGAACTTGTAGTCCTTCGTATCCAGCCCGGCCACCACCGGCCCGCAGTGATAGATCACGCTGCCGTTGAGCAGGGGCTTGATGGCTTCATAGACGGCCAGATCGTCATCCACAGGCTGGCGTATCTTCTTGATGAACGTGTCCATCATCCACTTATGCACCCGGTCGCGGCCGGTCACCATTACACCCGACAAAGCCACCGGATCGCCGACTTTAAGGGAGTAGATGACATCGTTAGAAAGGGGTAGATTCAAGGTTTGCATTTCTTCCTCCCAAGTTTATTCCAGTTCCAAAATGTTGCGGACCTGATAAATCGAAACTGTATTGGTTTCTTGAGCGCGTTGCTGCAACAACGCCATCAGTTCATGGTTTTTTTGCATCTCTTCCAATTCATCCGATGCGTTTTCAGCATCGTCATATTCTTTCGTAGTTTTCATCATGCAACATCCTGTCACAAGCTGAGATTTGATTCCCGCGAATGGAAGGCAACCACGAATATTGAGCAATAATCAGCGAATCTGTGTTGGTCAGTTGCGGCTTGAACAATCCTTGAAGAGTGTCATTTCGAGCGAAGCGAGAAATCCCTAAAACATCGGCTATTTTCAACCCTGAAAGGCACAAAAAGAGCTAGGCAGTAGGGGGTTCTTCGCTCCGCTGAGAACGACACTTATTCAAAATGCTCCTGACTAAGACAAATGATCAGCGAATTACTTCAATCTATCGGTATAGACTGCCAAAGTATGGAACACGCATGGCGAACAGAGTTCGCCCGCCCCACTCACTCGTAACTCACCTCATCCCCCCTCACCACCATCTTCCGCCTCCGGTACGCCCAGCACATATACGATACCGTGACGAAGAAACTGGCGGGCAGGCGGTGCATGCCGGTGATTTTGGTGTCGAGGACGGTGGTTTTGCCGCCGAAACCCATCGGGCCGATGCCCATTGCGTTGGATTCGTCGGTCAGGCGCTGCTCCATCTCGGCCAGTTCGGGGTCGGGGCTGCGTTCGCCCATCTTCTTGTAAAGCACCTGCTTGGAGGCGGCATAGCCCGTGCCGCGGTCCCCGCCGATGGCTACGCCCAGGATGCCCGGCGCACAGCCCTGCCCCTGGGCCTTCTGCACGGCGTCGAGGACGACCTTGCGCACGCCGGCCAGGTCGCGGCCCGCACCAAGCTGCGTGTTGGGCAGTGAGTATTGCGCGCCCACGTTCTCGCAGCCGCCGCCTTTGAGCATCAGTTCGATGGTCAGGGCGTCGCCTTCGACCTCCTCGAAATGGATGGATGGGAAGTGTTCGCCGCCCAGGTTGTCCCCGCTGTTTTTCTCGGTCAGCGAGTCCACAGCGTTGGGGCGCAGCCACGAATTTTTGGTCGCCTCGACCACGCATTCTTCGATGGTCTGGCGCAGCTTGCGTGTACTCATCCCTTCGGGATAGTACACGTAAAAGATGGGTGTACCCGTATCCTGGCAGATGGGCGTGAAGTTCTTGCGCGAAAGCTCCACATTTTTCAGGATCGTTTCGAGCGCACCGCGCGCCGCCGAACCGGGTTCTTCCCGTTCCACCGCCTCGCGCAGCGATTTCTCCACATCCGGCGGCAGGTTGGTAGATGTCAGGCGGATCAACTCCAAAACAGGTTCTTTCAAGTCTCGCATGAGTACCTCCGAAAGTGACAAGGTGACAAGGTGACACGGTGACAGGTGATTCAACCACTCGCCATCTCACCCCTTCACCTTGTCACCCTTTCACCCCATCAGGTTTTCCCTCATTCTACCACCGGACGCGGCACGAACAAAACCAGCGCCAGCGGCCCGGCCAGCAGCAGCCACATCATGGCAGGCAGGCTGACAGCCTCGGCAAACCAGCCCAAGAAGCCGATCAGTACCCCGACGAACAGCCCGCTCAACGAGCCGATGGCCTTGACCGTTCCCGAACGGCCCGGAGCGGCGGCGAAGGCTTCACCTTCCATCACCGAATACCAGCCCATCGTGCAAAATTCAACCAACAGCACCAATCCGATCTTGACCAGCGGCCACGGGGCAAGTAGAAATGCCACATAGAGCGGGATCACCACCGCCGCTGAAAGCCGCACGATGGCGCGCCCGTTGAATTTTTCTAATAATGGGATAGCGATCACATCGGAGGCCAGGCTGGACAGCATCATCAGGCTGAGTACCAGGGCCACCTGTGCATCGCTCAACCCGGCCACATCGGCGAAGTACAGGGCGGCATAACCGGTGAAGATGTCGAGCAGCAGGTCGGAGAGATCGAGCAGAATGATCCAGCGCAGCAGTTTGGCGTTGCACAGCGTATCCCACAGGCCGCACAGCAACTCACGCAGAACGCCCACCACGCCCAACCGTTTGTGATTTTCGGCCTGCGGATGCGTAGGGAAACGCTGCCGCCCCACCATCCACACCAGCACGGCCCCCCAGACGCCCAGGCACACATACGCCCAGCGCCAACCCCAGCCCAGCGCAAAACCACCCGCCACAGCCAGCGGCGCAATCAGGTTCGCCAACGACCCCGAAAGCGACCAGCGCGCCATCATCTGGCCCTCGCGGCCGGGGTTCAAATCCATCAGCGTGGCCTGCGAGAGTGTGACGAAGGCTCCGCTGGATGGGAAGGTCAAGATTTCAGCCAGCAAGAAGATGGAGAAGGCCTGCGCCCCGGCCACGAGGAAGGCTGTCAGCGCCATGCCAATGCCGCCGCCGAGGATCAGCACCTTGCGCAGGGGTGTATCGCCCAGCAGCATCAGCACCGGCTCGATGAAGGTGTTGATGATCCCCGGCAGGCCCAACAGCAGGCCGATCTGGGCATACGTCAGACCCAAATCGGCGCGGATCGAGGGCAGCGCCGAGTAGCCGACGGCATAGACAAATTCGTCGTAAAAGACGATCAGCAAGAAAATGAAGGTGAGGGGGATTGCGCCCCGCCGTGAAAACAGTCGCACCAGGGTCAAACGGGATTGTTTAAACATGATTAACTCTTTCTCTAAACTTGGATACCAGAAAATAGAAATGGGTAACGAAGATGTAAAGAGAAAGAGGCGGTGCGCGCGGGCGCTGGGAGGCCGTGAAAGATCAACAGGGTGGGTGGAAGATTTTGTGTTTCATAACGTTTCGGATTATACTCGTAACCAATCGGTTTCGTTTAGAGACAGCAATTCCAAATCTAAAGCAGAAGTTGGGCCGCAAAACACCTGTCAACGGATTTTTGGGAACGGATTGAGCGGATTTGTCTGCCTGGATAGTGCGTTCGCGTTGTCAGGTCATCCGTTCAATCCGCTCTAATAATCCATTTACAGTTTTTCTGCCCGAAACGGTTTCGGATTTGAAATGGGTGCATTCCATTTGAGTTGAAAATCGGTTTCGACAAGCTCAACCGACGCTGGTTGATGGCGAACTTCGTTCGCAGTCGAAACCAGCAGCCCAACTGTGAAATGAAACACTCCCATTTGAAATTGCTGGTTTAGAGACTTCGGAAGTCTGATAATTTGATAGGTGAAATTATGGCCGAAACATTCAACTGCTCCACCTGCGGCGCGCCGCTGACCGTTTCTGGCGATGCCGCCAGCATTCGCTGCCCTTATTGCAGCAATACCGTGATCGTCCCCGAAAGCCTGCGCGGTGGCGCGCCCGAATCAGCCCCTGTGCAAACAGGTCCCGATCCGGCCAAAATTCAGGAAATTGTTGCTATTGCCCGCAGCGGCAACAAAATCGAGGCCATCAAACAATACCGCGAACTAACCGGGGTGGGACTGAAAGAAGCGAAAGACACCGTCGAGGCCTTGGTGGAGGGCCGCCAGGTAGAAATTCACACCATGCACGTGTTACAGACGACCGCCGGCGAAGATATCGTTGAACTGATTCAGCGTGGAAATAAGATCGAGGCGATCAAGCGCTACCGCGAGCAGACCGGCCTGGGGCTTAAGGAGTCCAAAGATGCTATCGAAGCGATAGAGGCTGCCCAGACCTGGGGCAATGTCCTTGCCGATCAGGCAACCGTCGTGCCGCAAACGCGCCCATCCATCTCCACCCCGCCGCCCGTTGTCGAAAGCTCATCATCTCTATCTGGCTTCTTTCCGAGTGTACTCGTGGCACTGGTTGTCCTGGCTATCCTGGCTGGTTGTCTGATACCGGTGCTTATCTGGCTTTTTGCCGGGAGCGGGCAGTAATTTCAGGCGTGTGCAGGCGCGATTTCGGCGTTGACGATTCGTTGTTGTGTGTGGTATCATCCTGCCGCCATTTTCTAGGCATGGTGATAGTATTCAAAGGAGTTCGATATAAGTACCCAGAATTTTCGTGTCAATGAAGAAATTCGAGTGCGAGAAGTCCGGTTGATTGGCCCTAAAAACGAAAACATTGGGGTCGTATCTACGGAAGAAGCTCGGCGGATTGCGCGTGATGCTGAACTCGACCTGGTCGAAGTGGCGCCCAACAGTGTCCCGCCGGTATGCCGGGTACTCGATTTTGGTAAGTTTCTCTACGAACGGACGAAAAAAGAGCGCGACGCCAAAAAGGCACAGACGAAGATCGAAGTCAAAGAAATTCGGTTGCGCCCAAAAACCAATGTACATCATCGTTCGTTCAAGGTACGCGATGCCCGCCGCTGGCTGGAAGAAGGAAATAAAGTTAAAGTGCGCATTCGCTTCCGCGGGCGCGAGATTGATTATGTAGACCTGGCGCTCAATGACTTGAAAGAAGTGGCTGCAGATTTGGTAGACATTGCCCTGGTCGAAGTGCCCCCAGCCATGGAAGGAAAAAGCGTCCTGATGGTATTGGCCCCGTCTGGCAAGACGGCAAAGAAAAAGGGGCCTGGCGAAGAAAAAGAAGCCTAATCGCCAAAATGTTGTGCCTGTCAAACCCTCCGCGGTCTGGTCAGTGTGTCAGCCTCACCCGCGGAGTTTTTTATGAGAAGGAGTAGTAGCTGTGCCTCGCAAACAACGTCAAGGTAAGTACAAAATCAAAACCCATAAGGCAACCTCGAAACGGTTTCGCCTGACCGGGACGGGCATAGTGGTGCGCACCAAAGGCGGCAAAAGCCACCTGCGCCGCCGCACCTCGCCGCGCACCACCGCCCTGTTTACCGAGATGATCCCTGTCAAGGGTCGCGGGATTGTCAAGCGCGTCAAGCGCCTGGCCCCCTATCTCGGCTGATTCCCGGCTATCCTATCCACCTTATTTAGTGCAGCCGTTGGGTGTGCGCAACGGGTAAAGGCCCTCGCTTTACCGACGCCCAGGGGTTCGCAGGAGAGTAAACGATGACTCGTGTAAAGACCGGTGTTGTCCGCCGACAGCACCACAAGAAAGTTCTCAAGATCACTTCCGGGCAGTTTGGCACCCGGCATCGCCTGTTCCGGCGCGCCAACGAAGCCATGCTCAAGAGCCTATGGTACGCCACGCGCGACCGCCGTCTGCGCCGCCGCGACCTGCGCGCCTTGTGGATCGCTCGCATCAATGCCGCTGCCCGCCAAAATGGCTCCACCTACAGCCAGTTGATCGGCGCCATGAAAAAAGCCAATGTCACCATCAATCGCAAGATGCTGGCTGACCTGGCTGTGCGCGATCCGCAGGCATTCAAAGCGGTTATGGCCCAGGCACAAGCTTAATCTCATCCTTCCTATTCCCCTGACAGGAGCAGAGATATTCTGCTCCTGTTTTGTTTTGCTGAAAGCGTGCTAGAATCACAACATGTTTACACATCGCAAATGGAGGTACCCATGTTGAAAGACCTATACAAAGAAGCTGAGAGCCGTATGAGCAGCGCGATTAGCTCATTAGAGCATGAACTGGCTGGTATTCGTACCGGGCGGGCCAGCCCGGCCCTGGTGGAACGCCTTTCGGTCGAATACTACGGTTCTCCCACCCCCCTGATGCAACTGGCGACCATCAGCGTGCCAGAACCGCGCCTGATCACCATCCGCCCATTTGATGGGTCTACGATCAAGGCCATTGAACGGGCCATTTTAGCCTCCGACCTGGGGTTGACCCCTGGCAATGATGGCAAGGTGATCCGCCTTTCGCTGCCGCCGTTGACGGAAGAACGCCGGCGTGATCTGGTCAAATTGGTTCATCATCGTGCTGAAGAGAGCCGCGTGTCCATCCGGAATGTGCGCCGCGACATTCTGAAGGATATGCGCGAGTTCGAGGCAGAAAAACTGATCTCTGAAGATGACCTCGAGCATGGTGAGGAAGAAATGCAAAAAATCACCGATCACTACATTGAAGAGGTCGGCCAGGTTGCCTTGCGAAAAGAGAAAGAAGTGCTGGAGGTTTAAGGGCAGCCGATGGATACAAATCCTGACACCAAGAATACTGAGTCGGTGCGCATCCCCACCCATATTGCCATCATCATGGACGGCAACGGGCGATGGGCGCGTTCGCGTGGCTTGCCGCGGCTGGCAGGTCATCGCGCCGGCACCGAAAATTTGCGCCGAGTGATCGAGGCCTGTGTCGAATTTGGCGTCCAATACCTCACCATTTACGCCTTCTCCACCGAAAATTGGGGCAGGCCGCCCGACGAAGTGAAAGGTCTGCTGCAAATCCTCGAAAGCGTTCTCGACCGCGAACTCCAGCAGCTTCACGACCAGGGCGTACAGCTACGCCACATTGGGCGCATTGACGGCCTCGAACCCAAACTGCGTCAAAAAGTGCTTCAAGCTGTGGAAATGACCA
Source organism: uncultured Anaerolineaceae bacterium (assembly GCA_964606085.1). GTDB lineage: Bacteria > Chloroflexota > Anaerolineae > Anaerolineales > UBA4823 > CAIQJJ01. The sequence continues at coordinate 10,062 of CAZSFD010000055.1, forward strand.
AAAATAACACCCGCCTCATTTTGTCCGTCGCCTTCAACTATGGCGGCCGCGATGAGATCGTGTGCGCGATCCAAAATATCCTCGCCGATGGCCTCGCTCCTGAACAGGTGAACGAAGAACTGGTCAGCCATTATCTCTTCACCACAGGTGTTCCAGACCCCGACTTGATCATCCGCACTTCGGGCGAATTGCGCGGCAGTAATTTCTTGATCTGGCAGGGTGCTTACTCGGAATGGTATTTCCCCCCGGTTTATTGGCCCGATTTCGACAAAAACGCCCTGCGCCAGGCCATTGAAGAATTTGGCCGCCGCGATCGCCGTTTTGGGCGGGTATAAACCATAGGCACATTACATGCTTGCTGACCGCATCATTATCGTGGCGGCTTTCCTGCCATTCAGCTTTGCCGTTTTCATTCTGGGCGGATGGCCGTTCCTGCTGTTCATGTTAGTCTTCACCGTCATGGCTGCACGCGAGTACGCCAGGCTATTCGAACCACTGGGCTTTCATCCTTCCAGCTTGATCCTTATCCTGGGTGTTAGCGCGTTGGTTCTCAGTCGTTACAATTCGGGTTTTGTCCATAGCCCACAGATTTTGAGCCTGGTCGTGCTATTGACGATGACCTATCACCTGTTCTCGTATGAACGCGGCAACGAACGCGCCGGCACAAATTTTGGTATCGCCATCGGCGGCATCCTGTACATTGGCTGGCTGGGGGCTTATTTCATTTCGCTGCGTGCTTTACCCGATGGTATGTGGTGGCTGTTTGTTGTCTTGCCGAGCATCTGGGTTGCCGATTCAACCGCCTATTTGGTTGGCTCGCGCTGGGGCCGCCACCAATTGGCGCCACGCCTCAGCCCCAAAAAAACCTGGGAGGGATACTGCGGCGGCATCGCTGGTGGGGTTATCTTTGGGATGCTGGCCGGGCTGGCCATCGAGCAGGTTGCTCCCGCCTGGAGCGCGGTCAACCTGTGGCGTGGCGGATTGATCGGTTTGCTGATGGGCGTTTTTCCGACCCTGGGCGACCTCGGCGAAAGCATGATCAAACGCCAGGCCCACGCCAAAGATTCTGGCGATATGATCCCCGGGCATGGCGGTTTCTTCGACCGGATTGACTCGTGGTTGTGGGCGGCGGTAATCGCCTACTACACCATCGTATGGTTTTTCTGAATTGTCTTTTGAGTAAGGAGGCAACTTATGGATGAGCGCAGAAAATTCCGCCGGCGTCATGTGATCTATTACTCGCGAGTCTATGAACGCACAACCGGTGAACTGATCGGCCATGTGATGGACATCACCCCTGAAGGCATCAAACTGATCAGCGAACAGCCCATTCCGATCCATCAACGCTTTCACTTTCGCATAGACCTGCCCGACGATATTGCCATCAAAGAGTACATGTTTTTTGAAGCCGAAAGCAGGTGGAGCGCGCCCGATGTCAACCCCGATTTCTATAACACGGGCTTCCAGGTGTTCAACATGAGTAAGGAAGATGCCGAATTTCTCAACCGCATGATTGACGAAACCGGCCTGCGAGATTGACCCATGCGCCTGCTCACTTTGATGACCGATTTTGGCCTCAAAGACGGCAACGTGGGCGTCATGAAAGGGGTCATCCTGGCGATTGCACAACAGGCGCAAATTGTAGACATCAGCCATCTCATCCCGGCGCAAAACCTGGCCGAGGCAGCCCTCATCTTGCTGCGCTCGGCCCCTTATTTTCCCCCTGAAACCATCCACATCGTTGTGGTAGACCCCGGCGTAGGGACGGCGCGCCGCCCGATGGCCGCCCGCCTGGGCACACAGCTTTTCGTCGGGCCTGATAATGGCGTGATCACCCTGCTGCTTGAACATGCCGAAGCGCATGGCTGGCCGACCGAATTTGTTCACCTGGATAAACCTGAATTTTGGCTGCCGCACGTTAGCCACGTATTTCATGGGCGGGATATTTTTGCCCCCAGCGCCGCCCACCTGGCTTCTGGGAGAACCCTGGCCGACCTGGGCACACCGCTGGATGACCCCCTGCGCCTGGCGTTGCCGCGGCCAACACGCACTTCCACGGGCTGGCGCGGCGAGATCATCCACATTGACCATTTCGGCAACGCCGCCAGCAATATCCGCATTGAACATCTGGCCGGTAACAACCCCCAGCGAATGATGGTGCAAATTGGCCGTGTGACCATTGCTGGCCTGGTGCAAACCTTTGGCGAGCGCCCCGTGGGCGAAACGGTGGCCCTATTTGGTTCGACCGGCAACCTGATTGTATCTGTGGTCAATGGCAATGCTGCCGAGCAATGGGGGATTCAAATTGGCGCTCCGATCACTATCACAATCGTATGACCTTCGCTATTCAACCGCTTCCCGTCTGCCGCCCGGCGCTGCCGCTGGACAAGCCCGCCATGCTCGAACTGACCGCCCGCATCTGGGATGGCGAAGATTACCTGCCCTCTGTGTGGGATGATTGGCTGGCAGAACCCGCAGGCGTGCTGGCCGTGACCGAACTGGCCGGGCGGCTCGTGGGCATTGGCAAGCTCACCCGCCTGACCGCCGAGCAGTGGTGGCTGGAGGGCCTGCGCACCCACCCTGATTTCGAAGGCCGCGGCCTGGCCTCCCACCTCGCCGATTACCTGCTGGCCGCCTGGCAGAAAGCGGGCGGCCGCGTCCTCCGCCTGGCAACAGCCTCTTTCCGCGTTCCCGTTCACCGCCTGAGCGAGAAACGCGGTTTTGTCAAAGTGGGGGAATGCAGTTTCTTCCGCGCCGATGGCCTCGCCGAAGCCGTGGCTAACTTTCAGCCGATTCAACTCGCTGAAACACCGGCCGCATTGGCGCTGGCGCAGGCCAACCCGATCATGGACTTTATGGATATTCTCTGGCGTTGGGCCATGCCGTGTTTGCCCCTGCTCGAAGCGGCCATCCAGGTGCAGTGCGCCTGGTGGTGGCAAGGGCGGCGCGGCCTGCTGACCTGGTGGGTGGACGATTCTGAAGGCGAGATCAAACCCTGCCTCTCGCTGCTGGCCTGCGAAGCCAACGCTTTGCCTCACCTGCTGGCTGATGCCCGGCGTCTGGCAGCCAGCCTGGGATTTGCCCAAATCGCCTGGAATGCCCCCTTGCGGGCGAATGTGTTAGATGCCCTCGCACTGGCGGGTTTTCGCCGCACCTGGGAGGATGGGCTGTACCTGTACGAAAAGCAAGCCCCCTGAAGACCGAAGCCGGGTGGAATTACACCGTCAGGAAATAACGCCCAATTCTTGCAGGGCGTGGAGGGTGGATATCGGGCCTTTGCCGCCTTCGGGCCACAGCCAGTTGAGCTTGAGGAAAAAGCCCGGCACGGCGGTGGAACGGATGGTTTGGTCGAGGGCGGCGATTTCGATGAAGTGGTCATCGCGGCGTTGGTAGAAGCGGCAGCCGATGGGCCCGTAGGGGTCAATCAGCCACAATTCGCGCAAGCCGGCCTGTTCGTACATCTGGCGTTTGAAGCCGCGGTCGTAGGCGGCGGTGCTGGCGGAGAGCAGTTCGATGATCAAATCGGGCGCGCCGTTGATCTCTTTGGGGGTGATGATGTGGCGGCGTTCTTCGGCAATGAACAGGACATCGGGGACATACAGATGGTTGGGAGATAAAACAACCGGGGTATTCGAGCCAACTGCCGTTCCCAGGTGTTTGCTTTCGGCATACAGGCGCAAAATGGTCAACAAAAAGGTTTGTAGATCATCATGGGCAAAGGTAGCGGGTGCACTCATGGTCATCACTCCATCAATCAGCTCGGTTTTGGGTTTTTCGGGGGCCAGCAGCATGAACTCGTCTTCGGTGAAGCGTTCGGCCTGCTCGATTTGGGTGGGGATGGTCAGCATGTCGCTCATGGGGAACTCCAGCCGGCGGGGAATGGGCCGCGGCAAAGCGATTGTACCAGCTTTCAATTGGGCCCAAATTTCATCAAAAAACCGCCGGACTGACTTCCAGCCCGGCGGTTTGCTCATTTCTGCGCCAGCGTCACCAATTTCTTACACTCTGCCTGATACAGGGTGGCGATTTCGGCATTGTGGATCACCAGCACGTTCTCGTCGTTGGTTTTTTCGGCGTTGGTGCTGAAATTGTACGACCCCGTCCACACCACCTGTTGATCGATCACGAAGACTTTGTGGTGCATGTTGCGCGGGTTGGCGTCCAGCCACACGTCCAGGCCGGCGGTGCGCAGGGTGTCGTATTCGCTGTATTGGCCGTTCGATTTCACCTGGCTGGTCTCGAAAACGCCCGAAACCGTCACGCCATCCTGGTGGGCGGCCAGCAGCGCCTCGCCCAGGTCATCGGAGGTGAACGAGAAGGCCAGGAAGCAGATGCTTTGCCGCGCGCCATCTACCAGGTCGAGCAGGTGACGCGCCACGCCGTCATCGGGTGAGAAGTAGGTTTCGACCGCGGTGCCGCTGATGGTCAGGCTGGGGGAGGGGGTGTTGGCGCGCTTATCGGGGCCGAACAGGTCTTCCTCGAACATCTCGTTGAACTCGGTGAGATAGTTTTCGGCCAGTTTGCTCGAACGGATGCGGATCAGGTTGTTGTTGTTGCGATAGGCCCCATTCGAGGTGAAGTTCATCGAACCCGTCCACACTTCCAGGCGGTCTATGACGACAAATTTGTTGTGCATCAGGCCATCACGCTGGTCGTCGCGCCAGGGGATGTCGGCGGCGATCAGCTTGTGGGTGGCCTTTTCATCGAGGTAATTGCTTTCCAACACCAGGCGCACGGCCACGCCGCGCTGGTGGGCGCGCAACAGGGCGTCGGCCACGCTGTCGAGGTCGAGTTCGTGGGCGGCCACCTCCACGCTCAGGCGGGCGGCATCTATGGCAGCGGCCAGGGCTTCATCGGGGCCGCCTTCGAAGTAGTCGGACGCGCCGGGGTCGGTGAAGTAGAGGCTGTACCAGTTGGATGGCGGCGCAGGGGTTGGACCATCTTGAAGGGGAGGAATGGGTGTGGGCGTATCGCAGGCGGAAAGGATGAGGGCGAGCAACGCCACGAGTAAACGCAGGGGGTTGGATTTCATCAGCATTTTTCCTTGTTGATCGCGCAACGTAGGGGCGGGTGCCATCCGCCCCTACCATTCTCTGATCCGCAAAAAATCACCCATCCTTACGCCGGATGACGATTTGCATGGCCCCTTCGATGTGCTGTTCGGCCACCAAAATCAGGTAGCCGCCGCCGCCTGCCCCCGAAACCTTCCAGCCCAGGGCGTGGTGGCGGTGCTGATCGATCAGGTCGAGCATGGTCTGGTTGACCATGTTGGGGAACATGGCGATTTGCGCTTCGTAACCGGCGCGGATGTAACGGCCAAAACCGGCCAAATCTTTGGCGAGGATGGCATCCCAGCACGACAGGGCGGCATCGGAGAGTGCTTTGGCGCCATCGCGGGTGATGTGGGTGTTCGCCAGCACTGAAAAGCCACTTTCGCGCGGGCCAAGCGGCACCAGGTAAAGCGCCTTTTCGATGAAGCGCAGCACATCCTCGTCATGCACCGATTCGATGCGTTCGGGCCAGTAGGCGCCGTTGTAATGGGCGATGTTCAGGCCAGGGAAAACGATGCCGATGGCATCCTGCGAGCCAGAGACTTCCTTCGTGCCAGGCGGGTTATCTACGGCGAAGAGGATTTTCGCCAGCCGTTCGGGGTCGCCGGCGGGCAGGCGCGGGCCCCACAGGTCGAGCGCTTTGTTGCGCGTGCTGGTGGCCATGCCGCTGCGCTCGTTGAATTCCACTTCGGGTTCGAGCGAGATGGTGATCACCGGGCCGGGGTATTTTTCGGACACCCACGGTTGGTCGAGCCAGCCGCCGGCCACATCAATGCGGTAGGGCATGGTGTGGATTTTGCGCAGGTCGGTGGTCGAGCGGGCATCCAGGCCGGGGTGGGGGGTGCGTTCGAGGATGATGTATTCGATGTCCAGGTCGTCGCACAGTTTCTTCTTGGCCGGCACATTGCCATCGGCATTGACGATGAAGATATCGGGCTTGATCTGCTTCAATTCTTCGACGAAATCGAGGATGCCCGACCCCCGCGAGATAAACGCATCGGTCACGCAGCCAACCGATTTGACCATGTACAGGCGTTCTTCCTGGCTGTTGACCGGCGTGCGCCCTTTCAACTCATAGACGGTTTTATCTGAGCCGAGCGCCACGTACAGGTCGCCGTATCGGGCGGCCTCGCGAAAGAAGGCGATGTGGCCGCTATGCAGCAGATCGTAGCAGCCGCTGACGAAGACTTTTTTGCGAGAAGAAGATGTCATAATTATGGGGTATTCAGGAACAGGAGGGGCAAATAGGTTCGCCACAGCACCCACGTATACACCGGTTCGCCAATCACCTGGAATGAGAAATCTGCTGTGCGCAGGGCATAGGTATCATTCACCAGCAAGCCGCCCGTCGCGGGGGCCAGCACGGTCAGGGTGACGGTCTGAACCTGGCCGGGCGCCAGGGACGGCAGCAGCCAGGTGATGACATCGCCGCTTGTCGTGTACGGCAGGGTGGCGGTGATGAAGGTGGTGTGGGCGGGGAGTGTGTCGGTCAGCACCAGGGGGCCAGAAGGCTGGTTGGTGTGGTTGTTGGTGATCGTCAATGTGTAGGTGAGCCATTCGCCCACGCCCACCTGCGCCGCGGCCTGCTTCGCCAGCGAGAGCTGGTCGAGGATGCGCGTCACCACGGGCGGGCCGCCGATGGTTTGCGTCACTTCGGTGCTGTGAGCGCCGTAGAAGGCGTTGACGATCTGGCCGCCGGGGTTGGCTGCGGGGCGCACCACCAACGCCAGGGTGCGGCTCTCGCCAGCCGCCAACGCCCCCACATCCCAGGTGACCACATCGCCGGTCAGCGTGTAGGGCAGGGTGGCGGTGATGAAGGTGGTGTGGGCGGGGAGGGTGTCGGTCAACACGAGCGGTCGCGAGGCCTGGCCGGGGTGCTGATTGGTCAGCGTCAGGGTGTAGGTCAGCCACTCACCGGCGCGCACGCTGGCCGGGGCGTCTTTGTCGAGCGAAAGGTTGTCGAGCAGGTGGGTTGTCACCGCCAACGCACCGCCCAGGCTTTGCGACACATCCAGGCTGTGCAGGCCGTATTGGTTGTTGACCACCTGCTGCCCCGCCTGTTCATCTGGCAAAACGACCAGGCTCAGGCGGCGGCTTTCACCGGCGGCCAGCGCGCCCAGCGGCCAGGTCACAACGTCGCCGGTCAAGGTGTAGGGCGGGGTGGCGGCGACGAAGGTGGTATGGGTGGGGAGTGTGTCGGTCAGCACCAGGGCGGTGGTGCTGGCGGTGGCGCGCTGGTTGGTGACGGTAAGCGTGTAGGTGATGGGCTGTCCGTAGGCGGCCAGCGCCGGGCCGTCTTTCGCCAGTGACCACTGCTCAACCACTGCGCTGATCACCGCCGGGTTGCCCGCCACCGGGGCCACGTCTTCGCTTTGCACGCCGTAATCCTGGTTGATCAGGTGGCCTATGGCATCGCTTTCCGGTTGGACAACCAATGTGACCGAAATATGAGCGCCGCCGGCCATATCCCCCAAATCCCAGGTGATCAGGTTGTTCGACCGTGTGTAGGGCAGCGTGGCCGTGACAAACGCGGTGTGCTGTGGCAGTGTGTCGGTCAGGATCACGCCGTGGGTGGGCAAGAAGCCCGCGTGCGCAACGGTCAGCGTGTAGGTGATCGGCTGCCCCGGATGGGCGGTGGCTGGCCCTTGCTTGGAAATGGTCAACGTGTGCGTGCGGCCCAATTGATAGGCCGCCCAGGCATCTATGCGCCCCCAGCCATAGGTGTTGTTGGGGATGCTGCTGCCCGGCACGCCGCCGCAGCTCTGCCCGCTGGTGCGCGGCAGGGCCGAAGCGCGGATCAGGTCTTCAAGGGTATCTACGTCGCCGCGCAGCGCCGGGAAGGCCGAAAGGAGCAGCGCCACCTGACCGGCCACGTGGGGGGCGGCCATGCTGGTGCCTTGCATATACGAGTATCCCGTGCCAGGAATTGCCGAGCGGATGCTCACGCCTGGTGCGCTGACGTCGGGCTTGGGCAGGCCGGTGTGAGCGGCTGGGCCGCGGCTGCTAAAACTGGCGATGGTATCGGAACTGTCGGTCGCGCCGACCGAGAAGGTGGCATCGTACACGCCGGGCGGGTCGTTGACGCTGTTGCACGCTGAACCGGCATTGCCCGCCGAGGCCACTACCATGATGCCGGCGGCGCGCACGTTTTCGACCACCGTTTGCATGGCCTGGATGGCGTTGGCATCGCAGCCTTCGCTGGCCGGGCAGCCCCACGAGTTGTTGATCACATCGGGGGCCAGGTCGGGGCGGGGGTCGGTGCCATTGATGCGGGTGGGGGCAAGGAACCACTGGAAGCATTCGGTGTAGGTGGTGGGCGTGCCGTTGCCGTTGTTCATGTTGCGGCAGCCGATCCAGCGTGCGCCGGGGGCCATGCCGATCTGGTTGCTGCCGCCATCGTCGCCGACCATCGTGCCCATGGTGTGCGTGCCGTGGCCGTAATCGTCGCATGGCACGGGGGAATCGGCGCCGCACGAGCTGCCGCCGGTGTGGATGGCGTCGTGCCAGTCGTAATCGTGGTTGGCGTTGACGCCCGTCCAGCCGCGGTATTGGCTTTTGAGGGCGGGGTGATCCCAATCGTAGCCGGTATCCTGTCCGCCGATGACCACGCCCTGCCCATCGAAGCCCGCCGCCCAGACATCATCGGCATTGACTTTGCTGATATTCCATTCGATGCCGGTGGGCGCGAGAATTTCGGGCTGTTGCGGGGGCGGCAGCAGGTCGGCGGCCACGCTGGGGTTGGCGGCGAGGTAGGCCACGTCGGCCCGGCGGGCCAGCGTTTGCGCCAGCGCCGCGTCGCCGCGCGTCCAGATCAAATTTGCCACCCAATAGGCGCGGTATTCAGCCTGCGCTGTTTGCAGCACGGCCACCACGGGCGGTTGGGTGCGGGCGGCCAGTTCGTTCAGCGTGCGGTACACATAGTCGCCTTTGGCCTGTTTGGAGGGCAAGGAAGCCGCCGCCGAGAGATCGGCCTGGGCGGCGAGGACGATTAGAAAATCGGTCTCACCCTGTTCGAGGGCGCTCAATACCTGGGGCGATACTTTTGCTTGCCAGGGGGCGGCCTGCGCCGACGAAAACGCAACGGCAGCGAGAAGAAAGATGAGCAGCGCGCGGAGAAAGGTGGTTTTCATTGGGTCATTCGTCATTCGTTATTCGTTATTGGGTGAACCGATTCCGCAGCCAGCGCTTTGACCAGTTCGCGGCAGAAGGCGGGGATGTCATCTACCACGCGGCCCCACACCAGGTTGCCGTGGCGGAAGGCGGGGGCATCTACCCAATCGGCCCCGGCGTTGAGCAGGTCGTCGCGAATGCCGATGGAGCCGGTGGCCTGATGGCCGCGCACCACACCGGCGGAGATCAGCACGCTGCCGGCGTGGCAGATGGCGCCGATGATCTTGCCCTGTTCGTAGGTTTCGCGCACCAGCTTCAGCACCGCCGGGTAGCGGCGCAATTTGTCGGGTGCCCAGCCGCCTGGCACAACCAGGCCGTCAAATTCGGCTGCGCACACTTCCGCCGCATCGGCGTCGGCGGTGGCCTCCAGGCGATATTTGCCATGAAAGCGATCCAACCGGCTGCCGACGATGACGACGTTGGCGCCTTCTTCGCGCAGGCGCATCACCGGCACCCAAAATTCGAGGTCTTCAAAGCCATCTTCGACCAGGTAGGCGATCCGTTTGCCTTGCAGTTTCATAAGAATCTCCTTGTTTGTGAAGAAATCCGAAATTAGCCGTCATTATAACCTGACCAGAATTTTCACTTCTTTCCAAATGAACGGCAGCGCCAGCAAGCTGCCTGCCGCCAGGCCGCCGAGGGTGCGCAGCAGCAAGGGCAAAGGCAAGAAGGTCATCAGGCCCCAGGCCAGCAGCGCCGCCAGGCCCGCCCCGGCCAAAATGCGCGGCAGGGCGTCGCGTACATCCAGCACGCCCGTGTAGCGGCGGTTGAGCAGCCACAGCAGCAAGAACGCCTGGGCGGTGAAGGCGAGGGTATCGGCCAGCGCCAGGCCCACCACACCCAACGCCTGCGAAAGCGTCCAGGCCAGGATCAGATACAGCGCAATTTGAAACAGCGCTCCCAGCAGCGGGAGGCGGGCGTTCTGGTTGGCGTAGAACGAGCGCACGGCCACTTCCAGCCAGGTGTGACCGAGCAGGCCAAGCAGGTAGGCGCGCACGGCCCAGGCCAGCAGGCTGTTCTGCGCCGCCTCGAAGCCAAAGGCCGCCTGTGCCAGCGGCTCGATGCCCACCGCCAGCAGCGCCGCCGCCGGCAGGGTGAGCGCCAGAAGCACCTGCAGCGAACGGTTGACCGTGAAGGTGAAGACGGCCAATTGCTGGCGGGCCACAAATTCGGCCAGCGAAGGCAGCAGGGCAATGGCGATGGCTGTGCCGATCAGCGTTTCGGGCAATTGCATGATGAACCAGCCATAATTCAGCACTGTCACCGAGCCTGCGGGCAGATGTGAGGCCAGGTTATCGCGGGCGATGAAATAGGCTTGCAGGCAGGCAATCGAAAGGATGCGCGGCCCCATCAACGCCAGCACTTGCGCCACGCCGGGGTCACGCAGGCCGAGCGAGGGCTGCCAGCGAAAGCCATAGTGCAGCAGTCCCGGCAGTTGGATCAGCAGGTGCAGGCAAGCCCCGATGATCACGCCATAGACCAGGCCATACAGCCCGAGGCCCAGGCCCACTGGCGGCAGCGATAGCGGCCCCAGCCCAATGGCGCGCCCCGGCTCGGCAGCCAGCACCACCACACCGAAAATCTGCCCCAGGTTGTAGAGCGTGGGGGCCAGGGCCGGCAGCAGGAAGTGCTGGTTGGCGTGCAGCCCGGCCATCATCGCCCCGCTGATCGAAAAGATCAGGATCGCCACCAGGTCGAGGCGCATCAGGCTGATCGTGAGCGCCTGGCGGGCCGGGTCGAAGCCGGGGGCCACCACATTTTCGACCAGCGGCTCGGCCAGGAGGATGATCACCAGCGAGATGGCTCCGGTGACCAAGAAGGCCAGGTTGAGCACGCGCGCGAAGAGTTCCCACGCCGCCGGGCGGCCTTGCTTTTCCAGGTATTCGGCCAGCACGGGGATGAAGGCCACCGTCAGCGCCCCGCCGGAGATCAGCGCCGAAAGCAGGTCGGGGATATTGTTGGAGGCGAGGAAAATGTCCAGTTCACCCGGTGCAAAGACGCGGCTGAACAGCGCCTGACGGATGAAGGCGAAGACTTTATCTATGCCAAAGAAGAAGGCGATCAGCAAGGTGGCGCGGGCGATGCGGCTCATGGGGTCATCTCAGGCTCCTGACTTGAAAATAGCGTTCCCTGGTCGTAGTGACGACGTAAGTCGTCCAATAAGCTGTGCTGAATGACTTACCTCGTCACTACGATTTTTACTGGGCGCAGCATGGGTTGATCAGCAAGGGTAGATAGATGTGATCGGTGAAGTTGAAGCGGCGATAAACGGCCATATTTTCCAGCACCGCCCACGAAGCCAGAAACGACGAAAGCGGGAAAGCCTTTGTCAGGCCATCGTAGGCATCCACAGCCCAGACCGTCGTCGGGTCGTAACCGATCAGCATCATCGTATGTTCGTAGTGGGCGACGATGGCGGTGCGGTTTTGCGAATCGGTGTAGGCGATGGGCGTGCCATTCCACATCGCCCCGATGATCCACACGATCACCGGCCTGCCAGAGGCGATCTCGGCGCGCACGAAATCCCAGGTCACGTTGCGCTCGCCATAGACGGGCAGGCCGAAGCTCACCAGGGCATCTTCGATGGGGTTGGCATGGACGCCGTAGCTGTTGGGTGGAATTTGGCCCCAGACGCCATCGGGGCTGCCCACGAAGCCGTAATTGGGGTTGTCGGAGCGGGGCAGGGCGGCGAAAATATCGGCTTCGCTGGCGGTGATGCCGAAGAAGGCGGCGAAATCGGAGGCTGAGCGTGATTCGCAGGTCAGGTTGCGCTGCTGGGCGTGGCCGATCACGCCGTTCACGTAGGCTGAGGCGGGCGGCCAGGTGGCATCATCGGCGCGGGCGGGGAGGAAGCGTGAGAGCAGGGGGGCGATGGCGAAAAGGAGTAATAGGACGCGGATGAACGCGGATAGACGCGGACGTTGAATGGTTTTTATCCGCGTGTTTCCGCGTTCATCCGCGTCCCATTTCAAACGATTAAACATAGCACTTCAAAAAAGCGAGTGTGAGCGCTGCCACCTGTTCCCATTCCCGATCCAAAATGACACAGTGGCCGGAATTTTCCATCCAATGAACCTGTGTGACCTGCGAGCGCACCCGGCTGGCGATCAATTCCGGCACGCTGGCAGCCACGGTCGTATCCAGGCGGCCCTGCACAATCAAGGTTGGCTGGCCGATTTCGGGCAGGCGTGGCAGGGTGGCGCGCTGCAAGGCGAACAATTGCACCGTCGCGTGCGTGGGATGCACAGCATACCCCTGCCAGCGGTCATCCGCCGCCGATGGTGCGGACTCGCCCTTCGGCAAAAGCGGGCGGAAACGGGCGATCAGCGGGGCCAGGCGCGGCGTCCACACCGAGGGGATGCGCAGCGCCGGGGCGTACAGCAGCAGCCCGGCGGCTTCAGGGTGGCTGGCGGCCAGTTGCAGCGAGAGTACCCCGCCCATCGATTCCCCGCCGATGACCACGCGTCCACAGCGTTCGGCCAGTTGGCGGTAGGCCTGTTCGCAGGTGGCCAGCCAATCTTGCCAGCGGCAGCGGTTGGCCTCGGCGGGGGTTGTGCCGTGACCCGGCAGCAGCGGCCCGGCCACGGTATAACCGGCCTGGTGCAGCGCCTTCGCCAGCAGGCGCACTTCAGCGCTGGTGGCCGTGTAGCCGTGCGTGAGCAAGACCCCAGTCGGGCCGCCCGGCCAAAAGAAAGGGCCGCCTTCGAGATGGGGATTGACGAGGGGAGAAGGGGAGCGTGGGGGCATAGGCGAGATGGGGAGAAGAGATTAACCTGGCAGGAAAGACAGGCCGATGGACAATAAAATGAGCAAAACCACGGCAGACAGGATGGCCGCCAGCGAGACTTCAAATAGCTTGAAATAATTACGCGGGCGCGACCCACTCACTTTGCCGGTCTGCCCATTGATCAAGGCCCGGCGCTGCTGGCCCTGGTAGGTGTAAATGCCCACCCACAGGGGAAGCAGCACCAGTTTATAGGTCATGGCGTGCCAGTTGGGTGTACCCGTATCGAGGTTGCGCATCTCGCGCCCACTCGATACGCGGCCATAAAGGTTGGGACGAACACGCCGCATAATCGCCTCGCGCGCCTGCAACGAAGCCGTCGCTAAGGGGATGTCGTTGGTGATCGCCGGCCAACCGGCCAGCAAGTGCGGCTCGAAGGCAACCAGGTCTTTCAAGTTGAACGGTTCAATCTTTCTGATTTCGTCAACCGGCTGCGCCTGGATGCCCGGAAGCAGAATATCATCGAATACTTCTGTTTCCCTGCCATTCACAGACACCCACACCGGGTTTTTGCTCGTCCCTTCGTTGACTTCGGCGTGCCAGGGCAGTTCTAACATGCCATCGAATGTCCAGAACGGGAAATAGGTAGCCTGGAGTTGAATGCGTTCGACATGCGCCACCAGGTCATCGGGCGTCAGGCCGCCCTTACTCAGCCAGGTCTTCAAGCGGGCGTGGGCCTTTGCTTCATCCACCTGAATCAACGCAATCAGCAGCGGTTCTGCCAGGTCATCCACTTCGGGGGGGCGCACCAGGCGGTTAGAGCCGCAATACGGGCAGCGATCAGAGAGCGCGCCGCCCGGCAGCAAACTGATCGCCCCGCACTGCTGACAGGCCAACGAATGATGCCCTTCGGCCCAGCGCTTGCCGCGTCCGGCAAAAAGCGTACCCGTCAGCGCTTGCTCCCCCTCACTGACGGTGAGCAATTTGGCCGTCTGATGCAGGTAGCCGCAAAACTGGCACACCACTTCCTGCTGCCCGATGTCAAAGGCCAGCCGTCCGCCGCATTGGGGGCAGTCGAACACCTGCTGCTGCGCTGGTGAGTTGCCGGGCGCGGCGGCAGGCAGACCCGTCTCTGCCGTCCAGCCGGCACGCAGCAGGCTCAGGCCGCGTGCGGCCGCGCCATTGTTGGGGTCGGCGGCCAGGGCGCGTTGCAGGCAGTCCAGTTGTTCGTGGGGGTTGGTGGTGGTGGCCGAGAGCCACAGCCAGGCGCGGGTATCGCCGGGGCGCAGCGCGGTGGCTCGTTCAAGCTGTTGGCGCGCCAGGGCCAGGTTGCCGCCCATCACGGCGGCAATGCCCTGGCTCACCAGGCTTTCGGCTTCGCCATCGTGGAGGCTGGGTTTGTTTCGTGCAGTTGAATGGTGTGATGGGGTGAACATGAATATTATCTATCATCTAACCCTTCTACTTAATCTCACCCGTTAGCGGGTCCACACCCGTATCGGTAAACCCCGCCAGCAGATCGGCCAGCACTTCGTTGGCATAGCGCAGGCGGCCCGGGCTGAGCAGTTCGCCGTTGACATCGCTGATTTGCAGCGGCACCGTGACCTCCTGCCCGCCCTGCCCGGCGAGAATTTGTGGAATCAGCGCCAGGATGGTGGGCAGCGGGTCGGTGCGCAGCGAGGCCACCCACGCCGGACGCAGTTCCTCGCTGGGCGGCTGCGTGCCAATCAAGCGGATGCCCTGCTCGGCCAACTGGCGCAGCATGGCCTCGTCGCCAGCGCCGGGGTAGATGAACACCGTCTCGGCCTGGTGGTCTTTGAGAAATTCGCCATTGCCCCACCAGGTGGTTGCATCGGCATTCGCCGCCGCTTCGACATATAACGGGTAGCTGTAAAAAGGCGGGTAACTTTGCAGGCACAGCCCGCAGTAATAGGTATCGCCGTTAAGAAAGCCGTGGTAGGCCGCTTTGGCGGCGGCGTCATCGCTCAGTCCGACCATGCCCGAACGATAATCAGGCGTGAGCATGGCGGCGATGAAACCGGCGATAAAGCCCAATTGATCGGGCCGCCCACTGCCGAGTTGAACGGTGGTCAGGTTGGCCGCCGCCGCCAGGCCGGGGATGCCGATGCCCAGGATGCGCGCATCTGGCACAGCCGCGGCGATGGCGCTGACACCCGCCACATCCACCCCTGCGCCCGGCAGGATGACGAGCAGATGCGCTTCTGCCGGCACGTCTTTTGCCGTCAGCGCCGGGCGCACCTGCCAGCGCATCCCGGCCGTTTCGGCGGTATCGTGCAAAAATGCTTCCAGCGGGTCGGCCAGGGCTGCTGCGGCATCGGCGGGACGCAGCAGGATGATCAGCGGCGGCAGGGCGGTGGGGGTGGCCGTGGGTGTGACGGTGGCCGTCGGGGCGGGTGTGGCGGTCGCCGTGGGCGGCCGGGTGGGGGCGGGCGTGGGGGTGGGTGCGGCGTTGGTGCAGGCGGCCAGGGTCAGTAGGATGATGATAAGGAAGAGAAGGCGTGTTTTCAAAGGTTTTCTCGCTGGCAAAGGTTGGCGTATTTTACCATCCTGCCCGACAATGCCCCGCGGCGGCCCATGCTATAATCTTTTTAGCCATTGCCATGCCGGATGAAAATGTAGGGGCGGGTGACATCCGCCCGTGGATGGGCGCAACGAAGCCCACAGCCAGGGCGCACGCCGTGCGCCCCTACCCGCATCTATTTTCACACCACTCAGGAAGTTAAAATGTCATCACAAATCATTGCCCTCGGCGGCGGCGGTTTTTCGATGGAACCCGAAAACCTGGCCCTCGACCGCTACATTTTGCAGCAAAGCGGCGCGCCGCGGCCCAGGGTGTGCTTTTTACCCACTGCCAGCGGCGACGCCGATGGTTATGTGCTGAATTTCTACAAAGCCTTTGCCACGCTCGCATGCCAGCCATCGGTTTTATCGCTCTTTCGCCTGCCCACGGCTGACCTGGAAGGCTTTGTGCTGGAAAAGGATGTGATCTACGTCGGCGGCGGCAACACACGCAGTATGCTGGCTTTGTGGCGCGAATGGGGTCTGGAGGCCATCTTGCGCAAGGCTTATCAGGCGGGCGTCGTGCTGGCAGGCATCAGCGCCGGGGCCAACTGCTGGTTCGAGCAGTTCAGCACCGACTCGCTTCCCGGCGACCTGACCGTGATGGCTGGCCTGGGCCTGCTCAACGGCAGTTTCACGCCCCATTACGACGGCGAGGCCGAACGCCGGCCCGCCCTGCACCGCATGTTGCAGCACGCCGCCATCGTCCCCGGCCTGGCCGCCGATAACAGCGCCGGTGTCCACTTTGTGGACGGGCAGCTTGTCCAGGCCATTTGCTCACGCGAAACGGCGCAGGTTTATCACGTCCACCTGACCGAAAACCAGGTCATTGAGGAACCTTTGGCAATGATGAAGTTATAATGCCTGCACACTGGCATATTTCCTGCAACATTTCATAGCAACCCCATGAGCTTGCCCAACCCCGAATTTTACGTCGAAGAACCCAACGAGCTATCGCCTGCGCGGCGGCGGCGGGCGCGGCGCGTGTTGGCCCCGTTGGATGCCGACGAACGCACGGCCTATCTCGACCGGTTGGCCCTGCGGGCGGCGCTTTCGTTTGGCTTCTTCGCCCGTTCACTGCTGGCCGGCGTTGTCATCGCCCTCGGACTGACGCTCGATTCGATGACGCTGATCGTGGCCGGGGTGGTGCTGGCGCCAGCCATGCTGCCCATCGTCGGCCTGGCGCTCGGCACCATCACCGGTTCGGTGCGTTTCTTTGGGCGCAGTCTGGCTGGCCTGCTGGTGGGGGCGTTGCTGGTCTTTGCCGCCGGCCTGCTGTTTGGCAAAATCTCAGCGGATTGGCGAGATGTCACATTGTGGCACGCCCACAGCCATGCCCAGGTCTCCTGGGTCAATTTGCTGGTTGTCGGCGCGGCGGCCTTCTTCACCGCCTATCAGACCACCCACAGCGAACACGATCCGCACTCGCCGAGTGTCTTGTTAGCCTACACGCTATACACGCCCCTGGCCGTGGCCGGTTTTGGGTTGACCAGCGGCGTGCCACACCTATGGCCCGATGGTCTGATCGTGTTCGCCTTTTACCTGGCGCTGGCTGTGCTGGCCGGGCTGGTGGTCTTGATCATGATGGGATTTCGTCCGCTCACCTGGCTGGGTTATACCCTGGGGGCGGCCATGGGGTTGTTTGGCCTGGTGATCCTGATCGTCATCGGCGGGGCAAGCACATTCTATGGCACACGCCTGGCGCGGCCAACGGTGACGCCCTCCCTGACGGTCACGCGCACCCCCATCCCACCCACGGCGACCGCCACCGCCACGCCCGTCCCACCCACTCAAACGCTCACGATCACACCGCTGCCGCCCACGCTCACACCTACCCTAACGCCTACCCTCACGCCCACCATCACGCCCACCCCCGTCTACGCCCGCATCGCCGCCGACGAGACCTCTGGCGGCGGGCGTCTGCGTGACCAGCCGGGCTTCGAGGGCAAAACGCTCCAGATTTATATCAATGGCACGCTGGTCATCGTCCTGCCCGATTCACAGGTGATTGAGAACAAGGTCTGGGCGCATGTGATTGTGGTAGATGACGGCAACGAAGGCTGGATTTTGCAATCGCTGTTGTCTATTGCCACGCCGCGGCCTGATTGGTGATCGTCGGATTGCCACCGATCTCTCAGCATGGTAGAATGCGGGCGCTATACATACCCAATCCCGCGCGCGCGCCGGAAACGGCGCGGCGAGTTTTTTTACCGGAGGTGTTTCTATGCAAAGTCAAACGGGTACCTGGACTGAAAAAAAAGGCCTGGCGCAAATGCTCAAAGGCGGCGTCATTATGGATGTTGTCACGCCTGAACACGCCAAAATTGCCGAGGATGCCGGCGCCTGCGCCGTGATGGCGCTGGAACGCGTTCCCGCCGACATCCGCGCCGATGGCGGCGTGGCGCGCATGAGCGATCCAGAGTTGATTCTGAAAATTATGGATGCCGTGACCATCCCCGTGATGGCCAAGTGCCGCATCGGTCACTTCGTCGAAGCGCAAATCCTCGAAGCCATCGGGGTAGATTACATTGACGAATCGGAAGTGCTCACCCCCGCCGATGAAGCCCACCACATTCTCAAACACAGCTTCAAGGTGCCGTTCGTGTGTGGCTGCCGCAACCTGGGCGAAGCCCTGCGGCGCATCGGCGAAGGCGCGGCGATGATCCGCACCAAGGGCGAAGCAGGTACTGGCGATGTGGTCGAAGCCGTGCGCCACGGGCGGGCCGTGCTGGGCGAAATCCGCCGCCTGCAAACGATGGCCGACGAAGAAGTGATGGCCTATGCCAAAGAAATTGGCGCCCCGTATGACCTGGTGATCGAGACGAAGGAACTGGGCCGCCTGCCCGTGGTCAACTTTGCCGCTGGCGGCATTGCCACCCCCGCCGACGCGGCATTGATGATGCAGCTCGGTGTGGACGGCGTTTTCGTCGGTTCGGGCATCTTCAAATCCGGCGACCCGGCCAAGCGCGCCGCCGCCATCGTCAAGGCCACCACGCACTACAACGACCCCTACATCCTGGCCGAAGTCAGCCGCAACCTGGGCGAGCCGATGGTCGGGCGGCAAATCTCCTCCATCCCCGCAGGCGATCTGATCGCTCAGCGTGGGTGGTAGGAGCGGTAGCTGGTATTCGATATTCGGTTCTGCGTTCACCCGATGAACGACTACCGAATGCCGGCCTCACTTTTTCCCAATCCTATGAACATAGGCGTTTTAGCCCTCCAGGGCGATTTTGCTGAACACATCGCCGTGCTGCGCCGCCTGGACGTGGAAGCGTCAGCAGTGCGCCTGCCGCGTCATCTTGAGCGCCTCGATGGGCTGATCATTCCCGGCGGCGAGTCCACCACCATTGCCAAGCTGGCCATCGCCTTCGACCTGATGGAACCTTTACGCCAGTTTGGCCGCACCCACGCCATCTGGGGTACATGCGCCGGGGCGATCTTCCTATCCAAAGACATTGGCCGCCCCCAACCGCTGCTGGGCCTGATGGACATCACCATCACCCGCAACGCCTTTGGCCGTCAGGTAGATAGCTTCGAGACCGACTTGCACGTGCCTGCCCTCAGCGCAGTTGACCCATCCGATGCGCCCTATCATGCCGTTTTTATTCGTGCCCCGTTGATTGATGCCGTGCAGCCGCCCGCCGAAAGCCTCGCCCATCTCGAAGATGGCCGCATCGTCGCCGCCCGCCAGGGACGCCTGCTCGCCACCTCCTTCCACCCCGAACTGACCACCGACGACCGTTTTCACCGCTATTTCTTAAAGCTGGCAAGTTGAAAGGTGGCAGGTTATCAAGTAACTTTCAACCTGCCACCTGCCACTTGTAATCTGCAACCTTCCACCCTTTCATCATGAACATCCGCCCATTCGATTGGCGCGATCTTCCCAATTTGCATCGTTATCGCCACCAGGGATTGTTTCTGGACAGTACCTTGCTGCTGACGCGCCAGCCATCCCTGGTGCCGACGGGGGCTTTGCTCAACTACTTCGCTCCATCCACTGGCATTTTTACCTACGTGGCCGAAGATGACGACCGCCCGGCGCCGCTGTTGGGCCAGGTGACGCACACCGCCGGCGCGCAAACCGCACACCTGTCTTTCCTTGCCCCAGAAGCCATCCTGCCGGAAAGCAGCCTGGCGCTGGAATTGATGCTCGAAAGCATGTCTCAAGCGGTAGCCGAGCGCGGGGGGATGTTTATCCTGGCAGAAGTTTACGAAAGCAACCCCGTTTTTACCTTGCTGCATCAGAACGGCTTTGCCGTCTATGCCCGGCAGCGTTTTTGGCAGTTGAACGTCCCGCCTGGCCTCAGCCAGGCCAACACCTGGCGGCCTTGTGTGGATCGCGACATCATCCCTATCCGTTCGCTGTATAACAACCTCGTGCCAGGGCTGATCCAGCAGGTGCAGCCGCCGCCAACCAATCACCCCAAAGGCATGGTGTATTACCAGGGCGATGATTTACTGGGCTTTATCGAACTTACTTATGGTTCACGTGGAATTTTAGCCCAGCCCTTTATTCACCCCGACGCAGAACATCTTTCTGCCAGCCTGACACCCCTGCTCGAAAGCCTGCCCGACCGCGGCGACCGGGCGGTCTACCTATGCGTGCGCACCTATCAATCCTGGCTGGAAGCCGCCCTATACGATGCCGAAGCGCAGCCCTCGCCGCTCAACGCGGTGATGGTCAAGCGGCTGGTGGTTTCGCGGCGGGCCGAACAACCTTTCGTCATCCCGGCCATCGAAGCGACGCGCGCCGAACCCGTCGCTCGTATCGAAACGAACGAGCCACCCCTGAAGAGTTAACCTATGACTGGACGAAGAATTACCGATAACCTGGATGCCCTCCTGGGCGTTCTCCCCCCCATCATCAGCCAGCACCTGATCCAGACCAACCGCTCGGATGAACTGCTGGAAGTGATCCTCGACCTGGGCCGTGTGCCAACGGCGCGTTACCTGGATGGCGAGATGGTGCTGAGCCAGGCTGAAATTAGCATGGACGATCTGGCTTACGTTGTCGAGCGCATTGGTGCGTTCGATGCCGACAACCGCGCTGGCCTCGAACGCACGCTGCACCGCATCTCGGCCATTCGCAATCGCCGCGCCCATATCGTCGGGCTAACCTGCCGTGTGGGGCGGGCCGTCTATGGCACCACCGACATCATTCAAGATTTGATCGAAAGCGGCAAGAGCCTGCTCATTTTGGGCCGCCCGGGGGTTGGCAAGACGACCATGCTGCGCGAGGCCGCCCGCATTTTGGCCGAAAAGAAGCGCGTGGTAATTGTGGATACCTCGAACGAAATCGGCGGCGATGGCGATGTGCCGCATCCTGCCGTGGGGCGTGCCAGGCGGATGCAGGTAGCCACGCCCTCCCAGCAGCACGAGGTGATGATCGAAGCGGTGGAAAACCACAACCCCGAAGCCATCGTGATTGATGAAATTGGCCGCGAGTTGGAAGCCCTGGCTGCCCGCACCATTGCCGAGCGCGGCGTGCAATTGATCGGCACAGCGCATGGCAACTCGCTCGAAAACCTGCTGCTCAACCCCACACTTTCTGACCTGGTCGGCGGCATCGAATCGGTCACGCTATCTGATGAAGAAGCCCGCCGGCGCGGCACGCAGAAGACCGTCCTCGAACGCCGCTCGCCGCCCACCTTCGACGTGTTGATCGAAATCCAGACGCGTGAACGCCTGGCCGTGCATCCTGACGTGGCCGTTGCCGTAGATGCGCTGCTGCGCGGCTACCCCTTGCCGCCTGAAATCCGCTATTTCGATGAAAAAGGCGGCATCCACATTGAGAAGGCTCCGCCAGCACCGCAACGCCTGGGCAGCAATGCCTCTGCACCGCAGCCTATCCAACGCCGTCAAGCTGATTCCGCCGCTTTCACTGCCTCAGCGGTGGAGGCCCGTTCACCAGAGCCGCGTTCTGCCTTTGCCGCCTCGGCTCCGCCGCCCTCGCCCGTCGAGGACAAAAATGGCCGCGCCTCGCGTCCGCCGGTGCGGGTGTATCCCTATGGCGTGGCGCGCAACCGCCTGCAGCAGGCCGCCAAGCGCCTGGGCGTCCCGGCGATCATCGTAGACGATGTGGGGGAAGCCGATACGCTGGTGACGCTGCGCACCTACTACCGCAAGCGCCAGCAGCCCATCGTAGATGCGGAACATCGCGGCGTGCCGGTTTACGTATTGCGCGCCAACACGGTCACGCAGTTGCAGCAGTTTTTGAGCGACCTGTTCGACCTGGCGATGACCGATTACACCGAAAATGATCATGAGCCAGCCCTGCAGGAAACCCAGGCGGCCATTCAGGCGGTTCTCAACGGTGAACGATGGGTTGAATTAGCCCCGGCCTCATCGTATGTGCGGCGTTTGCAGCATCAACTGGCCCGCGAAGCCGAACTGACCTCGCATTCGTATGGCAAGGAGCCATATCGCCGGGTGCGGATTTTTCGGGAGTAGAAGAGCGTTCTTCGATAATTCGTTACTTGAATAACCTAACCCGCATAAAGCGGAACGACCAGCGCACTAATCCAGGAAATTCTCGTTTTTTGTGCAAGAAGTTCGCGGGTTAGGCACTAATTATCGAAGAACGCTTTTGCGGCCAAACTAAAAATCATCCCCGCCCATGCCGTCCTCATCGCCCCCCATGCTATCGGCCAATTCGGGCATGGCCTTTTCGATGTCTTCGGGGCTTTGGCCCTTTTCGAGGCGGTTGACCACCTCGTCAAATTCGGGGCCAATATCGCCTTCGGTTTCGCTGCCCATTTCATCTTTCATTTTGCGCAGCATCCGCCCCAGGGCGCGCGGGTCATTTTCCAGCCCTTCCAGGCTGGAGGGGTCGGCCAGGTCGTCCAGGCGGCTTTCTTCAGAGCGAGCCACACGAATGCGCCCGATGCGGCGTTGGATATGCTCGCTGCCGCAGCGAGTGCAGGCGATGGTTTTTTTGCCATAGTCGGCATACGAGAGGAAGACTTCAAAACGGCGTTTGCATTCCAGGCAGGTATATTGGTAGTTGGGCATAAGGGCCTCCGCAAGATAAGATTTCGGCGCGACATTATACACAGTTTGTATTAGAGTTTTATATGCCTTTCGATGAAACTTTCAACCTTCAACAACAACCCCTTTTGATCGTCATCTCGGGCCTTTCGGGGGCTGGCAAAGATACCGTGGTGCAGGCGTTACAGGCGCGTGGACACGCCATCCATTTCGTCGTCACCGCCACCAGCCGGGCGCGCCGCCCCATGGAAGTGGATGGCCGCGATTATCTCTTCGTCAGCGAGGCGGAATTTGAACGCCTGATCGCCGCGGATGCGTTGCTCGAATATGCCCTGGTCTATGGGCAGTATAAGGGCGTGCCGAAGGCGCAGGTGCGCCAGGCCCTTGCCAGCGGCAAGGATGTGGTCATGCGCCTGGACGTCCAGGGGGCCGCGGCGATCAAGCAGCGTTTCCCCGATGCCGTGCTGATCTTCATCGCCATCAGCGAAGATACGCTGCACAAACGTCTGCAATCTCGCCAGACGGAAAGCGCCGAACAACTGCAAGTGCGCCTGGAAACGGCCCGCAGCGAATTAGATTGCCTGGCGGTGTTCGATTACGTGGTGGAAAACGAAAATGGCCATCTCGACAAGACCGTCGAGACGGTCGAGGCCATCATTCGGGCTGAACATCACCGGGTGAAACAACGGCAGGTGAACTTATGAACCGTTACAATAGCGATGCACTGGCTGATTTCGTCGAGTCGCCGCCCCCGGCCAGTGCGGTGCGGGTTCAACTGCCCCATGTGCAGCCTGTGGTGAGCTATGTACTGATAGGCGTGACGATTGTGGCGTATCTCATCCAGGTGACGTGGCGGGTTGATGACTATTCCATGTTGGAGCTATTGGGGATCAAGGCGAACGAGTTGATTATCCGGGGGCAGTTCTGGCGGCTGCTGACGCCGATGTTTTTGCATGGTTCGCCTCAGCACCTCCTATTCAATATGTACGCCCTCTATTCGCTGGGCCGGGCAATTGAGCCGGCCTATGGGCATGGGCGCTTTTTGCTGCTGTATGGGCTGGCTGGCTTTGCCGGGAACGTGGTTTCTTTTGTTTTCACGCCCAATTATTCCCTGGGTGCTTCGACGGCTATCTTTGGCCTGTTAGCGGCTGAGGGCATCTATTGGTATCAAAACCGCCAGTTGTTTGGCAATATGGCGCAACAGGTGCTGACGAACATTCTCTTGATTGCCGCAGTCAACTTGTTCATCGGGCTTTCGCCTGGTATTGATAATTGGGGACATATCGGCGGGCTGTTGGGCGGGTTGTTGTTTGCCTGGTTCGCCGGGCCGCAGTTTGTGGTTGTGGGGCAATACCCGGTCATTTCCCTGGCCGATCAGCGCGAGGCGCGCCAGGTGTGGCTGGCCGCGGCAGGCGTGGGGCTGTTGTTTTTCCTGCTCGCCTTCGGGGTCATCGTTTCATCATAAAAAAAGCGGGCCTGTCAGGCCCGCTTTTTTTGAGCAATCATTCTAGCTCGTGATCATCATCATCGAAGTCATCATCGTCTTCGTAATCCATTTCTAATTCCACATCCTGGTTGATGCGCAGCCAAAGCAGCAGCAAGTCGCCATCGGGTGTTTTGACGTTGCGGGCGGCGACGATGGGCACCTGTTTGATCAGGCCGTCTGACTGGCGGTATTCCAATTGGATGGCGTCCTGGCGGTTCCACGCCCGAAAGCAACGTTCGACCAGGGATTGGCCGTTGAAGGTGCGCAGACGGGTGACAGCCAGGTCGGCCGGCTGCACGCCATCGTAAATGCTATGAGGCCAGCCATCGCCAATAAAATCGAACGTGGGTGGGGGGCCTTCGACAATGGTAATGATGCGATCTTTATCTTGTATCATACGTTTCTTGCTCCAATCGGGCGCAATGATACCATGAGGGGCATAAAGAGCAAACCCCGCCGGCTTTGGCCGACGGGGTTTGTGGCTTACCAGACGTTTGCAGGAGACTAATAGTCCATCCCGCCGCCGGGGGGCATGGCAGGGGCTTTTTCTTTCTCAGGAACGTCGGTGATCAGGGCTTCGGTGGTGAGGATCATGGCCGCGATGGATGCGGCGTTTTCGAGGGCGCCACGGGTCACTTTGGCGGGGTCAATCACGCCGTCTTTGACCATATCCACGTATGCTTCGGAAATCACGTTGAAGCCGATGTTGATGTTCTTCTTGCTCTTATGCTCGCGGCGGACGCCTTCGAGGATGACGGAACCATCTTCGCCAGCGTTTTCGGCGATCTTGCGGATGGGGATTTCGAGGGCCTTGCGGACGATGTTGACGCCGATTTGGGCATCATCGCTGTCCATCTTGACGCCATCGAGCGCACTGACGGCGTTGACCAGGGCCACGCCGCCACCCGGCACGATGCCTTCTTCAACCGCGGCGCGGGTTGCGGAGAGGGCGTCTTCGACGCGGTGCTTCTTTTCTTTCAGTTCGGTTTCGGTCGCCGCACCTACGCGGATGATGGCGACGCCGCCGGAGAGTTTGGCCAGGCGTTCTTGCAGTTTTTCTTTGTCGTAGTCGCTGGTGCTTTTGTCAATTTCGACGCGGATTTGGTCAATGCGGCCCTTGATCTGAGCTGGGTCGCCAGCGCCGCCGACGACGGTAGTGTCATCCTTGGTGACGACGATCTTCTCGGCGCGGCCGAGGTCGGCGATGGTGGCGCTTTCGAGCTTGCGGCCGGTCTCTTCGGAGATGACCTGCCCGCCAGTGAGGATGGCGATATCTTGCAGCATGGCCTTGCGGCGATCACCGAAGCCAGGGGCTTTGACGGCAACGACGTTGAGCATCCCGCGCAGTTTGTTCAGTACGAGGGTGGCCAGGGCTTCGCCGTCCACATCTTCGGCGATGATGACCAGTTCGCGCTTGCCGATCTGCACCAGTTTTTCAAGGATGGGGACGATATCCTGGGCAGCGGAGATTTTCTTCTCGTTGATCAACAGGTAGGCGTCGCTGATCACAGCTTCCATGTGTTCGGCGTCGGTGACGAAGTAGGGCGAGATGTAACCGCGGTCGAATTGCATACCTTCCACGTACTCGGTCTCGAACTGCAGACCCTTGCTCTCCTCGACGGTGACGACGCCGTCCTTGCCCACCTTGTCCATCACTTCGGCGATCAACTCGCCGATCTCACGGTCCTGAGCCGAGATGGCAGCCACGTTGGCGATCTCTTCCTTCGTTGTCACTTCGATGGCCTGGTCGTCGATCGCCTTGACCAGCGCCTCGGTGCCGGCCAGGATGCCCCGCTTGAGCAGCATCGGGTTCGCGCCGGCGACCACGTTCTTCAGCCCTTCCACGAAAATCGCCTC
>CAZSFD010000056.1:0-35568 GCA_964606085.1 uncultured Anaerolineaceae bacterium
CCGGCTCGCCGTATCGGCCACCTTTCCTTACGGCTGGTATGGCTGAATAGTTACAACAAAGCTAACGTTTCAACCCATTGGTTAACCTTTCAGGAGAGATACAACGTATGAAACCGATCAAAATTTGGAGCATTGTTCTGACCATCCTGGCCCTGAGCGGACTTATCGTCAGCGCCACAGCCTTTGCGGCTGCCGGGAGCGAAGCCCCGAAGCCGCCAACGACCGTGCAGGTTGGCGAGACGGTGTCACCCAAGCTCAGCCCGGTGATGCGCGACGTGGAATACGTCCCGCCGGTGCGCAAGCTGGATCGTGAAGAAATCAACCCGATGAAAAACCCCGGCCTGTTCCTGCCCGATCTGGGCCTGACCGGCACCGACACCAAATACCGCGATCCGCTGGCGGCACGCGGCGTCAGCACCCTGGATGCCCCCGACCCGATCTTGAACTTCGAAGGCCAGGGCGATTTCAACATGTACGCCCCGCCCGACACCACCGGCGATGTTGGCCCCAACCATTTCGTGCAGATGGTCAACGTCAACACGGCGGTTTATGACAAATCGGGCAATTTGCTGGCCGAATGGGCCAACAACCAGTTGTGGGATGGCTTTGGCGGCCCCTGCGAAAATGACAACAGCGGCGACCCCATCGTTTTATACGACGATATGGCCGACCGCTGGGTGCTGACCCAGTTCGCCATCGAAAGCGGCCAGCATCAGTGCTTTGCCATCTCGACCACCCCCGATCCGCTGGGCAGCTACTATTTGTATGCCTACCAAACCCCCGACTTCCCCGACTATCCCAAGATCGGCGTTTGGACGGATGGCTATTACATGGGCACCAACTCGGGTTATCCGAACGCCTACTACGCCCACGCGTTCGACCGCCAGGCGATGTTGGCTGGCGATCCGGCTGGCTATCAGTACGCTGGCGGCTATGCCAACTTCTTGATGCCCGCCGATGCCGATGGTCAGACGCCTCCCCCCGCTGGCGACCCCGGCATCTTCTACACCTTCTACGACGAAGGCTATCCCAACCACCCGGCTGGCACGTTCGACCGCCTGGCGCTCTACGAATTTGACGTAGATTGGGATACCCCGGCGAACTCCACCTTCACCCTGTCGCAAGAACTGGAAATTGCCGAGTTCAACTACACCACCTGCGGCTTCTTCAACCGCGATTGTATCCCCCAACCCGGCACAGGCATGCACCTCGACGCCGTAGACCCCTGGCCGATGGTGCGCCTGCAATACCGCAACCTGAACACCTACCAGGCCATGGTCGGCAACTTCACCACCGATGTGGATGGCACGGATCATGCCGGTATCCGCTGGTTCGAACTGCGCAAGGGCGGCCTTGGCTGGGACATCTACCAGGAAGGCACCTGGGCGCCTGATGAACACCATCGCTTCATGGGCAGCATCGCCATGGATGGTTCGGGCAACATCGCCCTGGGATATAGCATCGCCAGCGCCACCCTGTACCCGTCCATCCGCTACACCGTTCATGCCAATGGCGACGCCCTCGGCACCATGCAGAACGAAGCCGAATTAATGGCCGGCGGCGGCTCGCAAACCGGCTTGCAGCGTTGGGGCGACTACAGCGCCACCGTGGTAGACCCCACCGATAACTGCACCTTCTGGATCACCAATGAATATCACGACGTGACCGATCCCGGTTACAGTTGGAACACCCGCATCGGCACGTTCCGCATCCCAGGCTGCACGGGCAGCACGGGCTATGTCGGCACGCTCAACGGCACGGTGACCAATGCCAACACTTCGGCCCCCATCGAAAATGCCGACATCGTCGCCACGTTGTCCATCACGCAGAGCTTCGCCGCCACCACCGATGTCAATGGTGAATACGAAGCGCTCCTGCCGGTTGGCGAATACACCGTTGCGGCCTCCGCCTTCGGCTACCAGCCCGCTTCGGTCAGCAGTGTGGAGGTGATCTCCGGCGAAGTGACCACGCAAGATTTCGCCCTCACCCCCGCCAACTGGTACACCGTCGAAGGCATCGTCACCGACGCCAACACCGGCTGGCCGCTGTACGCCACGATTGACATTGACGGCTACCCCGGCGATGCCATCTGGACCGACCCGCTCGACGGCTCGTACAGCATCTCCCTGCCCGAAGGCATCGCATACACCTTCCATGTCAGCGCCTTTGTGGATGGCTACCTGGCTGAGAGCGCCGATGTCGGCCCGCTCACCGGCAACACCACGCAAGATTTTGCCCTCGGCGTTGACGATGCCGCCTGTATGGCGCCCGGTTATGCCATTACAACAGGCTCGACCATCTATACCCAGGATTTTGACGCCAATAACGGTGGTTACGCCGTTTCGGGCTTCACCTCCTGGGCATGGGGCATGCCGACCAGCGGCCCATATAGCGCCCATTCGGGCTCCTATGTTTGGGCAACCAACCTGTCAGGCAATTACAGCAATGGCGAAGATGGCTACATCACCTCCCCCGCCATTGACCTGAGTTCCTACGCCGGCAGTTCGTTCGAGATTTCCTGGTGGCAGTGGCTTTCTACCGAAGAAGGCTGGGACTACGCCAGCGTCGAAGTCTCCAACGATGGCGGCGCCACCTGGACACGCGTTTACGGCGAAGTCAGCGGCGCAGTAGCCCTGGCGTGGACGGAAGAATCCGCTGTCGTCGGCTCAGACTATGCCGTCAGCAATTTCCACCTGCGCTTCCGCCTGCGTTCAGACACCAGCATCACAGCCCCTGGTTTCTACGTGGACGATGTCTCCATCACCACCCTGAGCTGTGTCACCCCCACCGGCGGTCTGGTGATTGGCAACGTCTATGACGGCAACACCAACGATCCCCTGCTCGGCGCACTTGTCGCAGGTGAAGATGGCAACAGCGCCACCACCGTCGCGACCCCCGATGACC
Source organism: uncultured Anaerolineaceae bacterium (assembly GCA_964606085.1). Classification (GTDB taxonomy): domain Bacteria; phylum Chloroflexota; class Anaerolineae; order Anaerolineales; family UBA4823; genus CAIQJJ01. The sequence goes on from CAZSFD010000056.1 coordinate 2,905, forward strand.
CGGCAGTGGACGATGGATTCTACGTCTTGTACGCCGAAACCAGCGAAGACGTAACGGCCTCGATGGACGAATACGTTTCAGCTACCGAGGCGGTCAGCGTGGTAGCTGGTGATGCCGTCAACCAGGACTTCTACCTGGGCGCCGGCTGGATCGAGGCAGACCCCGCGGCCCTGCACGTCACCCTGGATATGGGCGATACCAGCACCGTGCCGCTCGACCTCAACAACCTTGGTGTTGCCGATGCTGCCTTCGAGATCAAAGAAGCTGGCGAAGGCTTCATCCCCATGCTGAAACCGATCTCGATCCCGGCCTTCACGGGTGAGCTTCCGGCCAGCAAAGTGCCCACTTCCATGTTCCGCGCCCCCAATGCGCCGCAACTGAGCGGCGATGCGGCCAGCCTGCTGCTGCCGTTGGCGGGTGAACCGGCCTTCGCCATGGATATCTACCCCGGCGAAAACCTGGTCTACATCCCCGACACCACCGCCCCCGGCACCTGGAACGTGATCGGCAACATCGCTGGCAGCACCTTCTTCGCCGGTGACTTCGTCGGCGGCGACTTCTCCACCCTCTACGTCCTCAACTACAACGACAGCACCCTCTACGCCGTAGACACCGCCACCGCCGGCGTCACCGCCATCGGCCCCGCCACCCCCAATGGCGGCGAGACCTGGTCTGGCGCAACCGGCGCAGCCGATGGCACGTTCTTCGCCGCCGCCACCACCTGCGGCGCCTCGACGCTCTACACCGTAGACGTGGCAACCGGCGATGTGACCGAAATCGGCGCCATCACCAACGGCCCCTGCATCATGGACATCGCCATCAACGCCGAAGGCGAACTGTATGGCGTAGACATCGCCGACGACAACCTGGTGCAGATTGACCCGGCAACGGGTGCTGGCACTGTGGTGGGCAGCCTGGGTGTCAGTGCCAACTATGCTCAAGGCATGGACTTCGAGGAAGAAACCGGCGTTCTGTACTGGGCGGCCTACACCACCCAGGGCGAACTGCGTGTCATTGACACCACCACCGGCGCTTCGGCCCTGGTTGGCGCCTTCCCCGGCGGCGCAGAAGTGGACGCCCTCGCCTTTGCCACCGGCGGCGCAGCCACGGATATCCCCTGGCTCTCTGAATCTCCCATCACCGGCACCGTCGCAGCCCTGGACAGCCAGACGATTGACGTGACCTTCGATGCCAGCATCCCTGAAATCACCCAACCCGGTGACTATCAGGCCACCCTGCGCATCACCACTGATACGCCTTACGACGACCCCACCATCCCCGTCACCATGACGGTCGTTCCACCCGCCACCTACGGACGCGTGGCTGGCACGGTCACGGGCCTCGGCTACTGCGACGATGATCCTGCCGCCATCGAAGGCGCTCAGGTAGTGGTCGTGGGCGCTACCAAGACCATCACCGTCACCACCGATGCCGCTGGCTACTACGTGGTCTGGATGGACGAAAGCGAAGCGCCGGTTACCATCTATGTCACCGCTGACGAACACGAAAGTGGCATGGAAGCAGGCGTTGACATCAATGCTGGCGAAATTACACCCGTTGATTTCGACCTGCGCTGGCTCGAACCCTGCCTCAGCCTGGATGCGACAGGCCTGGATGTCACCCTCGATTGGGGACAGACAGAAACCCTGTCCATCACGCTGACCAACGATGGCGCAGCAGAGGCCGATTTCGAGTTCAAAGAACAAGATAATGGCTTGCTGCCGGCTTTCCGCTACCCAAGCATCATTGCGGCTGGCGTCAACGGCACCTCCTTCAAGAGCGAAAACCTGAAACCGGTTGGCAGCAATGTCACCGTTCCACAGGCCCCCGCTCGCTATGCTGGCCCCGATGACCTGGTCTTCTACGGTGATCGCACCGCTTTCACCGACGATTACCCCGACCTCACCCAGGAAGACTTTGAAGATACCCTGGTGTCTGATGGCGATGTGATCGGCTGCGCAGGCCCGTTCGATGAATTCACCGACAATGCCTGCTTTGCCCCTGGCGCAATCGTCCCCGGACTCAGCATCTGGACAGCCAACCCGAATGGTACCGATGAACTCGCCACACTGGGTGATGGCTTCCTGGGCCTGCCCTCGGCCATGGTTGGCCCGATGTACTTCACCGATGATGGGATTATCTCCTTCACCGGCGATGATGAAGTCTTCGTGGTCGGTTTCGATGTCTATGCCCCCATGGCCGATGCCACCTTCACGGTCTCGATCTATGGGCCAGATGATGAACTGCTTGGACAGACCACCGTCGCCGCCGACGCCGATGGCACGTTCTTTGGCGTGTCGGCCGCTTCGCCCATCGCCTATATCGTCACCGACACGGGCGGCGGCAATGATGGCGAGTTGTTCGACGACATCGTCTTTGGCAGTGCCGCGGCTGGTCTGCCGTGGCTCGCTGAAGCGCCGATCACCGGCACCGTCGCCGCCGATAGCAGCGAAGTGATTGATGTCATCTTCGACGCCGGTGTGCCTGAAATCGTCCAACCGGGCAGCTACCTCGGCACGCTCAAGGTCAAATCCAACGATCCAGGCGGCACGCTCGCCATCCCCGTCACCATGACCGTCGTCGCCCCGCCGACCTACACGGAGCTGAACGGCACCGTCACCAGCCTCGGCTACTGCGATGATTACCCCGTCGGGTTGGAGGGCGCTCAGGTTGTGGTTGTGACCGCCTCCCGCACCTACACCCTGACCACCGATGCCGATGGCGCGTACGTCCTCTGGCTCGATGTGTCACAAGCGCCGTTGTCCATCTACGTCACCGCTGACGAACACACCCAGGCCATGCAGACGGGCGTCCCGCTCACCCTCGGCGAAGCCACCACCGTAGATTTCGCGCTGCGCTGGCTGAAACCGTGCGTGGCCGTGTCACCCGCCGGGTTGGAAGTGTTCTTACCCACCGGCTACACCCAAACCCTGCCCCTCGACCTGGAGAATGCCGGCGCCGCATTGGGCAACTTCGCCATCCGCGAACAACCCATCGCTGGCCTGCTGGCCAACCCCACCGACGGCGAAGATGTGTTGGTAGTAGACGATGGCGATAATCCATCTGCCACGGCTATCGAAACATCTCTGACCAACCTGGGTTACACCTGGGTGGAAGTGGATGCCGCCACCTTTGGCAGTATGCTCGTGGATGATCTCCTCCAATACCGTGCGGTCTTGATCGCCGGCGGTTGGGGAATCACCACCTACGATGCCGAAATGATGGCCTATCTCGACGCAGGCGGTTCCCTGTTCATCACCGACAACGATCTGGGATACCAGTATTTTTCCGGCGGTACCTTCTACAACGACTACCTGCAGGCCACCTACATCAGCGATGACCCCTATATAGATGAACTGCGCGGTGAAGACATCATGGCAGGCATCAATCCCAACATCAGTGGAGATCCGTATCCTGATGACTTCGCCATCGGCGCTGAAGGCGTGGAAATCTTCCAGTTCTCCGGCGGCGATTCTGCCGGTGTTCTGGTTGATCGAAACGGATACAAGGCCATCTACCTGTCCTGGGAGTTCGAGTACACCGGCGCAGATGCCGATGCGATCATCGCCGCGGTGATGGACGTCTTCGCACCGACGAGCAGTGACATCCCCTGGCTCTCCGAAGACCCCATCACCGGCACCATCGCCGCCGACGGCGCACAGATCATTGATGTCACCTTCGACACCCTGACCTACACCGTTGGCACGTACAATGGCCTGCTGGAGGTCGAAACCGACGATCCGATGGCTCCGCTGTGGGGCATCCCGGTTACCATGACCGTGGTGGAGACCCCAACCTATGGCGTCGAACTGACCCCCGCCACACACACGCTGACCGCTATGCCCGGCGAGACCGTCACCTACACCATGCACCTCCACAATATGGGCAACACCACCAACACCTTCGACCTGACCCACAGCGGCAATGTCTGGGGTATGGAGATGCCGGTAACGTCGTTCACCCTCAACCCGGATGAAGGCGTTGACTTCCACGTTGTCGTCCACATCCCCGCTCATGCTGGTGGTGAGACTGATGTAGCTACCATCACCGCCACCGGTGCTGGCGGCGCAAGCGACTCAGCGGTGCTGACCACACACGCCATGGCTACCTACGGCGTCGAAGTGACCCCCATCACCGCCACGCTGTCGGCCATGCCCGGTGAAACCGTCACCTACACGCTGCACGTGAGCAACACCGGCAACACCGCCAACACCTTCGCCTTCACCGCTACCGGCAACGCCTGGATGGTTGACCTGCCTGGCGCACTCACCCTCCCGGCTGGCGCAGGCGCTGACGTACACGTCACCGTCCACATCCCCGCCGACGCTGGCGGTGAGATAGATGTTGCTACCATCACTGCCACCGGTGCGGGCGGCGCAAGCGCCTCTTCGGTGCTGACCACGCACGCCGGCGAAACCTTCGGCGTAGAGGTAACCCCCATCACGGCCACGCTCACGGCGGCCCCCGGTGAAACCGTCACCTACACGCTGCACGTGGTCAACCTGGGCAACACCGAAAATACGTTCACCCTGGCGGCCACCGACAACGACTGGACAGTTGACCTGCCTGCACCCGTCACGTTGGGCGCTGGCGAAGCAACCGATGTCCACGTCACCGTCCACATCCCGGCGGGTTCAGCCGGCGAGAGCGATGTCGCCACCATCACCGTCAGCGGTGCGGGCGGCGCAAGCGACTCAGCGGTGCTGACCACCCACTCGGTACAGACAAGCTACCAGGTCTTCCTGCCCATCATCTTCCGCTAACCCCCACCCCGGGGATGAAGGCTGCGCCGGGTGAACACCCGGCGCAGCCCTGGCAACAAAAAAAGCTGTTTTGACGGTTGCCCGTCAAAACAGCTTTTTTTGTTGAAGAAGCGCCTCGCTACCAATCGCTGATGAACGGCAGCCATTCCTGGTTTTCTTTGAGATGCCGGGAAAAAATATAAGTGGCTGTCGAAGGCGGCATGGCTGGCTGACGCAGCAGGGCCATTTGCGCCTGTTCAACCGTGCGCCCACCTTTGCGATGATTACAGTGCGGACAGGCGGCCACCAGGTTATCCCACGTATGCCCGCCCCCCAGGTGGCGTGGGATGACATGGTCAATCGTCAACACCGGCACATGCTGGCCGCAATACTGGCAGGTGTAATCATCGCGGCGCATGATCTCACGTTTGTTCAACTTGACGCGGGGACGCGGCCGCCGCACCATCTTCGTCAAACGAATGATCGAAGGGCGAGGAAAAGTCTGCGATACGGTCTTGATTTCGCCGCGCCCGTTGAGAACAAGGCTGGCCTTCTCCGTCATCATCAGGTTCACGGCGCGGCGAGTATCGCAGACGTTGATCGGCTCAAAATTGGCGTTCAACACCAATACCGGCTCGTTCATCGCAATCTCCGTGAACAGGGCAGGCTGCTTGAAGCACCACTCACAAGCATCCTGAACATAACGGGATGAATTATAGCATCTTAATTGGGACAAGGCTTCCCGAAGAAATCAGGCTCTCCTGTTTTCAACAGGAGAGCCTGAATAGATACGAGCGGACTCGACGGGCTGGTGGCGGCCCTGCCCCACCCACAGGGCAGGGCCGCCCAAGCAAGGAGAAAGAAACGAACCCTTACATACCCAACACAGGAATAACGAACACGCTTACGCGCCCGCCAACGCATGAGAAATCGGCGCAATCGCCGGGTACACCTGGCGGTAGAGTTGATACTGCCGGGTGTACGCCATGTGGCGGGCCAGATCAGGCTCGTAAGTGGTGGTCAATTGCAAGAAGCGATTGGCCGCCTCACCGGCTGAGGGGAAAATACCCGCCCCCACGCCCGCCAGCAGCGCCGCGCCAAACCCGGCCGCCTCGGTAATTTGGGGGGTGACCACCGGAATACCAGTAATATCGGCCTTCAGTTGCAGCCACAGCGGCGACTTGGCTCCGCCGCCGATGGCGCGCAGCACGTCAACCTGCACGCCGCCGGCTTTGAGCAGATCGAGATTGATGCGCAATTCGTAGGTGATGCCTTCGAGGATGGCTTTGGCCAGGTCGGCGCGCGTGTGGGCGAAGGTGAGACCGAGGATGGCGCCCTTCGACCGGGTGTCGAAGGTGGGCGTGCCGCTGCCGGAGAAATGTGGCAGAACCAGCAGGCCTGTTGGCCCGGCGGGCGCGCCGGCCAGCATCAGGTCGTAGGCATCGCCGCTGGTTTGGGCGGCCTGCTGCATCTGTGGCTCGCAGAAGTGGTCGCGCAGCCAGCGCAGCGTGAGGCCGCCCGAGTGGTTGAGCGTCATTGCCAGGAACAGGCCGGGGACGACGTGGTTGTACACGGAAATGTTGCCTTCATAGAGCGGCTGACTCACGACTGGGCTACCGAGCGCCACTTCGACAACTTCTGCCGTACCCGTAGAAACAGATGCCAGCCCCGGCGTGGTCAGACCCACGCCGAGAGCGCCGCAGGCCTGGTCATGCCCGCCGGTGACAACAGCCGGGGGGTGTGATAGTCCCAGGCCGGTTGCCACATCCCGGCGCATCGGGTCAACGGCGTGGCCCGACGGACGAACGGTCGCCAGCCGCGACGAGTCCAAGCCGAACGCGCCCAAAATCTCTGCCGACCATTCTCCTTTGGTCAAATCGAATAGCTGCGTGCGCGAGGCCAGGCAGCGGCTGGTGACGGCATCGCCCGTCATTTTTCGAATCAGAAAATCTTCCACCAGCAAAAATTTTGCCGCTTTCTGCCAGGTTTCGGGTTCATGCTCTTTCAGCCACAACAGCTTGGGCAGCGTGTTGATGGTGTGGATGGGCATCCCCGTGTGGCCGAACAGCCACTCGCCGCCGTATTTCTGGCGCAGCCAGGCGTTTTGGGCATCGGTGCGCGTGTCCATGCCGAGGATGGTCGGGCGCAGGGCGTTGCCGCTGGCATCCACCGGCGTGACGGCCTCGCCATGCACGGAAAGCGAGAGCGCCGCCACCTGGCGCACGTTGGCAATCATCAGCGCCTCGCGGATGGCCTCCTGCGCCAGCCGCCAGACCGCTTCGAGGTCTTGTTCTGCCCACCGGGGGTGAGGAAATTCCACCGGGTATTCGCGCCCGGCTTTGGCCAGCAGCGTGCCGTCTTCATCAAAAAGGATAGCTTTGCAGCCAGTAGTGCCAACATCAAGACCAAGAAGGGTGGGCATACAGCATCTCCAAACTATGAAACCGGCCGCGGCGCTACCGCTTTCGGTTGATCGGCGTCTTTCTCGATGCGAATGTTGCGCCGTTCAAGCCGTTTGATCAGACCCATGCGCTGCGCATCCATAAATACGGCGAACAAAATCACCAGGGCGGTCGCCATATCCTGCAAGTACAAATCCACCTGCAAATAAATCAGGCCATTTTGGATCATCTGCATCAACAAAATGCCCACCACCGTGCCAGGGAAGACGTTGCCCACCCCACCAAACAGGCTCGTGCCGCCCAACACCGCCCCGGCGATGGCGCTGAACTCAATGCCTTCACCAAACGACGACGACACACTGCCTTGCTGGCTGATCGCAATCACCGTTGCCAGGGCAGCGCAAAAACCGCTGATGATATACACGGCAGCCGTCAGGCGTTCGGTGCGCAGGCCGGCCTTCTTGGCGGCTTCGGGATCGTTGCCCATAGCATAAAGCTGGCGGCCAAAAGGCGTGTACACCAGCACAATAAAGGCGGCGGCCACCACCAGCGTGAAGATCAAAATGGGGATCGGGATCAATCCCAAAACACGGGTCGCCCCAAAGCGCATCTCGTTCGGCACAGCAATATGGCGCGAGTGGGTGATCAGTAACCCCAGGCCGCGCCCGGCCGTCATCGTGCCGAGGGTGACCATGAAGGGGATGATCTTGACCTTGCTGATCAAAAAAGCATTGACGCTGCCCCAGAATGTCCCACCCACCACACCAGCCAGGATCGCCAGCAGCACCGGCGTGCCTTGTTCGAGCAGCAAGGCGATGATCGCCCCGCTGATGTACATGGTGGCCCCACCGACAGGTCAATGCCGCCGGTGAGCAGCACAAAGGTCATGCCAACGGCGATGATGCCCACGAACGATGAAGAGAGAACGATGTTCTCGAAATTGACCCAGGTGAAGAAACGCTGATCGAGCAGGCTAAAACCGATGAAGATCGCCACGAACAGGATCACCGGCATATTTTTGAGAACCGCCAACCACAGGCGGGGTGTTGTTTTCATTGGCCATTCTCCCGGAAAGCCGTGCGCAAAATTTCTTCCTTGTTGAATTGCGAACGGGTGAACGAACCCAGCACCTCGCCAAAGCCCATCACCAAAATGCGGTCGCACATGCCGATCAACTCCTCCACTTCAGATGAGATGAACAGCACCGCCGCACCGTTGGCAGCGATATGGTTGATGATGCTGTAAATCTCAAATTTAGCGCCCACATCCACGCCGCGGGTGGGCTCATCCACCAACAAAATCGCCGGCTTCGACATCAGCCACTTGCCCAGCACCACCTTCTGCTGGTTGCCGCCGCTCAGCCCTTTGGCCTGGTTGCGCAACGGATCGTTGACCTTCACGCGCAGCGTCGCCACCATCTCGCGGATGCCTTCGAGCAGGGCTGATTGCCGCACCACCTGGATGGCCGTGCTGACAAAGCTGGGCAGCGCCACCAGGGCCAGGTTATCAGCCACCGTAGCCGTCATCAGCAGACCCTCTTCGCGGCGGTTTTCGGTGACAAAGGCCATCCCGCCTGCGATGCTTTTCTGCGGCGAGAGATGGCGCACCGGCTGGCCATCCACCAAAATTTGGCCGCGGTCGGGGGTGTCGAGGCCAAACAAGATGCCCGCCAGTTCAGAGCGGCCAGACCCCATCAGGCCAAACAGTCCCAAAATCTCGCCGCGGTGCAGCGAAAAGTTGATATCGTGAACCAGCCCGGCCCGCGAAAGATGCTGCACGGCGAGCTTCACCTGGTCGGTGGGCTGGTTGGCCCGTTCGGGGTAAAGCTGGTCAATTTCACGGCCCACCATCTGCGAGATCATGCGGTGAATGGGGTATTCACCCTTCGGCCCAACGCTGACCAGCTCGCCATCGCGCAGCACGGCCACGTCATCGGCCAGGCGCAGCACATCGCGCAGGATGTGCGAAATGTAGATGATCGTCTTGCCCTGGGCGTGCAGGCGCTCGATGATGCCAAACAAGCGCTCGGTTTCGCGGTTGGTGAGCGAGGTGGTGGGTTCGTCGAAGATGATGATGCGGGCATCCTGGCTGAGGGCTTTGGCCACTTCGACCAGTTGGCGCTCGCCAGGCGAGAGCTTTTCCACCAGCGTATCTACGGGAATGTGCATATCCACCAGGGCCAGGTATTCCTGTGCCTTTGTGCGGATGTGGCGTTTGTCGAGCAGCGGCGCTTTGCCGAGGGTGGGGAAATTGCTGATGAAAAAGTTTTCGGCGATGGAAAGGTTGGTGAACAGGTTGAGTTCCTGGTGAATGAAAGCAATGCCCGCCTGAGCGGCGTCGCCGGGGTTTTCGGGCTGGTAGGGCTGGCCGCCCAGGGTCATCGTCCCGGCGTCTGGGATGACCACGCCACCGAGGATGTTCATCAGCGTAGATTTTCCCGCCCCATTCTCACCGATCAGCCCGATGGTGCGCCCACGCCCGATATCCAGGGTGATCCCTTTCAGCACCGGAACGCCAAAGAAGCTCTTGTGAATGCCTATAAACTGCAAAATAAAGTCTGTCATGCTGAAAATTCCAAACGAAGAACTCAACACAAAGGTGCAAAGAGGCAAAGAGACAAGGTTGTCTTTGCGGCTTTGTACTTTTGTGCCTTTGTGTTAAAAATTGACAACCTGTTCATACATTCGCCTGTAGCATACGCACGCGGGCCACATCGAGCAGGGCGGCCAGCAAAATCACCGAGCCTTTGACGATCTCGATCCAGAAAAACGGCACATTGAGCAGCGAAAGCGCATTGCCCAACAGCGAAAGGAAAATCACCCCAAAGAACGTCCAGATGATCTTGCCCTTACCACCGGCCAGGCTGGAGCCGCCGATCACCGCCCCGCCGATGATGTCGAGCAGCAGCGGCGCACCGAGGGTGGGGCGGCCCATTTCCATGCGCGAGGAATATAAGATCGAGGCCACCGCGGCGCAAAAGCCGCTGAACACATAGGTCAGCACAATGGCGCGTTGGGTTGGCACACCCGAAACCAGCGCCGCCCGAATGTTGGTGCCGATGGCGTAGAGCCAACGCCCAAACATCGTGCGGCTGAGGATGAACTGCGCCGCCACCGCCAAAACGACGGTGATGAGCAGCGGATAGGAGAGCAGGCCCATCTCCGCGCCGATGGCGGTATAACCGCCTGGCAGGCTGATGATGTTTTCCGACTTGACCAGGTAAATGGCAAAGGCGCCGAAGAACATGTTCGTCACCAGCGTGACCATAAAGGCCGGGATGCGGGCATAGGCAATGATCACGCCGTTGATTAAGCCGATCAACGCGCCGATCAGCAGCATCGCCAGCAGCGCCACCGGCACGCCCAGCGGCGTGTGCGCCAGCAGCGCGCCATCTTCAAAGAGCAGCTTGCCCCAGATCGGGCTTTGGGCGAAAACATTGGGGTCTACTTTGGTGGCGATCAGCGCAGCCCCCACCACGCTGGCGAGCGAGATCACCGCTCCTTGCGAAAGGTCAATCCCGGCAATAATCAGCACAAAGGTCTGCCCGATGGCAACGGCAAACAGCGGCCAGATGTTGGAAAACAGGTTGGAAAGATTGTACGGCGTGGCAATAACGGGAATAAATGGGATAAGGACGACAAAGAAGAACAAACACACGTACAGAATGAAAAATTCCGACATCAACAACCGGCGTAGCAGGTCGGCCAGGGGAATTTTGCCAATCGGCAGGCGAGCATTCATCGAGAAAAATCCTTCATGTATCCGTAGCACAGGGTTAACCCTGTGCTACGGAAATCCATCACGCAATGAACAGGGACTACTTGCCGTGGAACAGTTTGCAGCCCCACATATCCAGTTCGCGCTCGGCCATGTTGCCCTGGGTGAGGGCAAAGCCGGGGTCATCGAGCCAGGCATCGGGTTTCTGGTTCTTGGCTTCGACAGCCTTGACCAGTTCGTTCAGCAAGGTTTCAGCCTCGAAGTACAGGTCTTGCACGCCGGTGGCATCCACATAGGCATTTCCAGCCTGCATCAAAGAGCAAGCGGTCTTATCGCCATCCAACCCGCCCATGATCACATGACCTTCTTCGCCGATCTTCTTCCACTTGCCGAGGGGTTCGAGAACGCCCTGGATCGTTGGATAGAGGAAGTCGGATGATGTGAAGAGGAAATCAATATCGGGGTTGGCGGTCATGGCAGCCTGCAAACCGGCCTGGGCCACGCCGGCATCCCACTTGGTGGCTACTTCGACGGGGGTTTCAAACAGATCGGGGTACTTGTTGATCACATTGTAGAAACCATTCTTGCGGCCCACGGCATTCGGGTCACCCAGGTCGCCGACCATGATCAGGGGCTTCATTTTGCGGCCAAGTTTCTGGGCTTCTTGCGCCATATACTCAACGGTGGCTTCGGCAATTTTCTCATTGTTAGCTACCACCACCAGGGCATCGCCCTCGTCGCTCTGCGGCGGGCGGTTGAAGATACCGATGGGAATGCCAGCCTTGTTGGCCTCGGCAATCAACTTGAGGGCAATCGAACCATCCACAGGGATGACCATGATGCCATCCACCTTCTGGGCGATGCAGTTCTTGACCTGCTCAAGCTGCTTGTTGGCGTCTTCATTCGAGTTGACTTCGACGACTTCGTAGCCCTTTTCCTTGAGGGTCTCGGTGATGGCTTTGTGGCCGGCCATCCAGAATTCAGTTTCAAGGTCCTGGAAGGCAAAGCAAATGGTGATCTTGCCGTCATCTTTCGGGCCGCAGGCGGCCAGCGAGAAAAGGATAGACAGGACGATCAATGTGGCAAAAACACGATAGACGGTTTTCATTTTGTTCTCTCCAAATTTGATAGGTGATCGAAAAGACAAAGTTGGTACAATCCTGCCCGTGATAGAGATTGCTCTGTCACGGAGCGGATACAGATTGCCTGGCCGACCGCGAAATCGCTGGCAGTCTGTATCCCTTTTTAAAGCACTGCATTTCTGTCAAGGCACCTCCTTTCGGATAGATAAACAATTACCCTTCGTGCTGGTACACATCCCAGCCGAAGTACGTTTCGAAGGCTTCGGCAAGGATGTCGGCAGTGTGCGAGGCGTTCATGGCGCAGTGATGCTCGAAGCCGTTCTTGCAGATGTACTTCATCATGCGCTGCAAACCAGGAACATGGACGACGGCGCGGGCGCCGAACGTATCCAACGGGTCATCGGTATACATACCTTCACCAACGTAGGTGCGGATCATGCCAATGGTGTCGTCGGTGCTGACGCGGGCGAAGGTGAGTGGCCCGGCAGGTGTGCGGCCGGCCACGGCCCCGTAGGTGTTCTCGGTGCCGAGGGTGGTGGCCAAAATCTCGGCGTTCTTGATCTCGATGCCCGGCAAAAAGCTCTTGGCCCAGTTGCCGCAGTGGAACAACACGCACTTATCAGGGTCGCCGCCGTAGTTGTTATTCCAATCTACCAGCGCCGAGGGGCTGCCGGAGGCCAGTTGCAGGGCGTACATCGAGGTCACGCCGGTGATGTCCACTTCGCAGGCGGAGGGCATCAGGCTCTCGCTCATCATGCTCATCAGCGTGCAGACGTTGATGTGGTAGTTCTCTTGCAGCGAAGTCCAGCATTGCAGGGCCGAGGCGTGAATGTCGTTGGCCTGCATCCAGTTATCAATGGCAATACCGAGTTTGGCCATGCGCACCAGGGCGGGCGGCGGAACGGCATCGGCTTTGGCGTAGCCGCGTATGTCGGCCAGTTTGGCCTTGACCGCCGCGTCGTCGTCGTTCAGGCGGTTGGCGTTGCCGAAGATTTCGGAGAAATCTACCGTGACGACGCTGATGCCGTAGGATTGCAGCAGCTTCTCGCTGAAGCGCATGGTGTTGAAGTTGCCCGGGCGAGCGCCAATGGCGCCCAAACGGGCGTTCTTGAGGCCCTTGACCACGCGGCACACGCCGACGAACTTCGCCAGGTCGGCGCGGAAGCTATCACTGAGCGGGTGAACGGTGTGCAGGTCAGTCAAGGTGAATTCGTAACCATATTGGCGCAGGTCGTTGCAGACCGAAATTTTGCCGCAGAAGCCATCGCGGCGGCGCTCGACGGTCAGTTGATTCAAATCATCGGGATACGCCTGAACCAGGATGGGGACATTCAACCCAGAGAGCTTGACGGTATCGGCCACGCCCTTTTCATCGCCGAAGTTGGGCAGGCAAACCAGGATGCCGTCAATGCGGTCAGCGTTCTTCTTGAACAGGTCGGCGCAGATTTTGGCGTGCGCCCAGGTTTCGACGCCGCCGAGTTTGGTGGCGTTTTCATCGAGCAACACGGCCTCGATGTCCATTTCGCCGAATAGCTTGAGAATATCGGCGCGCGCCTCGGTGACGAGGCGGTCGGGGAAGAAATCGCGGTTACCAACGATAACGGCTAAGGTAGTTTTGGGCATAGGGGTTCTCCTTACAGAAAACAATTTTCACCACGAAGGACACGAAGGAACACAAAGTTGTTAATTTTCCTTCGTGTCCCTTTGTGCCCTTTGTGGTTTAATCTTTTGCCAGTCCATCCACGGCGGCTTCGAGGGCGGTTTCGGCAATTTGCCCGGCCATCCAGCGGTCTTGCAGTTGGCGCAGGCTGTACACGGTGGACGGCTTGATCGTGACATCATCGAGGGTGATCGGGGCGTCCATTTTAATCGGGCGGGTCACTTTGGCGCCCTTCGCCAGACCAATCGGCAGCAGGCGTTCAGCCTGGGCGGCTTCATAGGTGTCAATCAGGCTGTAGTAGGCCGTACCCCCAATGGCATCGAGTTCGTCGCCAGGGTTGAGATCGCGCTTGGCGACGGCGAACACCTCCGAGACGAGGCGATCCAGCGGGATCATGTTCGACTTTTTGCGGATGGTCAGCATGGCGCAGGTCAGCGGGACTTCGATGCTGCACAGGTGGAAGGGGCGGAAAAGCGTGTAATAGGGGCCGTTGCCCATATCGCGCAGCACCATCGCTTCGCGCAAGCGGGGGTGGTCGGTGCGGACGATCAGGAACACGCCGGGGGCGACGCGCCCGATGCCGTAATCTACCACGCCGATTTTGTTCAACACGCCGCCTTCTTCTTTGAGGGCGAAGGCCTGGTTGAGGTGGTCGCGGTCGGTGTTGGGGCCGTGCATACCGCGCACATCGGGGATCAGCCCGGTGGCGTTGGAGACGGCGGCCATTTCGATCATCGTCTTCGAGCCGTCCACAAATTCGACGAGCATATTGGGGCTGAGGCCGCGCCGGGCGGCTTCTTTTTGAATGGCCGGGTCAGCGGGCGAAGAGTGCCGGTCGAGCGGGTTATTTTTGCCTTTACCGGCGGCCACGATGGTGAAGCCGAGCGCTTCAGCGAAATCGTACAGTTCCTTGCAGGCGGCGGGTTCATCGCCGGCGGCCAGGGCGTACAGCACGCCCTTCTTTTGGGCATACCAGTGCAGAATCGGCCCGACGGTGATGTCGGTTTCGACGTTCATCATCGAGAGGTCTTGCCCGGTGCAGGCCGAGCGCAGAGCGGCGCGCGCCCCAATTTCGGGGACGCCGGTCGATTCGAGCATCACGTCAATGTTTTTCATATCGGTGACGATGCGGTAATCGCGGGCGGCCACCAATTTGCCAGCGGCCACGGCGGCGTCGGCCTGGGCGGCGCTTTCAGCCACCACCACTTCGCCTTCGATACGCCCGATCTTGTAGGCGGCGATGGCCCGTTCGATGTCAATATCCGCCGTCACCGCCACGCGGATGCCCTTCATCATGCTGGTTTCAGCCACCACATCCGTCCCCATCTGCCCCGCGCCGATCAAGCCGATTTTCACCGGGTTGCCAGAATTTTCGCGTTGTGCCAATTCTTCGTTGAGTCCAATCATACAGAATGCCTTTCGTCGTATGTTCACGCATCATGTGATTCGTAAAACGTGATGCGTGAATTTACATTTTCACAATCACCTTCAGCGCATTGCCGCTGGCGGTCATCTCGAAGGCTTCGGCCACCTGATCGAGGGGGAGTACCCTCGTGATGATCTTTTCGGCGGGGATTTGGCCGCGCTGCAGCCATTCGAGCGCCAGTTCGTGCATCACCGGGTGGTACGAGAAAGCCCCCACCACCTGAATTTCGTTGTAATGGATACGGTTGCCGTCGAGGCTGGTCATCGGGTTGGCTTTGGGCAGACCGCCGAACAACACCACGCGCCCGCGCTTACGCACGACCTCGATGGCCTGCGTTTGGGTGGCCGCCACCGGGTTGGCGCAGATGACGATGTCGGCGCCGAGGCCGCCGGTGAGTTCCTTCACGCGGGCGATCACATCATCGCGGGAGGGGTCAATCACCGCTTCGGGGGCAAACGGCACGGCCAGGTCACGCCGCACGGGTGCCGGCTCCGAGAGGATGACGCGCGCCCCGCGGGCGTGGGCCACGGCAATGTGCAGGCAGCCAATTGGGCCGCCGCCCATCACCAGCACCGTGTCATCGGGGCCGGTTTGGGCGTGTTGATGCGCCGCCAGCACCGAACTGCACGGCTCGGCCAGCGAGGCAGTTTCGAGGCTCATTCCCGCCGGAACGGGATGGACGATGCCGTTGGCAAGCACATTGCCATCGAGTGGCATTTTCTCGGCCAGGCCGCCCGGCCAGCCAGGGGTGATGCCCAAAAAGCGCAGGTTGTCGCACAGGTTGTACAACCCGCGGCGGCAGTAATAACAACGCCCGCAATGCACGTCGGGGGCAATTGCCAGCCGGTCGCCAACAACATAACCCTTACAGGCAGGCCCCACGCTCTCCACCACGCCGCCAATCTCGTGGCCGGGAATGGTCGGCTCGTTGTTGATCGGGCCTTCCTTCCAGCGTCGCAAATCCGAGCCGCACACGCCGCACGAATCCACCTTTAAGACCAATCCATCGTCGGGCGTGGCGGGGTCGGCCACTTCGCGGATTTCAAATTGCATTTTTCCAATGAGGTATGCTGCTTTCATAAGAAATTTCCTTTGCTACTTGCTACCTGCTACTTGCTACCTGCCACTTGTTACTTGCCACTTGCTCCCTGCAACTTCTTCCCCACCGCCCCGCCGGGGTGTGTTTCGCCAAATTGCGCCACCGAGTAGCCGCGCAGGTTGAGCAGGGCCACGCAGATGGCATCGCAAAAGGCCGAGTTGAAGAGCGAGCTGCCCGTGGCGACCATCCCGAAGGGGTCTACATCGGCAGGGGCTTTGATTTCCAGGATCAGATCGGCGATCTGGCCCAGGGTGGAGGCGGGTTTCTCGGTGATGGCGATCACCTGCGCGCCGCGTTTTTTAGCGACATTGGCGAGGAAACACACTTCCGAGGTTTCGCCGCCCTTCGAGAGGCCAATCCACACATCTTCGGGGCGTACCGCTCCCGCTGCGCCATGCTGGCTGTCGCCAGGGTGCAGGAAAAACGCCGGGGTGCCCACGCACGAGAGCAAATGGGCGAAACGCAGCGCCACCGCGTGCGATGTCCCCGACCCAGAGATGATCACATGCCCTTTGCAATCGAGCAGCATCCGCACGGCCTGGGGGAAGTTGGCTGGCAACTGCCCCGCCAGCCCCGCCACCGCCGCGCTTTCCTGCTCGATCACGCTGGCTGCCAATATCAGAATGTCTTTGTCTTCCACAAATTACCTCTTTGTTTCCAATAACTTCTCAGCCGTCAACGAATCGGTAATCAGCACCTTGATCAGCCCACCGCGCAGCGCCCCTTGCAGCGCGGCGATCTTCTCCGGCCCGCCCGAAACGCCGACCACTTTTGGCGTGCGCTTCAACTGCTCCAGCGTGATGCCGATGATACGGTCGTTGATCTCCGCCGGGATGCCGCGCCCCTCGGCATCGAAGAAACGCAGGGCAATATCACCCACAGCGCCTTTCTCGAACAGGCAATCCAGTTCGGCCTGGCTGATGATCGAGCCATCGCGCATCATCACCGAGTTGGGCGTCGGTGCGCCCACGCCGACAAAGGCGATATCGAGGTGGTCGAAGGTCTCCACCGCCCGCTGCACGTGAACGTCAGAAAGCAGCGCCTCGCGCGTGCGCTGGTCGGCCACGATGCCAGGCACCGGCAGCAGCGTCAGGCGGCAGCCCAGCGCCCGCGACAGGCGGCGGCATAGCTCGGTGGCGTGGACTTCAGCATCCGGCTGGCCCAACCCGCCGATGATCTGCACGATCTGAGCTTCGGGGCATTGCTGTGGCGTCAACGCTTCGGCCATGTGATAGAGCGTGGTGCCCCACGAGACGCCAATGGTGGTCTTCTCACCCACGCTGCGCGCCAGGTAGCCCGCCGCCGCCGCGCCCACCGCCCGGCTGACAGATTCTTGGGCATCGCCGGGTTGCGCCTCGATCACCAGCGCTTCTTGCAGGCCGAAGTGTTTCTCCAGGCGGCCTTCCAGGTCGGCAAACAGGTGCTTGGGCGTGACCACGGTGATCTGCACGATGCCTTCTTCACGCGCCTGCGCCATCAACCGCGAGACCTTCGAGCGCGACAATGCCAGGCGGGCCATGATGGCGTCCTGGTTGAGGCCGTCTTCGTAATAGAGCTTGCTGACCTTGACCAGCAGGCGGAGTTCTTCGTTCGGGGGAAGTTTTGGCATCGGAGAATGAAAAAATTTTCTGTTGCGAAATTATTTTCAAAACGAATGATAGCACAAAGGGATACAAAACGTCAAGTAGCTGGTCAGAATCAGTTTCCGTCTTGACATTCCTCCCCTCGCCCCTTATACTCGCCCCACTCCCACGTTGGTTGAGCGGCAAATTTCGTTTGCAGTCGAAACCAACCTTTTCAAAAATCCAATATGCACGGGGAGCCTGACCGGCCAAACGATGCTGCCGCATCGTCACGATGCGCCAGCATCGTCAATCACGCAGGCTGAGAGGAGCGCCGTAGCGCTCGACCCGCCAACCTGATCCGGGTAATACCGGCGGAGGGATCGCAGCCAGCACCGCTCAAAAACCTTCGCCCCTCCCGGCGGAGGTTTTTTCATGCGTGCGATAGTTTTTGCCAACGGCATCCTACACCCCGATACCAACGTTCACACCCTGCTCAAGCCCGATGATCTGATCCTGGCTGCCGACGGCGGCTCGCGCCACTGCCGGACGCTGGGCCTCACCCCCCATGCCGTCATCGGCGACCTCGACTCGCTCGACCCGCACATTCGGCAAGAATTTGCCGCCGCCGGTGTCAAATTCCATTCTTACCCCACCCACAAAGATTACACCGACCTCGAACTGGCCCTGCAGCACGCCCTCGCCCAGGGAGCAGAGGAAATTCTCATCTTCGGCGCGCTGGGCGACCGATGGGATCAAACCCTGGCGAATCTGCTCCTGCCCGCCGCCGACGAAATGCGCGACGCCCGCATCCGCCTGCTGGATGGCAACCAGGAGATCATGCTCCTGCGCGGCGGTGCTGTGCAAATCAGCGGTCAACCTGGCGATACGCTCTCCCTCATCCCCCTCGGCGGCAACGCCGTCGGCATCACCACTAACGGCCTCGAGTACCCCCTCTTTGATGGCACGCTCTACTTCGGCGCCACGCGTGGCATCAGCAATGTGCTGCTGCAAGAACACGCCAGCATCCACCTGCAAGCGGGCCTGCTGCTATGTGTGCTAATTCACCAACCACATGACCGAATAACGAATAACGAATAACGACATTCGTTATTCAGAATTTCCTGGAGGTACCCATGTCTCACAAACTTCTCTTCACCCTTCTCGCTCTCGTCTTTGTGCTGGCTGCCTGCCAACCCGCGGCCACCCCAACACCCACCGCCACCCCCAGCGGCCCACGCACACTCACCGTGATGACCCACGACTCCTTCGCCATCTCCGAAGAAGTTCTGGCCGCCTTCGAGCAGGCCAACAACGTCACCGTACAATTTTTGGCCGCTGGCGATACCGGCACCGCCCTCAACAAGGCCATCCTCGCCAAAAACAACCCCCTGGCCGATGTCTTCTACGGCGTAGACAACACCTTCCTCAGCCGCGCCCTGGCCGAAGGCATCTTCGAGCCGTATAACGCCCCCGCCCTGGCCGACATCCCCGCCGCCTTCCAACTCGACCCCCAACAGCGCGCCCTGCCCGTAGATTACGGCGATGTCTGCCTCAACTACGATGTAGCCGCCCTCGCCGACGCTGGCCTGACCCCGCCCGCCAGCCTCGAAGACCTGCTCACACCCGAATACAAGGGCCTGCTGGTGGTACAAAATCCCGCCACATCCTCGCCCGGCCTGGCCTTCCTGCTCGCCACGGTCGCCCACTTTGGCGAGGATGGCTATCTCAACTTTTGGAAAGACCTGCGCGCCAACGATGTGAAGGTGGTAGATGGCTGGGAAACTGCCTATTACACCGAGTTCACCCGCGCCGGCGGCACGCGGCCCATCGTCGTTTCGTACAGTTCCAGCCCCGCCTTCGAGGTCATCTACGCCGACCCGCCCGTCAGCGAGCCGCCCACCGCCGCCATCGTCGCCGACGAAACCTGCTTCCGCCAGATCGAGTTCGTGGGCATCCTGGCGGGCGGCAAAAATCGCGACCTGGCCGAAAAATGGGTGGATTTCATGCTCTCCACCGCCTTTCAGGAGGACATGCCCCTGCAAATGTTCGTCTTCCCGGTCAACCCGGCGGCCAGCCTCAACGAGCAGTTCACCGCCTTCCTGGTCAACCCAACCCAACCTGCCACCCTCGCCCCCGACCTGATCGCCGCCAACCGCGAGAAATGGATCAACGCGTGGACAGAAACGGTAGTTCGCTAGTCACAGGTCAAAAGCGGCAAATAGCAAGTCGCAAATCAAAACCGTCGTCTAAAGGCCTGCCACCTGCTCCTTACCACCTGCTCCTTGCCACCCTCCCCCTGCTCCCCCTCGCCTTCCTCGCCCTCTTCTATTTCTATCCCCTGGCGAGCATCTTTAGCGTGAGTTTTGCGCGCAGCGAGAATGGCTGGCTGGCAGCAGTGACCGAGACGCTGACCGCGCCATCCACGCGGGGAGTGCTGGGGTTCACCTTCTGGCAGGCGGCGCTTTCGACCGCGCTGACGCTGCTGGTGGGCCTGCCCGGCGCTTACCTGGTGGCGCGTTTCCGCTTTCGCGGGCGCTCGCTGCTGCTGGCGTTGACGGCCATCCCGTTTGTGATGCCCACGTTGGTTGTCGCCGCCGCCTTCAATGCGTTGATCGGCCCCTCGGGCTGGCTCAACCTGGGGCTGATGCGCCTTCTCAGCCTGGCCCAGCCGCCGCTCGAACTGACCAATTCGCTGGCGGCCATCTTGCTGGCGCATGTTTTCTACAACGCCACCATCGTCATCCGCATGGTGGGCGACTTCTGGTCGCACCTCGACCCGCGCCTGGGGCAGGCGGCGCAAGTCTTGGGGGCGGGGCGCTGGCAGGTACTTACCCGCGTCACCCTGCCGCTGCTGCTGCCTGCCATCACCGCCGCGGCGCTGCTGGTGTTCCTGTTTTGCTTCACATCCTTCGGGGTGATCCTTATCCTGGGTGGGCCGCAATTTGCCACCCTCGAAGTCGAAATTTACCACCAGACCGTTGGCCTGTTCAACCTGCCTGCCGCCGCCACGCTCTCGCTGCTGCAACTGGCCTGCACCCTGGCGATGACGGTGGCCTATTCCCGCCTGACGGCCCGCCTGACACGGCCGCTCTCGCTGCGCCCGCAGGCTTACACGCAGCAGCCGTTTGCTACCTGGCAGAGTAAACTGGCCGCCGCCCTCATCGTGACCCTGCTTGGCATGCTGCTGCTTTCCCCGCTGGCAGCGCTGGCCTTGCGCTCGGTCACCCGCGTTGAGGCCGCCCGCGGCCAGCCGCCCCAAATCACCGGGTTGAGCCTGAATTACTATCGCGAATTGGCTGTCAACCGCCGCGACTCAGCCTTCTACGCCCCACCGACGACGGCGATTGCCCTTTCGTTTGGGTACGCCGCGGCCACCGTGCTGCTCTCGCTGGCGTTGGGGCTGCCCACGGCCTGGCTTCTGGCGCGTTCTCGCCAAACTGCCGGTTTTGCCGCGGTTGCCGGCAAACTGCTCGACCCGTTGCTGATGCTGCCACTCGGCACTTCGGCGGTGACGCTGGGCCTGGGGTTCATCGTCGCCCTCGATCACCCGCCGCTCGATCTGCGCGCCTCGCCGCTGCTGATCCCGTTGGCGCATACGCTGGTAGCTTTTCCGTTCGTGGTGCGCAGCCTGGCCCCGGCGCTGTACAGCATCCGTCCCAGCCTGCACGGCGCGGCCGCCCTGCTTGGCGCATCGCCCCTGCAAACCGCTCTGCGCCTCGATTTGCCCCTCGTTGGCCGGGCCGTCATCGTCGCGGCGGCATTTGCGTTTACAATTTCGCTCGGCGAGTTTGGCGCAACCGCCCTTATCGCCCGGCCGGAATACCCCACCATCCCCGTCGCCATCTACCGTTTCCTCACCCGCCCCGGCGCGCTCAATTACGGCCAGGCTCTCGCCCTCAGCACGCTGCTCATGCTCACTTGTGCCATTGGAATGCTGGCGATTGAGCGGTTGCGCGTGGCGGATGTGGGGGAGTTTTAGCGAATGATGCGTGAAACGTGATGCGTAACCCGACATCACGTTTCACGCATCACATCCTATGAAACCTCATGCTTACTATTTCCTCAATTTCCAAATCCTTCACATCCACTCCGGCCCTCACCCGTGTCTCTTTTAACGTGGCCCACGGCGAGATTGTGGCGCTGTTGGGGCCGAGCGGCTGCGGCAAATCCACTTTGCTTTCGATTGTGGCGGGGCTGCAGGAAGCAGACGAAGGGGACGTGCTGTGGCAGGAGCGTTCGCTGCGCGGCGTGCCGTCCCACCAGCGCGGTTTTGGCCTGATGTTTCAGGATTACGCCCTGTTTCCCCATTTGAACGTTTTTGAAAATGTGGCTTTTGGATTGAAGATGATCAAGCTGGGAAAAGGGGAAATTCAATCTTGTGTGGAGGAAACCCTGGCCCTGGTGGGACTGCCCGGCGCATCCCGCCGCGACGTGCATACCCTCTCCGGCGGCGAACAGCAGCGCGTGGCCCTGGCGCGCTCGCTGGCCCCCCGCCCCCACCTGCTGATGCTCGATGAACCGCTCGGCTCGCTCGACCGCAACCTGCGCCAGCACCTCACCGGCGAACTGCGCGTCATCCTGCGCCAGATGCAGCAGACCGCCCTCTACGTCACCCACGACCTGGAGGAGGCCTTCGCCCTGGCTGACCGCATCGTGCTGCTCAACGCCGGGCAGGTGGAGCAGGTGGGATCGCCACAGGAGCTTTACCATCGGCCTGCCACGCCCTTCGCCGCCCGTTTCCTCGGCCTGACGAACCTGCTCGATGGGGTGGTGCGCGCCGGCCAGGTGACGACACCGCTGGGCATCTTCCCGGCCCCTGGTCAGCCTGATGGCCGCGTGAGCGTGCTGCTGCGCCCCGATGCCGCCAACCTGACCGGCGGCCCGGCCAGCGTGCGTGGCGTGTTGGTGGAACATCGTTTCCGCGGCAGCCACGCCCAATTATCCCTGGACGCCCACGGCCTTCGCTTGACGTTCGATGTGCGCGGCCCCGCCCCCGCCGTGGGCGAAGCCGTCACAATCTATTTTGATCCGGCTGAATCGATCCAATTGTTGCCCAATACGGAACTTTCATCTCCTGAAAAACATTCAGAGCGGGTGCTTCAATGAACGTTACCATTCTCAAAAAAAATCTCGCTGACATCGAAACCTGGCGCTATACCGGCGAAGTGTTGGAACGCCACCCGAATCGGGTTGTGCTGCAAGCCCGCTTCAACCGCCCCGATGTGCCTTTTCATGGCATCTTGCTCAAACAGGGCGACCGCTTCGTGGAAACGTTTTATACCGACCGCTGGTACAACATTTTTGTCATACACGACCGCGATGACGGCCAATTGAAGGGTTGGTATTGTAATGTGGCCTTTCCAGCCGTTATCGAAGAAAGTTCCCCCGGTGAATTGATAGTCTCTTACATGGACCTGGCGCTGGATTTGCTGGTATACCCCGATGGCCGCCAGTTGATTTTAGATGAAGACGAATTTGATGCGCTACTGATGGCAGATGAAGTACGCCAATTGGCACGTGAAGCGCTCAGTCAACTTTGCGAATGCTTCAAAACAACACTTCCCTCAGCCAACGCCGGCTGAGGGAAGTGTGCGGGCAAACATGGGATTCGGCAGACCACCTACATGGAATTCCATATCTGCATGATGGCATCCCATTGGCTGACAACGCTGCCAACAGCACAGCAGCAGCAGCAAAGCAGGACAACAACGACGACAATGATGATGATGAGGGTGGTATTGTTTTTCTTGGGGGCTTCGACAACGGGATAGTCTTCCATAGGTTCCTCCTGAATTGGGTTGCGGATGAAAAATGATTTGAAACGGCCAGCGTATATGCCGACCGGTGCCGAACAACACCTGCTAAAGCGGAAAACCTGACCAGGTACCGGTCAGCCAATAACGAGCGGCATCAAGAACGGCGATTTGCAGCAAGGCCACACCAAAGCCAGCCAGCAAGGGCATCGCCAGTTGCGGCAGGGTTTCGTAATGATTGTCTTTACGCAGTAACATAACCCAAACCATGCTGTAAACCATACTCAAGATCAACAAGACGCTCAAAGAACTGATCATCGCCGCGGGATATAACACCAGCGGATTTTCAGTCAACACAAGCAGAACGGTCGCCATGGCGAACAAGATCAAAACCCCAAAGGCCCGGTTGGAAAGCACCGGACGCGGATCAAGTTTTTTCCAGATGGTTTGGTTGAAGACAGGCACCAACGCAGCGGCGATCACCAACCCCATGCCTGTTCCGGTAATCAGGCGCATCAGATTACTCGGCTCGTATAGACGGGGAATGAACGGTAAAAGCTGCTCCATGACCGAAAGGTGAAAGTATGAATTGACCCCATCCACCCCAAAAGCAATCACAAGCAAGCTCATCACCAGCCAGATTGCCAGGGAAGGCATCCCTGAACGACGGCGGCCAACGACAGATTGATAGAGAATCCCCAACGCGGACCCCAAGTACATACCGGTGCAGCGAGCGCATAGCGGCAAAGCAAGTCCATTTTCAAAATGAAAGGAGCGATATTCGATACGATGACAAACCGCATACCCCACAGCATCGGCTTTCCCTAGCAAACCTGGTGGTGTGTTGAACAACCAACCGACGATCAACAGACCGACGACGAGTAAGACCCCCCATTTCAACGGCAGCCGGTACGACGAGATTCTGGTCGTGGCCTGTTCCATGTGTTGAATTATAGGGTTTTTCACTAAAAAAGCAAGCAACGCGGTATGATCAGCGGCTGTTCACCCGCTGCAACCGTGGAAACATATTTCCCACACGGAGGTTCTTCCCATGTTCAAACGATTTCTTTCCACCCTGTTGTTGATTTTTCTCTTGACGGCCTGCAATGGACAATCTGCGCCGACAGCGACCGTGGAACCGACCGCAACCAGGGCGGCTGAGGCAACTTTCACCCCTCTGCCAGGCCCAACCGATGCGCCTTCGGCCACCCCGGCAGAAAACGACAGCACCGCCACGCCAGAGGTCACACCAACCATCCCACCAACCGAGCAACCACGCGAAGTTGGCCCCAACAACATGCCAGCCAGCGTCAACCCCCTCACCGGCCTGGTTATGGCTGACCCCACCCTATTGGAGCGCCGGCCCGTTGCGGTCAAGGTCAATATCGTTCCCCGCAATTCCACTCGCCCACCCTGGGGGCTTTCTTTTGCAGATATTGTCTACGACTACTACCACAACGATGGCTACAGCCGGTTGCATGCCATTTTCTATGGCGCAGATGCCGAATTGGTTGGCCCCGTACGCTCAGGCCGCCTGCCCGATGCGGAATTGGTGCGGATGTATCAGTCCATCTTTGCCTACGGCAGCGCCGACCAGACCATCAACAATCGCTTTTTCAATTCAGATTTCGCCAACCGCCTGGTGCTGGAAAGCAACGCATCTCCTTGCCCACCCACCAATACCAATCCGATGTGTCGTTTTGATCCATCGGGATATCAACACTTGCTGGCCGGAACAAGCCAGGTGCGCACCTACGCCATCAGCAAAGGCTCAGACAACCTGCGCCCCAACCTGACCGGGATGACCTTCAACCAGGCCGCCCCTGCCAATGGCGTAACCGGAACAGAAGTGATCACCCGCTATTCATTGGATAATTACACCAAATGGCAATATGACCCGGCCACCGGGCGTTACCTGCGCTTTCAAGACAAAGAGATGAAAGAAGTGGGCCAGGAAGTTTATGAACCATTGCTAGATCGGCTGACCAACCAGCAGATTGCAGCCGATAATGTGGTGGTGTTGCTGGTTCCACACAGCTATTTCGTCCCCCCCCCAGGCGAAATTGTCGAAATTTTACTCAGCGGCACAGGCAAAGCATTCGCTTTTCGCGATGGGCAGCGTTATGAGGTTGTCTGGAATCGCCCTACGGTGTCATCGGTGCTGTTCCTGACATTTCCCGATGGCACAGCCTATCCCTTCAAACCTGGGAACACCTGGTTCCAGGTGGTTGGCACCAGCAGCCAGGCAACGCAACCGGCTGAAAGCATCTGGCGCTACGATTTTCAGATGCCCTAAGGAACGGTGGAAAAATAAGTTACCTGATTCAGCATCATTTTCCTGGGCTTTTCAGGCAGCTTGTAGCCAGTTATTTTTTGCCCGTTCCTCATTCACTCGATCCAAATTCAGGGCGGCCTGTTGGCCGCCCTTTTGATTCCCCGGCGAAACTACCCAAATGGGGCATCACAGTTTTCAGTTCTTAATCGGAGCATTCTGGTATAATTTGCGCCGTCATACACGGCTCAACCACACCGGGGGAACCCGGTGTTTGTTTGGGTGGGCAATTTTGCGAGAGGAAGCACCAATATGGACAAAAACGAATATCTTGATCTCTTCTATCAGATGGTCGTAATCCGCCGTTTGGAAGACGCCGCCGCTCAACTGTACCAACAGGGGAAGATCGGCGGCTTTTTGCACCTGTACATCGGGCAGGAGGCGGTCAGTACGGGGCTGATCGCCGCCCGCAAGCCGCAGGATCGCGTCATCACGGCTTACCGCGACCACGGCGTGGCCATCAACTGCGGGCTGACCGCCAACGAGGTGGTGGCCGAACTGACCGGCAAGGCCACCGGCTGTTCCGGCGGCAAAGGCGGCTCGATGCACATGGCCGA
Organism: uncultured Anaerolineaceae bacterium; assembly: GCA_964606085.1. Lineage (GTDB taxonomy): Bacteria > Chloroflexota > Anaerolineae > Anaerolineales > UBA4823 > CAIQJJ01. The sequence continues at coordinate 29,240 of CAZSFD010000056.1, forward strand.
TGCCAACAAAAATTTCTGGGGAGGACACGCCATCGTGGGCGCACACCTGCCGCTGGCCGCCGGCCTGGCGTTGGGCGACCAATACGCCGGGCGCGACGGCGTGACGATCTGCATGTTCGGCGATGGGGCCACCAATATCGGCTATTTCCACGAGGGGGTCAATCTCTCCAAAGTGTGGAATTTGCCGGTGCTGTGGGTGTGCGAGAACAACCAGTATGGCATGGGTACCGCCGTCGAGCGCGCTTCAGCCGTTTCCGAAATCCGCCAGAAGGCCGAAGGGTATGGCATCCCCAATGAACGCGTGGACGGCATGGATATCCTGGCGGTCAAGCGTGCCACCGAGCGTGTCCTCGAATACATCCGCTCTGGCAAAGGGCCCTACTTCCTCGAAGTCATCACCTACCGCTTCCGCGGCCACTCGATGGGCGACCCCGAACGCTACCGTCACGCTGATGAAGTCAAATGCTGGGCCGAGGAAAACGACCCGATTGGCTTCTACGCCAGGCATCTCACCGCTAACGGCATGGCCAGCGATGATGAGTTGAATGCCCTCGACCACAAGGCCGCCGAAGAAGTTGCCGCGGCCGTCCAATTTGCCGAATCCAGCCCAGAGCCGGCCCCCGGGGCGCTGTGGGAACACATTTACGCTGATTAAAGGCGATATTCGAAATTCGTTATTGGTAATTTGTTATTCGAAAAACTATTTCGATTTACAAATTATCGAATATCGAATGTTTGAATAACGCTGAACGAGGACCCTATGGCACGAATTACCATGCGCGAAGCCATCTCCCAGGCTCTGTGGGAGGAAATGGAAAAAGACCCCAACGTATTCATTTTGGGGGAGGAAGTGGGCGTCTGGGGTGGGACCTACGCTGTCACCAAAGGCTTCTACGATCACTTTGGCGAGAAACGCGTCAAAGATACCCCGATTGCCGAAGCCGCCATCATCGGCGCGGCAATTGGCGCAGCCATGACCGGCCTGCGCCCGGTGGCCGAACTGATGACGATCAACTTCGCCTTCTCCGCAATGGATCACATCGTCAACGAGGCCGCCAAGCTGCACTACATGTTCAACGGGCAATTTCGCCTGCCGTTGGTCATCCGCACCGTCGGCGGCGGCGGGCGTCAACTGGGCGCCACGCACTCGCAAACGCCAGATGCCGTTTTCGCCCATTTTCCGGGCTTGAAAGTTGTTTCGCCGGGCACGCCCGAAGATGCCAAGGGCCTGCTCAAGGCCGCCATCCGTTCCGATGACCCGGTGATGTTCATCGAACATGCCACCATGTACCAGGTGCGCGGCGAAGTCCCCGACGGGGAATTCATTCTCCCCATCGGAAAATCCAAAATTCAGCGCCCCGGCCGCGACGTGACCGTGGTGGCCTATTCGAAGGGTTTTCAGCTTGCCATGCAAGCCGCCGAACAGCTTGCCAAAGAAAGCATCGAAATTGAAGTGGTAGATTTGCGCACCCTGCGCCCGCTCGACATGGAGCCGGTGCTCGAATCGTTCAAGCGCACCAACCGGGCCGTGATCGTGGAAGAAGGCTGGAAATCGTTTGGCGTCGGCGCAGAAATCAGCGCCCGCATCTACGAAGAAGCCTTCGACTACGTGGACGCCCCGATCAAACGCGTGGCGCAGAAAGAAGTGCCGCTGCCCTACAATGCCACGCTCGAACAAATGGCGCTGCCGCAGGTGGCCGATGTGATCGCCGCCGTCAAGGAGGTGTTGTAATGGCTGATACCGTGATCATGCCCAAACTGGGTTTCGACATGGCCGAAGGCACGCTGGTACGTTGGGTGATCGCCGAAGGGCAGCCCGTGACCAAGGGGGCCGTGCTGGCCGAGATCGAGACCGACAAGGCCACCGTGGAAGTGGAATCGAGCTTCGAGGGCGTCGTTGCCAAACATCTGGTTGAGCAAGGCGCGATTGTGCCGGTGAACACGCCGATTGCGATTGTGGCGAAGCCGGGGGAGGATGTCGGTGAGTCAGCTAGTCCGCCGGTCAGCCAGGGAGCCAGGGAGCAAGGGAGCGCGGGTGCGGGGGAGCAGGCGAGCAAGCCTGTGGCCGCCGCATTACCTGTTTCGGCTCCGGCGGCGCTGGAAGGCGGGCGGGTGAAGGCTTCGCCCGTGGCCCGCAAAATGGCCCAGGAAAAAGGCATTGACCTGACCACCGTCAGCGGCACCGGCCCCGCCGGGCGCATCGTCAAAAAAGATGTAGAAAGCTGGCAGCCTGGCGTTTCTGCGCTCTCCAGCCCCCCCGCCCCCGCTCTCCCCGGCGCGACCGTGCCCCTGACCAAGCTGCGCACGGCCATCGCCCGCCGCATGGTCGAGTCGAAGACGAGCGTGCCGCATTTCTACATCACCAGCGAGTACGACATGGCTGCGTTGATGAGCCTGCGTAAGCAGGTCAACGCCCTGCTGCCCGAAGACGCCAAAATTTCGGTTAACGATTTCATCATCAAGGCCGTGGCGCTGACGCTGCGCGAATTCCCCAACCTGAACGCCTCGTTCAACGGCAGCGAAATTGTCCAGCACGGACGGGTGAATATCGGCGTGGCCGTGGCCATCACCGGCGGCCTGCTCACCATCGTCTGCCGCGATGCCGACGCCAAGCCGCTCAAACAGATTGCCGCCGAGATCAAGTCGTTGGTGGGCCGCGCCCGTGAGGGCAAGGTACGCCCCGACGACATCGAAGGTTCGACGTTCTCGATCAGCAACCTGGGCATGTTCGATGTGGAGAACTTCGCCGCCATCATCAACCCGCCCGAAGCCGGCATTCTGGCGGTTGGGTCGGTCAAAGATGTGCCGGTGGTGAAAAACGGCGAGTTAGCCATCGGAACGCGCATGAAGGCCACCATCTCGGTGGATCACCGCGTCTCTGATGGCGCCGAAGCCGCCCAGTTTATGCAGGCGTTAGCGAAGTATTTGCAGGAGCCGCTGCGCTTGTTGGTGTAAGGCGACATGAATTTCACCTTACGGCAAAGAAAAAGCCCCGCATTTCACTGCGGGGCTTTTTCTTTGAGCGCTCAAGCCAGTATTTCGTTGATCTGCTTGATCTGGTCGTTGGTCAGCGCCTTACCTTTGGTGGTCTTACGCAGGTATTCTTTCAGGTCTTTGCCAGCGATAGCGGGCATGGGCGGATCGCCCACTTCTTCCAGGTCGGCTTCAGGATGGATGAACACCAGCGCCGGTTGGATTTCGGGCATTTCGCCCTCGGGCAGCTTGCTTTGCAGGTGCTTTTGCAGCTTTTCGAGGTCAATTTCCACTTCCAGGTCGGGGCTGCCCAAACCTTCCTGGGCAAAGATGCGCAGGTATTTTTGCACCCAACTGCCACCCTTTTGCCGCCAGCGTTTCTTGGCGGCATCGTAGGCCATTTTTCCGGCCTGGGGAAATGCCCCTAACACCCACACACCCACCGGCCCAACCAGCACATGCGGCGCCGGGGTGGTGTAATGGTAGATGGTATAGCGGTCGTCCATGCCCTTGAGCGCCTGATCCAGCACTTCATCGGGGCGCGGGTGGCGGCCCCAGCGGTTGCCGAAGTAGATACCCACCTGTGAGAGCAGGAAACCCAGCAGCAGCGCCCCCCACATCACACCGATCATATTCGCGTCTTGCGATTGCAACGAGAGGTAAAACCCACCCCCCAAAATGATCAGGCTGGAAATGGTTGCCACCTGGCCGATGGTGCTGTTGCGTTTGATCAATTTTTCATTGGCGATGATTTTCATAATTTAGCCTGTAAAACGCTTCAATACCAGGCAGGCATTTTGCCCGCCCAACCCAAATGAGTTGGAGAGCGCCACGTTGATCTGATACTGGCGGTTCTGGTTGGGGGTGTAGTCCAGGTCACATTCGGGATCGGGATATTCGTAGTTGATGGTGGCGTGGACGATGCCGTGGTAGATTTGCTTGGCGCAGGTGATGGCCTCCAGCGCGCCCGAAGCGCCCATGGCGTGACCGGTCATAGATTTGGTGGAGTTGATCACCATTTTGTAGGCGTGGTCGCCGAAGACCATCTTGATGGCACGCGTTTCGCTGGCATCGTTGAGGGGGGTGGAGGTGCCGTGGGTGTTGATGTAATCTACCTCGGTGGGCTGCAACCCGGCACTTTCAAGCGCCCATTTCATGGCGCGCATCTGGCCGAGCGAGGACGGGTCGGGCTGGGCCACGTGGTAGGCATCGCACGAAGCGCCCTGGCCGATCACTTCGGCGTAGATGCGAGCGCCACGCGCCTGGGCGTGTTCGAGCGTCTCCAGCACGAGTGCGCCGCTGCCTTCCGAATAGCAAAAGCCTTCGCGCTTGGAGTCGAAGGGGCGGGAGGCCTTTTCGGGGTTGTCGTTGAAACTGGTGGGCAGGGCGCGCATGATGGCAAAGCCGCCTACGGCGTAATCTTGGATCAACGCTTCCGCGCCGCCGCACACCACCACATCGGCTGCGCCGCGCCAGATCAATTCGGCGGCTTCGCCGACCGCCTGGGTTCCGGCTGCGCAGGCCGTGGTGACGGTGAGGCTCGGCCCCTGGCACTGCATCCGCTGGGCTACCAAAAAAGCGCCCAGGTTGGGGATGCACGAGCTGATCGTGAAGGGGTTGACGCGGTCAACGCCTTTGGTGCGCAGAATTTGAATGCCTTCGTCGGCGCGTTCGATGCCGCCCATGGCGGTGGCAAACACCACCCCTGAGCGTTCCGGCTCTGGCAATGGTTCGGGCAGCCCGGCATCGGCCACGGCCTGCACGGCGGCGGCCAGGGTGATCTGCGCCATGCGCGAGACGCGGCGAGCCTCCTTACGATCCATGAAGTTGCCGGGTTCAAATTCGGGGATTTCGCCGGCGATCTGGCAGGAAATGGCACTGGCATCGAACTGCGTGATGCGGCGGATGCCCGAACGCCCGGCGAGCAGCCCTTCCCAAAAATGGTCAATCGAAGGCCCTAAAACGGTGATCCCCCCCACACCCGTAATCACCACACGGCGTTGACGTTTGTTCTCACTCATGCAAATTCTCCTCAAAATTTGTTGACCACAAAAGACACGAAGAAACACAAAGGAAATTTGATGATGGTCTTTGTGTTCCTTCGTGTCCTTTGTGGTAAAAGTTTTCAAGCTTCTTCTGGTACAAATTTGGCGTCGGCCAGTTGTTCCTGGATGGCGGTACGCAGGGCGGCGAGCAGGTTGGCCTGCACGGCGCTGCGGGCCAGGCGGATGGCGGAAACGAGCGACTTGGCGTCTGAACGCCCGTGGCCGACAAACGCCAGGCCGTCTATGCCCAGCAGGGGCGCCGCGCCAATTTCAGCGGGATCGAGCATTTTCTTCAAGGCATCGAAGGCCGGTTTTGCCAGCAAAGCGCCAATTTTGGTGCGGGTGCTGGACATCAGGTTTTGGCGCAGCAGGTCAACCATCAACTTGGCCACCGCTTCCGACGATTTGAGCAATACGTTGCCAGTGAAGCCGTCCATCACGGCCACGTCGGCCTGGCCGCCGTAGAGTTCCTTGCCTTCGATGTTACCCACGAAGTTGATCTTACTGGCCCTCAGCAGTGGGTAGGTTGCTTTGACCAGTTCGTTGCCTTTGTTGGCTTCTTCTCCATTTGAAAGTAACCCCACCCGCGGCGATTGGATGCCCAACACTTTCTGGGCATACACCGACCCCATGATGGCGAACTGCACCAGGTACTCTGGTTTGCACTCGGCGTTGGCGCCAATATCCAGCACCACACACTTGCCGCCCTTCACCGGGAACAGCCCGCTCAGGCCAGGCCGCTTGACGCCGCGGATGCGCCCCAGGGTGAAGAGCGCCGTGGCCATCGCCCCGCCGGTGTTGCCGGCGGTGACGAAGGCATCGGCCTGCCCGGCTTTGACCAGGCTCATCCCGACGTTCATCGAAGTCCCTTTGCTGCGGGCCATTTCGGACGGCTTATCGGTCATTTCCAGCACTTCGGGGGCGTGAACCAGTTCAACGGGGAAGTTTTCCCCTGCCAGGGCAATCAGGCTGGGCTTCAGACGCGCCTCGTCGCCCACCAAAATCACTCTATCGCCAAATTGCCGGTAAGCATCGAGCGCCGCGGCCAGTTCTGGTTCGGGATAGTTGTCGCTACCCATCGCATCCAGGACAATTTTCATGGGATTCTCCTCGGTGGTTTGAAGGTTATACAAGGTTGAAAGCTGAAAGTTGAAAAGTTGAAAAGTTGGCAAACCTGCAACCTTCAACTTGCGAACCTTCCAACTTCCCATCCCTGCTTGACAAGAAAAGCCAGCCGATTATAATACAACCCGCTCGCGCTGGTGCTGGAACTGGCAGACAGGCATGGTTGAGGGCCATGTGCCGCAAGGC
>CAZSFD010000057.1:0-35531 GCA_964606085.1 uncultured Anaerolineaceae bacterium
CCTGCAGGCGGCGCAGACCAACCGTGTTCGGTGAACTGACGTTGATCGCCAGGTAGTGTCCCAGCGGTGCAAACGTGGCAACCAGGCTGACATAATCGCCGGCGGCTTCTTCGAGGGGGGTATCTTTGTTTTTGCCGAGGTTGATCCCCATCAGGCAGGTTGCTGGTTGAGCTGATGCCGTTCGCAGGTGGCGGGCGGCGTATTCGGCGCCTTTGCCAGGGAAGCCCATGCGATTGATGACCGCGCCCGCTTCGACCAGGCGGAACAGGCGCGGCGGCGGGTTGCCTGGCTGTGGGCGCGGCGTGATTGTGCCAACCTCGATATGGCCGAAGCCGAGCGCCGCCAGGCCGCGCCAACCGGTGGCGTCCTTATCGTATCCGGCGGCCAGGCCGACCGGGTTGGTGAAGGTCAGGCCAAATGCCCGCACCGGGCGGCTGGGGCCGCGAAACCAGGCGGCCAGCAGGCTGCGCACGGGAGGCAATTTGCCCGCCAGGGCAATGGCGTTCAGGGTCAGGCCGTGCGCCGTTTCAGGGGGCAGCTTGAACAGAAGGGAGCGGATCAGGGGGTACATCGCAGCTTGTTCACGCGTTCAGCAGGGCTGTCGCAATGCGTTCGGCGGCGTGGCCGTCGCCATAGGGGTTGACCGCTCGCGCCATCACCGCGTGGGCTTCGGGGTCGTCCAGCAGGGTGCGGGTTTCACGCACGATGCGGGCCGTAGCGGTGCCAACCAGCTTGACCGTGCCAGCCTGGACGCCTTCGGGCCGCTCGGTGACCTCGCGCAGCACCAGCACCGGCACCCCCAGGCCGGGCGCTTCCTCTTGAATGCCGCCCGAATCGGTCAGCACCAGGCGGGCGTGTTTCATCACATGCACCAGGGGTAAGTAGTCGAGCGGGGGGATCAGGGTGATATTCGGGATGCCGCTGAGCAGGCGGTAGACCGGCTCCTGAATGTTGGGGTTGAGATGCACCGGATAGATGATGCGCATAGCCGCGCCGTAGCTTTCCGCCAGCTGGCGCAGGGCGGCGCAGATAGATTCGATGGGTTGGCCGAAATTTTCGCGGCGGTGGGCGGTGACTAAAACCAGGGAGCAGGGGGCAGGGGGCGAGGTTGATGGGCCTGCCCTGGGCTTGTCGCAGGGTTGGAAGTTGATTTGTTGGAAGAGTTGGTGGACTTCGGGCGGGGTGGGTTGTTGGGCTACCTGGCGCAGGGCGTCAATGACCGGGTTGCCGGTGACGAGGATGCGTTCGGCAGGGATGCCCTCGTTGAGCAAGTTTTGCCGTGACCATTCGGTGGGAGCGAAATGCAGGTCGGTGACGGTGCCGGCTACTTTGCGGTTGATCTCTTCGGGGAAGGGTTGCCATTTGTCGCCGGTGCGCAGGCCAGCTTCGACGTGGCCGAAACGGACGCGGTTGTAGTAGGCCAGCAGCGCCGTCACCATCACCGTAGTCGTGTCACCCTGGGCCAGAATCCAATCGGGCTTGATCTGGCGGATGACGGGATCGAGGTGGGTGAAGATGGCGGCGGTCAGTTCGGCCAGCGATTGGTTGGGGCGCATCAGGTTGAGGTCTACATCGGGGGCGATGTCGAACAGGTTGAGGACCTGATCGAGCATCTGGCGGTGTTGAGCGGTGACGCAGACCTTCGATTCGATGCCGGGGGTATGCGAAAGGGCATACACCACCGGGGCCATTTTGACCGCTTCGGGGCGGGTGCCAAAGATGGAGAGAACGCGCAGATTTTTCATGGATTCAGGCTCAGGCGTAAGGCGGCCTGCCAGGCAGGCAGCGCCAGGCCGAAAGTATGCTTGAATTTGCTGCAATCGAGGGCGGAGAAGAGCGGGCGGGCGGCGGGGGTGGGAAAATCGCTGGTGAGGGCCGGCAGGATTTCTTTCACGGTTTGCTCGGCCTGGCGTGGGTCGAGGCGGATGATCTCCTGCGCCCATTCCAGGCGCGAGCAGCAGCCATCGCCAGCCAGGTGATAGAGGCCGCACAGATCGTTGATCCAGCCTTGCGGTTGGCGGCCGGCCTTTGCCAATACCTGGGCGCTGATCTCGGCCAACATGCGCGCCGAGGTGGGACCGCTGATCTGGTCGGCCACCACCTTGAGGCTGGTCTGCTGGCGCGCCCATTGCAGCACCTTGGTCACAAAGCTGTCGCGGCGGGTGGAGTAGACCCAGGTGGTGCGGAAGATGAAGTACGCCCCGCCGGTGGCAGCCACGGCCTGGTCGCCGAGTAACTTGCTGCGGCCATAGACGTTGAGCGGGTCGGTGGCGTCAGTTTCGACGTAAGCGACGGCATCGGGCGTAGGCGCTTTGCCCGGGTAAACGTAATCGGTGGAGTAGTGGATCAGCGCTGCGCCCATTGCCAGGGCTTCTTCGGCCAGCAGGCCAGGGCCTTCGGCGTTGATGGCGTAGCAGAGCGATTTATCAGGTTCGCTTTCGGCCTTGTCTACCAGGGTGTAGGCCGTGGCATTGACGATGACATCTACCTTGCCCATGCCGCGCAGCAGGGCGCGCGTGCCAGCCGGATCGGCCAGGTTGAGCGTGGGGTAATCGGTGGCGATGACTGCGCCGAGCGGGGCCAGGGTGCGTTCGAGTTCCCAGCCGAGTTGGCCGGTGTTGCCGAGAAGAAGGATTTTCATTGTGCCTCCAGTGCCATCTCGATCTGCCATTTTTCTCGCAATACATCGAGATCGGTCAGCATCTTCGTAATATATTTTCGGTGGCGCTCCAGGTCTTCTGCAATTTCAACGGGTGTTGCCAGGCGAATATGCTCAGGTTTAAATTCCAACCATTCCGCCGGATGGTTGCGCCAAATGCCTTTGGGAGAGGAAACCAAAACCATGATATGTTTTTCTGAAATTGCCACTTCTTCAACTTGCCCAACCCAAAATTGCACGCGCACGATGGCACCTGGAACCAGCCAATCAGGTTTGATCGGCAAGGTTTGCGTAATGGTCATCTCGGTCGTCATGGTCATCACCTGTGTAAGATAAGAGAGCCAATGCCAATTGATAAGCATCTTGGCGGCTGGTAGGATGGTAACCCAATCGGTTCAAAATATCGGTCAAAATGTAGTGTGCACCTGATGCGGAAAAAGACTCCATAGGATCAGGCGTGTTGTGAAATTGGATTTCCAACATCGTCCGTTCTGTTTCGTTGAGCAGGCGCAAGTGATGTTTCATCACGATTTTGCCACACTCAGGCAATTTTTCCGGCTGCCAGCCGGGCGAGGTAATCGCCATACTGGTTGGGGATGCCTTTCGCCAGGGCGGCCAATTGCTCGCGGTCAATGTACTTCATACGGTAGGCAATCTCTTCCGGGCAAGACATCATCATCCCCTGGCGTTCCTGCACGGCCTGGACGAACTGCCCGGCTTGCAGCAGCGATTCGTGTGTGCCAGCATCCAGCCAGGCCACACCGCGGCCCAGCACATCCACGCGCAGTTGGCCTTTGGCAAGGTAGATGTTGTTGAGGTCGGTGATCTCCAGTTCGCCGCGGGCCGAAGGTTGCAGGCTGGCGGCAATTTCGGTTACCTGGTGATCATAAAAGTAGATGCCCGGCACCGCGTAGTTGGATTTGGGCTGTTGTGGTTTTTCCTCGATGCTGAGGGCTTTGAAGTCGGCGTCAAATTCGACCACGCCGTAGCGTTCGGGGTCACGCACGGCGTAGGCGAAGACCAGCGCACCTTCGGTCAGTTGGGCGGCGGCGCGTAGTTGCTGCGGCAAGCCGTGGCCGAAGAAAATGTTGTCACCGAGGATGAGCGCTGCCGGTTGACCCGCCACGAAGTCCCGCCCGACGCGGAAGGCATCGGCCAGGCCGCGCGGCGCGGTTTGTTCCACGAAGCTGAATTGTAAGCCCCATTGGCTGCCGTTGCCCAGCAGCACCTTAAACTCAGGCAGGGCCTCTGGACTGCTGATGATCAAAATCTCGCGGATGCCCGCCAGCATGAGCATGGAGAGCGGGTAATAGATCATCGGCTTGTCGTAAACGGGCAAAATTTGCTTGCTGATGCTGGTGGTGATCGGGTAAAGGCGGGTGCCTTTGCCGCCGGCGAGGATGATGCCTTTCATGGGTGAGAGTCTCCTGAATGTGGGAAGCGGGGAGGTCGTTGTCTGTGACAAGGGGGTGAATGGCCGAGATGGGGGCGATTTTGACCCGGTGTGCCCGTTATGGATAATCGCTGCCCCACACTGCGATCACCGGGTCATGATCGGATTTGTGGGTGGGGGAGGTGTCATCGGGCCAGGGCAGCGGGTAATCGGCGTTGACGTGCAGGACGTAAACCTGTTGCAACAGGGCGGCCAGTTCGGGGGTGATCAGGATGTGATCGAGAACCTGCGATTGGCCCTGGTAAATGTAGGTGTAGGGGATGCCTTGCGGACAGACTGCCGCATCCTGGCGTTCACAGGGATCGAACACATGCTCCAGGCCGCCCGCCCGCAGCGCTTCGATGGGCGCGGCGTGCAGGTAGGAATTGAGGTCGCCCACGATGGCGACGAGTGCGCCAGGCTCGGCGGCCTGGATTTCGGCGAGCAGGGTCAGGTTCCACTCGGCCTGGGCCAGGCGGCGCGGTTCGGTGGCCTGTTCGCCGCCGCTCATCGAGGTGAAGTGGTTGTTGATCACATAGAGCGTGACCGGCCCGTCATTGGTCTGCACCGCCAGTTTGACGATCAACGGCGGGCGGCTGGTGAGGCCTTCGGGGGCGTCGCGCTGCTGCACGTCGAGAACTTCCACCCGGTCGGTGCGGATCAGGTAGCCTACATCAATGCCGCGGCTGTCGAAGCCTTCGATCAACACCGGCTGGTAGGGATAGGCTGCCAGGATTTCCTGGGCGGCGATGTCTTCCAGGACACCGATATTCTCCACCTCCTGTAAGGCCACAATCAATGGCGCTCCGGCGGCATCAATCGTATTCGCCACCTTTGCCAGCGCCACATCATATTCGGCACGCGTTGGCAAGGGCGGGTCGGATGGATGTGGGGAGCGCGTGTCGAAGAGGTTTTCCACATTCCAGGTCATAAGGGAAATTTGGTTGAAGGTTGCCGATGGGATAATGGGAAGGTTGAAGGTTGAAGGTTGGATGGCAGGGGTGACGACGGGTTGGAGTTTGTAGTGATCGTAGGTAAAGGCCAGGGGGCCGGCCAGGGCGCTGACGGTGTCGCCGACGGTGATGGCGAAGGGCATTTGCGAGCGGTCGGTATAGGTGGCGTTCGAGCCATCGTCGAACATGATCGCCAGGCCGTTGGGAGTTTCTTCGCCCTGGTACAGACGGGTGACGCCATGTTCGGCGCGCACGAGGACGGTTTCGCCAAATTTGCTCGTCGGGGCCACGGCAATGGCCGGGCCAGTGACCTGGACGAACATGCCTTCGAGGGCTTCGTAATAAGCGCGTGCCGCGGTGACATCGGCAGGCGGATCAAGCTCAACGGAATCTGGCAGTGATTGGCCGCGGGCGGTGATGCGCAAATCGCCAGCCGTCGCCAATTGCAGCGTGGTCTGGCCGGAAAGCTCGCGCACTGTGCCGCTGACCACCACGCTGTCACCGGCCAGCAGGTCAAACGCAAGGCCGCCCCAGGAGATAAAAACACCATCCGAGGTAAGCGGGTCAGCATCGGGCGCACCCTGCACAAAGAAACCGCCCAAACCGGGGAAGACGCCCGTCACCATGCCCTGGGTGCTGATGCGCTCAAAAACCAGCGGCGAGCGGAAGCCCTGGCCCTGGATGGCCCATACCGGCACGGTACTTCCGGCAAATGTGCGCACCACGCCGGCGGCAACGGGTTCGGGCCATTCGGCAGCGGCGGCGAGAACGCTATCGAGCGTCACCGGGCCGTCGTAGCCGGGGACGACATTGACGACGAGGGTGAGGGGGATGGACGTGCCGGCGGCCAGGGTGGGCAAGTTCCAGGTGGCGAGGGTGTTCTGGCGTTGGCCGCCCACCACCTGCGAAATGGAGGTGTAAATGGGCTGGGTGGCGGTGATGACCACGTTGGTCAGGTCGCCCGCGGTGTGGTTGTAGGCTGTCAGTGTGTAGGTGATGACGTTGCGCTGGCGGGTGATCGGGCCAACGGCGGTCAGGCGCAGCACAGGCGGGAAGATTTCTTCCAGGTCGGCCTGCAGGCGCGGGTAGAGCAGGTTTTCACCGTCGCGGGCATCCAAAATGCCGGCGGCGCGGTAGCACTGGCCGGTTTCGATCCTTTCGACGTTGATGCCGGTTTGCTTGTCCACATAGAGCGTCAGCAGATTACCTGCTTCATCGCTGAGATCGATTTCGTAGCTGTAAGTGAATTCTTCGAGGCGCGTCACCAGCCCTTCGACGGCAACCAGGCGGCCAGGCAACCCGGCGGCATCTGCAATGCTGGCCGGAAGCGGCTCGATTTCGGCTTCGGCTTTACCCGTCACGATGACATCGGTGGCCGGGTCGAAGGGGACGATTTGCATCGAGCCGCGGTAGGCGCTGACTTCGCCGCGCACGGTGACGCGGTCGCCGATTTTGACGCTGGTCACGCCTTGCCCGCCAAACACCTGCACCTGAATACCAGCTGTTGCATCGGCCAGGTAAAACTTGACATTGCCGCTGCCGGCGAAATAAGCGCCGGTGTAGGCTGTGGCGACGCCTTCGATGGTCATCGCACTGCCCGATAGGCGGCGCGCCGCGGCGATGGGCACGCTGCCGCCTGCGATGCGGGTGATGGCGGGCGCGGCGAAGGCCGGGGCGGGCCAATCTTCGGCCTGGACGAAGGCGTTGCGCAGTTCGGCGGTGAAGTAGGCGTAGGGGACGGCGACAACGTAGGCGTTCGTTGCCGTTCCTTCGACGGGCAGATCGGCGATTTGCCACAGGGTGGGTTGATTTTCCGGGGAAAATTCGGCGGGGATGGGCAGGGTGATGGTCAGGTTGTGGAGGTCTTGCCCGGTCAGGTTGGCGACGGTGACGGTGTAGGCGAAGCTGCTGCCGGGTTCGGCAGTTTCAGGGGCGCTGATGGTCAGTTCGAGGCGCTCGGCAGGCAAGGGGGTGATCGGGCTGCCGCTGTTTTGCGGGGTGGGTGAAGCGCCCAGGGCGAAGTCGGCGGCATTGTCGTCGCTATCCAGCCCGTTGCCGGCGGATGCGCCGGGCAGTCGTTCGAGGGCGGAGCCGTTTTCCAGTTTGGGGGCGGGGCTTCCTTCGTAAAATCCTTCGGGGGCGTCGCCCCATCCCAGCGAATCGATCACCTTGCCATCGGTCTGGCGCAGTTGCAGGCCGCCGGCGTTGAGGTTGAGGGCATTTTCATCGTAGGCGGCATCGGCGGGAATACCAACATCCAGCCCATCGTAGGTCAGCAGGTAGTGACCGTAGGGCGGGATGATCGCGCTTTGCTGCCAGCGGTAGATGAACAGGTCTTCACGGCTGGTGGGCAGGCGATACCACAGCGCCCAGCCACGCAGGTCTACGGGCTGGGCGGTGCGGTTGTAGAGTTCGATAAATTCATGGGTGTTATCGCCCGCGAGGCCGGCCTGCACTTCGCTGATCACCACCGGGGCGGTGCTTTGCGTCAGGGCGGTGGCGCCAGGCGAGGGAACAAGGGTGGGCGTTGGCGAGGGCGGCGCGGGAGGGATGGCGGGAGTGAGGGTGCTGGTGGGTGTATTGCAGGCGGCGAAAATAAAGGCCAGCGCCAGCAAGAGCAGCAGGGGTGTCAAACGCAATGTCATCGCGGTTTGCAATCTGATCCGCAGCGGATCATTTCCACTGGAAAGCGACCGTCATCAGCCCGGCTTTGGCCTTGAGCAGTTCAGCGTAGGTTGCGGGGGCGGCTTGCGGTGAGCGCACCTCGCTGATGATGGCGCGCGGGTGGAATTTGTCGCGCGCCATCAGGTCTATGACGGCGTGGACGTCGCGCGGCTGCATGTCGCGCGGCAGCCAGAAACTCACTTCATTGAGAAACGCCGGGCCATAGGGAATGGAAAATTCGCCGGCATAACTGCCCTGGATGATGAAGCGCGCCCCAGGGGCAACCGATTCGTCCCAGGGCTTGGTGCGTGCCAGCGCCAATGCTTGCGGCAGCACGCCCGGGAAGCCCGTGGCATCTACCACCACGTCTGCGCCATCGGGAAAGAATGGCCGGAAGGCTTCGGCCAGCGTGCCTTGCGGGACAAAGGCATCTACGCCGAGTTGCTTCGCCAGGGCAACGCGTTCGGGCGACAGGTCGGCGGCGATGACGTGTGCGCCGGTGAGGGTGTAGAGCATGGCCGAGAGCATCCCGATGGGGCCGAGGCCAACGAGCGCCAGCTTTTCATCGGGGCGGGGGCTGCCGATGCGCACGCCATGAAAGGCGATGGCCGCCAGGTGGATCAGGGAGGCTTCGAGCAAATCTACCCCTTCTGGTAACGGGTAGACGCCCGCTTCGGGCTGCAAGGCGTAGCTGGTTTGCCCGCCCCATCCGAGCGAGACGCTGGCTTTGGTGGTGCCGCCGCAGTACACGGGTGTGCCAATGGCGAGGCTGACGCCCTCGCCAACGGCAGCCACGCGCCCACTGAGCGAGTAACCAGGGATGTAGGGATAATCGGATGGGCCATCTTTGCCGATCAGGCAGCGCAGTTCGGTGCCAGGGCTGATGCAGGAATAGGTGGTCTCGACGAGGACTTCGCCGGGGCCGGGTTGGGGGATGGTCACTTCGGAGAGAGTGACCTGATGGGGGGAGGTGAAGAGAATGACGGGAGTGTTCATGGGATGAAAGGGGGAAGGTTTAAGGAAGATGGTAGCCAAAAGGAGGTTGAGGAATGGGAGCGATAGCGAGGTGATTATAACGCTTTCGCGGCTGCACAGGCTTTTCTTAAGTCAACCCTGGCAATCACCAGCCATTGGCTGATAAAATTGCCATCTCCGCGAGTCACCTTATCACCCAGTCACCCAGTTACCTTGTCACCCAGTCACCCTTTCCCCGGCGTCTCCATCGTCACCCCCTCCTATAACCAGGCGAGCTTCCTCGAACAGACCATTCAATCTGTTCTCTGGCAGGATTACCCAAACCTGGAATATCTGATCGCCGACGGCGGCTCGAACGATGGCAGCCAGGCTATCATCGAGAAATATGCCCACCGCCTGGCCTGGTGGGTCTCTGAGAAAGACCGCGGCCAGGCCGATGCGATCAACAAAGGTTTTGCCCATGCCCGCGGCGAGTTCGTCGCCTGGATCAATTCCGACGATCTGTACTATCGCCCCGATGTGATCAGCCACGCGGTAGCCGCCCTGCAGGCCAACCCTGCCGCCGGCATGGTCTACGGCGACGGCGTGATGACCGATGGCGACCTGCGCCTGCTCGATTGGCATCCCTACCGCCCCTACCGCCTGGAAGATTTACTGGCCTTCGACGTGCTGCTGCAACCGGCAGTGGTCATGCGCCGCAGCGCCCTCGAAAAAGCCGGGTTCTTGCAGGCCGATTTTCACATGGTGCTGGATCATGCGCTGTGGATACGCATCGCCCGCCAGGGGTCCATTGTTCATGTGCCAGAATTTTGGGCGGTCGAACGCACCCACGCCAGCGCCAAAACCACCGCCCAGGCAGCCGTCTTCGTGGAGGAAGCCTTTCGCCTGATCCCGCAGTTGGCGCAAGACCCCGCCTATGCTGATGTGTTCGCCAGCCAGGGCAAGCGCATTTGGGGCGGCCTGCACCTGTACGCCGTCAAGCGCTATGTAGATGCCGGGCAGTATCGCCGGGCGTTGTGGCACTATTTTCGGGCTTTGCCCCTGTATCCACAAGGCGCGCGGCAAACCTGGCGCAAGCTGCTCCAGGCGGCGGCGGGTTCGCTGGGGTTGATGGGCGTCTTCCTGGCCTACCGCCGCAGCCGCCGCGCCGCACAGTTCCACGGCCAGCAGTTGACCGTGGACGAACATGGGGTAGGCTGGTCGGCCGCCTCAGCCATCCCGCAATCAACCCATCCCTGACCTCCCTTGTCTACCACGCTCCCCCTCATTTCCATCATCACCCCTTCCTACAACCAGGGCCAATTCATCGAGGAAACCATCTGCTCGGTCATCGAGCAGGATTATCCGCGCCTCGAATACCTCATCGTAGATGGCGGCTCGACCGACGACACGGTGGAAATCATCCGCCGGTATGAAAACCAGATCGCCTGGTGGGTTTCAGAAAAAGATCAAGGCCAAACAGACGCCCTCAACAAGGGCTTCGCCCGCGCCAGCGGTGAAATTTTGGCCTGGATCAACTCCGACGATACCTACCTGCCGGGCGCATTGCGCCAGGCGGCACAATTCTTGCACGAACATCCCGATGTGGGCATGGTCTATGGCGATGCCAACCTGGTGGATGAAAGCGGCGCTTTGCTGGGCAAATTTCCCGCCCGCCAGACCGACTATGCCCGCCTGTTACGCGGCTCCGTCCACATCCCACAGCAGGCCAGTTTCTTCCGGGCGGCGCTATGGCGGCAAGTGGGGCCGCTCGACCCCAGTTTTTACTTTGCGATGGATTACGATTTGTGGGTGCGCCTGGCAAAAATCTCGCAGATAGCCTACCACCCGCGGTTGTGGGCTAATTTCCGTTTACACGGGCAAGGAAAAAGCATTGCCAGCGACGAACGTTGCTATCCCGAAATGCTGCGCGTCCATGCCCGCGAGGGGGGCAGTCCAATTTCGCCACTGGTCTTCAAAGCCCGGCTGCGTCCGCTGATCTACGCCTGGCTGCCGCTCAAATGGCGTTTGTGGCTGCGCCGCAGGATTTGATAAGCCGGTGAAAAAACGTCGTCTTGATTTGGATATTGAACATCTGATCGAACTGCTGCTGATCGGTGTGTTCGCCGCCGTCGCGTTGGCGCTGCTGGGCCTGGGCCTATACGTCCTGCTTCCATTGGCCCAGGTGTGGCTACCCGTGGGTGCGCCAGCCGCGCTGCCGCCCACGGCAACGCTCACCACGCCCACCCCGGCAACGTCTGGCAGTCCCACAGCTATCCCAACGGTCACCCTCTCACCGCTCCCATTACCCGTCACCCCCTTGCCCACCCTCACCCCCCACAATACGCCTGCGCCGCCAGCAACACCGACGGCGTTATCAACGATGGCTGCGAGCAGGGCGTTTACCAGTTTCGCCTGCGATAGGCCGGGCTGGTTTCCAGAAGATGCGGGCATTGGCGAACACACCATTTTCCAACACCTGGGCTATACCTATGTGGTGGCTGCGGCGCAACCCGAACGCCACGCCCTGTGGATGGCGCGCACCGGCGACCTGTGCCATTGGGAAGAACTGCCGCCCATCCTCACCAGCGTAGCCCTCGATGCCTGGGATGGCCGGGCAATTGCTTCGCCCTTCGTCATTGCGCAAGATGGACAATATATTTTGCTCTACACCGGCATCACCTGGAACGGCACCGAACGCATTTTAGCGGCCACCAGCACCAATCCTGCTGATGCCGCCGCGTGGGTGGTGCAGGGCGAAGCCTTTCGGCCCAACCACCCCGAAGAAAAATGGAATCCCGGCGATGCTGCCATTTGCCGGGCGCCGATGGTGCTGCGCGATGGCGATCTCTATTACCTTTACTATACCGGGCAGAACGTGGATGGCGGCATCATCGGGGTTGCCGTGGCGAACGCGCCGATCGGCCCGTGGGAAGACCTGGGGGCGATCACGCCGGCCCTGCCAGATGAAACCTACGAAAGCCCTTTTGTCATCCGGCAGCAGGATGGCGCTTTTTACCTTTTTTACCATCACGCCGGGCAGGGGACGCAATATCGCACCGGCGCGACGCCGGTTGGCCCGTGGTCTGAGCCAGCCAGCCTCGCCCCCGGCTGGGCGCACGAATTTTGGCAGCAAGGCGACGCCTGGTTGACATCCTTCTTGACCAATTACAGCGTGACCATTTTCCCGTTGGATTGGCAAACCGCCGACGGCCTGGCGCAGCCGCAGATACGCACGCCCTCCGCCTTTTTGCAAGACATCCCCATTTGGGCGCATCCTGGCGAGCCAGCCCCGCATGAAGTGGTGCTGTTCCGGCACACGTTCGAACTGGCCGAGCCGCTGGAAGGCGTGACGCTCAATCTGTTTGCCGACACCCGCTACCAGGCCTGGCTGGATGGGGTCTGGCTGGGCCGCGGCCCGGCGCGTTTTTCGTATCGGCTGCGTGAATATGACGTGTATGCACCGGGGCGGCTCGAAGCGGGCAAACACACCCTGGCGGTGCTGGTGCAGTGGGCGCCCAACACGCGCCGTTCGGAATCGTTTGCACCCTTTTTGCAGGGCCACCTGCAAGGGAGCGATCCGGCAGGCGCGCAAGTGATCGTGCGCACCAATGCCGCCTGGAAAGCACAGCGCTCAGCGGCCTGGCAGGAAAAGGGCGTCCTGGTGCATTCGTGGGGGCTTATCGGCCCGGTGGAACTGCTCGACCTGTCGCTGCTGGATGCGGCCTGGATGCAGCCTGGCTTCAACGATGACGCCTGGCCGCCAGCCGTAGCCATCAACCCGGCAGCCGTTAACTACCAGCCTTATCAAAGCGTGTTTCTCGAAAGAGACGCCAATGGATCGAGGCTTTTACCCACCGAAGGTGCTGAGGAAGCCACCAGTCTCGAGTTGGCAGGCGCTGTCAGCGGGGTGCTCTACCGTCCGCGCAGCATCGCCCCCCTGGTTGATGTGCCAGCGCCAGCCACCGTTCTCGATGCCGGGCTGCTCTCGCCAGGGTTTACGCTGGGCGAATTGCCCCCCGGCCTGGCCGTGCCGTATGTGTTGCCCTTTAACGTGCAGGAAGATACCTACTTCACCATCGAAGCGCCAGGGATGGTCGGCCCGGCGATTTCGATCGGCGTGGATGGCGAATATGTCGGCTGGAAAAACGCCGACGAAACCCGGCCGGATGTCTTCGTGGCGCGCATGAGGTTGTTTCGCGGCCCGCACCAGATCACCTTCGAGCAAATACCCCCGACCGGGCTGACGTTTGCGGTCTCGCAAGAAAATGTTGCTTTCAAAGAAATCCCGTTTTCGCAGGGGCTACATGCGGGGCGGCGGCTGCTGCTGGCGCAACCGGTGAGCGACTGGGGCGGGGAAGTGCGCTCGCAGGTGGTAGTTTCGCCAACCCAAAGCGGCCTGACGGTCACTTTTCCGGCTGCGCCGTCGTACCTCGTGCTGGATTTGGGGCGGACGATCCATGGGCGGGTCGTGGTGGATGTCAGCGGCCCGGCAGGAAGCGTGCTGGACGTGGGCTGGGATGAACGCCTGCTGCCCGGCACGCTTCGCCCGATGCCATACCCGGGTTCGCAGCATAAAGAGTGGAATCAGACGGATTCGTGGGTGCTGGATGGCAACCGCCGGACGCTTTCCACCCTGGATACGCGCGCCGGACGCTATCTGCTGATTGCCGTGTGGGCAGACCAGCCGGTGCAACTGGATAACCTGCGCGTGCTGGAAGAGCGCTATCCGCTCAAACTGCGCGGCAGTTTCGATTCCTCTGACCCACTGCTCAACTACATTTGGCAGGTGGGCGTCGAAACGCTCTACCCCAACATGACCGACGCCTATACCGACACCCCTTGGCGCGAGCGCGGCCAGTGGTGGGGCGATGCCTATGTGGCCGATCATGTCAACCGCGTCACCTTCGGCGATCAGGCGTTGATGCGCCGCGGCCTGCTCTTCATGGCAGACTCCTACCAGGTCAACGAGGCGCCAGGGCTGGCGCCCAACAGTGGCAGCAGCAACATGACCGATTACATGATGTTGTGGGTGCAAAACCTGGCCGATTACGTGCGTTTGAGCGGCGACACGAGCATCTTGAATCAGGCTTACCCGGTCTTGAAAACCTTTATGGAGCAAATGGCGGGCTACCGCGACGAGCGCAGCGGGCTGATCGAGTTTGCGCGGGCGCACTGGTGGGATACCGCGTATGTGGACACGTACGGCTGGCAAAATCGGCATGGACAATCCACCGTCATCAATGCGCTGTATTACCGCACCCTGCTCGAAGCCGCCTATCTGGCTGAACAAGCCCAAGATGCGTCTGCGGCAGCCAACTGGCAGCAGCAGGCCGAAAAAATCCGCGCCAAAGCCAATGAAGTGCTTTTTTCGGTTTATCAGCAGCGCTACCTGGCAACCAACAACCAGGGCTACTACGAGCCGCCCACGCTGCATGCCCAGGTGTGGGCGCTGGCCTATGGCCTGGTGGCCGAGGAAAACCGGGATGCGGTGACTCAGGCCATGCTCGCTTTGCTCGCCCGCGACCCCGAACGGATGAACATCGGCCTCTATGGCTTGCACTGGGTGTTCGATGCGCTGGGTCAGGCTGGCTATATCGAAGATGGCCTGGCGCTGATCAAAACCTTTTACGGTTCGATGGTGGCCCGCGGCGCATCCACCTGGTGGGAACGCATAGACGCTGACCAGGTCTGGACGCAAAGCCTCTCGCACGCCTGGGGCGCTTCACCGACCTGGTTTCTCACCACCTATGTACTAGGAGCGCGGGCCACCGGGCCAGATACCTGGGAACTGAAACCGGCATTGGTGGGGGTGGAAAGGGCGCAAGGCGTATTGCCCTTGCAACACAACGACCTGTATGCCTCATGGTTAGTACAAGAATGCAACTCGGTCAGTTTGACCATTGACGCACAGCAGTCACAAGGAACCATTTTGCTCCCCCTACCGAACAAAGACACCGTGGTGTTACTCGACGATCAGGTAATCTGGCAAAGCGAACGGGCTTTGAACAACCAAATTGAAGCAGATCAAAACAAACTGATGGTTTTCATCCAGGGCGGCAGCCATCAGATTGATATCCAAGAATATTGCCCTTAGAAAAAGATATGGCCCCAATGAACATAATCCGGCCAAAACATCCCCTACGTTGGCTTTATGTCTTTGCAGTTGCCGCGCTCTTGTCGGTCTTGCTTGCGCATTGGGCCTACGATGACCCGTTCATCACCTACCGCTACGCCCACAACCTGGGCAACGGCCTGGGCTTTGTCTACAACCCCGGTGAACGTGTCCTCAGCACCACCACGCCGCTGCTGGCGCTGCTGCTGGCCCCCTTTGCCGCCATCGGCTTCGATCTGCATGTTCTGGCGAACCTGATCGGCGCGCTCAGCCTGGCGGTTGGCGGCCTGCTGCTGTGGGATTTGGCGCGCACCTGGCAAACGCCCTGGGTGGGCTGGGCGGGGTTGCTGATCTATCCTTTTTTCCCGCTGGTCCTCAGCACGATGAGTTCGGAGACGCCGCTTTACCTGGCCCTGTGCCTGGCGGCCTTTGCTGGCTACGCCCGCCGCCGCTATACGCTCACTGCCCTGGCGTGCGCCCTGGCCGGCCTCGCCCGCCCCGATGCCCTTCTCGTTCCCGCCATCCTCGCTGCCCATTCCCTCATCACCAACCTGTCCATCCTTCGCTCCTCAAACTTCAACCGAGCAGCCTTCCAGCCTGCCTTCATTTTTGCTGCCATTTTGCTCGCCTGGGCCATTTTCGCCTGGGCCTACTTCGGCTCACCCATCCCGGTCACGCTGGCGGCCAAACAGAGCCAGGGCGCGATGGAAATCAGCCAGAAATTTCATGTGGGCCTGCTGACCATTGTGCGTTATTACACTGCGTGGCCCTACCTGCTCGAAGCGGGGCTGGCGGTTGTGGGGCTGGCGCTGTTGGCGTGGAAAAAGCGCACCTGGCTGCTGTTCATCGCCTGGCCGGTGTCCTATTTCGTTGCCTACACACTGTTGGGCGTCAGCCGCTATTTCTGGTATTACGCCCCGCTCGTACCAGGATTTGTGGTGCTGGTGGGGTTGGGCCTGGAAGGGGTGGCAGGTGGCAAGGGGCAGGTGGCAGGGGGTAAGGGGCAAGGCGAAGATCAAAGGGCCAGCCCTGCACCGTTCAATCTTTCAACCTTCAATTTCCTCGCCGCCATTTTGCTTATCCTGCTTGGCGCGGTGCATATCCGCAACCTGTTTAACCTGCCCCAGCACATAGACCGCCGTTATGCCATTTACCGCGCCGCCGGCGAATGGCTGGCGCAAAATACGCCACCCGAAGCGTCGGTTGGCACGCTCGAAGTGGGCATTTTGGGCTATTATGCCCGGCGTCCGGTGGTAGATTTCGCCGGGCTGATCCAGCCGGAGGTGGCCCGGCAGATGGGCGCGGCCAGCACTTACGAAGATACGGCCTTGTGGGCGGCTGAACGCTATCACCCCGACTATGTGGTGCTGTTCCCGGGCAGCCTGGCGCGTTTTGAACAGGCGTATGTGGCCGTGCGCTGCCAGCCTGCGCAAACTTTCCTCGCTTCAGACTATAATGGCCCTGGCGACCTGATCATTTATCACTGTAACCCTTGAAAGGCTCGTATGCAGTTTATCCCGCTCAACATCCCCGATATCCTTCTAATCCAACCCCAGGTTTTTGGCGACGAACGCGGCTTTTTCATGGAGACCTACCAGGCCGAGCGTTTCGCCGCTGCGGGCATCCCGGCCCATTTCGTGCAAGATAACCACTCACGCTCACGGCAAGGCACCCTGCGCGGCCTGCATTACCAGATTCAACAGGCGCAAGGCAAACTGATCCGCGCCATCGTTGGTGAGATTTATGACGTGGCCGTAGACATCCGCCGCGCTTCGCCCACGTTTGGACAGTGGGTTGGCCAGGCGCTTTCTGCCGAAAATAAACAGCAATTGTGGATACCCGCTGGCTTTGCGCACGGCTTTTATGTGGTCAGCCAATTTGCCGAGGTGACCTACAAAACCACCGATTTCTACGCCCCGCAATGGGAACGCACCATCTTGTGGGACGACCCGGCCCTGGGCATTGCATGGCCCATCCCCGCTGGACAGGCCCCCTTGCTCTCGCCCAAAGATGTGCAGGGGAAGTTGCTGCGTGATGCCGAAGTATATGATCAACCCCAATAGCAAAAGTCACCTATAAAAAAGGATGCCCCATGCTGACCCTCTCCCCATCTGCCCTGCTCGGCGGCGCGGCCCGCCAACCTGAACCAGCCCCACTGCCCGGCGCAGCCTGGTACACGGCTGCCCTCCCCGGCGATGGCCTGGCTTACACCTTCCCTGCCGGCGCGCTGACCGAGATGAACTCGCTCAGCGCTGACTTTCTGCTCGATGGCAAATCCCTGTGCGTCTTCCTGATCATCCTGCAAGAAGGCGCAGACGGCCCGGCGTTTACTTTCTCGCAGGGTTTCATCAACCAATGCCAGGCGCGCATCCGTATGCCCCTGGAAGCGGTGAACCAGGGCCGCTGGATGTACGAGCGCGAAGCCGCCTGGCTCAAGCCGCGCTGCGGCGGTCAGCGGGTAGATTTGGCCAAGGTGGATCGGATGCAATTCGTCATCGAACGCCACCCCGAAGGTATCGGCGGCCCATTGGGTGTGCGCTGGTGCATCACCGATTTCACTGCCACGGTCGAAACCCCACCGCGCCTGGAAACCCCCTTGCTGCCCGCCGGCGCGTTGCTCGACGAACTCGGCCAATCTACCCTGCACGATTGGCCCGCCAAGAGCCGCAGCGCCGCTGAAGTGACTGCCCGCTTGCAAGCGCAACTGGCTGCCGCGCCCTCCCAACGCTGGCCCGCGGGCTGGTCGAAATGGGGCGGCTGGACGGGCAAGCGCCTGGATGCCACGGGGTGGTTCCGCGTGGCGAAAGATGCTGGCCGCTGGTGGCTGGTGGACCCCGAGGGCTGCGTCTTCTGGTCGGCGGGGATGGACTGCGTGCGCGTGGACACGAGCGCCAACGTGGGCGGCCTGGAAAGCGCCCTGGCCTGGCTGCCCGCTGCCGATGGCCCCTTCGCCGCAGCGCGCACCGAGCGCGCCGATTGGGAAGGCCCCACCACGATGGTCAATTATCTGGCCGCCAACTTCATCCGCGCCTTTGGCGAGGGTTGGTATGAAAAATGGGCGCAGATCGCCCTGGCAGAACTGCGCCGCACTGGCTTCAATACCGTGGCGAACTGGTCTGAATGGCAGATTGCGCGCGATGCCGGTTTCCCCTACGTGCGCCCGCTGCGCGCCAACTACGAAGCGATGCCCCTCGTCTACCGCGACTTTCCCGATGTCTTCGACCCGCGCTTCGAGCAGGTGTGCGCGGAATTTGCCAGCCAACTCGAAGAAACCCGCCACGACCCGGCCTTCATCGGTTATTTTCTGATGAATGAACCCACCTGGGGCTTCTCGCAGGAGTCGCCTGCCGCGGGGATGCTCTTCAACACCGTCACCTGCCACTGCCGCCAGGCGCTCAGCCAGGCGCTCTATGAAAAATATGCCAGCGACGCCGCCCTGGCCGAAGCCTGGGGTATGGAGGTTACTTTCCACGCCATGGCCGAGTCTCGTTGGCGGCAGCCGCTTACCCCGTCGGCCATCGCCGACCTCGACGAATTCAGCGCGGTGATGGTCGAGAAGTTTTTCGGCGGGTTGAGCCGGGCGTGCAAGGCGGTGGACGCCAACCACCTCAACCTGGGCATTCGCTACTACACCATCCCGCCGGCCTGGGCGCTGGCGGGGATGCGTCACTTCGACGTGTTCAGTATGAACTGCTACCGCACACGCCTGCCGGTGGCGGAGATGGCGCACATTGCCGAGATGCTCAATCAGCCGATCCTGGTTGGCGAGTGGCATTTTGGTGCGCTGGATGCCGGCCTGCCGGCCAGCGGCATCGGCCACGTGCCAACGCAGGCAGACCGCGGGCGGGCCTTCCGTTTCTACACCGAGGATGCCGCCGCCCAGCCGTGGTGTGTGGGGGTGCATTATTTCATCCTGTACGATCAGTCGGCCCTGGGGCGCTTCGATGGCGAGAATTACAACATCGGCTTCCTGGATGTGTGCAACCGGCCCTACGAGGCCCTGGGCGCGGCAGCGCGTGCCACCCACGAGCGCCTGTATGCCGTGGCCGCCGGGCAGGAGAAGCCTTTCGATGCTGCGCCGCGCTACCTGCCGCTGTTATTCATGTAGGAGCCGGTTATGCAGCAACAACGAAAACTGGGTCTGGCATTGGGCGGGGGCGGGGCGCGCGGTCTGGCGCATATCGGCGTGTTGAAGGTGCTGGAGGAAGCCGGCATCCAGGTGGATATGGTGGCTGGCTCCAGCATGGGCGGTGTGGTGGCCGCCGCCTATGCTGCCGGAAGGACCCCTGCCGAACTGACCGAAATTGCCCATTTCTACGCCAACCCGCGCAACCTGGTGCGGATGCTCGACCCCGCTCCCTTTCGGCGCGGTTTCTTGCAGGGCAAGCCGGTGCGTGAGATGCTCGAAAAAGCGCTTGGCGCTGAAACCACCTTTGCCGATACACGCATCCCCGTGGCGCTGCCCACCACCGACCTGCCGCGCGGTGCGCTGGTGGTGGTGAAAGATGGCAACCTGGTGGATGCGACGATGGCGACCTGCGCCGTGCCGGGCCTGTGGCCGACTGTGACGATCAACGGGCGTGAATTGGCCGATGGCGGCCTGCTCGATAATATCCCCGTAGACGTGCTGCGTGAGATGGGCGCTGAAGTGGTGGTGGCCGTGCGGGTGGCGCCCATCTTCCCGCGCCGGGAAGCCTGCATTCTCGATGTGCCCCTGCTGCCCAATTTTGGCGATCACTTCTATCAATCGGTGCTGATCCTGTCGGATGCGTTGACGGTCTTCCAACTCGAAAAATGCCCGCCCGATGTGCTGCTGACCCCCGATATTCCCGACTGCGTGTGGCTGCTGGGCTTCGACCGCCCCGCCGAGGCCATCGCCGCGGGTGAAGCCGCGGCGCGCCAGGCATTGCCGCAAATTTTGGCTGCGGTAGGGCCAAATTGATTTGTCCTACGTTGGAGCGGTTATGAATGAATATCTCATCTTTTCGCTCGTCATTGTCTTTGTAGGAATCGATCTTCTGGCGGGTGGCTTGTTCTTGCTCGTGCGTCAGCGCGCCCGCCTGGCGCGTTCGCTGCGCGCCGAGGGCGAGGTGGTTGAATTGTTGAAGCAGGTGAGCCCGAGTGACTATGTGACGGAGAGAACCATTTTTGGCGTGCGCCTGCGCCAGAAAGTGCGCTATCGCGTGGTTGTTCACTTTCGCACCCAGGCCGGGCAGGTGGTGAAATTTTCGCCTGCGATGGCGAAGCGCCCATCTCCTTTTCAAGTTGGCGAGCGGGTTGGAGTGTTCTATGATCCGGCGGACCCCCAGCAGGCGCAAATTGACCAGTTTGTTTTCCTGTGGTTGAACGTGGCGCTGATCCTCTTCTTTGGCGTTTTTGCCCTGTTGATGGGGCTTTTGGGTGTGATGCTGCAAGCGGGGGGATAGCTTTTCACGCTTTGACGGCGGGTTGGACTTCGGTATCGCCATCTACATAGAGGGCATACAACAGGCCCAGCAGATTGCGGTGCTGCTCGTAAAACTCCTTGCGCAGGGTGAGGAAGATTTCGCCGATGGTTTGGCCGGCGAGGAAACGGTCGAAGAAGCGTTTGGCCCATTCGGCGGCGAACAGGGCGGGTGTTTCGACTTCGGTGCCGATCACGCCGCGGGCGCCTTTGGCCATGAAATAGGGGACGAAGCCATCGTACACCAGGGGTGAAAGTTGCGCCGATTCGCAGGCGTTGATGAAGACGAGCGGGGCGTTGGGCAGTTGGTCGTCGGTGGGGGCGTAGAGGTTGAGGTCGTCGAGGGTGAGGCGGCCATTGCCGCTCAGGATCAGGGTAGATTGGGAGACGCCGCCTTTTTCATCTGCATCTTTCGAGAGGCCGTGGCAGTAGAAATAGAGCACCTGGTCGGGTGTTGCGGGATTGGACAGGGCGCGGGTGACTTCATCGGCGGTTTTGCGGGTAACCAGTGAGACCTTTGCACCGGCGGCTTTGAGCGCCTGCCACTCGGCGAGCTGCGAGCCGATCAGCGGGACGCCCATGGCGGCGTCTATGTCGGTGTTGACGTTCAGGCTAACGGCCAGGCCGCGACTGCCGTCGAGTCGGTTATCGGTCACGTTCAGGCTTTGCTGCAGGGGGATGTGTTCGATGATGTGTTTCATGCCGAGGAAAAGATCGGGGTTGACCTGGTTGGGGTCGAAGCGCTCGGCCATGTAGAGCAGCGCCCACGGCAGGACAAAATCTTGCGCGAAGATTTGAATTTTGAGCTTTTCATTTTGGGCCAGTTGGCGCAGTTTGCGGCCCAGGTTTTTGCTTTGCTCGTCGGCGGCGGGGCCGAAGAAGATGCGCTGGTAGAGGCGGAAACCCGCCTCGGCTAACTGTTGGCGGGCGAACTCGTCAATTTCGGCGGGGATGGTGAGCGATTGCTGGTAGAAGTAGCGTCCGTCTTCCTGGTAGTTGACGATGGCGAGCAGTTTGTCGCGCGCCTGGGCGGTGATGTCTTTCAGTTCGGGCAGTTTGAGCGGCAGGGTGGCGGTGGCGGCCACGCCGGGCGCGATCAGGATCACCTGGAAGGATGCGCCCATGTTGAGGATGGTCAGGCTGACATCGCGTGGTTGGGCGGCGAAGGCGGCCTCGACGCCCCGGCCAAGCGTGGCGCTGCTGAAGAGCGCCCCGACGTAGAATTTGAGCGTGATCACCTGGACGAAGTTGCCATCTTTGAGGAAGATGGCGTTGATCTGGCATTCGCCATCGTGCAGGGGTTCCATCAGGAAGTTGGCCTTGTTCTTCGATTTGCCCGTGCGGGGGACGAGGATTATCTTTTCCTGTTCGTCAAAAAAGTTGAAATCTTGCGATTCCAGGCGCACGGTGATCTTGACCACTTGCTCGCCTTCCTGAAAGCGATAGCCGAACTCGACCCCCTGGCTGGCGATGGCCGTCGCGCGCAGTTCTACATCTACGTCGAAGCCCAGGGTGTAGACCTGGCCTTTTTGCAGGGGGGTGGTGGCAGGGTCGAAAGGCTGCTCATTGCTATCTTTCAATTCGACATTGATGTAGCGTTTTTGCGCCGGGGCGGGCATGGCTTCGGTGGCGCGTGCTGGCTCTGCCGACAGATTGGTTGGCCCTTTGCTGATCAGCGTCTCCATTTTGGGCGCGCCGCCGCGATAGGTGACGCCGCCAACGACCAGGGCCAGGAAATATCCATCGTCAGCGACCACCACCAAGGGCTGATTGGCTCTGAGCGCCTGAACGCGGGCGTCAATATGCGGGTCGCTTTCGATGATTGTGGCGGTGATATGGGGTGCGAACACATTGGCTGGAACATCGCTGAGCGGCGCGTCCAGCTTTTTCCAGAGGGTCAGCTTGCGTCTCAGGTCATCGGGTTTGACGACGGCAAAGCGTCCATCGGCAAAATGGATGACAATGTAGGCGGCGCCAGCGGCCTGTTCGAGGGCGTTTTGGCCGGTTTGGGTGTCTTCGACCAGGATGTAATAGGGAGTGGGCATGGTATTCTCCGGGGGTGAGGCGGCGGGCTATCGAGCAGATTTCAGGTAGTGATGGTATCATATCTTTAATTCTTGATGGCTTTGGCCGGGTCATGTTGGTTTCGACAAGTTTAACCAACGAATTTTTTAGAGGTAACTATGAAATCTCTCCGATGGCGCAGCGGGATGATTGTGCTGCTGGCCTTTATTTTGGCGGCGTGCCGGGGCGAGCCTGGCTTGTTGCGCCCCAACAGCGCCGTGCAAGCGGCTGATGGCAGCATTTATGTCAATGATTTTGGTAATCATCGGGTGGTCAAACTCGATTCTGATGGCAAGGTCTTGATGTCTTTTGGGCGGTTGGGGGAACGGACTGACCAGCTCTATCGCAGTTGGGATTTGACGCTTGGCCCGGATGCCAACCTATACCTGATCAATTTTGTAGAAGATGACATTCGCATCCAACACGATGAGGTTAAGGTGTTTTCTGCAGATGGTAAGTTTTTGAAGGAGCTTGCCCGGGTAGATTATGTCACCGAGGTCGGGGAAGAAACCGACGCCTATAAGCCTTATGGCCTCGAATTTGATCAGCGGGGCAATTTGTATCTGGCCGATTACCTGAAAAATACCGCGCGGGTGTTTGCCTCGGATGGCCGCCTGCTGACCACCCTTTTTGTAGGTCTTCCCACCGAACGAGCCTATGATGGCCTGAATGACCTGGCGATTGATGATACGCGGGGGCTGCTGTACGCGGTGGCCTTCAACAACAACCGCCTGGATCAATATCGCTTGCGCTATGATGCTGCCGGTGTGCCTCAGGTGGAATGGGTGCAGATGATCGCCAATTATGGCCGCAGCGCCAAGCATGTTGCTTTCCCGCAGTACCTTGCAGTGGATGACGAAAGTGGCCGCTTGTATGTGGGGGATACGGGTAATCGCAGTGTCAAGGTTTTTGACCACGAGGGGGAGTATGTGATGTCTATCGGCGCGCCGGGCGTGTCAGAGTGGCAGATCATGGGCATTTCCCTGGGGCCAGGAGGCGATTTGATCGTGACGGATGCTTACAATAATGCGGTTTGGGTCTTCACGGGGCAGGGAATGTTGAAAAGCCGACTCGAGGTAGCGAAATGAGCGCAAGAATTCGGATTTATATCCCGCTTTACGTGAAAATTGTTTTACCCCTGGCGATTTTGATCACCACCGTCATGCTCTATTCGGGTCTGCGCATTTATGATGAGACCATGAAACAATATCGCCTGGATATTTCGACCCGCCTGGAGCGCTCGGCAGATGCCGTGGCCGCCACCATCAATGTTCCTTTGCTGCGGTTGATAACGAAACCCGATGATGTGAAAACTGTCGCCTATACTGAAATTGCCAATCAACTGTATCGCATGTCTGAGGCAGGCGATTTGGGCGGCGTCGAAATCTATGGCATGGAAGAGGGTCATTTTTATTATTGGGTAGATGCGGGGGGGATGGCGCCGATGTATCCCTTTTTTTACGCCACTCCCGAACATTTCGCCACCTATGCCGACCGCCAGCCGCGTTTTGTCAGCTATGCCGATGAGTTTGGGCAGTATTACGCGTATGTGACGCCACTGGTCAATATCAATGATGAGGTCATCGGTCTGATTGAGACCAATACTTATGCCGAAACCCAGGCTATCGTCCATGCGGATACGCTGCGCCAGGTGGGTGGCTTATTGGTCGCGGGGGTTTTGATAGCGTTGATCTTTTCCATGCTGATCACGCAAATCACCTTGAATCGCCCGATTCGCCGCTTGAAAGAGAGCGCCGTTACCCTGGCGGCGGGCAATTGGGGGCATACCGTGGGGGTGCATTCCAACGATGAAATTGGCGATCTGGCAGCGGCTTTCAACCGCATGTCGAGCCAGATTCAAGACCTGATTCAGCAGCGTATTGAACTGGAACGCCAGCAACGCGAACAGGAAGCGGCCCGCCACGAGCTGGTCGAACGCGAACTGGCGCAAAAAGTGGCCGAGCGCACCGAGGAATTGGAACACCGCGCCCTGCAATTGCAAACTGCCGCCGAAGTATCTCAGGCTGCCAACAGCACCCTCGACCTGGATAAGCTGCTCCAGCGCAGCGTGGAGTTGATCCGCCAGCGTTTTCGCCTGTATTATGTGGGCATCTTCTTGATTGACGCCGATAGGAATTACTTGTGGTTGATGGCTGGCACAGGTGACGCTGGCAAGCAGATGATCGAGAACCGCCACAAATTGGCCGTGGACGAATCCTCGATGATTGGTTGGTGCGCCGTGCATAGCCGCGCCCGCATCTCCTTAGATGTGGATAAGGAAGAATCGCGTTTCCGCAACCCATTTTTACCGGCCACGCGTTCAGAAATGGCGCTGCCCTTGATCACCCGCGGTGAAACCATTGGCGCTATCACCGTCCAGAGCGAGAAATCGCGCCAGTTCTCCCAGGCGGACGTGACCGTGTTGCAAACGATGGCCGACCAATTGGCCAATAGCATTGCCAATGCCCGCCTGTATGCTGAAGCGCAGCAGGCCACCGAATCGGCTGAAGGCGCAAACCGCGCCAAAAGCACCTTCCTGGCTAACATGAGCCACGAACTGCGCACGCCGCTCAACGCCATCATCGGCTACAGTGAGATGCTCGAAGAAGAAGCCGCCGAAACCGGCCTGGACGAATTGGTGCCCGACCTGCAAAAAATTCACGGCGCGGGCAAGCTGCTGTTGGGCCTGGTCAATGACATTCTCGATCTATCGAAGATTGAAGCTGGCAAAATGTCTCTCTACCTGGAGCGCTTCGATCTGAACACCATGATCAATGAGGTGTGCGCCACCATTCAACCGTTGGTTGAGAAAAATGCCAACACGTTGCAGGTGATGGTGCCAGCGCACATGGGCGAGATGCTGGCCGATCAGATCAAGGTGCGCCAGTGCCTGTTCAACTTATTGAGTAATGCCAGCAAGTTCACCAAGAACGGCGCCATCGTGTTGGCCTCTGGCACCGAAATGGCGCCGCCACTGACGGGCAAAGACCCCACGCCCATTCCGTGGGTTGTTTTTCACGTCAGCGATACCGGCATTGGCATG
The DNA here is from genome assembly GCA_964606085.1 of uncultured Anaerolineaceae bacterium. GTDB lineage: Bacteria > Chloroflexota > Anaerolineae > Anaerolineales > UBA4823 > CAIQJJ01. Next base: position 25,328 of record CAZSFD010000057.1, read on the forward strand.
TCTCCAGAACAATTGGACAGGCTCTTCCAGCCCTTCACCCAGGCTGATTCATCTACCACGCGCCATTATGGCGGCACAGGGCTTGGGCTGACCATCACCCAGCGCTTCTGCCAGATGATGGGCGGCAGCATCAACGTGCAAAGCGATGTGAATAAAGGGACCACCTTCACCATTCGCCTGCCTGCGCAAGTGGCTGCCACGGCTCCTGTTGAAAAGACTGAGAAAAAGCGCACCGGACGTCTCGGCGGCACCGGCCCGCTGGCCCCGCCCACGGGCCTGGTGTTGGTGGTGGATGACGACCCCGCCGTGCGCGATCTGCTCAAGCGTTACCTCGAGAAAGAAGGCTTCCTGGTTGAAACGGCCCTCGACGGCCCGGCGGGTCTGTTGCGCGCGCAGGAGTTACGGCCCGATGTGATCACCCTCGATGTGCTCATGCCGGGCATGGATGGCTGGTCGGTGCTGACCTCGCTCAAGGCCGACCCAGATACGGCAGATATCCCCGTGATTATGCTCTCGATTGTGGATGATCACGAGATGGGGTATTCGTTGGGCGTGGCCGATTACCTCACCAAGCCGGTGGATCGCGAACGACTGCTGGCAACCGTTTTGCGCTACCAGAAAGGCAGCGCTTCGCCTTCGGTTTTGGTGGTCGAAGATGATCCTGGCACCCGGCAGATGTTCGTCCGTATGCTGGAAAAGGAAGGCTGGAAGCCCATCGAAGCTGCAAATGGCCGCGTCGGCTTGCAGCAGATGGCCCAGGTGACGCCTTCGCTGATCTTGCTCGATTTGATGATGCCCGAAATGGATGGCTTTGAGTTTATCGTGCAGTTACGACGGCAAGAACGCTGGCGGCAAATTCCGGTGCTGGTAGTGACGGCAAAGGAACTGACCGAGGAAGACCGCATTCGCCTGAACGGGTATGTGCAGAAAATTCTCCAAAAAGGGGCCTACAAGAAAGAAGATTTGCTCGGCGATGTGCGCGACCTGGTGGCCGCCTGTATTTTGCGCAAGGGCAAACCGGTATGACTGTTGGCGCGGTAACCATCACGGCGCTCATCGCTTTCGCAGCCGAGGCTGTGGCTGCCTCCATTGGTATGGCGCTGATGGTGTTGATCCTCTTGCAGTCGCCGCACCATCGCGACAATCAATGGATGGGCCTGTACATGCTTAATATCATTTTTTGGGGGTTGACCAATTCTGCTGCCCGCCTGATGACGATATTCAACCTGGATAACAGTTTTTTCTTTTATGCCTCTGCCCTGTGCATTCCGATCAACAGTTATTTGCTGTTTGCCCTGGTAACCCATTACGCCAACCGTTGGGGAAAGTGGTATTTCAGAGGCGCGCTTGTCGCTGGAGTCCTGTTGATCCTCGGTTCGCTGCCATTTTTATACACGGGACAGTTGCTGTGGTACGTGCCGGGTGTGGCGCGCGATTTATTAGGCTATCAGATTGGGCTGGCTGGCTATGCCCTGTTCTTCGTCTTTTATCTCTACTATATCGTCGCCCTGGTTTACCTCGCCAAATACCGTCATCAGCGAGCGGGCAAGTTGTTGCCAGGGGCCATTATTACCTGCGCCGGGGTTCTGAGCAGCGTACTGCCCATCTTGCAAGATTATCCGTTCGATATTATTTCTGTGGCGTTGGGCAGTCTGTTGTTCGCTCGTGCGATTTTGAACGAAAAATTGTTCAACCCCCTGGCCGAACTCAACCTCAATCTCTCCGAAGCCAACCAGAGGCTCATCAAAATGGCAGATGAGTTGCGTGAGAGCGAAGTCAACCTGTCGGCCTTAATTGAAAGCACGCCTGATATGGTTTGGTCGGTAGATTGCGACTACTGCATCCTTGCCATCAACACGGCTTTTTGCCAGATGTATACCGTGGCGTATGGGGTCGAATTGCAGCGCGGCATGTGCATTCTCGACGCCTTGCCTGCTCATGAACGCCAACAGTGGCTGGATTTATATGAAATTGCCTTGAAAGGGGAGCGTCATTCTGCCGAATTTACCTATCATATTCGCGGCATCAAGCTGGTTGTGGAAGTTTCGCTGACGCCCATTCTCTCATCTGAACACGCAGTCGTTGGCGTATCTGTCTTCGGTCGCGATATCATCGAGCGCCGCCAGGCCGAGGACTTGCTGCGCCGCCAGAAGGAATATCTGACCGCCCTCAATGAGACCACCCTCGGTTTGATCCGCCGCCTGGAATTGACCGAATTGCTGAACGCCATCATCCACCGGGCTGCCGCCCTGGTGGGCACCTCGCATGGTTACATTTACCTGCTCGACGACGATGAACAGCAAATGACCTTGCAGGTGGGCATTGGCGCACAAGCCGGGCATGTGGGCTATCGCATTCATCCCGGCGATGGCATGGCAGGCAAGGTATGGCTTACCGGCGAGCCGCTCGTTATTGAAGATTACCATGCCTGGACGGGCAAAGTGCAGGCTCTCGATGAGATACAAATTCATGCCGTGGCCTGCGTGCCGCTCAAACTCGACCGGCGTGTGATCGGTGCGATTGGCCTGGCTTACCTCGAACCAGAGCGCCTGTTCGAAGCGCCAGAGATCGAGTTGCTCAGTCGTTTCGCCGAGTTGGCCTCCGTTGCCATTGATAACGCCCGCCTCTATGATGCCCTGCAAGTGGAACTGGAAGAGCGCAAACGCGCCGAGGCGGCTGCCGAAGCCGCCAGCCGCGCCAAAAGCACCTTCCTGGCAAACATGAGCCACGAACTGCGCACGCCGCTCAACGCCGTGATCGGTTACAGCGAGATGCTCCAGGAAGACCTGGAGAGTGAAGGCCTGACCGAATTTATCCCCGATTTGCAGAAAGTACAGGTAGCCGGCAAGCACTTGCTCGGTCTGATCAACGACATCCTCGACCTATCGAAGATCGAAGCCGGGCGCATGGCCCTCGATATATCGGATTTCAACCTGGCCGATTTGATCGGCAATGTCGTTTCTACCGTTCAGCCCTCGATGCAGAAAAACGATAATGAACTGGTTGTGCAACTGCCGCCCGACCTGGGGCAGATGTGTTCTGATCCGTTCAAAGTGCAGCAATGCGTGGTGAATTTGCTCAGCAATGCCGCCAAATTTACCACCGGCGGCACGATCACCCTCGAAGTGGGCCGCAGTGACCGCCCTGGTGCAGCACACACCCCCAATGAAGCGGACCGCATGGCTGCGGCGTTGGCAATGGTCAGCAGAAATCCTTCCATCGTGCTATTCAAAGTCACCGATACGGGCATTGGCATCTCGCCAGAGCAACTGGATAAGCTCTTTCAGCCATTTACCCAGGTAGACCCCTCGGCCACGCGCAGATATGGCGGCACGGGCCTGGGTCTGGCTATCACCCGCCGATACTGTCAGATGTTGCAGGGGGATGTCACCGTAGAAAGCGAACCGGGGAAGGGCTCCACCTTTTCGATCTGGCTGCCAGCGCAGTGCCTTGCAGAAGAAAAATCTTGAAGAAGAACCCGCGGGTTCTCGGAGCTTTGCGATGAGCGCCATTTTGGGATACACCGCACAAATCATTTGCATCACCATCAGCACGGCCCTGCTCGTCATGCTGTTGTGGCAGTCGCGGCATGGCCGCGATATCCACCTGTTGACGTTTTACCTGGGGTTAGTCAGTGTCAGCCAGTTATTGAATAGTTGGGTGCATATCCAACTGTGGTATGGCGCCGGTGACATCTTCATCCCCATTCGCCTGGCCGTTTTTGGCATGACATTCAGCCATTATGCGTTCTTCTTGCTGGTTTCGCAATATGTCAACGCCTGGCAGGCACGCTGGGCCAGAATGCTGCGCATCGCCGGGGTCATCTTTTTTCCATTGGGCGCGCCCCTGTTGTTTTTCGATCAACTGCTTATCCTCGTCAACCCTGACTCATCAGGGGGGTATTCGATAGATGTGACCCCGGTGGGATTGTTTCTGTTTGGTTGTGTTTACTTATATGCGGCGACCGCCCTGGCATTGCTCATTCGCAACCGGCACGGCCGGGCTGCCGTTCTCTTGCCAGGGGGGATTTTCGTTACGGTGAGTATCATTTTTGCTCTCTTGCCTGTGTTCAAGTTTACGCCGCTGGACGTGATTTTGCTGACGATTGGCTGTGTTTTATTGGCTGCCGCAGTGTTGCGCGAAAAAATCTATGATCCATTAATCCACCTCAACGTCAACCTCGAAGCAACCAACCTCAACCTGATGCAAATGAAAGAAGCGGCTGAGGCGCGCGCCGAACAACTCGCCTTACTCAATCGCGTGACGGAGGCGGTCACGCGGCGCGGCAACCTGCCCGAAATGCTGCAAACGGTCACGCAAGAACTGTGCGGCATTTTCGCTGCCAGGCACTGCGGTATTGCCGTGTTGAACAAAGAACATACCGAATTGATTATCGCCGCCGATTATTCAGACAAGCCAAATGGCCCCAATATCATTGGCCTGCCCATCCCATTGGCCGAGAGCGAAACCTCGCGCCAGGTTATTCAAACGCGGCGCACCATCCTCGTCAACGATGCCCAGACCGACCCGCGTATGGCCTCCATGCACGAATTGATGCGTCAGCGCCAAACCCATGCCCTCATGCTGACCCCCTTGCTTTCGCGCGGCGAAATTGTCGGCACCATCGGGATCGATCTCGACGATCCAGACCGCATTTTCACGCCAGATGATGTGGATTTGGCGGAGACGATTGCCGGCCAAATTGCCGGGGCCATCGAACAGGCGCGCTTGCTCGAAGAAATGTCACAGGCGCGCGATGCGGCCGAGGCTGCCAGCCGCTCGAAAAGCACCTTCCTGGCCAACATGAGCCACGAACTGCGCACGCCCCTCAACGCCATCATCGGTTACAGCGAAATGCTCATCGAAGAGGCGCAGGAGATGGCCCAGGATACCTTCATTCCCGACCTCGACAAAATCCTCGCCGCCGGCAAGCATTTATTGGCGGTAATCAACGACGTCCTCGACTTATCGAAGATTGAAGCTGGCAAAATGCAGCTTCAGGTGGAAGCCTTTCCCGTGCAAATGGTGATCGAAGACACCTGCAACCTGATCCGCCCCTTGCTCGAAAAAAACGGCAACACGCTGACCGTAGATTGTCCCGCCGATATTGGCCTGGCGATTAACGACCAGACCAAGCTGCGCCAATGTCTGTTCAACCTGCTGAGCAACTCGGCCAAGTTCACCTCGCGAGGGCAGGTTGCGTTGAAGGTGCGCCGGGTAGCGCGCAGCATCCAGCCAAACAAGGGCGAAAGCGCCGCTGCAAATGGTGATTCATCGGCGTGTGAGAAGGAATGCCTGCTCTTTGAGGTCAGCGATACGGGCATCGGCATGGATGCCGAGCAGATTGCCCGCCTGTTTCGCCCCTTCACCCAGGCCGACGAATCAACCACGCGCAAATATGGCGGCACTGGCCTTGGCTTGGTCATCACCCGCCATTACTGCCGGATGATGGGCGGCGATGTGGCTGTGGTCAGCGAACCGGGCAAAGGCTCTACGTTTACAATCGTCATCCTGGCCGAAGTGGTCGAAGCGCTGTCGGCGCGCAGCGCACCGGCGATCAAAACGCACGCTGGCAAGCACAAACCGACCATCCTGGTCATTGACGATGACAGCGTGACGCGCGATATCTTGCAGCGCATGTTGCGCCGGGAGGGGTTCAACGTGGTGGGGGCGGCGAGTGGCGAAGAAGGCCTGCGCCTGGCGCGCGCCCTTCATCCGCAATTGATCACCCTCGATGTGATGATGCCCGGCATGGACGGCTGGACGACCCTTTCGACGATCAAAAACGATCCTGACATTTCTGAAATCCCCGTGGTCATGCTCACTATTGTAGATGACAAGAACCTGGGGTATATTTTGGGCGCGTCTGATTACCTGAGCAAGCCAATTGACCGCGACCGCCTGATTGCCATTGCCAACCGCTATCGCCAACAGCAGTCACCCAGACCTGTGTTGGTGGTAGACGATGAACCAGAATTACGCGGGATCATTCGCCGCTTTCTGGTTCGGGAAGGCTGGACGGTGATCGAGGCTGGAAACGGCACCGAAGCCTTGCAGCAGGCCAAAGCCCATGCGCCGCAGTTGATTTTGCTCGACTTAATGATGCCAGATATGAATGGTTTTGAATTTATTACCCAATTGCGTGCCGATGAAACCTGCGCGTTGATCCCCATCATCGTCATTACCGCCAAAGTATTGTCAGATGACGAGCGGCAGTTTTTGTCCAACAAAGTTGAGAAGATCATGTTCAAAGGGTCTTACAACCACACCGAGTTGTTACGCGAGTTGCAACGCATGATTGGCGATTAATTCTATTGAGGAGAAATTATGGCGAAGATATTATTGGTCGAAGATAACGAAATGAACCGCGACATGCTGTCGCGCCGCCTGGAGCGCAAAGGCTACACCGTCGTCCTGGCGGTAGATGGTCAACAGGGGCTGGATATGGCGGCCAGCGAAACCCCCGACCTGATCCTGATGGATATGAGCTTGCCGGTGATGGATGGCTGGGAAGCCACCCGCCGCCTGAAATCATCCGAAGCTACCCGTCGGATCCCGGTCATTTCGTTGACCGCCCATGCCATGGCCGGCGACCGCGAAAAAGCCATCGAAGCCGGCGCAGACGATTATGACACCAAACCGGTCGAATTTGCCCGGCTGTTGGGCAAGATCGAAGCGCTGTTGAACCGCTAAGCCCTTGTGACCGATTCCACGCTGACTGTCGCTGATAATGACCTGGCCTGGCGCGCCTTCCTGGCGAACCTGCGCCACGAACTGCGCACGCCAATCAACGCCATCATCGGTTACAGCGAAATGATGCTGGAAGATACCCAGCCGCCTGGCAGCCCTGGCCACGAGATGAGCGCCGATGTCGAAAAAATCTACCGCGCCGGCCATACCCTGCTCGCCCTGGTCAACAACAACCTCGACCAACAAAAGATCGAAGCCGGTCAGTTGGATATGCAGGTGGACGAATTCGGCGCTCGGCTGCGTCACGAACTGCGCACCCCGGTCAACACCATCATTGGCTATGCCGAGATGCTCAGCGAAGATGCACCCACCCTCGGCGGTGATGAGTTTGTGCCAGATTTGTTGAAAATTCAAGATGCCGCCAACCGCTTTCTCAGCCTGATCGAAGAAGTGGTTAATTTTGCTCGTATCGAAGCGGGGGAAATAGCGCCAGATTTACGTACCGACGAAACCTCGTCTTTGCTGGAAGAAGCCCTGACCACGGTGCAGACCCTCGAAACCACTTCACACCAGGCAGCAAGCATCGAAACCAATGGGCATATCCTGGTCGTGGATGATAACGCCATCAACCGCGATATTCTTTCGCGTTACCTCGAACGCCTCAATCACACCGCGGTCACTGCCGAGGGCGGACGCCAGGCCCTCGATATCCTGGCCCAGCAATCCTTCGACCTCGTGTTGCTGGACGTTATGATGCCCGGCATGAATGGCTACCAGGTGCTGGAGGCGGTCAAATCTAATCCGGCTTTGCGCGAAATCCCCGTTATCATGATCTCCGCCCTCGATGAGGTAGATAGCGTGGTGCGCTGCGTCGAAATGGGCGCCGAAGATTACCTGCCCAAACCCTTCAACCCCGTGCTGCTCAAAGCCCGCCTGGATGCCTGCCTCGAAAAGAAACGCCTGCGTGATAAGGAAATTGAGTATTTGCAGCAGGTTTCCAAAGTGACCGCCGCCGCCGCCGCCGTCGAAGCCGAACAGTTTATTTCCACAAACCTGGATAGTGTCGCCACCCGCGGCGACGAATTGGGCCAACTGGCGCGCGTCTTCCAGCGCATGGCGCACGAAGTCTATCTTCGTGAGCAGCGCTTGAAACAGCAAGTACAAGCGTTGCGCATTCAAATTGATGAAGCCAAAAAGGCCAGCCAGGTGGCCGAAATTGCCGAAACCGATTATTTCCAACAATTGCAAGCCAAAGCCCGCCAAATGCGCCAGCGCAGCGAATCATCTTAAGGAGCCTTCTCATGGCGAAAATTATCTCTGTCCATTCTTTCCGCGGTGGCACCGGCAAATCGAACTCGACTGCCAATATCGCCGCATTGTTGGCCTCGCACGGCAAACGGGTGGGCGTGATTGATACCGACATCCAATCGCCGGGCATTCACATTCTCTTTGGCCTGGATGAAGAAAACATGCAGCACTCGCTCAATGATTACCTGTGGGGAAAATGTTCTATCAGCGACTGCGCTCACGATGTCACCCCAGGTGATTTGCCCGGCAAAGTGTATCTGATCCCCTCCAGCATCAAAGCCGGCGAAATTGCCCGCGTGCTGCGCGAAGGTTACGATGTCGGCCTGCTCAACGATGGCTTCCACGATCTGATTGCCAACCTCGATCTCGACTACCTGGTGATTGATACGCATCCCGGCCTCAACGAAGAAACCTTACTTTCCATTGCCATCTCCAATGTGCTGGTCATCATTTTGCGCCCCGATCAGCAAGATTACCAGGGCACCGCCGTGACCGTCGAAATTGCCCGCAAGCTCGATGTGCCAACGATGATGCTGATGGTAAACAAGCTGCCCGCCGTATTCGACCCCTCCGAAGTGCGTGCGAAAGTGGAAACGGCCTACTCCTGCCCGGTGGCCGCCATCTTGCCCCACTCAGACGAGATGATGGCCCTGGCAAGCAGCGGAATCTTCAGCCTGCAATATCCCGACCACCCCATTGCGCGTGGCTACCAGCAAATTGTCGCCATCATCCGCTAGGCCACCCGCCGCCATGACTACATTCACCGTTCGGGGACATTCCTTTCACGCTCAAGAAGTGGGCGAACAGCATAGCCGCGTAGCCATTCTCATTCACGGCTGGTCCAGTTCGTGGTATGCCGTCTCGCCGCTGCTGCCGCTACTCAAAAATCGCTATCGCTGCCTGGCGGTAGATTTGCCCGGTTATGGCGAAAGTCAGCCCTTTGAGCATCGTGTCACGATTGATGATTATGCCGATCTGATCATTGGCCTGATCGAGCAGGTTTCACCGCAACATCCCGTGATCCTGGTCGGGCATTCGATGGGCGGCATGACCAGCATCACGGTCGCTTTGAAGCGCCCCGAATTGATCGAACGCATGGTGCTGCTTTGCCCCACCATCAGCGGCAATCTGTCCATGTTCATCAACTTGTTCATGTCCCCCTTTGTCGTTTTGGAACGCTTCCCCCTGACGCGCAAACTGGTCGAAATTTTCGAGCCACAGATGTTTTCACTCACTGACCGCCTGCTGCGCCCGGCCCTTTTCGCCGATCAGACTGGCATCACTGAACGCCAATACCTGCAAATCCGCGCCGATGCCCGCCGCCCTGGGCAGGGCCGCGTGCGCGCCGAATGCTTTACCGCCATGCGCCGACACGATCTTCGTAAGCGGCTGGATGGCATCAAAACGCCGGCCCTGGTGATATGGGGCATGGAAGATAACACGGTGCCGCTGCGCGATGCCAGTGCAGTGGCTCGCGCCTGGCCCGATGCCGACCTGCGTGTGGTGCCCAATGCCGGTCACTGGCCGCAGTTCGAAACGCCGCAGACCGTTGAACGGTATGTGCGCGCCTTCCTCAGCACACCCATCAAGCTCTTGACGATGGACTTCTCGTGACCACCCGTCCCCTTTCGCCATTGACCCCCATCGAGCCGCGGCTGCGGCCATTTTTGGCAGCCGATCTCAGCACCGCCGTCTACACTTCGCCCTCGGTCGCCACCTTCACCCGCGTTTACGAACATCTGCGCACCCTGCGGCGCATCCTGCACGATTACGTCCCCCGCCAGGTTTCCGAATGCCCGCCCGAACCCGGCGCGGTGCGCTATGAGTGGCAAGAAGGCAGCCTCATGTTCACCGACCTGGCTGGCTTCACCCGCCTGACCGAGGCCCATGCCGTGCGCGGCCGCGCCGGCGCCGAATCGCTGCTCAAGACGCTCAACGCCTACTTCGCCGGGATCATCGAGATTATCAGCAAATCGGGGGGCGATTTGCTCGAATTTACCGGCGATGCACTGCTCGTGCAGTTCCCACCCAACCCCCACATCAACGACACCCTGCAAGCCGTGCGCGCCGGCCTGCGAATGCAGCGCGCCATGCAGCACTTCAAGCATATCGAAACCTCGCAGGGCATCTTTTCACTGCAAATGCGCGTGGGGCTGCATCGTGGTCGTTTCTTGACCGCCGATATTGGCACACCGCTGCGCATGGA
>CAZSFD010000058.1:0-32632 GCA_964606085.1 uncultured Anaerolineaceae bacterium
GGGGCGTTCATCTACACCTGGGTTACGCAAGACGTGAAATTCGGCTCGATTGCCGCCAACACGCTGATCGCTGACGCCATTTCGGGCATCATTGTGGCGGTGGTGCTGTTTGCCATCGGCCTGACGGTGGTGGGGGCGATAGCCGTGGCGATTGTTGGGTTGATAGACCTGATCTTCCTCGGCCTGTGCGAACTGGGCGTGGATGCGCTGTGCTTCAGTATCGTTGGCGGCTGGGTGGAGGGCCTGGCGCGCCTGATTTACAGCGGCGACATCGCCATTGACACCGAGCGCGACGACCTGGTGACATTCAGTGGCATGAGCGCCAGCCTGACGAGCCCTGCCCTGGGCTTGCAGGTGGGTAACTCGATGCTGATCACGGCCACCATCCGCACCCGCATCTACCAAAAACCGCCCTCGTCAGGCTACTCCACCGCCTATGCCAACGCCGGTGAGATTTTCAGCACCGATAATCTGCGCGCCACCACCTTCAACTATCACCTGGGGCGCACCTACATCAGCCTGAGCGCCAGCCGCAACCAGCATCCTTCTGCCTGGCTGGGCGTGCGGCGCTACGGCTATGTAGACCACGACCTGTATGGCCGCTCGTGGTATCACACCGGCTACAAACTGGATACGAAATACAGCGGCGCCATCCCGCTTACGGCGGGCGTCAACGAGCCGCTCAACCTGCGCTTCAAGGCCGCCATGGCCATCCCCAGCTACGAATGCTGGGTGTATGTCTGTGATACCGATAACTACGAAAGCGCCGACTATTCTAAATTCATGGGCGATGACCTGGTCTACGACATCTTCCCCCTGCACCTGGATGGCTTCGTGAACGTGCGTTCGTGGGGCTTCGGCCCGCAGCGTGACCTGGATGGCGACGGCCTGGTGGCCTGGACGGTCTTCCGCGGCAGCGACGAAAACGACGAAGCCTGGGACAGCGACGCCGATGGCCTGAGCGACGCCGCCGAACTGCGCGCCGGCAGCAGCAATTATCGCGCCGACAGCGACCAGGATGGCCTGAGCGACCTCGAGGAAGTGCGCCTGGGCAGCAACCCCGCCCGCGCCGACAGCGACCGCGACGGCCTGACGGACAAAGCCGAACTGGATGGCTGGCTGTTCGAGTATGCCCCCGGCCAAGTCACGCGGGTTTTCTCCGAACTCAACAACGCCGACAGCGACCTGGACGGCCTGAGCGACCTGCTCGAACGCAACCTCGGCGCGCCCTATCATCCGCGCGTCGAAAACCCGCGCCCCGTGGCGCTCTACGCCGAAACCAGCGACGATGACGATTTTCTGCGCCCCGGCCAGGGCTTTGCCTACACCGCCACCGTGCGCAACGAAGTGACCGAGAACTGGTGGGCCAACGGCTCGCTGGTGATCACCGCGCCGGTTGTGTTGGGCGGGCAATCGTTCAGCAGCAGCTTCGTTTTGGGCAGCGGGCAGCAGCGCGTGCTGGCCCGCAGCCTGACCGTGCAGGCCAGCGCCGCCTCGCAGACCGCGCCCATGGATCAGCACGTGAACGCCCGCCTCGACCAGAATCCCAACGGCGGAGGCAGCCAGGGAACGGTGTTTTTCCTCTCCCAACTGCCGCTGACGATTGACAACGACCGCCCGACCTCTGGCGTGACCGGCAGCGGCTTCGTGGCGGCGGGCGGCACGCGCATCGTCGGCATCGCCGCCTCCGACCCCACCTCGAAGGTCAGCCGCGTGCAGGTGCGCGTGCAAAATGGCGACTGGCAGGAGGCCACCCGTGACGGCGCGTTCTGGCTGTTCACCTGGGATGTGCCAGAAACGGAGGGCGAATATGTCATCTTCAGCCGCGCCACCGATGCCGTGGGCTGGGAGCAAACGCCCGCTTCAGCTTCATCCGTCTATGTAGACGCCCACGCGCCCACCGTCACGGCCAACCTGAGCGCGAACCAGGTTTTGGCCGCCCAGCGCAATGGCGGCAACCGCTGGGTGCTGCCGCTGACCGGCAGCGCCGCTGACCCCACCTTCGGCCAGCCCGCCAGCGGCGTGGAACAAGTCGAAGTGCAACTCTCGCCCAATGGCGATGGCTGGCAGCCCGCCACGCTGATCACCACGACGGCCCCCGCCACCTGGGCGCTCGATTACCTGCTGCCCGCCCTCGATGAAAGCCAGGCCGTGCAGGTTACGCCGAGCGGCTTCTACACCGTCGAAGTGCGCGCCCGCGATGCCGCTGGCAACCTGACCGCCGAAACCGATTGGGTGCAAATTCCCATTGGCATAGATAACGACGCCCCCGCTGCCAGCCTGAACGGGCGCGACAGCATCACCGTGCTGGCCCCCAGCCTGGACGAGACTCTGACCATCGGCGGCTTTGTCACCGAAACCGGCCGTGTGCAGGCTGGCGTGGGCGGCCTTGAAATTGCCCTCGTCCCCGCCGAAGTGGTGCCTGCCCTCGATGACCGCACCGTGGCCCTGCCGCTCAACGAACCGCCGCAGGCCGTGGTCTTTGGCGATGTTTCGGGCTATGAGCGCAGCTTCTTCTGCCTGCCCGAACAATGCCCCACCAGCGGCGCGCCGGGGCGCTTCGACGCCGCCGTCAGCTTCGCTGGTGTGGATGAATACCTCGACCCGCTGCAACTGGCCCTGCCGCTGACCGATTTCACCACCTCGCTGTGGTTCAACACCACCTGCCCCAACTGCGGCCTGTTCTCTGCCGATCACGGCCACCTGGCCGCCCTCGGCCACGACCGCGACCTCTACCTGGATGCGGGGAAGGTGTGCGCCAACCTGCTCGGCCCTGGCAACACCTACGAAGCGATCTGCACGGTCGAGAACGGCTTCGCCGATGGGCAGTGGCACCAGGTGGCGCATTCGGTGGGGCCGAACGGCCAGGTGTTGATCGTAGATGGCGTGCAGCGCGTGCGCGGCTTCCTGACCGCCTCCAGCTTCAGCGCCCAAACCGGCGCTAACCTGGGCTTCGCCCCCGCCGCCGGGCAAGATTTCTTCTCCGGCAGCCTGGATGAGTTCGTGATCTACAACACTGCCCTGAACGAAGCCGAGGCCGCCACGCTCTACCAGGCATGGCAGCCGGTGACGCTGGACAGCCCCGGCGCGCCCGCCTCAGCCTGGAGTTACGACCTGCCCGCCGGCCTCGAAGGTTTTTACCAGATTGACCTGCGCCCGACGGATGTGCTGGGCAACCGCAACGACCGCCGCCAGGACTGGCGGCAGTGGCGCGGCGAAATTGACACCGCTTACCCCGCCGTCAACGTCCAGGTGGCCTACCTGGGCGAGGGCGAGAGCGCCCAAACCCGCTACCGCGGCGCAGCCAGCGACCTTAACCTGGTCGAAGAAGGCTTTGTCTCACCGTGCGGCCCGCAAACCATCGAACGCGGCTATTACGCCTCGCCGTGGTGGGCGCAGTGGAGCAACGCCACGCCGCGCCTGAATGCGCTTTCGTTCTCCTGCACCGTTGCCGGGCATCAGACTGACCTCGTCCACGTGCGCGCCTGCGATGCCTACGGGCGCTGCGCCGCCGCCCGGCCCGATCAATTCCGCCTGTTCTACACCTCCAAAAACTACAACCCCGGCGATGCCCGCATCCTCAGCCTCAGCACCTTCGATGGCGCCGATGAACGCCAACTGATCAACGGGCTGGGCGGCGTGCCGGTGGCGCTGGCCCTCGACATCCCCGGCGGCAAGATGTATTGGGTCGAAAACGTCACCCACCCTGCCACCGCCAGCATCTACCGCGCCAACCTGGATGGCTCGGCCGCCGAAACGCTTGTCAGCGGCATTCCGGCTGGCACGCTCGGCCCCAAGACGCTCAGCCTGGCCCTCGACCGCCCCGGCGGCAAGATGTACTGGACGAGCAGCCGCGCCATCTTCCGCGCCAACCTGGATGGCTCTGGCAGCGAACAACTCTTCACCATGCCCGATCCCTACCATGTGGCGGGGGTGATCGCCCTCGACCTGCAAGCTGGCGCGATGTATTGGACTGCCGGATATTCCTATGGTCCGAACTTCGACACCGGCACGATCTGGCGCGCCAACCTGGACGGCACGGGCGCCCAGGCGCTCTCCCCCAATGTGCCGCGCATGACCACGCTGGCCTTCGACCCCGCCGAACGCAAACTCTACTGGATGGCCGATAACGTCATCCGCCGCGCCGACCCCGATGGCGCTAACGTCGAAACCGTGGTGACGGGCGTCAACGAGTTCTTCCGCACCGGCCTGGCCGTGGCCCCCTTCGGTGAACGCCTTTACTGGATCGAGGGCGACCTGCTCCAGCAGGCCGAAGCTGGCCTGTCGCCCGCCGCCAAGAAAACCCTGCGCGATACCGTCCTCTTCGCCCCCGTCTACGACCCGTGGACGCTGGCGATTGGGCGCATCCCGGCCTTTGCCACCACGAAGGTAGACCTCGCCATTGCCAAGAGCGAACCCATCGCCGAGATCGCCGTGCAGGGCGCCACCACGCAGTACAGCCTGGTCATTCGCAACCAGGATTACCTCGACGCCCACGACGTGGTGGTGGAAGATGCGCTGCCCGCCGGGCTGAGCCTGGCCTCGGCCCAGCCGCCTGAAGCCAACTGCGCAGCCAACGGCAGCCTGGTGCGCTGCAACGTGGGCGATTTCGCCAGCGGCGCAACCCTTACCATCACCCTCACGCTCAACGTGGCCCCCGGCACGAGCGGCTTCTTGACCAACAGCGCCAGCATCACCGCCCGCGAAGCCGATTTCGCCCCCGCCAACAACACCATCACGGTCGCACACACCCTGGCCGTCGCACCGGCCACGGCCACGCCGCCCGCCTCGGCCCGCTACGCCTACGTGGGCGTGTGGGCCAGCATCGCCCGCGTGCGCCTTGATCAACCCGGCGGCAGCGAGATCATCATCCCCTACGACCAGATCAGCACCAACATCTACTTCCCCATCGAAGGCGTCGGCGTGGATAATCTGAACGGCAAGCTCTACTGGCCGCACCCTCACCAATCCAAGATTCAGCGCGCCAACCTGGATGGCTCTGGCGTGGAAGATTTTCTCACCGGCGTCAACTGGCCCACGCAGATCAGCCTGGACGCCCCCGCTGGCAAAATTTACTGGCTGAGCGACTACGGCAACACGCTCGAACGCGCCAACCTGGATGGCTCTGGCCGCGAGACGCTGCTGACGGATGCCGTCATCCGCACCCTGGCGCTCGACCCCGTGCGCGGCAAGCTCTACTGGGTCGCCGCCACCGGCACGATCCACCGCTCCGACCTGGATGGGCAAAACGTCGAAACATTGGTCGAAGATGTCTTCGACGCCCTCGAAATCGTGGTAGACCCCTACGGCAGCAAGCTCTACTGGGTGGAGGTCGAACCCTTCGCCATCCGCCGCGCCAACCCCGATGGCACGCAGATCGAAACCGTGCTGGAGAGCTTCGCCGCCAAACCGGTCGGCCTGCTGCTCGATGCCGCCGCCGGCAAACTCTACTGGTTCGAGTCAGATACGCTGCGCCGCGCCAACCTGGATGGCTCTGCCGCTGAAGACGTGGCCGCCAACCTGCCCTACATCGGCGCGTACGGCCCCTACGAACCGATGAACCTGACCTATCTCGACCTGCCCACCGCCACCCCCTCGCCCACCATCACGCCCTCGCCCACGCGCTCACCCACCCCCACGCAGACGCCCACCTTCGACCCCATCGCCACCGACACGAATACCCCCACCCCATCCAACACGCCCACGCCGCTGCCCACCACTACCCCCGGCGGCCCGGCGGCTGCCGAACGCATCTTCTGGGCCGATATTCGTACCTTCTTGTACAGCGCCCCGGCAACAGGCTGCGCCGATGGTTCGTGCGTCGAACCGCTGCTTGGGCGCGACCCCAACCGCGTGACCGACCTGATCGTCGACTCGGGCAATGGCTACATCTACTGGGCCGACCCCGTCGCCGGAGCAATCCTGCGCGCTGACCTGGATGGCGCAAACGTCTTCACCGTGACCAGCGGGCTGATCGGCGTCAAGGGCCTGGCCTTCGACCCGCAGGAAGACCAACTCTACTGGTCGCAGCCGCCCACCGGCAGCATCCACCGTGTGGATGCCAATGGCTCCGACGCCACCACCTTGCTCAACGGCCTCGATACCCCCACCTGGCTGACCCTCGACACGCTCAACGACCGCCTCTACTGGTACGAAGACCGCTCCGATTACCAGCAGCAGATCTGGCGCGCCCGGCTGGATGGCACAGACGCCCAGCTTGTGCTGGCTGACCCGTCTGTGGGCGAGCCGTACTACTTCCTCGATGACCTCACCGCCCTCGAAATTGATCCCCGGCATGGCTGGCTGTTCTGGACGGACACCGGCGGCTCGCAGCCCGGCTCCGATTTCCCCTTTGGGCGCGTCAACCGCTTCGACCTGGCCTGCGCCCAGGCCGGCGGCGATGGCGCCAATAGCGCTTGCTTCGCCACCATCGTCCAGGAAGACTACGTCTACCCCTACGGCCTCGGCCTCGACCCCAACCGCATCACCCTCTATTGGGCCAGCTACACCTGGGACGAAGACACCCACCTGCCGATCACCTTCCTGATGAAATCGGCCCGCATGGATGGCACACTCTCCGGCTACCCCGTCACCGACCTGATCCTGCTGCCCACCGGCACGCCCGTGGCCGTAGACGTGCAGTACCCGCTCGTCTGCCAGCCCTTCGCCGACCCCTTTGAACCCGACGACAGCTTCAGCCAGGCCGTGACGCTCACCCTCGACGCCCCCGCCGCCGCCCGCACCTTCCACACCCCCACCGACGCTGACTGGCTGGCCTTCAGCGCCGAGGAAGGCCAACGCTACCGCCTCGCCGCCGGCGCGCTCGGCACAGATGTCACCCCCCTGCTGGCGCTCTACGAAACCGACGGCGCGACGCTGCTGGCCCCCGCCGCGGCGTCCCTCGTCTTCGACCCATCCGCCAGCGGGCGCTACTTCCTGCGCCTGACGGATGCCAACGGCGCGGCCTCGTGCGAAACGCGTTACACCGTCTCACTCACCCTCGGCGCGTTCCCCGCCGCCCCCACGCCCCAACCCGGCCCCGCTCCCGATACGACCCGCCCCGTCCTGGATAGCGCCGTGCTATCCCCCGCGGATGGCAGCGTGCTGAACAGCCTGGCCCAGGTGACGGTCAGCGGCGGCGCGTATGCCCGCGACTTCCTGCAAACGCTGAATGTCAGCATCAACGGCGCTCCCTTCTTCAACCAGAACTGGGCCAACGGCGTCATCACCGACACCGCCTGGAGCGCCCCGTGGACGCCGCCCGCCGAGGGCGTCTACACCATCGAAGCCGTCGCCAGCGATTGGGCCGGGCGCGTCCAGACCGACACGCACCCCATCACCGTCACCGTAGACCTGGCCCTGCCGACGATTTCGCTGTCCCCCACCGTCTACACCACCACCCATTTGCTGCCCGGCTCCAGCCAGGTTGCCCTGGGCGGGCTGGCCGCCGATTCACTCGGCGTGCGGCGGGTGGAAGTGAACGTTAATAACGAAGGCTGGCAAGATGCCGTTTTCGACGGCGCAGCGTGGACATACCCCTGGCTGGCCGGGCGGCTCGATAACGTCACCCTCCCCATCAGCGCCCGCGTCACCGACCTGGCGGGCAAGACGACCTCGCTGAATCAGAACATCCTCGTAGATGTAGCCGCCCCGCTGCCCGATGGCGTGTACCTGTATCACCAGACCGCCTCCAGCCTGGAGGAAATCTTCCCCGGTGACACCGTCTACGAAGCCAACGCCAGCCTCGTCATCACCTGGACGGCGGCGACCGATGCCAGCGGCCTGCAAGCCTACCGCGTCGGCTGGACGACCTCGCCCACCCCGCCGGTCGGCGCACTTTCCTCTGTTGCCCCCGCCGGGCCGTTGCAGCACAGCCAGGTTGTCGGCGAAGCGCAGGCCATCTACGCCCACCTCGTCAGCACCGATAACCGCGGCAACCGCACCTGGCTCACCTTCGGCCCGGTTTATGTGGATGGCCCTGCCACGCCCGATTTAACGAGCTTCACCCCCGCTGGCATCGAACCTGATCCCTACGCGGCCTGGCGCGGCAGCGGCAGCACGCAAATCGGCGCCGACCGCGAACTGAGCAGCGCCGCCCAGGGCCAAATCCAACGCTTCTACGCCACCTGGGATGCTGCCAACTTGCGGCTCTCCTGGCTCGGCGCAGATTGGGATAGCGATGGCGACCTGTTCATCTACTTCGACACCGGCAGCGGCGGCGCGACGACGCTCTTCAACCCCTACACCGCCACGGCGACGATCCAACTGCCCCCCGGCCTCACCGCCAACGCCCTGATCTGGGTCGAAGACACCACCACTGCCAGCCTCTACACCTGGAACGGCTCCGCCTGGTCCCTCGCCTCCACCCTCACTACCGCCCAATTCCGCTTCACCCCGGCCCTCCAACTCCCCGATCACCTGATCCCTGACTACCTGATCACCGATCTCTCCCTCCCCTTCTCCCTCCTCTCCCTGACCCCCGCATCGTCCCTCCGCCTGCTTGCCGTTGCCAGCGAGGAAGATCAACTCAGCCTGTGGGCCGCCGCCCCCGATAAGAACCCGCTCAACAGTCCGCGCGTGATCAGCCCGTTGGCGCAGGGACGCGACCTGAGCAGCTTCGCCCTCAACCTGGCCTACCAGTGGCCTTCGCTGGGTGCGGGCGTGCAGCCCAACCTGGGGCGCTTCAGCGATAGCGACCTGTCGCTCTCGATCCAACCCGACCCGGCGGGCGTCTCGGTGGGCTTACTCGCCAGTGACCTGCTCGACCTGCTCTCGCCCACCGCCCGCCTGGATGCCAATGGCGACGGCGTGCTGGATGTGGCCCTGCCGCTGGACGATAACGCCTACCCGCTCTACGATGGGCAATTGGTCAGCTATACCATCGTTTACACCAACACCGGCACGCAACCCGCCGAAGATGTCGTCGTGACGGTCAACGCCTACGGCGCGCTCGACCTGCCCGGCGGCACGCTGACCATCCCCCTGGGCGACATCCCTGCCGGAGCGACCGGCACGCACACCTTCCAGGCCGCGGTAGATGCCGCCCTCGACGCCCACTCCGCCGAACTGGTCGCCACGCTTGCCGATACCCCCCACGGCGAATATGACTGGCTGTGGGTGCAGCACGATCTTGATGCCCAGGCTCCCAGCGGATTACAAATCACCGCCCCGCTCGATTTTATCCGCCCCTACACACAGACCATCTACGGCCTGGTGAGCGACGCCTCAGGTGTGCCGACGATTGAATTGGAGATCGAAGGGCTGACAGGCAACGCGCCTACGGCGCTGCTGCAATGCACCGACCCCACCCCGCTCGACGGCCATTGGGCCTGCGAGTGGAACGCCGGCAGCACCCAGGGCCTCACCAGCTTCCGCCTGCGCGCCCGCGCCACCGACAGCTTCGGCAACCAGTCTGGTTGGACGGCCTGGCGCACCGTGGCGGTAGATAACACCGCCCCCGCCGTCAGCGTGGATGCTGCCCTCGATGCAGCCCTGGCCGATGGCTTCCTGAGCGCTGCCGAAGCCCGCATCACCGGCCTGGTCAGCGATGACCGCCTGGCGGCCCGCCTGCTGGCCTGCGTGGACGACCTGCCGTGCGCCCCGCACACGCTCTCGCCGGGCAACACGCCGGTTGGGGCGTGGTCGCTGCGCTTCCCGGTAGACGATCTGGATGGTATCGAGCGCACGCTGACCCTCACCGGCTACGACGCCGTGGGCAATGCCTCCGCCGCGTTGGAACGCACCTTCGTGGTGGATAGCGTGGCCCCCGCCCTGACCGCGGCGCAGTTGGCTATGAACGTGCCAACCGGCGAAACCGTGGACATCCTCGCTGGTTCCGTGACCGATGGCGGCGGCGTGGCGAGCCTCTACGCCCGCATTCAGGCCGCCGATGGCACGGTGACGTATCAGGCGGTCACGCTGACTGGCGCAGACTGGCGTTTGGCAGCGCAGTTCGCCACGCCCGGCCTCTACACCGTCAGCGTCGAAGCCTACGATCGGGCCGGCAACCGGGCCACCTCGGCCGCGTTCAGTATCACGGTCAGCGGCCCGCAAACCTACACCGTGTACCTGCCGCTGATCGCCAAAAGCGCCGGAGCCGCCGCTCGCCCGGTTGATCCCCCGTCTGCTGTGCCTGGCCGCAAGAACGGGCGTTGACGGCGGCGCAACCAGCTAATTAAAAGGGCGAACCGGTTTGGTTCGCCCTTTTGATTGGTTTGACCATGCTGTGGTGCAAGGATGTGAGGTTTTCTGTGGCTGACTACGGCCAGCAGATTCTTTGGCAATGGTAAAATTTGACCCAGTGGGTTATGGATCAAGTAAAAAAACTCGGCCAGATATTTGAAAGGATACTCGAAAGGTAACGTCTGGGAGCGAGATCGAAGCATTGGAACAAGCCATAGCCGCCCTCGAAGCCCAACGCCCGCTGCTGGGTGATGCCGTTGCGGAATTGTTGCTTGCCCCGGCGCGCGCGAAACTGGCCGCCCTCAAATCTCAGGCGCATCTCCCCGATAGCCAGCGCAAGGTCGTCACAGTCCTGTTCGCCGATATTTCAGGCTTCACCGCACTCTCTGAAAAACTGGATGCCGAAGATGTGCATGACACGATGAATGCCCTGTGGCAACGGCTGGACACTATCATCACCGAACATGGCGGCAAAATAGACAAACACATCGGCGATGGCGTGGTGGCGCTGTGGGGCGTAGCGCTTGCCCGCGAAGACGATCCCGAACGCGCCATCCGGGCCGCCCTGGCCATGCAGGCCGAAGCCACTACGTTTTCTGCCAGCCAGACACAACACCTGCCAATGCGCATCGGGATCAACACCGGCCCCGTTCTGTTTGGCTTGATCGGTTCCACCCAGGAGTGGACGGCCCTGGGCGATACCGTCAACGTCGCCTCGCGCCTGGAAAATGCCGCACCATTGGGTGGCGTGCTGATCGCCTATGATACCTACCGTCATGTGCGCGGCGTCTTCGATGTCACCCCACAGCCGCCGCTCAATGTGAAAGGCAAAAGTGAGCCCCTGCAAACCTACCTGGTCAGAGCGGTCAAGCCGCGTGCTTTTCGCATGAGCCCGCGCGGCGTGGAAGGCATCGAAACGCGGCTGGTGGGCCGCGCCGCCGAAATGACCCTGTTGCAGGAAGCCTTCCAACAGGTGACGGAAGAACACGTCACCCGTGTGGTCACTATTGTGGCAGAGGCGGGCCTGGGAAAATCGCGTTTGCAGCGCGAATTCCTGTTATGGGCTGACCTTTCGGATGTAGCGTTCCGCCTGCTGCGCGGGCGCGCCGCCCCCAGCGCCAGCGACGCCCCCTACGCCCTGCTGCGCGATGTGCTGGCATATCGCTTTCAAATCCAGGAGAGCGACCCACTGGAAACCGTGCGCGCCAAACTCGAAACCGGCATGGCAGCCTTGTGTCCTGGCGACCCGCGCATCCAAGAAAAAGCGCACTTCATCGGCCATCTGGCCGGCTGGGATTTTTCTGCCAGCCCCTATTTGCGCGGCGTCCTCGGTGACACCTCACAAATTCGCGCCCTGGCGCTGCACTTTCTCACGCGCTTCTTCGAAAACGTGGCCGCCGAAAGGCCCGTGCTGCTGTTGCTGGAAGACATCCATTGGGCCGACCGCGGTTCGTTAGACGCCCTGCGGCATGTGTTGGGCAACCTCTCGCCCGGCACCCCGCTGCTGGCTATCGCCAACGCCCGTCCCACCCTGTTCGAACGTTTCCCCGCCTGGCAGATCACCGCCCAGACCCGCATCAATCTACGCCCCCTCAGCGAAAACGACAGCGCCACGCTGGTCGGCGATATTCTGCGCCGCGTGACCGACTTGCCCCCCAACTTTTGCGCGCTGATCGTCCGCCAGGCCGAGGGCAACCCATTTTATCTGGAAGAACTGATCAAAATGCTGATTGACGAAAGCGTGATCCAGCCAGGCGAAACAGAATGGCATGTGCGCACCGAACACCTGGCTTCCTTACGTGTGCCACCTACGCTCACCGGCATCTTGCAGGCCCGCCTGGATAGCCTGCCGCCCGCCGAACGCCTGGCACTCCAACGCGCCGCCGTGATCGGGCGCATCTTTTGGGATACGGCTGTGCAGGCACTGGGCGAAAGCAGCGCAGACCTGGCCGAGGTGCAGGCGCAATTCGACTCGGCCCAACGCCGGGAATTGGTTTTTCAACGCAAAGCGGCGGTGTTCGCGGCCACGCGGGAATATGTCTTCAAACATGCGCTGTTGCGCGATGTAGCCTACGAAACCGTGCTTAAACGCGAGCGCCCGGCGTATCATGCCCGCGCCGCTGCCTGGCTGGAGAAAGCCAGCGGCACGCGCCTCAACGAATATCTACCGCAACTGGCCGAACATTACGAAAAAGCCGGGCAGTCTGCCCAGGCCGCCCAATACTTTGAACGGGCCGGCGACGCCGCCTGGCAGGTCAGCGCATTCAATGAGGCCGCCCGGTTCTATGCCCGTGTCCAACCACCCAACGCCCCAACCACCCTGAAGCTAGCCGAGGCTCATTTTCGCCTCAGTGAGTATCCCGCTGTGCGCCAGGCCCTGGAACAGGCGCAAGACCTGGCCGAGACAGAAGTGGATCGAGGGGTCATGCTGGTTTTGCAAGGCGAACTGGCACGCGCCCTCGGCGATTATGCCGGGGCACAAAACCTGCTTACCGAAGCCCTGCCCAGGGCGCGTCTCATCCATGATCGCGCCACGCTGGCGCGCGTACTGGCGGCCTTGGGGTCCAATGCCATTGCGCAGGGCAAATTGCCAGAAGCGCAGGCTATTTTTGATGAAAGCCTGACGTTGGCCCGCCAATTAGGCGATTTGCTGCGCGAATTATCCGCGCTCAACCGCCTGGGGGTGATTGCCAACCGGCAGGGCAAGGTGGACGAAGCAGAAAGGCTTTGGCAGGATGTTTACCAGAGGGCTGAGGCAGCCGGCAACCGTGAACTGGCTATGTCGGCGTGTAACAACCTGGGCGTGTTGGCAACCCGTAAGAGAGATTACCTGGTCGCCCAGGACAATTATCAGCAAGCCCTGGCATTGGCTCGCGAAATCGGTTCTCAGCACGGTATTGTGGTTTTTCTCAACAATCTGGCGGATGGTCACATCCGCCTGGGCGAACTTGCTGCAGCGCGTGCCGAACTAAGCGAAGCGTTGAACCTGGCCTTGCGCCTCGGCGCGCAGCCATGGATGATTATTGCCGTGACCGCCCTGGGCTACCTGGCGCACGCCGAAGGGCAAACCGAGCGTGCCCTGGCGCTGATCGGCATGGCGCGCTGCCAGCCCGCCTGGAGCGAGGAAAATCAACGCGAACTGGAATTCCATGTGTCTGAATGGGGGCTTGCCCCGGCTGTGTTAGAAGCCGGGTATGCCAAAGGCGCAGCATTCGATTGGGAAACCACCCTTCAGGAACTGGTCAATTTGCTTGAAACACCGAAACAACCTTAATGAGGGAATGAAGAAAAACGCGATAACTTTCAGCGTTGTGATGCTGCCACTACGGCAAAACCTATCGTACCAGGGCCGATGTGTGCGCCGATGACGGGGGTAATCTCTTCGGTCAGGATATCCCCTTGCGGAAGCAGGTGGGCGGCCTGGTTGCGCAAGTTGGCCAGGCGTTCGGGCGAAGCGTGTGTATGGACGATGGCGACCCGTTCTAGCGGGCCAACCGCCGACAGCAATTCCACCAGGCGGCGCACGGCGCGGTCGGGTGTACGCACCCGTTCGGTGGCGGGTTTACCATTGTGCATCGTCAAAATAGGCTTGATCTGTAACAGGGTGGCAAAACCGGCCAGGTATTTGTTCATGCGTCCGCTGCGCTTCAGATATTCGAGTGTGTCTAGCGCGGCAAAGATATGGCTGCGTTGGGTCTGATCTTGCAGCGCCGCCTCAATCTCGGTGGCTGAACTGCCCGCAGCGGCCATCTGCGCGGCCTTCTCAACCAGAAAGCCACAGCCCAGGCTCAACTGCTGCGAATCGATGACCGTGATGGATGCCGAGGGGATTTCTTGCGCAGCAACACGCGCCACATCAGCGACAGCGCTCAGGGCTATCGAGATATGGATGGATAGCACTTCGTCAGCACCTTCGTCGGCCAGCGCGTTGTAGGCGGCGCGAAATCTTTCGATGGATGGCACGGCCGTGGTGGGATGTTCTGGAAAGGTTGGCAAGCGGGTATAAAACGCTTGCCGGGTCATGTCAATGCCGTCGAGATAACTTTGCCGGCCAACGTGGATGTAGAGCGGGATAACATGGATGCCGTAGCGAGCGATGGTCTCAGCGGGTAAATCGCAGGTGCTATCGGTGACAATGCGAACGGTCATGGTAAATCTCCTCAAACCAGGCACAACAGATTATTTTAGCCGCAGGAACAAGACCGGCGTGTGCTTTTTATAGGCTTCATAGTCTGCCTGCCCGCCCCATTTCTGATCGGCCTTCTTTTCGAGCATTGGGATTCCACTGACCCGCGTCAGCAACACGATCACAAAGACCGGGGAAACCAGGGCCACCCACTGCCAGCCTTGCAGAACTGGCAGGGCAATGATCAGCACGCCAACCCACAGCGCAATCTCTCCAAAGTAGTTTGGATGGCGGGAACGCGACCACAAGCCAGATTGGATGAACTTGCCTTTGTTCTGCGGGTCGGCGTTAAAGCGGCTTTTCTGAGCATCAGCGATCACTTCGATAGCAAACCCGATCACCCACACCAGACAGCCGATCAGGGCAAAAATATCCAATTCTTTGCGGGCGCTGCTGGTGATGGCGATCAGCGCCGCCGATGCCGTGAATGTGACCCATAGGGCCTGGATCGTCCAGGCGTTCAGAAAGCCAATCCAGGAAGGTTTGATGGCGTCGAAACGGTCGTCCTTGCCGGCTTTGTGGACGCGCTGAAACAGGAAACTGCCCAGGCGGGTCGCCCAGGTCATTACCAGCGCCCCAAGCAGCCATGACCGGGCATCCAAATTCGGGCTGAGCATCAAAGCCGGCAGAGTGACGGAGAGGTAGGTCATGCTTCCGGTGAGATCGTAGAACTTTTCGGTCTGCTTCAGGTAGGCCGGAATATAAGCCAGCCATTGGATGAGAAAAGCCAGGCCAACCAACACGGCAAAGAGCGGGATGCCTGCCACCTGGCTGCCACCCTGACTGCCGGCAACCGCCATCAACAGGCCGCCCACAATCAGAATTGGAAAAACAATCAGCGCCTGACGATCGGTTGTTTTCATAGCCAGGTACCTGTCTTTTCTGTTGTGACCTGGATCAGGACTTCGTTGCGCGCCAGAAAGCCCGGCACCCACGGAGGATTATATCCGGCCACGATAAAATCCCCTTCCGTTTCGATGCCCTTTTCGCGTAGCCACTGGCTGAGGCGCTGTTTGTTTTGCTGGATTGTATCTTCGTTGAAGTACCCGGAAAACCGGATGGCAGCCAGCGAGCGGGCGGGTATCTGCTTGATCTGAACCCGTCTGTCTTTCGGCTGCGGCAGGGTTTGCAGGGTGTATGCAGATGGCATGATGAATGCCACGCGGAAGCTGGATTCTCCAGTGACCGTCACTGGCGTCGTCATGGCGATTTTTTCGGATCGCGTAACCTCCACCGGGGTTGTCATGGCGATTTTTTGCTGCGCGAGATTGTTGCCAAAAATATAACCCGCCAGGATGTTGAAACCTTTTTCAATGGCTGCTTGATAGCGCTTCTCTTCAAGTGCTACCTCCGCCTGGATGTAAGCGGGGTACTGGCGGATTTCAATCTCGTTTTGTTTCTGAGTTACCGAATACTTTGGCGTTTCTGTCATGTGGGTTTTCCTTTCGTCGCGATTTCCATCGCTCGCTGGGCCAGGCTGCAAATCATGCCAGCAAAGATCAGCCGGTGGATGGGGTATAAAAGATACCAGTACGCCAGGCCAAATAAACCTTTGGGGGCAAAGAAAGCAGTTTGTACCAGGCGGGTTTGCTCACCAACGTGAGAATAGGATTCAAACTGGAGCCAGGCGCGGCCTGGCAGCTTCATTTCTGCGCGCAGCAGCAGGCGGCGATCTGGCTCCACGGCCTCCACACGCCAGAAATCAATTGCATC
The DNA here is from genome assembly GCA_964606085.1 of uncultured Anaerolineaceae bacterium. GTDB lineage: Bacteria > Chloroflexota > Anaerolineae > Anaerolineales > UBA4823 > CAIQJJ01. The sequence goes on from CAZSFD010000058.1 coordinate 16,082, forward strand.
ACCAATGCGAACGCTCTCGGGGTCGCGTCGCCCGCGGCGTAATCCCACGCCGCCGACCAACCGGTCAATCCAGCCGCGTAAACGCCAGGCCCAATTGAAGTACAGCCAGCCCGTTTGCCCTCCCAGGCGGCTGATCATCTTGAAAACGGTGGGTGGCGGGGCAGGCACAATTTGCTGCCGGCGTTCGATGATCATCCCTTCTTGGGTGGATAGCGCAACGGGAACGATATCCCCCTGGCTGGTCACCAGGGCGTCGCTCCAGGATGTTTCGATATGACGAGCTTCTAAATCAGACAGGGCCTGCGAAACTGCTGATGGGTAATCCATCGGCTTGATCTGAGGAAATAGCGCTGTCGCAATCCCTTCTCGCACAATGACTTCGTTACGCAAACCATCAATCAAAGGGCGGGCGATACTCGCTGGAATGGGTGTGACCAGATGAACCCAGTAAGATGAAAGCCGAGGGGTAAGTACCGGAACTGAGACCAACCAACGACGCAGACCGCGCACCCGCGCATAGCCCAACATCATATCCCCATAAGTGATTACGTCAGAGCCGCCAATTTCGATGATTTGGCCGCTGCTTGGCGGTGTTTCGAGGGCTTCCACCAGGTAAGCGAGCACATCGCCAATCGCTATCGGCTGCACGCGAGTGAAAACCCAGCGCGGGCAGATCATCACCGGCACGCGCTCGGTCAGATAACGGATCATCTCGAATGAAATACTGCCCGATCCCACCACGATGGCGGCTCGAAATTCAGTAACAGGGACGCCCGCTTCTTGAAGCGCCTGGCCTGTTTGCTGGCGCGAACGCAGATGTTTTGAAAGGTCTGTTGCCGGGTCGCCTAACCCGCCCAGGTAAATAATCCGCTCGACCCCACTGGCGCGGGCCGCATTGCCAAAGTTACGAGCAGCCTGAAGGTCGCGCTGATCGAAATCTGCGCTGCCGCTCATGCTGTGGATGAGGTAATACGCTGTGTGGATACCCAACATCGCCGGATTTAGCGAATCGGGATCAAGCACATCGGCCTGCACAATTTCCACCTGGTTAAGCCACGTGCGGCCCTGCAAGCGATTTTGATCTCGAACCAAAACTCGTACCCGATACCCCGACGCAAGGAGTTCAGGCACTAAACGCCCACCAATATAGCCGGTAACACCGGTTACTAATACAAGATCATTTTTCATCATCCAATTCCTTGCTATCTCGCAGATGTTGAGACATGCCCTTTTATGCTTGCACAAGTATTGTATAATTTATTATAACATATTGTGAAGTATAATGGTGCAAATAAAATCATAACCACTCGAAAATTGGAGGAAAATATGAAAATCATCCTACGCATTGGATTGGGTTTACTGGCGCTTGTGTTCGGGGTGATCCTTTTTGTGGCGGGTTCGATTGCGCTTGATTTTGCCATCGGCGCAGAGCGGATCAACGCGGTTACCAACACGACTATCCCCGGGAAAGCTGGCGGCCCGGATGTGCGCGCCTATGTCGCTGTTCCGCCAGGCGAAGGGCCGTTCCCGGTAGTGATTATGATCCACGAGTTTTTTGGGATCAATCAGAGTATCGTCGGCAAGGCGCAGGGATTGGCGCAAGAAGGCTATCTCGTGATTGCTCCAGACACATTTCGCGGCTCGACCACGGAATGGGTTCCGCGCGCCATCTATCAGGTGATCACCAATCGTCCCGAGCAGGTGAACGCCGACCTCGATTCGGTCTACGCCTGGATTGAGACGCAGTCGAATGCCAGGGTGGATCGCACGGGTATTGTGGGATTTTGCTATGGCGGGCGCGCCTCGTTGAGTTATAGCCTGCACAACGATCGGTTAGCGGCTACGGTCATCTTCTATGGGTCTCCAGAAACGGATGTTGAAGCGCTGCGCGCCCTGCCCGGCCCGGTGCTGGGCATCTTCGGTGCGGCCGATAACTCCATCCCGCTCGAAGAAGTGTACGCTTTTGACGCCGCGCTCGATGATGCCGGTATCCCAAATGAAATTACAGTCTATGAGGGCCAGCCGCACGCCTTCGTAACGGATATGGACGCCATCCGCGCGGGTGGGGTGCAAGGACAGGCCTGGGCGCAGATGCTCGCATTTTTCGAGGCCAATCTTAAGCAGGGCGGCGCGACGCAAAAGCCCGTCCCGCACCTGACGTATGCCCAACCCTTTGCTTGGCAATACTATCTGTTGCTGGTTTATGAGCATGCTTTTGGCACCGCCAGCCATCATCACTAGCGTTTGACAATGTCATATGGGAGCGTTTCATTTGAGTTGAAAAAGCCGGTTTCGACAAGCTCAACCAGCGATTTCGCCGGTTGAGCCTTGTCAAGCCGGGCGGATCGCGAGATGGATGAGTGTTTGATAAGAGCGGCATTTACCCCTTGACGATGTATATGTTTTGTATAAAATAGCGACAGCATTGTATACAACAATTGTACAATAGCAAAACAAGGAGTAACCTGATGAACCGCTTCACTTTTCTATCCCTGATGATTGTCTTTGCGCTTGTATTGGCCGCCTGCGCTCCCGCAGCCACGCCTGTGCCAACCGAGCAGCCCAAGCCGACGGCAACTGCAGTTCCCACCGATATGCCGAAGCCGACGGAAACCCCACAGCCGACTGAAGCCCCTCAACCGAAGGACATCGTTGACACCGCCGTCGCCGATGGCCGCTTCACCACTCTGGTGGCTGCCGTCACCGCCGCGGGCCTGGTGGACACGCTCAAAGGCGAAGGCCCCTTCACCGTCTTCGCCCCCACCGATGACGCCTTCGCCAAACTGCCCGCTGGTACTGTCGAGACCCTGCTCAAGCCTGAGAACCTCGAACAACTCAAAAGCATCCTGCTCTACCACGTTGTTGCTGGCAAAGTGATGGCTGCTGATGTGGTCACGCTCGAAAGCGCCGACACCGTGTTTGGCAAACCCGTCACCGTCAAAGTGGACATGGGCAATGTCTACATCAACGATGCGCAGGTCATCCTGACCGACATTGAAACCTCCAACGGCGTCATCCATGTCATTGACACTGTTCTGTTGCCGCCCGCTGACCTGACCGATATCGTGGATACCGCCGTCGCCGATGGCCGCTTCACCACTCTGGTGGCTGCCGTCACCGCCGCGGGCCTGGTGGACACGCTCAAAGGCGAAGGCCCCTTCACCGTCTTCGCCCCCACCGACGATGCCTTCGCCAAACTGCCCGAAGGCACAGTCGAAAGCCTGCTCAAGCCAGAGAACCTGGCGCAGTTGAAAAACATCTTGCTCTACCATGTGGTCGCTGGTAAAGTGATGGCCGCCGACGTTGTCACACTCGAAAAAGCGGAAACTGTGCTTGGCCCGTCGGTCAAAGTCACCGTGGATGGCAGCAAAGTGATGATCAATGATGCCGAAGTAATTATCACCGACATCGAAACTTCCAATGGCGTCATCCATGTGATTGACACGGTCATTCTGCCCCCTGCTGACATTGTAGATACTGCCATCGCCGATGGCCGCTTCACCACCCTGGTAGCCGCACTGCAAGCCGCTGATGTGGTGGATGCGCTGAAAGCCGCTGGCCCCTTCACCGTCTTTGCCCCCACCGACGATGCCTTCGCCAAACTGCCCGAAGGCACAGTCGAAAGCCTGCTCAAGCCAGAAAACCTGGAACAGCTCAAGAGCATCTTGCTCTACCATGTGGTCGAAGGCAAAGTGATGGCCGCCGATGTGGTTGCGCTGACCACTGCGCTAACCTTGCAAGGGACGGCCGTGACGGTCAAAATTGATGGCGACAAAGTCTACATCAACGATGCCCAGGTGATGATCACCGACATCGAGACCCTGAATGGCGTTATCCATGTCATTGACATGGTCCTGTTACCCGCCGAATAAATCCAATTCTCTTTCAATATGGCCTGCCTCACCCGGTCGGTGAGGCAGGCTTTTTTGTTAACCGGGTTGAGAACGCCCGAGGGCTGTTCAAATGTTCAGTGCTTTACAATTGAACAAAATTCCTGTAACCTGATAACAATTGTTCATCAGCGCCCGAACAAACGAACACACCCTATGCCAGACAACGAATCTCGTAAACTCCTCTACAAAGTGGTGCGCGCCTACCATGAAGACAACCTGACCCAGGAGCAGATCGGGCAGCGTTTTGGCCTGTCGCGCATCAAAATCTCGCGCCTGCTCAGCCAGGCGCGGCAGGAAAAGATCGTTCAGGTGACGATTGTGCCGCCCCCTGAAGGCCACGCCGAATTGGAGCGCGCCATTGAAACGCGTTACGGCCTCGACGAAGTGCTGATCGCCTATCCATCCGACGACACCCCGTCCGCCATCCTGGCTGCGCTGGGTGAAACCGCCGCCAGATGCCTGATGCGCACGTTGCGCGGCGAGGAAGTGGTGGCCTTCACCTGGGGCAACACCCTGCTGGCGATGGTGGATGCGCTGCAAAGCACCACCGGCGCGCCGATCCGCGATTGGCCCAGGTTGCGCGTGGTGCAATCGTTGGGTGGGCTGGGCAGCCCCGAAGCGGATGTATACAGCGCCGGGCTGGTTCAGCGGATGGCGCGCACCCTGGGGGGCAAGTGTCGTTTGTTGGCCGCGCCGGGGATTGTATCCAGCGCAGAAGTGCGTGATGCGCTCCTGGCAGACCCCCATATCGCCAGCACCATTGCCCTGGCAGCGAAAGCCGATATTGCCCTGATGGGGCTTGGCCGCCCTGCCCCAGGCTCGGCGGTGATGCAATCCAGCATCCTTTCAGCAGATGAATTCACGCGCCTGCAAAGCCTGGGCGCGGTCGGCGATATTGGCCTGCGCTTCTTCGATGCCGAGGGCCGACCTGTGGCGCATGAAATCAACGACCGTATCATTGGCTTGAGCCTGGATCAGATCACGGCCATCCCGCGCGTGATCGGCGTGGCCGGGGGCGAGGAGAAATTCGAGGTAATCCGCGCTGCCCTGCGGGGGAAGCTGATCAAGGTGCTGATTACCGATCAACGCAATGCAGAAAAACTGTTGGCTGTAGATACGGAGAAACCATGAGCAACTATCTACTTGGCATAGATTTCGGCACCGGCGGCGCCAAGGCCGCCCTGATCAACACTGAGGGCGAGCAGTTGGGCTACGCCTTCGAGGAATACCCCATTTACACCGACCGGCCGGGCTGGTCGGAACACGACGCGCCGCGTTACTGGGAAGTCTTTTGCCGGCTGGTGGGCAAAATTTTGCAGGAGACGCGCCTGCCCCCGGCGGAGATCGGCGGCGTGGCGGTTTCATCGGCGCTGCCCTCGGCGGTGTTCGTGAACCGGGAGGGCCACCCCCTGCCGCGGGCGTACAACCTGATGGATCGCCGCGCCACCCAGGAGGTGGCCTGGCTGCAGGAAACCATCGGGGCCGAGCGCATCTTCAACGTCACCGCCAACCGCCTGGAAGATCATCCCATCCTGGTCAACTTGCTGTGGGAGCGCAACCACCAGCCGGAGCGCTTCAAAACCATCGCCAAAGTGCTGACGATTGACGGGTTCATCACCTTCAAGCTCACCGGCCAGGCCACGGCGCACTATTCGGCGGCAGCTTTTTTTGGCATCGCCTACGACATCGTCGGCCAAAAATTCGACGCCGACTTGCTGGCCGCGGTGGGCATTGACCCTGCCCTGCTGCCGCGCCTGTGCCAATGCGACGACATCGTCGGCGAGGTAACAGCGCAAGCGGCGGCGGAGTGCGGGTTGGCCGCCGGAACTCCGGTGGCCGGCGGCCAGGTGGATTGCAACGCCGGCTGGCTGCAAGGCGGGGCGGTCAACCCCGGCGACATCCAGATGAACCTGGGGACGTGCGGCAATTTCGGCATCATCCACCGTAACCGTGAGTTCCTCTTTTCCGAGGCGGGGGCGGCCTCGATCAACTTCGCCTACACCGTCGCTTCGGAAAACACCTATATCACCGTCCCCACCACCACTACCGGCGGCCAGACCCTGCGCTACCTGCGCGACCAGTTCTCCCCGGTGGAGATCGAAACCGAACGCACGCTGGGGATCAACTCGTATGACCTGCTCAACCTGGAAGCGCAAAAGGCCCCGCCCGGCTGCGACGGCCTGCTCTTCTTGCCGTACCTGATGGGTGAGCGCACGCCGATTTGGGATGTCAACGCCCGTGGGGTGATCTTCGGCCTATCGCTCCACCACACCAAGGGCCATCTCGTGCGGGCGGCGATGGAGGGCGTGGCCTTTGCGCTCTATCACTCCTTCGAGACCCTCGCCGGGGCCGGGCTGACGGTCAATTACCCGTTGGTGCTGAACGAAGGCGGGGCCAAGAGCGCCCTGTGGCGGCGCATCATCACCGATGTGTTCAACGTCCCCACGGTGCTGCTCAAACGGCGCACCGGCGCGCCCTTTGGCGATGCCATTTTGGCGGGTGTGGCGACGGGCGTGTTCAAAGATTTCTCGGTCGCCCGCCAGTGGGCCGAAACCGTCGAGCCGATGCAGCCTGACGCCGCGGCGCACGCCCGCTACCGGGAGCATTTCGCCCTGTTCAAGCAAATCTACCAGCACGTCAAAGGCGATTTCGCCGAGTTGGCGCGCTTACGATGATGTAATTTTTAACCACCAAGGACACAAAGGGCACGAAGGAAAATCATAAAGCCCTTTGTGCCCTTCGTGTACTTGGTGGTTTAATTTTTTTTTCTGGAGAAATTTATGGAATTGGTATCCAAACTCAAACAACGCGCCGCTCAGGGCAACCCGATCCGCATCGGGATTGTCGGCTGCGGACAGATGGGATCGGGGCTGGCGCACGCCATCAATAACATTACCGGGATGCGCGTGGCGGCTATCGCCGAACTTGACGTGGCCCGCGGGGTGCAAACGTACACCGAAATGGGTCACAGCCCCGAGGAGATCGTCGTCACCGAACACCTCGGCCAGGCGCACGACGCCATCCGCGCCGGCAAAGCCGTGGTCACGCCCGACGCGCTGCACATGCCACAGATCGAAACCCTGGAAGCCAACGTGGAGGCCACCGGCATGCCCGACATCGGCGCCCGCGTGGCCTACGATTCGATCATGAACCGCAAGCCGGTGATCATGCTCAACGTCGAAACCGACATCACCATCGGCGTCTATCTCAACCAATTGGCGCGCAAAATGGGCTCGGTCTACACCGTGGCCTCCGGCGACGAACCCGGCGTGTGCAAGATGCTCTACGAACAGGCGCTGCTGATGGGCTTCGAGGTGGTCACGCTGGGCAAGGGCAAGAACAACGTGATTGACCTGGCCGCCACGCCCGACTCGTGCGCGGAGGAAGCCGCCTCGAAGGGCATGAACCCAAAAATGCTGGCAGCCTTCAAAGATGGCACCAAGACGATGGTCGAGATGGCTGCCGTCTCCAACGCCACCGGGCTGATCCCCGACGTGCCAGGCATGCGCGGCCCGAAGGTGGAACTGCCTGACTTGGTGAAGGTCTTCATCCCTGCCGCGGATGGCGGCATCTTCTCCCGTGCCGGGGTGGTAGATTACTCCACGGGCGCCATCGCCCCGGGGGTGTTCGCCATCGTGCGCTCGTACGATGCCCGCATCCGTAAGGAGATGAAATTCATCACGCTGGCCGACGGCCCCTACTACCTGCACTTCCGCCCCTACCACCTGTGCGACCTGGAAACGCCGCAATCCATCGCCGAGGCGGTGTTGCTCGGCGAAGTGACCGTGACGGCGGAGGCGATGCACGCCGAAGTGGTCTGCACCGCCAAGCGCGACCTGCGCCCCGGCGAAAAACTGGGCGGCATCGGCGGCACGGATTGGTATGGCAAGATTATGACGTATGCCGAGGCGCGGGCGCAGAAAGCCGTGCCGATTGGCGTCGGTGCTAACGCGGTGGCGAAGCGCGCCATCGCCAAAGGGACGATCCTCACCGAGGAGGATGTGACCCTCGACGATTCGACTTTTGTTTACAAAATCCGTCGTCTGCAAGACACGTTGTTTGCCTAGCACGATAATGGAAACCATAAAGTACACAAAGGGCACGAAGGAAAAAACCTTTGTGTACTGCGTGCCTTTCGTGGTTCAAAATTCAAATCCAAAGGTGATCGTATGAAAGCTGTATGGGTACGCGCCCCCGGGCAGTTCGGCGTCGAAGAACTGCCCAGCCCCACCGCCCCCGCGGGTGGATTATTACTCAAGGTGGAAGCTTGCGCCTTGTGCGGCTCAGATTTACGCACGCTGCGCATCGGCCACCGCAAAGTGACCCTGCCGTGGGTGATCGGCCACGAAATTTGCGGCGTGGTGGCTGAGACCGGCCCCGGTTACACCGGCGGCTGGTCGGTTGGCGCTAAGCTCTCGGTCGGCCCGCTGGCCTACTGCGGCGTGTGCGATTTCTGCGCATCCGGGCAGTTCGAACTGTGCGAGAATTACCGCGAGATCGGCCAGGCCTGGCACGGCGGGCTGGCGGAGTACATCGCCATCCCCGAAGCGTGCGTGCGCCTGGGGACGATCCGCCAGGTGGACGCAGCCACCGACCCGGCGCTGGCTGCCGTGGCCGAACCGGTTTCTTCGTGCGTCAACGCCCAGGAGAAGGGCAGTGTGGGGCTGGGGGATACGGTCGTCATCATCGGCGCCGGGCCGATTGGCTGCATCCATGCCAGCCTGGCGCGGGCGCGCGGTGCGGCGAAGGTGATTTTGGCCGACGTCAGCGCCGAACGCCTGGGGTTGGCGGCTCCCTTCGGGCCAGATCACGTCATCAACTCGGCGCAAAGCGACCTGGTAGCCGAAGTGCGCCGCCTGACGCACGGCAAAGGGGCCGATGTTGTGATCACGGCCAACCCCGTGCCGGCCACGCAGATTCAGGCGGTGGAGATGGCGCGCAAAGGCGGGCGTGTGCTGCTCTTCGGCGGCCTGCCGGTGGATCAAGCCAGGCCGGGCGTGGATATGAACCGGGTGCATTACCACGCCCTGCACCTGATCGGCACGACGATCTTCGCCCCGCGCCACCAGCAGTTAGCGCTGCAATTGATCGAATCCGGGCGCATCCCTGTGAGCGAGTTCATCAGCCGCTTCGCGCTGGATGATTTCGTGCGCGGCGCAAATTTGGCCCTGGAAGGGAAGATCACCAAAGCGGTGTTTTTGCCATGACCAACGCAACCCCTCTCCCCTTCTTGCAAAACGGCGTCGCCCAAATCGCCTTCGTCGTCAAAGACCTGGACGCCACCGTCGAAGCCTACTGGAAACACTTCGGCATCGGCCCCTGGCATTTTTACACCTATGGCGCACCGCTCGTCCAACGCATGACACGCCACGGCGAGCCAGCCGAGTATAAAATGCGCGTGGCGCTCTCGTATTTCGGCCCGATGCGCATCGAATTGATCGAGCAAGTCAGCGGCGACACGGTCTATGCCGAATTTATTGAGCAGCATGGCTACGGCATTCACCATTTGGGGGTGCTGGTGGACGATATGGAAACCGCCCTGGTCCAGGCCAAAGCCGCCGGTTTTGCCATGACCATGGATGGCGCCGGGTTTGGGCTGGATGGCGATGGGCATTACGCCTACCTGGATACTGAAGCCCTGATCGGCACCACCATCGAGTTGATTGAGCGCCCCAAAGGGCGGATGAAACCGGAGAAAATCTATCCCCCACAAGAATAGGAGTTTTCGATGTCCTTACCCCAACTACAAGTTCACCCCTCCCGCCGTTATCTCATCACGGAACACGGCAAACCCTTCTTTTGGCTGGCTGACACCGCCTGGGAGTTGTTCCATCGCCTAAGCCGCGCCGAGGCCGATGTGTACCTGCAAGACCGCGCCGCCAAGCGCTTCACCGTCATCCAGGCCGTGGCGCTGGCCGAACTGGATGGCCTGAACACGCCCAACCCCGCCGGTCACCGCCCGCTGATTGAGAATGACCCCACCCGCCCCAACGAAGCCTACTTTGCCGATGTGGATTGGATCGTCCACCGCGCCGAAGAACTGGGACTCTACATCGGGATGCTGCCCACCTGGGGCGACAAATGGCACAAGAATGGCGGTACTGGCCCGTTGGTGTTCAACCCCGAAAACGCCTTCACCTATGGCCGCTTTTTGGGCGAACGTTATCGTCACCAGCCCATCGTCTGGATTCTCGGCGGCGATAAATTCGTGGGGGATGAGGAAGAGCGGCAAATCCTGGAGGCTATGGCACGCGGTCTACGCGCTGGCGACGAAGGCCGCCACCTGATCACCTTCCACCCCACCGGGCAGTACAGTTCGGCGATCTACTTCCACGACAGCGACTGGCTCGATTTCAACATGATCCAGACCGGCCACACGCTGCACCGCGATAATTACACCTCCATCGCCGCCGAATACAACCGCACGCCGATCAAACCCGTGCTGGATGGTGAACCCGGCTACGAGAACGTCCCCCACGCCTTCAACGGCGAAAACCCGCGCTTGCAGGCCATCCACACCCGGCGCTTCTGCTACTGGGCGCTGTTCAGCGGGGCGTTCGGTCACACCTACGGCTGCAACGACATCTGGCAGATGTGGAAGCGCGGCGACACCCCAATTATCGCCGCCAACCTGCCGTGGGACGAGGCCATCCACCTGCCCGGCTCCGGGCAGATGCAGTACGCCCGCGCCCTGATCGAGCGCGGCCCCTACTTCGACCGCCTGCCCGATCCCTTGCTGGTTGTTCCGCCCAACGACAGCGCGCCCGATTACGTGGCCGCCTGCCGCGCCCCCGATGGGCGCTATGCGCTGGCCTACTTCCCCAACGGCAAACCGGCTACGCTGCGCACGTTCTTGCTGCAAGGGCCGCGCCTGAACGCCACCTGGTACGACCCGCGCACCGGGAGCCAGCACGCCGGGGCAGACATCGAGGTTTCTCCCTGGATGACGACCGCTTTCATCCCGCCCAGCGCCGAAGATTGGGTGTTGGTTTTGAGCGCCGCATCAAACCGGTAGTACCTTACGAGTCAAGTTCTTGCTTTTTGTGCAAAGATTTTTAACCACAAAGGACACGAAGATTCACGAAGGCTTCTTTGGGTTTTCCTTCGTGTTCCTTTGAGTCCTTTGTGGTTAAAGGTTTTGCTTTTCCGGCTTGTCCGGGTTGGGAATTTCATCACCCTAGAAAGGACACTCCCCATGATCGTTCACTACGCATTTTTCAAATGGAAAGCCACCCTCCGCGCGCCAGAATTGGAGGCTTTACGCCGCGACTTCGCCGCCTTGAAGACTACCATTGCAGAAATCCGAGACTTCCGCTGGGTGTACAACAACAGCACCGAGAACCTGGACAAGGGCTTTCGCGAGGGCATTCGTGTTACCTTCGACAGCGTGGAAGACCGCCAGCGCTACCTGGATCATCCCGCCCACCAGGCTTTTGCGTCCACGGTGGTGATCCCGGCTCTCGAAGCCGGGCTGGAATCGGTGCTGGTGTTTGACTATGAAGAAAATATGGCTGTATCCCATCACCTGTGATACGATGCGTTTATGGTCTGGTATGAAGCAACGATCACGCACACCTGGCAGGATGCCGCTACCTGCACCCTCTGGCTCGACTGCCCGGCGCAGGCCATCCCTGCTGCCGGGCAATACGTCCAGGCGCACCTGACCGCCGACGCGGCGCTGCCGGCCACCCTGTTCCCGGTCGAGATAGCCCCCTCTGGCTTTCGTGCCCTGCTCCCGGCAAATTCCCCTCCCCCATTCAACCATCAAAAAATTATTATGCGCGGCCCGCTCGGACACGGCTTCACCCCGCCCGCCGCCTTGCGCCGCTTGCTCCTGGCTGCCACGGCTGAGACCCTTTACCGCCTGTTGCCCCTGGTTGCCGCCTATACCCCCCAGGCCGATATAGTCCTCTGTACCGACCTGCCCGTTGCTGGCCTGCCAACCGCCGTGGAAATCTATCCCCTGCGCTCATTTGCTGAACTGATCAACTGGAGCGATTACATCGCCCTCGATGTTCTTGCCACGGCCTTGCCCCAACTGCCCAATCGCCTCAGCCTGCCCCCACAGACCAGCCTCCCCTGCCCGGCGCAAATGCTCATCATCACGCCCATGCCCTGCGGCGCGTTGGCCGAGTGCGGGGCGTGCGCCACGGCCACCCGCCACGGCCACAAATTGGCCTGTAAAGATGGCCCGGTGTTCAATTTTGCCGAAATGATGTCTTAATCGCCGTTGATCTGCCTGGAGAAAGTATAATAAGCCGCTATGTCTGACCAAAACCCTCCCGAAACCCTGGCGCCCGAAGAAGCGCTGACCCCCACCAAAGGCCGCCTGCCGGTGTGGATTGTGATCATCGTCGCTGTGCTGATGCTGCTTTCGATTGCTGGCATCAGCGGTTATGGCGGCTATCAAGAAGGCATCGCCAACCGGCTGAGCGTGCAAGGCACACAATCGGTCTATGCCGTCCAGACGCAATATGCTCTGGCCCTGGCCGACATTGACGCCGGCAACTATGGCCTGGCCGATCAACGTCGTGAATGGTTCCGCAGCGATGTCCAGCCGGCTGCCCGCCCCCTGACCGCTGAGATTGCCGCTGAAATGGCCGTGCAACTCGAACTGGCTAACCGTGAAATTGCCGCCAAGAACTACCTCGCCGCGCAGGCTCGCCTCGAATGGATTCTCGAATGGCAGCCCGATTACCCCGGCGCACAAGAAACGCTGGCCGAATTGCTCTTCCAAAGCCGCATCACCATCACGCCCACCCCCATGCCCACCGCCACGCTCGTCCCCACCGTAGACCTGCGCTCTCAGGAAAAGCTCTTTACCGATTCGCAGCAATCCCTCGCCGCTGGCAAATGGTCATTGGCTATCGAAACCATCTTGACCCTGCGCAAACTCGACCCCGCCTACGAAACGGTCAAGTTAGATGGCATGCTCTACGTGGCCTACCGTAACCGCGGGGTGGATAAAATCACCGGCAAAACGGATACCGATGAAACCATCACCGGCCCCGACCTGCAGGGTGGCAGTTACGACCTGACCCTGGCCGAGCAATTTGGCACGCTCGATCAAGACGCCGAAGCCTGGCGCAAACGCGCCAAGTGGTATCTCACCGGGGCCAGCTTTTGGGGTGTAGATTGGCCTACGGCTATCTCCTACTTTGAACTGCTCTTCATCGAAGCCCCCTATCTCACCGATGGCAGCCAATACGCCCGCGACCGTTACCTGGGCGGCCTGGTGAAATATGGCGACTCACTTGCCGCCCGCGGCGAATGGTGCCTGGCGCAAGAACAATATCAGAAAGCCATCGAAAACGGCTATGTCGCTGAAGGTTTCGAGCCAACCCCCGTTTACGCTGGCGAGCAGTGCGGCAGCGGCGCTCCCCCGCCCGAAGGCGAAGCCACTCCCACGCCCACCCCCACGCAATGACGATCTGAGTGGGTGCAGGGGTGACAAGGTGGATACTCACCCTTTCACCCCTTCACCCACGCCCCCCTTCCCCCCATGCTCCCTCCCACCTGGGCACTCACCATCCTCTACTGGCTGCACATGCTTGCCACTGTCCTCTGGTTAGGCGGCATGGCGGCGGTGATGCTGCTGATCATCCCGGCCGCACAGCGCAGCCTGGATGCGCCAGCCTTCGCCAGCCTGATGCAGGCCATCCAGCGCCGCCTCGACCCCTTGGGCTGGTTCTGCCTGATTGTGCTGGCCGCCACGGGCATGTTCCAGATGAGCGCCAGCCCCCACTACACGGGCTTCCTGGCGATCAACACGCCCTGGGCAATGGCGATCTTGCTCAAACACCTGGCCTATGGGGGCATGATGGTGGTCAGCGCGGTGCTGACCTGGGGGGTGCTGCCGGGTCTGGCACGCGCGGCTTTGCGCCAGACGCAGGGCCTGGATGCGCCCCAGGCTGAGAAGCTGCACCGCCAAAATATCTGGCTGCTGCGCCTTAACCTGCTCCTGGCCGCGCTTGTGCTGCTGCTGACGGCCTGGGCTAGGACGGCGTAGCCAGCGTACCGGTTAAATCATAGGTCATGGCCCCGTTGATGCGCACGGCAACGATCTCGCCGACCGGGGCCAGGCCCTCGATGATGATCATGCCGTCAATTTCGGGGGCGTCGCGATAGCTGCGGCCCAGGGTGATGCCCTGGCTTTCATCCACTCCCTCAATCAACACATCCAACGTCTGGCCTACAAAAGCCTGGTTCTTTTCGAGCGAGATGCTTTGCTGCAGGGTCATCAGTTGATCGTAGCGCGCTTCCTTCACTTCGGCAGGGATCGGATCGCCCAAGGGTTCACTGCTGGTGCCCGGTTCGAACGAGAACTGAAACGCGCCGACGCGGTCGAAGCGGATTTCGGATAAAAAATCGAGCAGGGTTTGGAATTCTTGCTCAGTTTCACCGGGGTAGCCCACAATGAAGGTGCTGCGTAAGGCCAGCCTGGGCAGCGCCGCGCGCATTTTGGCCAGGGTCTTATAGACCCACTCCATGTTGGCGGGGCGTTTCATGCGCCGCAGCGTGTCGGGGTGGGCGTGCTGCAGGGGCATATCGAGATAAGGCACAATGTTTGGGCGTGTAGCCATCACATCAATCAGCCGGTCGGTGACATAGCCGGGGTAGGCGTACAGGATGCGGATCCAATCCAGGCCGGGGACTTCGTCGCTCAGGCGTTCGAGCAGGGTGGCCAGGCCGTCTTTCAGGCCGAGGTCGTGGCCGTAATCGGTCGTATCCTGGGCGATCAGGTTGAGTTCGTGGATGCCGGCTTCCTGCAGGCTTTGGGCTTCTTCGATCAGCACGTCTAATGGGCGGCTGACGGCCGTGCCTTTGATCAGTGGGATGGCGCAGAAGGCGCACGGGCGGCGGCAGCCATCGGCGATTTTCAGGTAAGCACTGCCGCCTTGAATGGTGGCGCGCAGCGTGCCTTTTTCGTCGCTGCCGACGGTAGCCACCTCAGGCAGGTGATAGAGCGGCTGCGGGTGCGGGCCGCGGCGAAGCTGCTGCACCACCTCCACGATGTCCATCCAGCGCCGCGTGCCGAGGACGCCATCTATGCCAGGGACGCGGCGGGTCACCTCGGCCCCGTAGCGCTGTGTCAGGCAGCCGGCGGCAATCAGCAGTTGATCGGGGCGCTTTTGTTCGGCCAGTTCGGCCAGGGTTTCGTATGATTCGTCGCGGGCCGGGCCGATAAATCCGCAGGTGTTGACGATCAGCACGCCCGCTTTTTGGGGGTCTGCCACCAGCCGGTATCCGGCATCCACCATTAATTGGCCCATCGAGTCGGAGTCGACGGTGTTTTTGGCGCAGCCCAGGGAGATGAGATAGAAAGATTTTTTAGCCATAACGGTAAAGGGGAAAGTTGAAAATTAATAATTCGCCACCTGTTCCCTTTTCAAGGGATCGGGGTTATTGCAGGGGTTGGCGTCGTTGGGGGTGTGGCGGTGGCGGGCGGCGGCGTGGGTGTAATGGTGGGCGTGGGCAGTTGTATGCCAGAGACGGTGAAAACGCGTTCGACCACCTCGCCCCAACCGCCCAGCACCCCCAGGTCGGTGCGGTTGTAGACCACCTTGAGCGCTGCCCCGTTGCCCGCTTTGATGATGATGCTTTCGTTGGCCGTGTAGGGGTAGTTGCTTCCGGGCAGTGTGCGTCCTTCAAATTCAACCGCGCCGTCCACGCTCACGCGCAGCCAACTGCGCCCCAAAGCCACGATATACACCTGGACGGGGGCGTTGCCCAGGGTGGGCATGACGTCCGCGGGCGTTGGCGTTGAATTTACGTCTTGCAGGGGGGCGGCTAACGTGGCGGTTGCCTGCGTTGCGGTGACGACGCCGCTTGCGCTGAGTGTGGCCGTGGGTGTTGGTGTGTCTTCTCCCGACAGCACCACGGCGATGGATGGGCCGGTTGCTTCGGGCGTGACCTGGCTGACGATTTGCGAAATGCGCACCGCCCCCCACACGATGAAGGCGATCAGCGCCAAAGCCAGGCCGCCGCCGAAAATCAGATCGAGCGGTAAGCGCGGGCGGGGCGTGCCGGGCGGGGCGACCGGTCGGGCGGCTTTGACCGGGCGGGCCAGGCGTTGGCGAAAACTCAGCCGCGCTTGCAGGCCATCGGCATAGCGCATGAGCAGGGGGTCGGGGTCGAGGCCCAGGAAAGCGGCGTAGTTGGTCAACATGCCGCGTCCCTGCACAGGCGAGGGCAGGTCATCAATGCGCCCGGCTTCCAGCGCCTGGAGGTAATGGGTGCGGACGTGGCTGTGCCGTTCGACATCTTCGATGGAAAGCCCCAGTAACTCACGTTGGGCGCGCAATTTCTGGCCGATGACGATGAAACTGGCATCTCCGGCGGCCACGGGCGGCGGCTCTGGTTCTTCTTCGTTGGCAATGGGCGCTTCGGCTGGGGCAGAGGCCGGCGGCGGGGCTGCTTCGGCGCTGACTGATTTGCCATCCAGCAGGTTAATCAGCGCTTCGGCGTCCAGGTTTAAGTGACCGGCATAGGTGCGCAAGAAACCACGCGCCTGGGCCAACGAGGGGAACTGGCTCAGATCATCTGTTTCGAGCGCGGTCAGGTAGCGCTGCCGGATGTGCGTCTGGTAGGCGGCCTGTTCGAGTGAGAGCTTGCGGCTTTCACGGGCCAGGCGCAGTTGTTCGCCGGTGGAGAGGGG
>CAZSFD010000059.1:0-31348 GCA_964606085.1 uncultured Anaerolineaceae bacterium
AGTTGTAGCTATCAAGCATCTGTTTTTGTGTCCAAATTTAGTTTACCACCACACCACCAACCCAATACGCTGCAGGGCAACAAGCCAGTCACCATTGAGCGTGATGCCTCCGTCCTGGCGGTCTTGCCGGAGAAGGAGCAGCCCACCGATGCACCCTGGATCGTGCCCCTGAATGTGCGGCGGGTGGGCAGTGACGAAAAGGCAAGCCAGGTGGCGGCTGAACAAATCCGTCTGGTGGTGACAGACGAGAGCCTGCCCTTCCACAGCGCCATGTGTGTGAATGTGGAAGACAGCGGTTACAACGGCGTGTCACACCTGGGAGCGGTCGCCGACATCGCAAATCTGGTCACAGTGGTGCGTTTGCCAGGCAATCGCGTCGTCTACCGCCAGCCAGAACCGATTACGCCAGACACGGCTGAGGCTGGGCATCCAACCTGGTATGGCGAACCGTTCAAGCTCAACGACCCCAATACCTGGGGCGAGCCAGACGAAGTGGCCCAGACCACCTTCACCACACGCAGCGGGCGCACCTTCATCGTCGAATTGCAGGGCTGGCATGATCTCCTGCGACGAGGCAAAAAGGATGTCCCGATGCATCGCTCACCCTTCACGCTAGTGCGAGTGCGGGTGCTGGACGCAAACGGCAAACCCATCCACAAAAAAGAAATGTGGTTGTTGGCCATTGGCAAACGCCGTGGCGAACTATCACTGGTCGAAATCTGGGAAGCCTATGCCAGGCGCTACGATCTGGAACACTTCTTCCGCTTTGGCAAACAACGCCTCCTGCTGACGGCTTTCCAAACCCCAGAAGAAACGCGCGAGGTGAATTGGTGGCAGATCGTTCAGATTGCCTATATTCAACTCTGGCTCTCCCGCCACCTGGCAACCAGCTTACCCAACCCCTGGGAACGCTATTTGCCCCAGGCACAAAACGGCGTAGCTTCCCCAGCCGCCACGCAACGAGGCTTCGGGCGAATTATTCGCCAGATTGGGACACCGGCCGCAGCCCCCAAACGCCGAGGTAATTCACCCGGACGCAGCAAAGGTGCCAAGATGCCGCCCCGAGCACAGTTGTCGGTGGTCAAAAAGGCAGCTAAACAACCGACAGCGACCTGAAACCGGCTCGCATCAATCAATTTTCAAGGTGCTGGCTCTCGGTTTTCAGAACCGAGATAATTTGGGTTGTCCAAAGTCCAAATCAAATCCAGTTTGAAGTTTTTGCGCCGAACCCTCTGGGCAAGGAAAGAAGTGGAAGACTTATATGTGCATTCGCTGAACAGGAAATAAGCGATCCAAAAAGTGGGGACAGAATTTTATCGCCCTGGATTACCTCCCATCTCCCTCATTGGCCTTGATTCTTGTCGTGGTTCGCACCGCCGGGCGGGTAGGGTATATAGCTAACAAGGCACTGTGACAATACAACAGGTTTGGATAAAAATAACAGGCGCTTTGAACGCCTGCATACTTATTGTATTGATACAACAAGATACCATAAGAAAAAAACGCCCGTCAAGCGATTTGACGGGCGTTTTAGTCGTTACCTCTACGAGGATCAAACTTACTTAAGTCGGCTGTTTCTTTCAAATACCGATCTATTGATTCTTTGGTTACAAACCACATATACCCTATCTTTTTTCCATCCAAATCTCCCTCGCGCAACATCCGCCGCACATGCTCAATGTGAAATTGCAACTGCTGCGCGGCCTCTTGCGTGGTCAGGTAATTGGCAAGGTCTGGCATGGTGGTTCGGATAACTTGGAGCTTAAACAAATTTGTGTAGGGCATCATTCACTCTCCTGCAATGCACGCACCTACACAAAGGATTGGGGGACTGTTTGAACAGTCGTTCTTTTGTGACCCACAGAGGATTCGAACCTCTAACCAATTGATTAAGAGTCAACTGCTCTGCCATTGAGCTAGTGGGCCGTGCTTTAAGCGAGCGGAATTATACCGCGAAGGTTGCCCCTGTCAACTTTCGGAAACAAACTGATCCGTTATACGTCTGTGGTAGCGGTAAAATCATCCTGCCACACGCAGGCATCTACTTTCGACCGGGAGGGTCACATGTTCAAACACCTGGCACGTCTCGCTCTGCTCATCACCTGCATCATCTTCCTGTACCGGCTGACGCCCACCACGCCATCGTCCGCCGCGCTGGATGCTTCTGCCACGCCCACCGTGCGGCCCAGCGCCACCGTTCCGCCGACGCGAACTTTGGCGGCCTCGCCCACGGCGGCGGCCACCCGCACGCGCTATCCCACGCGCACCGTCACGCTCACGCGCACGGCTTCACCGACCGCCAGCCCCACCTTCACCGCCTCGCCCACGGCCACCGCCACCAGCACGGCCACGCCAGCCAGCCCCTACGCCTGGATGGACGCCGCGCAAACGCTCTCGGCCTTTTCGCCCATCGCACCCATCGTGCTGCACTTCAGCGTCCCGATGGATATCGCCAGCACCGGCGGCGAACCCGCCCTGCTGACCTTCCCGTGGGTCGAGGGCGAGGCTGCCTGGGCCGACGATGACACCACCCTGACCTTTCAACCGGCAGCCCAACTCAAGGGCGGCCAATCCTATCACATCTATATCAACCCGAAGCTGATCACTGCCACCGGCGAAAACCTTGGTGGAAGCACCGATTGGCAATTGACCGCCGCTCACGGCCCCCAGGTCATCGCTCACAGCTCCCAACCAGGGCGTTTGCTAAACACCAGCCTGACCTTCAATCGCCCGATGGATGCAGACAGCGTGGCGACGGCATTGGGCATGCAACCGGCGCTTCCCATCAGCCTGACCTGGCAAGCAGATACATTGATCATCACCAGCGCTGAAGGGTTGACACCCGGCCAGCAACTGGCTTTCACGCTTTCAGCCAGCGCCACCGCTGCCGATGGCGTTCAGATGGAAGATGCCTATGCCTGGAGTGTGGCAGCGCCAGCCTTCACCGCCTATACTTTCCGATCATCTGGCGAAACTGAAATTGTGATTGCCTTTAGCGAGGCGATGGATCGCCAACGTGTGGAAACCGCCCTGACGATCAGCCCGACCATTTCGGGTACGCTGGGTTGGGACGATGATTTCACCCTTCGCCTGACCCCCACCAATGCCATGGATACCTGGGGAACTGCCGTCATTTACTTCAAGGACGAATTGCTCGACAAAGATGGCCGCCCCTTGCCAACCCTTGCGCCAATCACTTATGTTCCCCCGCCGCCCATCGCCAATTCAGAGTATGTCGTCGCAGATACCGTTACCGATACCATCGAAATTCAGTTTACCGCGCCGGTTGATCGGGCCAGCGCGGAAGCCGCTTTCGAGATGGTTCCGCCCGTTGAAGGCAGTTTTACCTGGAACGAAAACACGCTGGTTTTTCAACCCGCCTTGCCGCTGCAAGGGGATGGGTGGAACCGTTCGGCCTACACGGTGCGCCTCTCGCCTGTGCTAAAAACTCAGCATGGGCGGGTGATTTTACGGAATGAGATCGAAATCGCGTGTTACGTAGATGGCATGTCGTTCAAAAGCGGCTTTGGCGAACGTGGCCCCAACATCCAGGTGGTTGATTCGCTCGGCCCACGTGTGATACAGTTCCAAAGCGCTGAAGAAGAAAAATTCATTTTTTCATTGTATCGCTTTGACCTGGCCACATTTATCACCCGCTACCGCGATTACTTCACGATTCATGTTGATCTGCAAAAAGGAACGATCCCCACCACCGATGGCGAACTGACTGCCCAATGGACATGGCTGCGCGAAGAGATGAATCCTCGCGCCGATGTTCCGGAGCTTTATCTGCCCGCCGATGTTCCGCCTGGTTTGTACGTGTTGGATATGCAAAATGCTGATGGCGACTCGGTCGGGCAGCTATTTGTCGTGTTGACCGAAAATGCGCTGATGGTTAAGCGCGCCGGCAACGAATTGCTGATCTGGGTCACCGACAGCAGTGGCGAGAGCATCCCTAACATCGAAGTGCGCCTCTACTCGAAAAAAGGCGAAAAGATTCGCACCGGCCAAACCGATGCCGACGGCCTCTACCGCACCACCATCCCCGAAGGCTACGAACCTTTGCTGGTGGTAGCACGCACACCCCAAAACGAGTTTGCCATCACCGGGCTGGAAGGCGTGTGGGGCGACTACTCCTATTGGGGCTGGTGGATAGGAGGTGCAACCGCGCCCCAACCGCTGCCCTATCGCATTTACCCATACACCGACCGCCCCATTTATCGCCCTGGTCAGACAGTAAATTTCAAGGCCATCGTGCGCGCCGAACGAGATGTGAAATATACCCTGCCACCCGCGGGAACGCCCATCACCGTGCGCGTGCGAGATGCCCGCGATAACATCATCCAAACATTTTCCCTGGCAACCAACGACTTCGGCAGTGTGAATGGCGCAGTTGTTCTATCCGATGGGGCGATGACCGGCAGCTATACCATCGAAGCCAGTATCGCTCAAACCAGTTTCCGCCAGCCCTTCAAAGTACAAGATTATCGCAAACCCGAAATCCAGGTCAGCATCAGCACAGACGCGGCGCAATATGTCGTAGGCGACCCATTCACACTCACCGTGCAGGCCGATTATTTCTTCGGTGAGCCGGTTGCCAACGCCACCGTTACGATCAAGAAATATCGCCTTCAAAAAAACTACTGCTGGTGGGAAGCATGCGCTTCGGAAAACGATTGGTTGTGGTTTCCCTTCGAGGGCGCTGGCAAGTCAGCCAAAACCGATGCCAATGGTCAGTTTGTCTTTTCTGACAAGGCCGTTTACGACGACTGGTATCTCTTTTACGATCCCGATAGTTGGTATGGCAACGCCCGGTCCGTGGCCTGGGGCTATGAAGTCACCCTCGACGATGGCAGCGGGCAGGTCGTCAGCGCGTATACGATCCAGCGTGTGTATAACGTTGCAGAAAAGTTCACCCTGGTAAGCGGCACTGGTTTGAAAGCCACTGGAAAACCGATCACCATCACAGCCCAAGCCATCAAAATCAATGGTGAGCCGCTGGCAGGCCGCGCTATGACATTGAGTATATCGCGCTGGGATGGCAACTATACCCCGGTGATTTCACCCACCTTACTCACCACCGATGCCACCGGCCAGGTGCAAACCACCTTCACGCCAACGCTCAGCGGGTATTACCAGTTGAACCTGGCCGGCAGCGATAGCCGCGGCAATGAAGTACGCTACAACCGCTATGTGTATGTCTACACTCCCGGAGATCCCTGGGCCAGCCGCCTTACGTATGATCAACTCTCCATCAGCGCCGCACAAAGCGAAACCCGCCCCTACGAAACTGTCCAACTGCTGATCGAGTCAGGCTTCGACGGCCCGGCGTTGCTCACGTTTGAACGCGGGCGCGTCAACCGGGTGAAGCCGATCACCCTCACCCCGCCCTTGACCGTCGTAGAGGTAGAGATCATCCCGGAAGACGCCCCCAACATTTTCATCACCGTCAATGCCTGGAAAGAACAGCCGCTTTACCCGCCGGAAGGGGAGGAAGGGAACTGGGGACATTATTATTTCTGGGAGAATTCCTGGGCCGACCAAAAACTGTTGCGCGCCACGGTTAACCTGACCGTGGATGCCAGCGACAAAGCCCTGAATGTATCTATCGTCTCCGACCAGGCCACCTACACCCCCCGTCAAAGCGCCACCTTCACCATGACCGTTGCCAATGCCCAGGGCCAACCTGTGGAAGCTGAACTCTCGCTGGCGCTGGTAGACGAAGCCATTTACGCCTTGAGCGACGAGCTTGCACCACCCATCTTCCAGCATTTTTATGGGCCACGCCCCAACAGCACCAATACCTTCAATTCGTATGCCCCCTACCGCGTCATTGTCGTAGCTGGTCGTGGCGGTGGCGGTGGCAGCGACGACATTGGCCTCAGCCCCCGCGCCGATTTCCCCGATACCGCCCTCTGGATTCCCGCCATCACCACCGACAAAAACGGCGTCGCCACCGTCACCGTGAACCTGCCCGATAACCTCACCACCTGGCGCGTCGTCGTGCGGGCGGTGACGAAAAGCACCCTGGTCGGCGAGGCCACGCACAAGGTCATCACCCAGCAACCGGTGGTCATCCGCCCGCAGTTGCCGCGTGTGCTGACAGTGGGCGATGCCGTCACGCTCTCCGCCTTCGTCCACAACTACACCGCTGGCCCGCTCGATCTATTCACTTCCGTGCAGGTCAGCGATGCCAGCGTCGCCATTAGCGGCACAGCGCTCATCCCGGTCTCGTTGGCGGCGGGCGAAGTGAAGCTGGTCGAATGGGCGGCCAACGTGCTGGCCGCGGGTGAGCCGCAGGTCACGTTCGCCACGTTCCAGATGCCGGTAGTTGACCGTGGCCGCGTGGCCTGGACGGTGGGCGATGCCGTGCAACTGCCGCTGACGATCCAACCGCTGGCCGTGCCAGAGATCGCCGCCGAAACCGGCTCCTTCGCGGGCGAATACAACACGATCATCCCCCTGCCGCCCGATGCCCTCAGCCTGTCCACCGTCCGCCTGGAGTTGAGCCGCACCGTGGCTGGCAGCCTGCTCGAAGGGCTGGAATATCTCACCGGCTACCCCTACGGCTGCGTCGAACAGACGATGAGCCGCGCCCTGCCCAATGCCGTGGTTGGGCGCGCCTTCGAGAAGCTGGCCGCTGGCGATGCGGGGCGCAAAGAAGCCCTCGAGCCGCTGATCCGTGCCAGCGTGCAGCGCCTCTACGGCTACCAGCACAACGACGGCGGCTGGGGCTGGTGGTACGACGACGCCACCGACGCCTACCAGACCGCCTGGGTCGTCTTCGGTCTGACCGTCACTGCCGAGGCTGGCTACGAGATAGACCCACAGGTGATCGCCCGCGGCGCCGATTGGCTGCGCCAACACCTGGCCGAGATGGACATCCGCACACGCGCCTACGCCCTGTACAGCATGGCCGTCGCCGGGCATGGTGACCGTGCCGCCACAGACGCCCTCAACGCCGCCTCCCTGCGCGAACTCGACCCCTTCAGCCAGGCCGCCCTTGCCCTGGCCTATCACGAACTCGGCGCTGACGAACCAGCCCGCGCCATTCTCGCCGTGTTGGCAACCACGGCCACGCAGAAAGACGGCCTGGCCTACTGGCCGCAGCCATCCGGTGACGGGCACTACCATGCCAAAACGATGTCTTCCACCACCCGCACCACCGCCCTGGTGCTGGGTGCCTTCGTGCAAATTGATCCGCAAAATGAACTCATCCCCGGCGCGGTGGCGTGGCTGATGGATCAGCGCCAACCCTATGGATGGGGCAGCACCAATGAAACATCCTACGCCATCCTCGCCCTCACCGACCACCTGCAAGCGGTTCAAGAGCGCCTGGTAGCCACCGATCTGCAAATCGAAATCAACGGCAGCGTGCTGATGACCGCCACCATCGCTGTCCAGCAGCCCATGTTGAACGTGGATATTCCCTTCGATAGGCTGCAAGCGGGCGTCAACCATCTGAGCGTCAGACAGATCGGCGGCGAGGGCGAGGTGTATTACCGCCTGATCCAGCGCGTGTATCTCTCGCAAACCGAAGTTCCGGCAGCGGGGCCGGTTTCCATTCAGCGAGAATACCTCGACCCCCAAACGAAAAAGCCCATCGAGCAGGTTGCCGCGGGCGACCTGGTGCTGGTACGCCTGACCGTCAACCTGTCCGAGCATGGCTCCTACATGATCGTCGAAGACCACCTGCCCGGCGGCCTGGAAGCGCTCAACGACAAGCTCAACAACACCAGCCACGAAATGGTCTTCAACGCCGATGGCTATTACGATGAATGGTTCTTCTGGGAAGATTACGGCTACAACAACAAAGAAATCCGCGCCGACCGGGTGAGCTTCTTCATCACCGAGATGGACAAGGGCAAACACGAATACACTTACCTGGCACGCGCCACCCGCCCCGGCGCATTTGCCGCCCTGCCCGCCGAAGCCTACGCCATGTACAACGAATCCCTGTGGGGCCGCTCCGCCAGCGGAAAGATCACCATCCGGGCCGAATAACCGACCGGCTAACGCAACCAAAAGCGGCCTCCAGAACTTTCTGGAAGCCGCTTTTTTGTAGAGCGAACTGTTAGTTCGCTCGTCACAGGCGAACTAACAGTTCGCCCTACAATGAAAACGGCAGCGCCACCACCACCCCAGGCGCATCGCCCACCATCACCGCGGTTCCCGGCTCGTGGTGCGGACGGCGCAGCACGGCCAGCGCAACCGCCCCGAAACGCGGCGAAACCGCGCTGGAGGTGATTTCACCCGCCGCTTTGCCATCCACGGTCACGGGCGTTCCCACGTCCACGGGCGCTTGCAAGCGAATGCCAGCCAGGTGACGGGTGACTTTATCGTAGTTTACCTGCCGGGCCAGCACTTCCTGGCCGGTGAAACAGCCCTTGTTCTCAGAAACGAGCGCTTGCAGACCCGTTTCGAGCGGCGTGTAGGCTTCGGTCAGTTCCGCGGCGGGGGATGGATGGCCGCATTCAACCTGATGGGCGGCGTACGCTTGCGGGGTCAAGACCACGCCGCCAGGGATAAGCACCGCCATCTCCGCGGGGAATAGCAGCCGCCAGCCATCATCCGTCAGCCCGCCATTGCCGATCACATATCCCCATTCGGTTTTCGCCACATCTCCCGCCGCAGGGATTGTGCCAACCAGCTTGATTGCCGAATCAGGATCGAACACATCCACCTGCTGCCAGGCGGCGCTTTCATCGGCCACGGTCACGCGATCCATGAAGAAGATGCGGCTCTTGAGGAAGCGCGCCGTAGCCTCGGCCCGCCCTGGCAGCGTGATCGCCAACAGGTTTTCGCCCGCTTCGATCAGCGTCAACACATCCAGGATACGCGCCGTGGGTGAGGTCAGCACGGTTTGGATGGCGCGCCCCGGCGCAAGCGGGCGCAGGTCATTGCTGGTTTGGCGCTGCAAAAAATCACGGCGGTGCTCGCCAGCGATTCGCAGCAGGCCGGGGGTTGGGTGGTGGTAAAAGCCTGGCATGGGTATCTCTCCTGTTTAGCAAAAGGCACACAAAGGGGTTCCTTTGTGTGCCTTTGTATCTTCATCGCCTCGCCGGTTGATCTGGATTGCGCCGGTTGAGCCTGTCGAAACCGGAGCTTGTCGAAACCAGGCTATGCGCAGCTAAATTGCCTGCGGCAGCGGTGTACCGCTGCGTTTGGGGGTCGGCGGGGGGAAAATGGACTCGAACTCATCACGCGAGATCGTTTCCACTTCCAGCAATTTGGTCGCCACGGCATCCAACCGGTCACGATATTGGTTGAGGATGTCGAGCGCTTTTTGGTGAGCTTCGTTGACCAGGCGGCGCACTTCGGCGTCAATTTGCTGGGCCACGTTCTCCGAGTAGTCGCGCTGCTCAGAGATTTCACGGCCCAGAAAGATCAACTCTTCTTTCTGCCCATACACCATCGGGCCGAGGCTGTCTGACATGCCCAGGCGAGTGACCATCGCCCGCGCCATGCGGGTGACACGCTCCAGGTCGTTCGATGCGCCCGAGGTGATGTCGTCGAAGATAATCTCTTCGGCGGCGCGCCCGCCCAGCAGCCCAACCATATCGGCGAAGAGCTTCTTGCGCGCCATCAGCGTGCGGTCGTCTTCGGGCAGGTTGAGGGTGTAACCGCCAGCCATGCCGCGGGCGATGATGGATACCTTCTGCACCGAGTCGGCCTCGGGCAAGGCGTTCAACACCACCGCATGGCCCGCCTCGTGGTAGGCCACAATGCGCTTTTCCTCGGCGCTGATCAGGCGGCTCTTGCGCTCTGGCCCCATGATCACACGTTCGATAGCCTCTTCCAATTCTGATTGGCCGATGTTCTTCTTATTGCGGCGAGCCGCCAGGATAGCGCCCTCGTTGACCAGGTTTTCGAGGTCAGCGCCGACAAAACCCGGCGTAGAACGGGCCAACACGGCCAAATCCACTTCGGGAGAGAGCGGCTTACCCTTGACATGCACTTTCAGGATCGCCTCACGCCCCTTGATGTCAGGGCGATCCAGCACCACACGGCGGTCAAAGCGGCCCGGACGCAGCAGGGCGGGATCGAGGATGTCGGGGCGGTTGGTGGCGGCGACGATGATGACATTGGTGTCGGTGTCAAAGCCGTCCATTTCGACGAGCATCTGGTTGAGCGTTTGCTCGCGTTCATCGTGCGAGCCGCCCAACCCGGCGCCGCGCTGGCGGCCCACGGCGTCAATTTCATCTACAAAAACGATGCACGGGCTGTGGCGTTTGGCCTGCTCGAACAGGTCGCGCACGCGCGAAGCACCCACACCAACGAACATTTCCACAAATTCCGAACCCGAAATGGAGAAAAACGGCACGCCCGCCTCACCAGAAACCGCTTTGGCCAGCAGCGTCTTGCCCGTTCCAGGAGGCCCGACCAGCAACACGCCCTTAGGAATACGCGCGCCGAGCGAGATGAATTTCTCAGGCTCGCGCAGAAACTCGACCACTTCTTTCAGTTCTTCCTTCGATTCGTCTGCCCCGGCCACATCTTCAAACGTGACCGTGGGCTGGTCGCCGGTGAACATGCGGGCGCGGCTCTTGCCAAATGACATGGCCGCGTTGTTGCTGCCCTGCGCCTGGCGGAAGATGAACCAAAAAACGCCGCCCAACAAGATGAATGGCAAAATATAGCCCAGGGCGGTGATAATGCCCAACCAGGCGCTTGGCGGCTTGACTTCGATCATGACCTTCTCGTAGGCAAGCTGCTCCGTCGTCACGCCCAATTGCTTCAACTGCTCAACCAGGGTCGTCTCGGGTTCTTTGTACGAAGTCAATTCCTTGGCATCGCGGTAAATCACGCGCAAGCGGCTGTCATCTTGCACCACGCGCGACACAAGACCAGCCTGAATATCACCAGCCACCTTGTTGATGCTGACCGAATCCTGGGGAGCGGCATTTTGAAAGCTGTACACCACCAGGATGATGATCGTGGCAAAGAGAATCAAGTAGAAAATAGTTGAACGGCTTCGTTCAGGGTTCACAGTTGCCTCCAGCAAAACGGTAAATGTCAGATACCCCGCCTCAGCATATTCAGGCGATTACACCCAAATTTCAGGCATGGCGTCAATCTTTTGATGTAAAAATACATCTCAATTCAGATAAATCGTGGAGTGATTATACCATTTGCCATCCAGCTCTCTCCCCCCGGCAGCATTTCTAACAGGCTTCTAACAAATTGTACCGGTTTTGTCCAAATAAAGTTAGCAAAAGAGCAATTTGCCAACTTGCTCTTTTGCTAACTTGCTCTTTTGCTAACTTGCCGATTTCCCCCCCCAGATCACCCCTTCGATCTGCCGCACGCCGCGCAGCAACACCGAACGCACCCGCGCCAAGATACGGTAGCGGAACGGATGCACCTTGCCTTTGCTGGGGAACGGGCCGCTCCATTGCAACACGCTCGACGCCCAGGTCAACCCCCCACCAAAGCCCACCAGCACCAGGCGATCACCAGGTTTGATGCGCCCATCGGCCACGGCCTCGCAAATGGCAATGGGGATAGATGCCGTGGAGGTGTTGCCGTAGCGCTCCAGGTTGACCACGCAGCGTTCCATCGGCAGGCCCAGGTCGCGCACGGCCTTCTCGATGATGCGGATATTGGCCTGATGCGGCACCAGCCAGGCGATGTCATCCATCGTCAGCCCGGCAGCCTGAATAGCCGCCCGCGTGGCGCTCGCCATCACCCGCGTGGCAAAACGAAACACCTCGCGCCCGTTCATCTGGATGTAATGCTCACCTTTACTGACCGTCTCGAAGCTGGCTGGCCTGAAACTGCCACCCGCCGGGATCGAAAGTACATCACCGCCGGAGCCATCGGAACGCAAAATTCCCGACAACACACCGCCCGGTTCATCGCTGCCTTGCAGCACAAAGGCGCCCGCCCCATCGCCAAACAAGATACACGTATTGCGATCCTGCCAGTTGACGAAGCGCGTCAGCGTCTCTGCGCCGATCACCAGCACATTTTGGTGCGCCCCGGTGCGAATGGCCTGCGCCGCCGTATACATCGCATAGACAAAGCCCGAACAGGCCGCCAGGACATCATACGCGCCCGCGTGCGTCGCCCCAATGCGGTCCTGTACCAGGCAAGCCGTGGATGGAAAGAGGTGTTCGGGCGTGGCCGAGGTGACAATGACCAAATCCAGGTCAGTGGGTTTCAGGTTAGCCACTTCGAGCGCTTTGAGCGCCGCTTCTACGGCCAGGGCGGCCGAGGTCTGGTCGCTGGCAGCCACATGGCGCTCTTTGATGCCTGTGTGGCTGACGATCCATTCGTCAGTGGTATCCACCATGCTCGCCAGTTCTTCGTTGCTGAGGATGCGTTCTGGCACGGCCATCCCCCAGCCTGTGACATGCGCGTAGCGCCCCAAAAAAGGCGGCGTGAGGCGTGTGGCGGGGGTTTCGGCGGGCGCTGCCGTCTCGACGGCAGGCGTTTCGGCTTGGGTTGGTTCGCTCATCATGCCTCCACGAATTGGCTCAGGATCAGCGACGCATTATGGCCGCCAAAGCCGAAAGAATTGGACAATGCGTGCCGAACAGCGACGGCGCGCGCCTGGTTGGGAACATAATCCAGGTCGCATTCCGGATCAGGCGTCTCGTAATTAATCGTCGGCGGCACCAGGCCGGTTTGAATCGCCTGCACGCATACCACCGCTTCGAGCGCGCCAGCCGCCCCCAGCAAGTGACCCACCATTGATTTGGTGGATGAAATCGGAATCTGATACGCCTGCTCGCCAAAAAGGGTTTTGATCGCCGCCGTTTCGCTTTTATCGTTGAGTTGGGTGCTGGTGCCGTGGGCATTGATGTAACTGATCTGCGTCACATCCAAACCGGCGTCACGCAGAGCAATTTTCATGCAACGCACCGCGCCCTCACCATTTTCGGCTGGCGCCGAGATGTGATGGGCGTCATTGGAAGCCCCGTAGCCGGTTACTTCAGCCAGGATGGTCGCACCACGCCCACGGGCATGTTCGAGCGATTCCAGCACCACCACACCTGCGCCCTCGCCCATGGCGAACCCGTCACGGTTTTTATCGAAAGGACGCGAGGCGCGCTGCGGATCATCGTTGTGGGTCAGGGTCAGCGCCTTCATGTTGGCCATGCCGGCAATAGCCACCGGCGTTACCACCGCTTCGGCGCCGCCGGCCAGCATCACGTCGGCTTCGCCATTGCGGATGATCGCCGCCGCCATGCCAATGGCATAATTGCCCGTGGCGCACGCCGCCGAAACAGAGACATTCGGCCCGCGCAGCCCTTCATAGATCGCCACCATGCCGCCAGCGGTATCGGGCAGCATCATCGGCACCAGCATCGCGCTGACGCGCCCGGCCCCGCGTTCGTGATAGACCGTCATCTGCTCAGAGAGCGTGCCCATGCCGCCAATGCCCGAACCGATCAGCGCGCCAATGCGGTCGCGATTCTCATCGGTGACGGCGATGCCGCTATTGCGCAATGCTTGTTGGGCGGCGGCCACGCCAAAATGGGTGAAACGATCCATGCGGCGCGCCTCCCGGCTGCCAAAGGTGGCCGCGGCGTCAAAATCTTTGACCTCCGCGGCGATCTTGCAGGCGTGATCGCGGGTATCGAACAGGGTCAACGGGCCAATGCCCGATTTTCCCGCTAACAGGTTTTCCCACAACGTGGGGACATCGTTTCCCAATGGGCTGATGCAGCCCATGGCCGTAATGACAACTCGTTTTCGCACAAGAACCTCCAGTGTGATGAATACAAAATCACAAAAAACCGCCTCCTGCAAAAGGAGACTTCGTTTGTTTTGCGGTTGAGCATGTGGACTAGCGGTTATAACACCCTCGTTTACCAAGCGACGCGTAGGGAAGTATAATCAGCCTTCGTGACCCCCAACTCCCCCTTTCACTTCGACCTCCTCGCCCAAGATGGCCGCGCCCGGGCCGGCGTTTTTCACACGCCGCATGGCGACCTGCCCACACCGGTTTTCGCGCCGGTTGGCACGCAAGCCACCGTCAAGGCGTTGACGCCCGCTCACCTGCGCGAATTAGGCGCCAGCCTGGTGCTTTCCAACACCTATCACCTTTACCTGCGCCCCGGTGATAGCCTGGTGGCCGAGATGGGCGGCCTGCATTCGTTCATGCAGTGGCCGCACCCCATCCTGACCGATTCGGGCGGCTTCCAGGTCTTTTCGCTGTCGGGCATCCGCAAAATTGACGACGACGGCGTAGATTTCAAGAGCCACATTGACGGCTCGCTGCACCGCTTTACCCCCGAAAAATCCATCGCCATCCAGCAAAACCTGGGGGCTGACATCATCATGGCCTTCGATGAATGTGCGCCGCCACACGACCGGGCCTATAGCGAACGCGCCATGCAGCGCACGCACGCCTGGGTGCAGCGCTGCGTGCAGGCCAAAACCCGCCCCGACCAGGCGTTGTTTGGCATTGTGCAGGGCGGCGTCTTTGCCGATTTACGCCAGCAATCGGCGGAATTCATCGCCGGGCTCGACCTGCCCGGCAATGCCATCGGCGGCCTTTCGGTGGGCGAGAGCAAAGAAGAAATGCGCGCCATGCTCGAAGTGGTGGACCCCATCTTGCCACCAGACAAGCCGCGCTATCTGATGGGCGTTGGCACCGTAGAAGATTTGTTGGCGGGCGTGGCGCGTGGCGTAGACATCTTCGATTGTGTGCTGCCCACCCGCCTGGCACGCCACAATGCCGTCATGACGCGCACCCAGGGCCGCATCAACCTGGTCAACGCCACCCACACGCGTGACCCACGCCCAATTGACGAAGCCTGCGCCTGCTATACCTGCCAGCATTTCACCCGCGCCTATCTGCGCCACCTGATCGCCGCCAAAGAGATGCTGGCCGCCACGCTGCTTTCCATCCACAACCTGCACACCCTCGTCCAACTGGCCCGTGATATGCGCCAGGCCATCCTGGAGGGCCGTTTTGCCGCCTTTGCAGCATCCCTTCAAACCCAACAAACGGATTCCGACCAACAATGACTCTTTTCCAATCCATCATCCTGGGCATCATCCAGGGCCTCACCGAATTTATCCCGGTCTCCAGCACCGCACACCTGCTGTTGGCGCAATACCTGTTTCGCATTGACCCCGATCTGCCGGGTGTGTTTGCCTACAACGTGCTGGTACAGTGGGGGACGCTGCTGGCTGTGCTGGTCTACTTCTGGAGCGACCTGTGGGCCATTGGGCGCGCCTGGCTGCTGGGTTTGTGGCAGCGCCAACCGTTTGCCGATCCCCAGGCGCGCCTGGGCTGGTATCTGATCCTCGGCACGCTGCCGGCCTTGCTGGCCGGGGCGCTGTTCAAGCCGGTGGTGGAATGGCTGTTTCGCACCCAGGTCTACGAGGCGATCATCCGCCTGTGGTTGACGGTGGCGCTGCTGACGCTGGCCGAACGGGTCGGCAAGCGCAACCGCAGCCTGGAAAGCCTCGGCTGGAAAGATGCGCTATGGGTGGGCTGCGCCCAGGTGCTGGCGGTCATTCCGGGGGCTTCACGCTCTGGTTCGACCATTGCCGGCGGGATGACCCGTCACCTCGACCGCCCCGCCGCGGCACGCTTCGCCTTTCTGCTCTCCGTGCCGGTGATGCTGGCTGCCGGGGCGTATGAATCGCTTGGGCTGCTCGATCTGGCCAACCTGGCCGAGTTCTTGCCGATCATGGTGGCAGGATTCGTCAGCGCGGCTATCGTAGGATACCTATCCATCCGATGGCTATTGAGCTATCTCACCCGGCATTCGCTGTACGATTTTGCCATTTACTGCGCCATCGCCGCAACCTTATCCATCGTCCTGGCGGGCATTTTACGGTGAAAAACGGGCTGGCGTTGGCGCTGCTGGTTGGATTGCTCTGTGCATGCGGCGTGCAACAGCCCGCCACGCCCACCCCGCCGCCAGGCCTCCAGCCGCTGTTCATCTATCACCCACCAGCTCTGCGCCCGCTGGCCGAGCCGATGGCCGAATGCGCCCGTGAGCAGCCAGGGCTGGCGCTTTACCGGGAAGAGTTGCCTGCGCCGCCTGAACTTTCGCGCGGGGAAATCTGGTTGAATTGGGGCATAGCGCCAGAAAACCGGCACACGTTCTCCCTGGGAACAGCCGTGTTGCAGGTAATCGTGCCGCATCCTGGCCGTACGCCGGGCAGTCTATCCAGCGAAGCCTTGCGCGGGCTGTTCGATGGCAGCGTGCAAACCTGGGAAAATGGCGATGAGGCTCGGGTGTGGGTGTATGCGCTGGATGACCCCCTGTGGCGTACGTTTGCCGCCGCGCTGGCCCTGGCGCAGCCCCCCTCGAACGCCCAAATTGCCCCAGACCCACAAGCCATGTTAGATGCCGTGGCTGCCGATCCGCAGGCGATTGGCCTCTTACCGGGGTTCTGGCACGATGGGCGCGTCACGTTTGTCACCTTAAACGAAAAGCTGGCCGAAAAACTCAGCCAGCCCATTACCGCCAGTTTGTCGGAGCCGCCCACGGGGGAAATTGCAGCGTGGTTGGCTTGCCTTCAAGGCCGTTGGCGGCCTTGATCAGCAATTGTGTTCGCATTCATCTGACGTACACACCTGATTGCGCCCGGTATTTTTGGCGCGATACAAGGCGCGATCAGCCTGCTGAATGTACTTGTCGAAACTGCCCGGTTCGTGTGCGCTGCCGCCCGAGACGCCAAAGCTGGCGCGTATGACCAGAAGT
Organism: uncultured Anaerolineaceae bacterium; assembly: GCA_964606085.1. GTDB lineage: Bacteria > Chloroflexota > Anaerolineae > Anaerolineales > UBA4823 > CAIQJJ01. Next base: position 16,677 of record CAZSFD010000059.1, read on the forward strand.
TGCCCGCCTTCCTCCCGCAAAGGAGAGCTACCCAGGGCCTTACGCAGCCGTTCAGCCACACAAGCCGCCTCGTAAAGGTCAGTGCCTGGCAAGATCAGCAGAAATTCTTCGCCGCCCCAGCGCCCGATGATGTCGTAAGAGCGTTTGTGCTGGTTCAGGGTTTGCGCCACATGGCGAATGGCTTCATCACCCACCAAATGGCCGTAATGGTCATTGATTTGTTTGAAGTGATCAATATCAAGCATGATCAGGCTGATCGGCTTATTGGCCCGGCTGGCGCGATTCCATTCGGTACGAATGGAATCGTAGAGGGCGCGTCGGTTATATAGATTGGTCAGGCTGTCGTAGGTGGCTAAAATTTCGAGCTGCGCCAGCGTGCTGCGCAAACGTGACTCGAGATGGACAATGCGCACCCCAATGGCAATGCGGGCGCGCAGCTCATCGAGATCGAATGGTTTGGTCAGATAGTCATCAATGCCCGCTTCCAGGCCCTCGATGATATCGTCGCGCGTGCTGCGCGCGGTAAGCATGATAATGTAAATATAGTGGGGAAATTCGGCGCTGCGGATGCGTTTGACCAGCTCCACACCGCTCATTTCGGGCATCATCCAGTCGGTGATGATAAAAGCATAGGGTGACTCCTGGATCATTTGCCAGGCGTCGCTGCCATTTTCGGCTTCGACAACCTCGTGATTTAGTCCGATCAGAATGGTGGTTAAGAGTTTGCGATAGGCGTAATCGTCATCAACGATCAAAATTTTCATATCCGGGCCATTCATTACGATGGTTGCAGAACGCTTTCGATGGTGGCAATTAATTTATCGGGCGTAGTGGGTTTGACCAAATAACGCGCCGCGCCCAACTCTTTCGCTTTGACCATCGTTTCAATCGAGCTTTTGGCAGACAGGAAAATCACCGGTGGCATGGGGTGCATGGCTACCAATAAGGAATTGTAAATATCGAAACCCGATTTTTCAGGCATCATAATATCCAGGATGATCACGTCGAAAGAGCGTTTTTCGGCATCGGCAATGCGCAAGCGGTCGGCGATCTCTTCCCAACTGGTGGCGGTGCTGACGGTAAAGCCCTTCCGCTGCATCACCAGGCGCAACAAACCAACCGTGTCGAGATCGTCATCTATGATCAACACTTTGGGAGATGGTCGGTTGATAGGCATAATACACTTCCAAAAGAAAACAAATAAGATAGGGTAACGAATTATTAACCAAATTATACCCCCATCCCAACCTTGCCCAAGTCGGCTATGCCGATTTTACGCCTTGTGACACAGGCAGTTTCTTAGAGGCTGTCTGAAAAGTCAGGTGCAACGCACTTCTTTACCGGTCAAGGCAGTTTCTTAGGTTTGCGCCATTTTGGCGCGTAAACGCTTGGTTTCGCTCCTGCGACGCTTGCTCTCCAGGCGGCGCTGGCGCGAGGCCAGCGTGGGCCGGGTGGGGCGGCGTATTTTCGGCGGGATGCTGGCCTGGCGTACCAGCGCTTCCAGGCGGTCAAGGGCATCCTGGCGGTTCTGTTCCTGGGTGCGGTAGCGGCTGGCCTGGACGATCAGCACACCGTCGTCGGTCAGGCGGCTGCCGGCCAGGCGCAGCAAACGCTGGCGCACGTCTTCGGGCAGCGAGGGCGAATGGGCCACATCCACGCGCAACTGCACCGCCGTGGCAACCTTGTTGACGTTCTGCCCGCCCGGCCCGGCAGATTGGATGGCGCTAAAATGGAGTTCGTTTTCGTGGAAAGGAAACATGGCGAAATCGGACACAATTGGTTTGGTACAATACAAACATCGCATACAGACTTCCGAACTTTTGAAAAGTTCGGAAGTCTCCCGACATATCGAAAAGAGTATACCCCATGTTCAAGCGCAAACTGGGTTCCACCCCCGAAATGCTCTCCGTGGTTGGTTTTGGCGGCATCCTGGTGATGGATGAAACCCCCGCGGAATCCAGCCGCATCGTGGCCGCGGCCATCGAACGCGGCATCAACTACTTCGACGTGGCCCCCTCCTACGGCAACGCCGAAGAGCGCCTGGGCCCGGCGCTCGAACCCTATCGCAGCGGCGTCTTCCTGGCCTGCAAAACCGGCAAACGCGATGCTGCCGGGGCGGAAGCAGAACTGCACGCCTCGCTCGGACGCATGAGAACCGACCACTTCGACCTGTACCAACTGCACGCCGTCACAACCGACGATGACGTGCAGCAAATTCTCGCCCCCGGCGGCGCACTCGAAACCTTCGTCAAGGCCCGCCAGCAAGGTCTCGTGCGCTACCTGGGCTTCTCCGCCCACAGCGAAAAAGCCGCTCTCGATCTGATGGCCGCCTTTGACTTCGACACGATCCTGTTCCCGCTCAACTGGGCCATCTGGCAGCAAAACCACTTTGGGCCGCAGGTGCTATCGGTGGCCAACCAGAAAGGCATGGGCATTCTGGCGCTCAAAGTCCTCGCCCATCGCGCCTGGGGCGAAGGCGAGGAACGAAAATGGAAAAAGACCTGGTATGCCCCGCTGGAAAGCGCCGAGGAAGCCGCCCTGGCCCTGCGCTTCACGCTCTCCCTGCCCGGCGCAGACGGCCAACCGGCCGTCACCGCCCTCACCAGCCCCGGCCACTTTCACCTCTTCCAGTGGGCCTGCGACGCCGCCGATAACTTCACCCCCCTCTCTGAAGCCGAACTGGAAGAACTCAAGCAGCGCGGCCAGGGCTTGCAACTCATCTTCCCGCAGAAGGGCGCCTGAGAACCCGGCGGCTTGTTGACAGGCGATTTATTGCGTCTTACAATATGCCAACAAAGTAAGACACTGCTTATCCAAGAGGCAACATGCAAGTACGCTTATCATCCAAAGGTCAATTGATCATCCCCAAACGTCTGCGAGAAGATTTGGGCTTATCCACAGGCGATCAGTTAGAAGCGCGTGTTGAAAATAATCGCATCATATTGGAGCCAATTCAAAGGCACACAGTCCTTGATGCGCTCTACGGGCGCTTTAAAAACGACGATTTCTTGACCGACCTGGAACAAGAACACCACAAAGACGCCGCCCAATGACCGATCAACCCGCTTACACGCTCGATGCCTGGGCCGTGTTGGCCTACCTGCAAGCCGAAGAACCCGCTGCAAGGCGGGTTCTTGATATATTACAAGCTGCCCAAAGGAAAGAAGTAACGCTGACGATATCCATGATCAACCTGGGAGAAGTGTATTACCGCATCGGAAAAGTTCACGGCCTGGAAGAAGCCGATCAGATACTGGCCGATCTGCGCCAAATCCCCATGCAAATCATTCCCGCCGACCCCGAAGCCGTTTTGGCAGCCGCCCGCCTAAAAATGAAGCACGCCATTTCGTACGCCGATGCCTTTGCCGCGGCCACCGCACTGAGCCAAAAAGCAACGCTCCTCACCGGCGACCCAGAATTGAAATCTATCCGGGGGCTTTTTGAAGTCGAGGGATTAACGCGCCACAGACCATGAGTAAAAAATCAGGCGGCCTTCGCATCCACATCACCGGCATCGTCCAGGGGGTTGGCTTTCGGCCATTCATCTATAACCTGGCTACACGCCATAACCTGCCCGGCTGGGTGCGCAACACCGCCGCCGGGGTAGATATCGAAGCCGACGGCACGCCCGCAGCCCTGGAGGCCTTCGTCGCCGCCATCCGCCGCGAAGCGCCGCCCCTGGCCCGCATAGATACCTTCGAGACAACCGACATCCCCGCCCAGGGCTTCACCGCCTTCGAGATCGTCCACTCCGAGTCGCAGCCCGGCGATTTTATCCCCATCTCGCCGGATGTGTGCATCTGCCCCGACTGCCTGCGCGAACTCTTCGACCCCGCCGATAGGCGCTACCGCTACCCGTTTATCAACTGCACCAACTGCGGGCCGCGTTTTACCATCATCGCAAGCATCCCCTACGACCGGCCCAACACCACCATGAAAGATTTTCCGCTCTGCGATGCCTGCGCGGCGGAATATCACAACCCCACCAACCGCCGTTTCCATGCCCAACCGGTGGCGTGCGCGGCGTGCGGGCCAAGGGTGTGGTTGGAAGGTGAAAGTTCAACCGTCGAAAGTCAAAAGTTGAAGGTTGAAGGTTCTGACAAGGCAATCGCCACTGCACAAGAGATGCTTGCAGCGGGGCGCATTCTCGCCATCAAGGGGTTGGGCGGCTTCCACCTGGCGTGCGATGCCACAAATGCCGAGGCCGTGCGCCAACTGCGCCGCCGCAAGCTGCGCGTGGACAAAGCCTTCGCCGTGATGCTGCCCGACACCGCCGCCGTGGAACAGCACTGCTACGTCAGCCCCGCCGAGCGCGACCTGCTCGAAAGCCGCCAGCGGCCTATCGTGGTGCTGCGCCGCCGCCCCGCAAGCCCCATCGCCGCCCAAGTCGCCCCCGGCCAAGAGACCATCGGCGTCATGCTGCCCTACACCCCCCTGCATTACTTACTCTTCGCCAACGCCCCAATCAGCAATCAGCCATCCAAAATCAAAAATCTCGTGATGACCTCCGGTAACCTCTCCGAAGAACCCATCGCCACCGACAACGACGAAGCCCGCCAGCACCTGGCGAGCCTGTGCGACGCGTTCTTGATGCACGATAGGCCGATTCGGACGCGGTGCGATGATTCGGTCACGCGAGTGGTTGAAGGTTCCAGGTTGAAGGTTGAAAGTTCACCAACCTTCAACCTTCAACCTTCAACCCTGCTCCTCCGTCGCTCGCGCGGTTACGCCCCCGACCCCATCCGCCTGCCCTTCGAGATCGCCCCCCTCCTCGCCGCCGGGCCGGAGTTGAAGAACACCTTTTGCCTGGGGCGCGGGCGCTATGCCTTTCTCAGCCATCACATCGGCGATTTGGAAAATTACGAGACGCTGCAATCGTTCGAGGACGGAATCGGCCACTTCGAGCGTGTCTTCCGCGTCAGGCCCGAAGCAATCGCCTATGATCTCCACCCCAACTACCTGGCTACACGCTACGCACTGGAACGCGCCGAACGCGAGGGAATCCCGGCCATTGGTGTGCAGCACCACCACGCCCACATCGCCGCCGTGATGGCCGATAACGGGTTGGATGGCAGCTTCCCGGTGATCGGCGTGGCCTTCGATGGCACCGGCTACGGCACGGATGGCAACATTTGGGGCAGTGAATTTTTGATCGCCGATTACCGCGGCGTCGAGCGCGCCGCTCACCTGGCTTACTTCCCCCTGCCCGGCGGCGACGCGGCTACCCGCGAACCGTGGCGGGTGGCGTTGGCGCTGCTGTGGCAAAACAACCTGGCGTGGGAAAACCTGATACCCGAAGACGTGACACGTGAAAACGTGAAACGTGACACCATCCGCCATCAACTCACCCACCGCATCAACACCCCACTCACATCCAGCATGGGCCGCCTGTTCGATGGGGTGGCGGCGTTAGCCGGGGTGCGCCAGGCCGTCAATTACGAAGCGCAGGCGGCGATTGAGTTCGAGGCGATGGTGGATGAAGATGAGAGAGGAGCGTATTTCTTCGACGTGAAACGTGAGGATGCAACACGCCTCACGCCTCACGCCTCACGCATCACACTCCCAATCTCCCCTGCCCCCTTGCTCCATGCTCTCCTCGCCGATCTCCACACCCACACCCCCACCCCCCTCATCGCTGCCCGTTTCCACAATGGCGTGGCCGAAATGGTGCGCCAGGTGGTGACAATGCTCCGCCAGGAAACGGGCATTGCTCACGTTGCGCTTTCGGGGGGCGTGTGGCAAAATATCACCTTGTTGACCAAAACAGTCAGATTATTGCAGGCCGCCGGTTTCACCGTTCTCACCCACCACCAGGTTCCGCCCAATGATGGCGGGGTGGCGTTGGGGCAGATGGTGATTGCGGCAAAACGGAGTTGAGCCATGTGTTTAGCAGTCCCTGGAAAAATTCTTGAAATTTACGAATCGAATGGCCTTCAGATGGGCAAAATTGACTTCGGCGGCGTGACGCGCGAAGCCTGCCTGGCCTATACGCCCGAAGCCAAAGTGGGCGACTACGCCATCATCCATGTCGGTTTTGTGTTGAATTTGGTAGACGAAACCGAAGCCCTGGAAACCTTACGCCTGTTCGAGGAGTTGGATGCCGCCGCCCAGCAGGAAGCCCTGGAAGAAACCGCCTGACATGCCGATGAAATACACCACCGAATTTCGCGACGCCCCCCTCGTTCACAACGTCATCGAGGAAATCAAGCGCACCGTGACCCGCCCGTGGGTGATCATGGAAATCTGCGGCGGGCAGACCCATGCCATCATGCGCTACGGGCTGGATCAATTGCTGCCGCCGGAGATCGAGCTGGTGCATGGCCCCGGCTGCCCGGTGTGTGTGACCCCGCTCGAGCAGATTGACAAAGCCCTGGCGATTGCCGCCCAGCCGGGGGTGATCTTCACCTCGTATGGCGATATGCTGCGCGTGCCCGGCTCCGGGCGGGATTTGTTCAGCGTGCGCGCCAGCGGCGGCGATGTGCGCGTGGTCTATTCGCCGCTCGATGCCGTCAAGATCGCCCGGCAGAACCCTGAAAAGCAGGTCGTTTTCTTCGCCATCGGCTTCGAGACCACCGCCCCACCCAACGCCATGAGCGTGGTGCAGGCGCAGGCATTGGGGCTGACCAATTTCTCGGTATTGGTCTCACACGTCTGTGTGCCGCCAGCCATTCACGCCATCCTCGGCTCGCCCGAAAACCGCGTGCAGGGCTTTTTGCTGGCCGGGCATGTGTGCAGCGTGATGGGCTATCACCAATATCCGCCGTTGGCCGAGCAATATGGCGTGCCGATGGCGGTGACGGGCTTCGAGCCGCTCGACATCGCCCGCGGCATCCTCGAAACCGTGCGGATGCTCGAAGCGGGCGTGGTGGAAGTGCGCAACGCCTACGAACGGGTGGTCACGCTGGAGGGCAACCGCCCAGCCCAAAATATCCTCCAAAAAGTGTTCATGGATTTCGACCGCAAGTGGCGCGGCATCGGTACGATCCCCCAATCGGGTTGGAAGTTGCGCCCCGAATTGGCCGCCTTCGACGCCGAAGAACGTTTCGCGGTGAGCGGCATTGCCCCCGAAGAGTCACCGGTTTGCATCGCCGGGCAGATTTTGCAGGGCCTGAAGAAGCCGCCGCAATGCCCGGCCTTTGGGAAAGAATGTACGCCGCAGACGCCCCTGGGCGCGACGATGGTGTCGAGCGAAGGGGCGTGCGCGGCGTATTATCGCTATCATGCGGCAGCGCAAGATTAATCCTGCGCCACTCAGGGCAAATTATCGAAAGTGGATTGCAGCGCGTAAGCAACACCCACCATGCTCGGCCCGGTGTGGGCGGCCAGGACGGGGGACATATAATCTACCGGCATCCAGGTGCAGTGATACAGCGGGGCAATCAGTTCTTTCAAGCGCGCAACGCCTTCGGGATTGTACGAGTGAAGCAACTGCACCCGCAAATGCGTGCCAGGGGCGTGCTTTTTCTGCATCACATTGACCAGACCCTTGAGCGCCTGGTCGAAGGTGCGCCCCATGCCCAACTGGGCATACTTGCCTTCCACCTTCTCCACCCCAATCAGCGGGCGAATTTTGAGCAGCGAGACGATCAACCCCTTCATGTGACTGATGCGCCCACCGTGAATGAGGTATTTCAGTTCGTCGAGGGTGTAGATGCTCTCGGTGGCATCGCCAATGCGATGGATGAGTTGGACGATCTGCCCGACCGGCCAACCGGCTTTGAGGGCGCGGGCGGCGGCGGCCACCTGCCAACCCAGGGCTGCGCACAGCGTCTTGGTATCCACAATGGTCACGTTGGCTTCGGGAACCATGGCCGCAGCAGCCTGGGCCGCGTTGACGGTTCCGCTCAGGCCGGAAGACATCTGGATCGAGAGAATATCGGGATCGCCACTGGCGACCAGTTTGCGGTACATCTCGGCAAAATCGCCGGCGGAAGGCTGCGAAGTGATCGGGAAACTGGGGGTTGCCATGAGCTTCTTTTGCAGTTCGTCGGCCTGAATATCGAAGCCGCTGCGGTAGGTCTTGCCATCCAGCGTGATGGTATGCGGCACAACGTGGATTTCCATATCGGGCATCAGTTCGGGGGGCAGGTGCATGTCCATGCCGGTATCGGTCACAATTTGCATCGTCAAACTCCAATTTCAAAGGATAAAAAAAGCGGATGGAGGGCATCCATCCGCTGGTCGAACGACGGAGGAAAGAGCGGGGAAAACCAACTTGCGTCTTGGAGGGACGTCTGAAAAGGTGAAACCCTGTCAGAAAGTGTTTATCCGGTCTTTCCTCCTGGGTATGAAGTTTCCATGTTTGTTGCTTACACCTCCTTTCACATCGTAGGGCGTTTCAATGAACGAGTTACGATGTACACCCATCATACATGAAAAAATGGGGGAAATCAATATGCCGCGACAATCAAAATTGTTAACCCAAACCCGGTTTGCTGCCGCAATCACTACGTCCACGTTTCACGGCAAAATGATTTGGGTGCGTTTCATTCGAGCTAAGTGTTCTCCGGTGTCATTCCGAGGAGCGGTTTTTGCGACGAGGAATCCCTATTGCATACTTCTTTTCCAGCCTGGATAGGCATCAATAGTGCCTAACCCGCCAACTCCTTGCACAAAAAGCAAGAATTTCCAGGATAAGCGCTTTAGCTCTTCCGCTTTATGCGGGTTAGGCAAATGCTCCAGAGATTCCTCGTCAGCGAACCATGAATCGCACAAATCTGCACGGATTTTTGGATTTCATTCGTGAAAATTCGTGCTATGCGTGGTTCATTTTGAAGTGCGTCACAGAAAATCCCAGGCAGCCGAAAATTGAACCCGGCGCGAATCGGACGATGAGGCTACAATAACGATAAGAAAACTATCAGAACGAAGGATTGTTATGGATACCGAAACCCAAGAAACCCCCACCCTGCCCGAATATCCCCTGGCCCGCCTGGCCGACCTGCCCGAAACCCTGCAAAAGGGCGTGCAGGCCGCCGGATGGCCCGAACTGATGCCCGTACAAGGCAAGGCACTGCCTTATCTCTTTGCGCAACACGATATGATGATCCAATCGCGCACCGGCAGCGGCAAGACCGGCGCGTACCTGCTGCCGCTGCTCGGATTGCTCAACCCGCTCAAGCGCAGTGTGCAGGCGTTGATCCTGGTGCCGACGCGCGAACTGGCGTTGCAGGTATACACCGAGGCCAAGACCCTCGGCCAGTTCACCGAGGTCAACAGCGTGGCCGTCTATGGCGGCGTGGGCTATGAGGAGCAACTGGCGGCCTTCAAGTCCGGGGCGCACCTCGTCGTGGGTACGCCAGGCCGCGTACTCGATCACCTGCTGCGGCGTTCGATGCGCCTGGATGAGCTGCAATTCCTGGTCTTCGATGAGGCCGACCGGATGCTCTCGATGGGCTTCTACCCCGATATGTGCCGCGTGCAAGATTACCTGCCCGGCGGCCCGTTCAGCCGCGAAGACGTGCAGAAGCGCCACGTCAGCAGTTATATGTTCTCGGCCACCTTCCCGCCCCAGGTGATGCGCCTGGCCGGGCAGTTCCTCCAGAATCCGGGCTTTCTCAACCTGAGCAGCGACCACATCCACGTTACCGAGGTAGCCCACCAATACGTGGTGGTGCCAGGCATGGATAAGGATCGCAGCCTGATCCGCATCATCGAGATGGAAAACCCGGCCTCGGCGCTGATTTTCTGTAATACCAAAGTGCGCGTGGAATACGTGACCGCCGTGCTGCAACGCTTCGGTTACGACGCCGACCAACTCTCATCTGACTTATCCCAGGCGGCGCGCGAAAAGGTGTTAGGGCTGGTGCGCCAGGAAAAACTGCGTTTTCTGGTGGCGACGGATGTGGCCGCCCGCGGCATTGACCTGCCCGAACTCTCGCACGTCTTCCAATACGAGCCGCCCGAAGACCCCGAAGCCTACATCCACCGCGCCGGGCGCACCGGACGCGCCGGGGCCAGCGGCACCGCTATCTCGCTGGTGACCTCGCTGGAGCGGCGCAAACTGTTGCAAATTGGGATGCAGTTCAAAATTGAATTTCATGAATGCCCCCTGCCAGGTGATGAAGATGTGGAACGCGTCGTCTCCGAACGCATCATCACGCTATTAGAAGCCCGCCTGCGCAGCCGCGACAAGCTGCAAGTCGAACGGATGGAGCGCTTCATCCCGCTGGCACGTCAATTGGGCGAAAACGCCGCTGAAGCCGGACTGCTGGCGATGCTGCTGGACGATTTCTACCAGGAAACCTTCCACGCCCCCATTTTCAGCCCGCCCGAGGGCCGGCCTGCCCCAGGCGCAGTTTCGCACGCCAAAGCATCACGCCCACCGCGCAACAAGAACGGCGGGCGGCGGCGCTCCAGGTAATGAAAAAACAGATTTCCGAAGTGTTCGAGACTGCGGAAATCTGTTTTTTTAAGCTACTTCTGCGAAAATCTCAATCACCGCCGAGAGAACATCACCTGCCAGCACGGCGGCGGTGCTGCCCAGGGTTTCGGCGGCGCGCAGGCCAGCCTGGGCGTGAATCCAGGTTCCGGCAGTGGCAGCCTCGAACGCGCCCAGCCCTTGCGCCCGCAGGCCGGTGATTACGCCAGCCAGCACGTCACCCGTTCCGGCACGCGCCAGGGCCGGCGTGGCGACTGCGATGATGGCGGTGCGTCCATCGGGGGCGGCGATGATCGTGCCGGGGCCTTTCAGCACCACCACATGCCCCCATTCGGCCGCGCAGCGTTCGGCCAGGCCCAGCCGGTCGGCCTGGATTTGGTCGGGCGACAGCCCCGTCAGCACGGCCATTTCGCCGGGGTGCGGGGTGAGAATGGCCGGGGCAGGCAGGCGCGAGGGCCAATCGGGCAGGCGGATGAGGAGTTTGAGGGCGTCGGCGTCGAGGATGAGGGGGGGGCAAGGGAGCAGGGGAGCAGGGGTGAAGGGGGGAGGGAGGAGCTTTGAGAGGAAGTGGGCGGTGGTTTCTTGCAGGCCGAAACCGGGGCCGAGCAGGAGGGCAGTGGGGCGGGCGAGATGCGGGCGCAGGGTGTCGGCGGCGGAGGCGGCGATGAAGCCATCTTCGTGGGGCAGCAAGACCCAGGTGGCTTCGGGCAGGTGGCCGGCCAGGGCGGCGTGCAGCGGGTGGGGGACGGCCAGCGTGACCCAACCCGCGCCGCTGCGATAGGCCGCCTGGCCAGCCAGCAGCGCCGCGCCGCTGTAATTGAGGCAGCCCGCCACCACCAGCGCCACGCCAAAAGTGCCTTTGTGGGCATCCAACGCCCGTTTGGGCAGGGCGGCGCGCACCCAGGCGGCATCCACCACGAAACGGTGCAAATGATCCCATTCGGGCAGGCCATCCAAACTGCCAATCCCCACCAACTGCAACTCACCAAGTAACCCAAAGGCCGGAAAACGCAGCAAACCCTGTTTGACGGCGGCCATCGTCACCGTGAGGTCGGCGGGGATGGTTTGCGGGGCGGCTTCGCCGGTGTCGCAATCTACCCCGGAGGGGCAATCTACGGCGACGATCAGCGGCGGGGGGACGAGTTTTGGCAGCGTTTCTTTGACTTTGCCCAGCAGGTAGGCCACTTCGGGGCGCAGCGGCAGGCGAATACCCGTGCCGAGGACGCCATCGAGCATCACGCTGTACTCGTCGAGCAATGTGGTTAACTGGCGGCAATCGGGGTCGTCGCAGGCGATGACGATTTGCCCGCCCGCTTCAGCCAGGCGCATCAACAAGGTGTCGTCTTCCAGGCGGGGGCGAACGAGATAGGCCGTGGCGCGCCAGCCGTGAAAGGCCAGGTAGGCCAGCGCCACCAGCGTATCGCCGCCGTTATTGCCCGAACCGACCAGGCCCAGAATACTGCGGTCGGGCAAGCTGCCAAAGCGCTCTTGCACGACCAGCGCCAGGTTTGCGCCGGCGTTTTCCATCATTTGCGCATAGCGCAGCCCGGCGGCATCGGCGGCGCGTTCGATGGCTTGCATTTGGGAGACGGAGACGAGTTTCATGGGGGGACTCCAGTTGAAGGTGGGAAGGTTGCAAGCTGAAGGTTGAAAGTTCCGTTGCTAACCTTCAACCTTCAACTTTCCAACCTTCACCCTTTGCCGCGTTTCTGGCGTGGGCATACCGGTGATGGGATCCCAGCCGCGCACGGCATAATAGGCGGCGAGCATGGCGGGTAAATCGGGGGCGAATGCGGCTGCGCCGCCCTCAGCATAGGCTTTGAGCAGCAGTTCGGGCAGGGTATCGTTGGCGGCGGTGAGACCGAGGCGGCCGTTGATCAGGCGCTTGAGATTCCAGGCGCGCTCGCCGGTGAGCAGCAGTTCGTGGAGGGTGAGATCGAAGCCGCAGGCAATGTTGACGAGGGTGACGACGGTTTCAGCGGGGACGTTGGCCAGGATGCACATCACCAGAGCGTTGCAAACGGTGCGCCAATCCTGATGGCGGGCAACGTTGGCGGCCTTTTCGGCCCCACCGCGGGGGTCGTGCATTTCGAGGCCGAGGGCTTCGTCGGTCTGGCCCATTTCGACGAGGAAGTAGTCAGATTGGTTGTGGCAGGCGCCGCGCGGCGAGGTGGCGTAGACCAGGGCCATGCCCGAAAAGCCGCGCGGGTCGTGATAGGCCACTTCGAGGCCATTGACCTGCACGGCGAGGCCCGGCGCGCCGAAGCGGGCGGCCAGGGCGCGTGCGCCATCGGCCAGGAAGTTGCCCAGCCCTTGCCGCCGGGCCGTCTGGTGGATGAGCGTTTCGACGGCGGCAGCATCGCCCCAGCGCAGCGGCATCCCGGCGTCGGCTTCGCTCAGCAGGCCGCGCTCGAAGAGCGTGAACGCCAGGCCGAGGGTGTTGCTCATGCTGATTGTATCCATGCCGTAGCGGTCGCACAGATCGCCCAGGCGGGTGACAATGGCGAGATCATCAATGAGCAAATTCGGGCCAAAGCCGACCATCGTTTCGTATTCAGGGCCTTTGCGTTTGCTGCCGGGGGCGTCGCCATCGAGATGCACCACGCGCCCGCAGGCGATCACGCAGGCGTGGCAGGCGCTGACGCCCTTCAAAATCGTCTCGGACATGCTGGCCCCGGAGATTTTTTCCACGCCATCCATCGTGCCTTGCTGGTAATATTTTTTGGGCATGCTGCCCATGTAGTCGAAAAAGTCCGCCGCGCCGCCGGTGCCAAGCTGGCGCAGCATGACGGTCATGTTGTCGGAGCGGAGCTGTTTGTTGGCGTCGGAGCGCAGGGGCATGTAGGCGGTGAGGTCGGCCACGGGGATACGGCCGCTGCCGTGGACGGCGATGGCCTTGAGGCGCTTGGCCCCCATCACCGCACCCAGGCCGGTGCGACCAGCCACACGGCCGTGATCGGTGAGGATGAGCGAGAAGGGGATGCGCGCTTCGCCGGCCATGCCAATCGAGGCAACATGGATTTTTCCGCTGCCTAACTCGCTGGACAGGCGTTCCTGCACGGCGTAGGGGTCGAGGCCCCACAGGGGCGCGGCGTCGCGCAGTTCCGCTTCGCCATCATGAATCCAAAGGTAAACGGGCGCGGCGGCCTGGCCGGTAATCCATACGCCATCGAAACCGGCGGCGCGCAGCTCAGGCCCCCAAAAACCGCCGCAGTTCGACTCGGCCCATAGATGGGTAGCCGGGGATTTGCCGCACACCACGAAGCGCCCGGTGGCCGGGCCTGCCGTGCCTGAAAGCGGGCCGTTGAGGAAGAGCAGCGGCGCATCCGGGCTGAGCGGGTCGAGTTCGGCGGTGAGGCTGTCGTACAGCAGCCGCGCCGCCAGCGACGCCCCGCCGAGGTAGTCGCGCTGCCAGTCGGCGGGGATGGTGTACGAGGCGGTCTGGCGGGTGGTGAGGTTGATGGTGAGGAGGGGTTGCATGGGGGCAGGGGGCAGGAAGCAAGTGGCAGGGGGCAGGGGGCAGGGGGCAGGGGGCAGGGGGCAGGGTGCAGGGGGCAGGGGGCAGGTAGCAAGTGGCAGGGGGCAGGGGGCAGGGGGCAGGGGGCAGGGGGCAGGGGGCAGGGGGCAGGGGGCAACTTGCCACTTGCCACTTGCTTAGTTTACCAAAGTTTGCCGGAATGGATTTTGGAGGGTAAAATCAGAGAGCGAAGGTCTGAATTAGTGGATGAGAAAGGAGTTGGAATGGCAGCGTATCGCATTCTCACTTTTGACGGCGGGGGGATTTTGGGGCTGCTTTCGATCACGTTGATCGAGCGATTGGAGAAGGAACGCCCTGGCTTTTTGAACATGGTGGATATGTTCGCGGGGACATCCACGGGGGGGATTATTGCCCTGGCGCTGGCTTCGGGAATGCCGCCGACCGAAGTGCGCCAGATGTATGAAAAGTTGGGCCGCGAGGTGTTCCAGGATACCTTATTTGACAATATCAAGGATGTTGGGCAGTTGTTGGGTGCGCAGTATTCCAATGCGCCCCTGAAAAAATTTCTCAGCGAGACCTTCCGCGAGAAGACGCTGGGCGACCTGCCCAAGCGGGTGCTGATTTCATCTTTCGATCTGGATAATGATTCAGACGTGCCTGAAAAGCCGCGCACCTGGAAGCCCAAGTTTTTCCACAATTTTCCCGGCCCTGACTCCGATAGCGGCGAAAAGGTGGTCAATGTGGCGCTTTATACCAGCGCCGCGCCGACGTATTTTCCGATTGTGGATGGTTACACCGATGGCGGCGTGGTGG
>CAZSFD010000060.1:0-31251 GCA_964606085.1 uncultured Anaerolineaceae bacterium
GTGAGGGCGAGGGAGAGGGGGGAGGAGGGGGGCATGGGAGAGAGGGAGAGGAGGAGAGGGTGAATGGGTGACTAACTATCCCGCAGGCTTTCGAGGGCCTGGAAGTAACCGGGAAAGGTCTTGGCAACGCAGCCGGGGTTGATGAGGGTGACGCCGGGGGCGCGCAGGCCGATCAGGGCAAAAGACATGGCCATGCGGTGGTCGTTGTAGGTTTCGATGGCGGCGGGGGTGATGGTGCGGCAGGGCTGGATGGTGAGGCCGTCGGGATGTTCTTCGACGCTTACGCCCAGGCGGGTTAGCTCGGTGCACAGGGCGGCCACGCGGTCGGTCTCTTTGACGCGGGCCGAGGCGATGCCGCGGATGGTGGTGGGCGTGCTGGCAAAGGGGGCGATGGCGGCCAGGGTTTGCGCCGTGTCGGAGATGTCGCGCATATCCACGGTGACGCCGCGCAGTTCTTGGGCGGGGCCAGTCACGGCAATCCACGTTGCCCCCTCGGTCACGGTGCAGCCCATCGCCGTCAGCACCTCCAAAAAAGCGATATCGCCCTGTTTCGAGCGGCGGGTGATGTTTTCGACGCGCAGCGTGCCGCCGCACACCGCCGGGGCAGCGAAGAAGTACGAGGCAGCAGAGGCGTCGCTTTCGATGGCGTAGACGCCGGGCGTGCGGTAGCGCTGCGGCTCGATCACGAAGCGCTCGTAGCCCGTGCGCCCCACCGTCACGCCAAAATCAGCCATCACCGCCAGGGTCATGTCTACATACGGCTTCGAGTTCAGCCCGCCAACGACGATCAATTCGACGGTTTGCCGGGCGTAGGGGGCCACCATCAGCAAGCCGCTGAGATATTGGCTGCTGATGTCGCCGGCAATTTGCGCCCGGCCACCGGGGAGTCTGTCAGCGAATACGAGAAGGGGCGGGTACAAGGAGCGGGGGAGTTGGGGAGCGGGGGTGAAGGATGATTTGCAGATTTGTTGATTTACCGATTTGACACGCGCTCCCAATTGGGCCAACGCATCCACCAAATCGCCGATGGGACGCTGGCGCATGCGGGCGTCGCCATCGAGCAGGTATTCGCCGTGGCCGAGGGTGAGCATGGCGGTCAGGAAGCGGGCGGCGGTGCCGGCATTGCCGACGAACAACTCGGCCTGCTGTGCCGGGATGCGCCCGCCCAGGCCGGTGATGGTCATGCGGGCGGCGGGTTCATCGCTTTGCACATCGAAACCGAGACGGACGAGCGAATCGGCGAAGCGCGCCGAATCGTCGGAAAAGAGGGCGTTTTCGAGCGTCGTCACGCCCTCGGCCAGCGCCGCCAGCAGCAGCACGCGGTTGGTCAGGCTCTTCGAGCCAGGCACGCGCACCGCTGAACGCAGCGCATGGGCCAACGGCCTGATTTCTAATTTCTGATTGCTGATTTCTGATAGGTTCATTGGAACATTTGCGAACGCTGGCGCTGCGGCGGTTCGAGGGCGGCGCGCAGGGCGGTTTCGTCGGCGGCATCTACCAGGTGGTAGAGCAGTTCGAGTTCGCCTTGCAGCGTGCTGAGGGCGTCGAGGATGGCGGTGCGGTTGGTAAGGAGGATGTCGAGGAACATGGTGACATCGCCGCCGGCGACGCGGGTGGTATCGCGAAAGCCCGAAGCCGCCACCTGCCACAACATGGGCTCGCCCTTCGACTGCGTGGCGCGCACCAGGGCCACCGCCGCCAGGTAAGGAACATGGCTGATCATCGCCACCAGCGCATCCTGGCGTTCAGGCGTCAGCACCAGCGGGAGCGACCCGATCAACGCCACCAGTTCGTGCGCCAACGCCAACGCCCCTGGCGAGGTGCGCGCCAGGGGCGTGAGGATGAAGGTTTTGCCGCGGTACAGCCCGGCTTCGGCATGACGGATGCCCGCCACTTCTTTGCCGCACATCGGATGCCCGCCGAGGGGGTCGAAGCGGGACGGAAGCGTCTGCATGGCAGCGACGAGATCGGTCTTGGTGGAGCCGAGGTCTATGACGACGGTGGCGCGTGGCCTGGAATGAACCTCGCCAAGGGGGGGGTGTTCAGCTCGGCTAATCTGTTCCAATTGCCGGATGATCGTGCGCACAGGGGCGGCGAGGACGACCAGGTCGGCTTGCAAGGCTTCCTCGAAGTCTACGATGCGGTCAACGATGCCGTGTTCGAGGGCGTAGTTGAGGGTATCGGGGCTGCGGCTGACGCCGACGATCTCGGCGCAGTGGCCGCGCAGGTCGAGCGCCAGCGAAGCGCCCATCAGACCGAGGCCGACGATAGCGACGCGGGCTTCAGCCAGGCTGGAAATGGGAAAAAAGGCAGGCTCTTCGGTCATGTGCTAGACCTTCGGCGGCTTGGGCGGGGCGACTTTGCGGCCCATGGCATCGGCGATCAACTTCACCTGGCGGATCATCTCGCTGAATTGCTCCGGCGTCAGGCTTTGCGCGCCATCCGACATGGCCTGGGGCGGGTTCTGATGGACTTCGACGATCACGCCATCGGCCCCGGCGGCGATGCCGGCACGGGCAATGGCCGTAACATATTGGGCGTGGCCGGTGCTGTGGCTGGGATCGATCATCACCGGCAAGTGTGTTTGCGATTTTAACACAGGGATGGCGTTGATATCGGTGGTGTTGCGCGTGGCGGTCTCAAAGGTGCGAATGCCGCGCTCGCACAAGATCACCCGTTTGTTGTTATGCGAAAGAATATACTCAGCCGCCATCAACAATTCTTCCACCGTAGCCGACATGCCGCGCTTGAGCAAGACCGGGTGCATACTTTCACCAGCAGCATTAAGCAGGGCAAAGTTTTGCATGTTGCGGGCGCCAATTTGCAGCACGTCAGCATATTTCGCCACCAGGCAGACCTGTTCGGGGGCCATCACCTCGGTCACAATCGGCAGGCCGGTTATTTCGCGCGCTTCGGCCAAAATCTCCAGGCCGGCTTCGCCCAGGCCCTGGAAGCTGTAGGGCGAGGTGCGCGGCTTGTAAGCGCCGCCACGCAGGGCGTGGCCGCCAGCTTCGCGCACAGCATGAGCCACCTCCAGCAGCTTCTCGCGGCTTTCGACGGCGCATGGGCCAGCCATGATCACAATCTCATCACCGCCGATTTTCATGCCGTCAATGGGAAAAACAGAATCTTCTGAAATAAACTGGCGGCTGGCAATTTTATAGGGCCGTGAAATCGGCACCACGCGGTCAATGCCTGGCATATACTCGAATTGTTCGGGTGAAATGGCGCGCACATTACCGAGCAGCCCGATCACCGTACGCTCGGTGCCAGCCGAAACATGCGCTTTCAGGCCGCAGGCTTCTACCCGAACGACAACCGCCTGAACCTGTTCAGGGCTGGCATTGGTTTCCATAATAATCATCATAGGATTTTCCTCCAATCAGAAAAAAAGCTGTGTAGGTTAAGATCAATTCGCCACGGTTAAATCGGGGCGCAAGCTGGTTGCCGCGCGCAGATAAACGTGACGGATAGCAGACTGGGGCAAATCGGTGTTCCAGTGAATCAAGACCCGAATACAGCGCGGCAAACTGCCATCAACGGGTATTTCCTGGGCGCACATCAGGGGAACATGCGTCCAACCCAAATCGCGGGCCGCCCGGGCGGGGTAGACCGAACGCAAGTCATCGGTAACGGTAAACAGGATGCTGACCAGGTCTTCTGGCTGAAGGGCGGTATTGGCGCGCAAAATGGTCAGCAGCAAATCTTGTGTGGCCGCCAAAATCTCTTCGGGCGTATCATCGTCCACCGCGGTTGCACCACGAATTCCACGAACGGGCATAACAGCCTCCTGAAACAAAAAAACCGCCAGGCCGTTGGCCTGGCGGTTTGGGTTAGACAACAAGCCCCTTTGACCCGCTTAAACACCGCCAACGGCAGCCGCACATCGGAAGCCGTAATAAAAATACCAGGCATAAAAGCGGGGGAATGGGGATATGTCCACGGTTCACCTTACAAGAATGTAAGAAAGTTTACCGTAGTGGTCGGAATTGGTCAAGGACTGCCTGAACAAAAAAAGCCTGGCAATGTTTGGCACAATGACGAAAGGGTCATTTCGGGGTGCGCAAGGCATCGGCGGCCTGGCGGGCGGCCACTTCGGGAAGCGCCTGTTGCTTGAACACCTGCAACATCGCCTGCGCCAATAAGGGGTTGACGCTGGCGGTCACATCTGCGGAAGGGTACGCCACGGCGGCTGCCACCACCTGGGCGATCAAGGCCCGGTCGGGATCATTCGAGAAAGACGCGGCGGTGCTGCGGGTGGGTAAGTATCCGGCTGCGCTGCTCCATGTATCCAGGTAAGCGGCTTCGACCAGGAACTCAGCCAGGGCGGCGGCCACTTTCTGACGTTCGGGCTGCGCAGTGACCAGCGCCCACATCCAGCCATTGGCCTGGGCGAATGGCTGGCCGTCAGCGGTCGGCAACAGGGCTGCCGCATCACCCTCGCCGCCCTGGCGCAGATAACGCGAAATCCAATTGACCGCCAAAGGCGCCCGCCGCTCCTGATAGACCTGCCAGACCTGGTCATAATTTTCATACAGGCCCAGCCAATTGGGCATCACGCCGGCGAGTTGCGCCGCCAGGGTGAAGGTCAGCACCCGTGTCAAGGAGATTTCGTCGAGAGCCGGGTGACCCTCATCGTTGATCACCCTGCCGCCAGTACCCTGGTACAAATGGAGCGGATACCAGCCCTGCGGATCGGCCACCGGGAAAACCATCGGCAAACCAATCGCCGTCAACTGCTGCCACGAAGCGGGCGGCACGGTGACAGCGCCAGCGCGGTAGATGAACACCAGGGCGTCACCGGCAAACGGCAGCCCAAAGATATTGTTTTGAATACGCGCCAGGTCGCGGCTGTAATCGTACCAATCCCCCGCGGTCATCGCATTGGTCAGGCCATCGAACGGACGAATCAGGCCCTTGCTCGCTGCCGTTTCCAGGAAAGGGCGCGGCAGGGCGATCAGGTCGGGCAGGGCGGCCGAAGCGGCGGCATTGGTCGCTGCCAGCGATTCGAGCAAGCCCGCCGGGCCTTCGACCGCTTTCACGCGCACATCTATTTGCCAATCAGGGTAAAGGCGTGAAAATTCCTGTAAGCGCCCCTGGAAAATTTCCGCCGCCGGGTCTCCTGCACTGGGCGCAAACTGCGGCGGCAGCCACACCCGCAAGACACCCCCAGGCACAGGCGGGGGAATTGTCTGCGCTTCAGGCGTGACAGCACCCGGCAAAGTTGCCACCGGCGTTGGCTGCACCTCGGGCAGAACCGTAGGTGCGGCGATGGGCAGGTTGGCCGGCAATTGCAAGCCATTGCACGCCGCGCACAGCAGGCACACCAACAAAACCAGGCGGCGCTTCATCCTAACTCGACCGGGGCCTGCAACAGTTCGAGCAGCAGGCGCACCGAATTTTGCACATCATCCATATCCACCATTTCCGATGGGCTGTGGATATAGCGCGTGGGGATGGAGAGACAGCCCGCCGGCACGCCCGCACGTGTAATCTGCATGGCGCGTGCATCGGTTGTGCCGCCTTCCAGCACTTCAAGCTGGTAGGGAATGCTGGCTTTTTCGGCGGCGCGTACCATCCAATCAATCACCAGCGGGTCTGAGAGCATACCGCCGTCACGCACTTTGATCGCCGGGCCTTTGCCCAGGGAGACTTCCATTTTGTGGCTTTTGGGTGTGTCGCCGACGCCGGTCACATCTACAGCCAGGGCCAGGTCGGGGTCGAGGCCGAAGGCAGCCGTGGTGGCGCCGCGCAGTCCGACTTCTTCTTGCGTGCTGAAAACGAAATAGACGCGATGCGGCGTCTCAGCCAACTGGCGCAGCGTTTCGATCAACACCGCACAGCCGACACGGTCATCCATGGCTTTGGCAATCACGCGCTGACCGAGGTCTACCAACGGGCGGTCGAAGGCAGCCACATCGCCCACGCGCAGGGGGCAATCCTGGCGCGAGGTCACACCGATGTCTATGTACAATTTCTCGAAGGGTGGCACTTTGCTGGCGTCATCGAGTTTTTCGCAACCGATCACGCCGACCAGCCCGTTGAGGAAGCGCACCCGCCCACCCACGCAGTTGAGCGCTCGCACGCCGCCCAGGGTGGTAAAGCGCACGAAGCCATT
This sequence comes from uncultured Anaerolineaceae bacterium, assembly GCA_964606085.1. Taxonomy (GTDB): domain Bacteria; phylum Chloroflexota; class Anaerolineae; order Anaerolineales; family UBA4823; genus CAIQJJ01. The sequence goes on from CAZSFD010000060.1 coordinate 6,119, forward strand.
TTCATCTACATGGGTGACCATCACACCGATCTCGTCCATGTGGGCGGAAAGCATGATCTTGCGCCCCTGCGGGCCGCCTTCACCCTTGCGGACGATCAGGTTGCCGAGGGCATCGGTATACATTTCATCGGCCAACGAAGCCACCTGGTTGCCGATCACCTGGCGAATTTGGGCTTCGTAGCCAGATGGGGAGGGAGTTTCAATGAGAGATTGGAGGAGAGTTTTCATGGGTTGTTTGACCAATTCTATTAAGTCAACGAAGAATGACGAATGCGAACAGATTTTTTAGAAATAACGGAAAAGGTTCCGGAAAGCGCTTCTGGATATCGCCGAAAAGCATCCAAGGCAATCAGTGCCTTCTGGTGAGGAGATAAGCCCGCCAAACGTATCAAGATTACACCCAGCGAGGCTTTTTTCCACCGATAAGTGAGTTCGCCGAAATCTTTATCCGCCGTCAATAAGGGAAGTTGCTGCCGATTAGCCAACTCAAGAACATCATCATCCGTGATGCCTGGTTGCATTTCAGCAACATACATGATTAGATGGCCGTTTTCGCGCAGTAAATCAACGATCGGCTTATCCACACTTTCATCTACAAGCAAACGGATCATACAACTTCGGCAATAGGATATACAACATCAGAGCGTAATACTTCTGCTGCAAATGCCAATGAAGCAGAAATAGCCTCCGGCGACAAGCGAGGATGTGCCTGCAGAATTTGCTCCTGCGTCTCACCAGATGCCAGTTTTTCCAAAATCAACTCTACGGTGATTCGTGTTCCAGCAATGATGGGTTTCCCCATCATCACACTCGGGTCTGAAATGATCAGATTGTTTTTCATCTTCCAGCTCCTTGCCGGGTTAACGCGCCACTGCAAATATGTCACTCTCTAACCTCGCCAGGGCCGCATGAATCAGTTGCAGGGTGTGTTCCCAATCGGCGCGGCGGGCCAGGGAGGCCGCCGAGTGTGTGTAACGATGCGGCACCGAAACCGCTACGCTGGGGATGCCGGCGCGCTGCTTGTGAATGATGCCCGCATCGGTGCCGCCGCCGCCCGGCTGGCGGATTTGATAGGGAATGCCCAGGGCGTCGCCGGTTTCGGTCAGCAGGCGGATCAGGCGCGGGTCGTGCAGCGTCCCGCGGTCGGCCACGTAGATGGCCGGGCCAGCGCCGAGGCGGGTGTTGTATTGCGTGTTCTCTGAGCCATCCCAGGTGGGCAAGTCGTTGGCGGGGGTGGCGTCGAGGACAATCGCCAGGTCGGGGGCGAAGGCGTAGGCGGCCACCTGTGCGCCGCGCAGTCCATTTTCTTCTTGCACGGTGAAGGCGGCGAATACATCTACATTGGGCGGGGCGTGTTTGACCAGTTCGATCAACGTGGCGACGCCCAGGCGGTTGTCGAGGGCTTTGGCGCGCAGCGAAGGGCCGAGGCGGGCCAGCGGCGTGGCATAGGTGGCGCGATCCCCGATGCGGGCCTTTTTCTCCGGGCCGAGATCGATGCGCAGGCTATCGAGCGCAATGGGGTTCTTGCGCTCGTCGGCGGTGGTCAGGTGAATGGGCTTGGCGCCGATCACGCCGGGCAGGTGATCTTTGCCCACCAGCACGGGTTTGCCGGGCAGTTGGCGCTCATCCATGCCGCCGACGAGGTCGAAGCGATACAGGCCATCGCCATCTTCGCCGGTGAGCATGAAGCCAACTTCGTCCATGTGGGCGGCCAACATCACGCGCAGGCGCTTTTCGCCCTGGCTGCCTAATTTGGTCGCCAGCACGTTGCCCAGGGCATCCACCTTCACAGCATCGGCCACGGGTTTGAGCTGCTCCAGCACAATCTGGCGCACTTCGCCCTCGTCGCCTGAAACGGCGCAGGCGGCGCACAGGCGTTCAAGCAGTTTGAGTTGGGGTTCGCGAATTTTGAGGGTCATAGTCAATCGAGGGACAATTTTTCGATGAAATCAACTTCCAGGCTGGCGGCAAATTCGGCCAGCAGACGCCCGGCACGGGTGATGTCTTTGAGGGAGACCATCTCGACCGGTGTGTGCATGTAGCGCAGCGGGATGCTGACGACGGCGCAGGGGATACCTTCTTGCGTCACCTGCAGGGTGAAGGCGTCGGTGCCAGAATGGCGCGGCATGGGCTCCATCACATAGGGGATTTCGAGGCGTTTGGCGGTGGCTTCGAGGGCTTTGTACAGGCCAGGGTGGGCATCTGGTCCCCAGCCGAGGGTCAGCCCCTTGCCAAAGGGAAAACTCTGATGCGCAGGCGAGCCAGGGCCGCTGGCAAAGGTCACATCTACGGCAATGGCCAGCGCTGGACGCAAGCCAAAGGCGGAAGTCTGTGCGCCCCAGCCGCCCACTTCTTCCTGGACGGAGGCCACCGCCCACACATCCCAGGCGTGCGGGCGGCCTTGCAGCAGTTCGAGGCAGTGGGTGAGGGCGGCGACGGAGGCGCGGTTATCGAGCGAATGCCCGGCGAGTGTTTCAGCGGCGGTATCGAGGGGCGGCTGGGCAAACGAGACCAGGCTGCCCACGCGCACATGCTTGCGCACCTCATCGGCGGTCAGACCCACATCTACCCACAGGTTATCCAGCGGCACGGTTGCGCCACGGGCGCTTTCGGGCAGCAGGGGGTTGGGCGGCAGTGCCACCACGCCGGGCAAATCCTGGCGGCCATGCACCGTGACCAACTGGCCGGGCAAGATGCGCCCATCTACGCCGCCCACCTGGGTAATGCGCAGGAATTCGCCTTCGATGCCGGTTACCATCAGGCCGATGGCATCCATGTGTGCGGCGATCAAGATGCCGGGCCGTGGGTCAGCCGCCGCGCCGCGCTGAAGCCCATGCAGGCTGCCCAGGCGGCTGACGGTCAGTTCGTCGGTCAGAGGCTGCCAGGCTTCGCTAATCAGGCGGCGGATGGGGTTCTCATGGCCGGATAAGCCAGGAGCGGTGATCATTTTTTTCAGGTGTTCGGTGAGATCGATCATGTTCTTCAAGGGGATGGAACGTCACGGGTAGGGTAAGGGGTGTTGGTGGGGGGTAGCGTAGCGGTGGGCAATGGAGTCACCGTGGCGGTGTGGGTGGGTGTGCCGGTTTCGGTCGGGGTGGCCGTAACCGTTGGGGTAGCCGTAATGGTTGGGGTGACGGAGGGGGTGGCGGTGAACACGGTGGGGCTGGCCGTTAGCGAAGGCCCTGGCGTCCAGGTGCGGGTGAACACGGGGGTAAACGTGGGCAGGCTACGGGTGGGAATGGCCTGGCGCGTGGGCGCATTTTGCAAAGCGATGATCCCGGCGCAATAGAAAGGCAGTGTTGCCAGAACGATCAGGATCAGAAAAAGGCGCAAGCGCAGGCGGGTGTGTTCTTTGGTCGGCATCAGGCCCTCATCGCATGGGATGATAACACCAGCGAGGCCGGGTGGCAAGTCTGTGAAGTACCCCCCGGTTTGTGTGACAAGAAACTTTTAGGGTCTTGCATCGCGGCGGATGTCAATCAGTATTTTGACACCCAAGATAATCAAGACCATCGCCAGCAAAGCGGCGATCAACAACCACGCCCAGGGTTCATCCTGACGGGGAACTTCCAGCGTTGGCGCAGATTGGTTGGACAGACGGCGCTGCAAATCAGAGCCATAGCCGGGGCGCGGCATTTTCGGCTGCAAGGTGGCCTGCAAGAGCGATTCTAACTCGGCAAATTCGGCGGTGGGGGTAGCATTTGAGCGGTGTGACATGGTCAGGTTATCGTTAAAGCTTGATCGGGTTCCAGATGGTTGAGGTCGTCGCGCAGGGCCAGCAAGGTGCGATGATACAAACTTTTGATCGCGCCTTCGGTGCGGCCCATGATTTCGCCGATCTCTGCATTGGAAAGGTGGTCAACGAATTTCAAAATCAAAAGCTGCTGGCGTTCAGGCGGTAACTTGTGCAGCACACGCAGCAAGCGCTCACGCTCTTCTTCTCGCAATACCGAGGTTTCGGGCGGATCACCCGGATGGTGAAGCCACAGCCCATCTTCCAGCGGAATCTCCGGGCGGCGGCTGGTGTCGCGATGCCAGTTGGCAACCAGGTTATGCGCAATGCGATAGAGCCAGGCCGAAAAGGGCAGGCCGCGGTCCTGATAATTTTCGATATGGTGCATCGCCCGATAAAAGACACGCGCCGTCAGGTCTTCGGCGTCGTGCTGGTTGCCGGTGCGGTAATAAATGTAGTTGTAAATGCGCCCGACGTAGCGCTCATACAACTGTCCGAAGGCATCCGAATCGCCGGCTACCGCCTGTTCTAAGATCACTTCATCCGTTCGTTCAACCATTTCACATTTCCTTGCGGCAGAGCGACTCAAACATGGAAACCCCGCCGTTTATGCAGCGTTGCGCAGGTCATTCCTGCCACTCCAGGTAAACCGGCCAGGGCGTCACCAGCCATTCGGCAACGGGTGGGAGCGCATTGCCGAGCATGTCATAAGCCGCCAGCGGCGCTGACGGCAACGCCAACAGGTGTTCCTGATCATCTTGCGTCCACAACAGCCAGACACGCCGCCCATCGCGGCGAAACTCATAGCCAGTGACGCCTTCGGCGGGCGTCAGGCGGCCCACAAACCCCAGGTCATTCAACAGTTGCCCCTGAAAGCGGATGGCCTGATAAACGGGCAGCGGCTCACCGCCGCGATTTACCAACCCCGAGGCGCGCCAGCCATTGATGCTATACCACACATTGCCCAGCAAACCTTCGGCCAACGCCATCGCGTACGATTGCACGGCATAACTGGCCTTCGTCTGCGCAAACTCGTCGGTGATGCAGGGCGCTTCGCTGCCGCTGCGACCGCAAATCAGGGCCGTTTCGGTGTTGATCAGGTAAGCATCGGGGCGGTTGTAATAATCCAGCAGGGCGCGCAGGTAGCGGGCTTTCGCCGCCAGTGCCGGGCCAGTGGTATTCCAGGCGCTGTGCCAGTTGCCGTTGCCAAAAATGCCGCTGGCCCCGCCATAGTAATCGTAGGCGTGAAAACTCACCCCATCGAAAGCGTCGGCGGCCCCGACCTGCAAGATGTATTCAAGGAAGCGCGACGGCGAACAATCTTTCAGGCTGCCATCGGCATTTTGGGGCGGGTCATGCGGGTCGCAATCCAGCAGCAGGCCGCCCACCAGCACTTGCGCCTCGGCGTTGGCCGCTTTCACCTGCGGGTATACGGCCTTGAGCATGTCGGCATACGCCCCGGCGTTCAAAAGGGGGGCTTCCATATCTATCCAGCAGCCAAATTGGCTGTCTCCGGCAACGAACTGATAGGGGACATCGGGTTCATTGCCCATTTCGTAGTATTGCACCGAGTAAGGCGGCTGGCTGTAGCGGGCGACCACATCGCGCATGAAAGCGCCAAAGGCTTCCAGTTTTTCGGTGGCAACCGGGCCGCAGCCATAACCCGGCAGCGCCCGCGCCCAATAGGGCGTATAGTGGATGATCAAAATCATCTCCATGCCTTGTTCGGCAATCGCCACCATCTCCTGTTCCAACGTAGCCACCGCCGCCCAATTGCGCTCGCCTTCGATGGGTTCAATCACATCCCAGCGCAAGGCGTTGCGGCGAATCCAATACACGCCAGCGTCCACCGACCGTTCGACACCCCATAAATTATGCACCTCGATACCCGCTACCGGCAGGCTGCGGAACTGCGGTGTGGGCGTGGCCGTGGGAGCGGGTGTATCGGTGGGCGGCGCGTCGGTTGGGGCAGCGGTCGCAGTGGCTTCGGGCGGCAGGGTCGCCGTGGCAGCAGGCGTGGCAGTTGGCTGGTCGGCTGGTACACTCGTGGCCGTTGCCGCTGGATCCACCGGCGCCGAGGTGGGCGGCGGCGCAAGCGATGGCGTCGCCTGCGGCGAACAGGCAGCGCTCCCCACGGAAAGCGCCAGAAACAGCATACCAGCCCACAGAACCCGCCAGCGAAAAGGAAGTGAAAAGGGTGTATTGTCCATCCGTTAAACCTTTGGAAGAGTTTTTATGCCCGGTAAAACTGCACCAGGCTGAACAGCGCCAGCGCATCCACCGCCAGGAAGAACGACAAATAGAACACCAACAGCAGCTTGCCCGGCAGACGCAGCCCATGTTGCAGCAAACGAGCCGCCAGCAGCCAGCCAGCCGTCAGCAGCAAAACGGTCGGAATGATCACCGGGTAGGCGTAACGCGCCGCCGGAATGAAGCCATGCGGCTGGAAGACATAAATGGCCCCGCGCACCACCGCATTGCCCCACACCAGCAACAGACTGAGGCCCAAGAAAACCAGGGACGTGCCAGGAAGCACCCGCCAACGCCGCACGTATCCAACGAGCGCCCCCACCACCCCGGCCAGCGTGACCCAGCCCAAAACCGGATACACCGCCGCCATCACGCGCACATGCCCCCAGCCAAACACCGCCCAAAACGTGTGCAGCAGATTGCTGAGGGTGGCGTCATAATAAGCCCGACCGGCCGGCCAATCGAAGAGCGTGTAAGCAATCAAAGAAATCCGTCCCTGGTCGGGCAGCAGGCGGGCGCTGAGCGCATCCCATTGGGGATGGATGCCCGGCCAGGTGTGCTCGGCAGATGCACCGCGCAACAGGTTGGTGAACGCCTCACCCTGCCAAACGCCCGACTGCCCGGCGGGTGTGTCGAAAACGGGCGGCTCGTCGGCGCGGCGCGCTCCCGCAGCCAACACCACGCCATCGGCGTAAATTTGCGTCGGCTGTGCTACGTTCGCCTCTGCCGCCAAACTGACCCAACCGCGCCAGGCGCCCGGCGGCACACTAAAGGACAGGGCATAAAAGCGCGGCTGTGTCTGCAACGCCCACGGCTGCGAGCGCTCCAGCACCTCGTCGCCCTGGATGTACACCTGCAAAACCGTAGCCGTCACAGGTTGCGACGCCCACAGCCAGCCGCCCCAGGTGACGGTTTGTCCAGGCAGGGCGGCCAAATCAGCCGCCGCAAGCATCTGGCGAAAGCGCGCCGCCTGGCGGCTCTTTTGCCCTGGCCGGGCCTCCAGCATCCAGACCGCCTCGCCCCACGGGGCGTTGGCATCGCGCACCAGCGCCAGGCGGCCCTGGTTGGCCTCGGCATACCAAAAAGCACTCGCCGCTGGCGCATTAAAAAGGGCCAACCCCGCCAGCACACCGCCAACCGCCAACCCCGCCCAGGCCAGCCTGCGCCACCGTCCGCCCGTCCAACCCAACAGCAGGGCCGGGAAGCACAAGGGGACAGCCACATAGGCGCTGGGTTTGGTCAACAGGCACAGCAGCGCCGCGCCGATCACCCAGGCGGTATGCAAAATCACCTGACTGGCCGGCGGTCGGACTGGCTTGAGCAAACGCACACAGCCCCACAAAAACAGCGAAAAAGCCGCCGCCGCGCCCACATCGTTATTGACCGCCGTCATCAGGTCGGCAAAGGAGGGCAGCAAGGCCATCGTCAGCGGTACGAGCCAGCGCAAGGGGCTGGAGGGATGAGTCAGTTCGCGCACCAGACCAAAGGCCATGCCAATGGTCAGCAGGTACAGGGCCAGCGAAACCAGGCGCGCCAGGTAAAGCTGACGCGTGACGCTGATGCCCGGAAACAGGCGCAGCGGCAGCGCCGCCAGCAGGTAATAGAGCGGCGGGTCGTCCAATTGGGCATATTGGCCGATCCACACCTTGCCATCGGGGGCATCGAGGTCGGGCAGCGACCCCATGCCGCGGAAAAAGTCGTGTTCGATCATCGAAAGGGCCACGGCGCGGCGCATGGCGGGGTCGTAATCGCCGGGCTGCGGCAGGTGCGGGCGGTGGGCAACCAGCCAGACATACTCGAAATGATTCGGCTCATCATAATGCTGCCAGGGCGGCACCAGAAAGATGTACAACAGCCCGTGCAGGAGGGCTACGCCCACGGCTATGCCCACGGCTACGCCCCCCACCCGCGGCCACGCCAGGCCGATCAAACCACGTTTCATGCCGGTTTCCCCACCCGTTGCAAAATCTGCGGCATGGCCCGGTCGAGCAGGTCTTCCAATTCACGGGCAGTATCTTCAAAGTCGGCTTCACTGCCGCCGATGGGGTCTACGATGTCGAGGCGCTGACCGACCATCTCGCTGAGCAGAAAAACACGTTCGGCCACCTGCGGAAATTCGAGGCGTAAGGCTTCTTTGTGGCCGGCCTCCATCACCAGGATCAGGTCGAATTGGTCGAGCAGCCCGGCCGAGACGACCCGCGAACGATGGCTGCGCGCCGTCAGGCCGCGCAGCATCAGCACGCGCCGGGCCAGCTTATCTGCCGGATAGCCTTCCACGGCCCAGGTGCCAGCCGATTCGATGCGCCAATCTGCCGCATCAGGCCGCTGCGCCACGCGTTGCCGAAAGAGCGCCTCGGCCATCGGCGAACGGCAGATATTTCCAGTACAGACAAAGAGAACAGCGGGCATGAACGTTTTTCCTAATCAAAATGCCATTTTTCTCTGGCTACCCGCAAAAAAAACAGCGGATTGCCCAGGAGGTAACGCTTCCACTTGCCGCGCGGGTCAACCAGCAGCCGCCACAGCCATTCGAGCGCCAGGACATTCATCCACGGCGGCACGGGTATCTCCACACCGGCCAGCAGGTCGAACAATGCGCCCACCGCCCAACACACGGGGGCATGAATGCTGGCCCGCCGCTGCGCCAGCCACACATCTTGTAAGGGCACACCCATGCCCACCAGCACCAGGTCGGGCCGCAAGCGCTCGATCTCGGCCAGCACCGCGGCTTCGCTCATCTCGCTGAAAAAGCCATCGCGCGCGGCCAGCACCCGCAAGGCCGGGTAGCGCTGCCGCAAGTTGAGCGCCGCCAGCCGGGCCACGCCCGGCCGACCGCCCAACAGATACAACGACAGGCCGCGCCCCGCCGCCTGAACGCACAAATCATTGATCCAATCGCGCCCGGTGAGTTTGCACAGGCGTGCGCCGGTCAACCAGCGCGCCGCCCACACCACGCCGATGCCATCGCAGTATACCAAATCAGCCTGCTGCAGGGCCGCCCGGTAGGCAGGGTCATCGTGGGCGGCGTTCAGGCAGTGGGCATTCACGTAAGTCAGCGTGCGTGGCTGCGTCTCGCCGCTCCAGGCCACCACCTGCGCCAGCAAAGCCGTCTTGTTCAAGACATCTATCGGCACATTCAGGATTGTTATCCGTTGACGCGTCATCCAGCCCCCTTGTGCGGACGCCAACCCCAGTGCGCCAGATGAAATAGCCCCGGCAGCAAGACCGGCAGCATCACCAGGCTGTGCAGCAGCACGCCATAGGCAAAGGCCGCCGACTGCCCCACGTCCCACAGGCCCAACACCAGCACACAGGTCATCTCGAAAATGCCAATACCCCCCGGCATGGCCGGTAAACTGATGCCCGCCTGCAAGGCCACCAACAGCAGCCAGGCCGCCAGCGGGGGAAGCGTCAGGCGCAACGCCTGAAAAGCCAGCCAGTTATTGAGCAGGGCCGTGGCCCACGTCAGACCGGTCAGGCCGAGCAGGCCCAACAGGGCGCGCCGACTGCGCAGCACGGTCAGGCTCAAGACCACCCGCTGCCAGCGAGCCAGCAGCCCGTTGCGCCAGGTGGCAGGCAGCCAGGCGCTCAGCCGTTCGGCGGCGGGCAGCCAGCGGCCATCCAGCACCACCAGCAGCGCCACCCCGCCAACCAACACGGCGGCGAACAGCAAGAAAGCCCACGCCGACAAGTTCAACCAGCCTGGCAGGGGCATCACCGCCAGGAGACCGATCAACAACAGGGCGTAGGCCAGAGTATCGAGCGTTTTTTCGGTCACCAGCGTCGCCAGGGCAAACGACAGGCCCAGGCCGCTCTCGCCAACCCCCTGCACCCGCAAGAGATCGCCCAGGCGGGCCGGATACAACCAGTTGAGCGCCTGACCGGCCAGCAGCAGGCCCAGGTAACGCCCGAAAGCGATGGACTGCCCCGGTTGGCCGCACAACACCTGCCAACGCCAGGCTTTGGCCAGCGTGTTGACGGCCACACTGAGCAGCACCACAAGCACCCAGCCGCCTTCGGCCTGGCTCAACGCCAGGCGCAAATCGGCCAGAGAAACCTGCCGCAGCGCCAACCACAATGCGCCGCCGCTCAAGGCCAGCGCCAACAGCGTGCGCACCATCGGCCACCAGGGCCGCCAACGGGCAATCAAACATGCTCCCGGTTGTGGGCTGGCAGTTCGGCAACCACCGCACACGCCGCCGCCGTCAGACCCCACAGCGCCCACACGAACGGAGCGGGACGCACCATCCCCCACGTCACCGCGTCTACCATGCCATGCGCCAGCAAAGCCACCTGGGCGGCCAGCAAACCCGCCCCCCAGCCAGCCAGCCAACGCTGGCCCAACTGCCGCCCACGCCGGTAGACCTGAGCGGCGGTCGCCAATACCAGCATCCACGCCGCCAGCCAGCAAACCAGCCCAGGGATGCCCAAATCCACGGCAATTTGCAGCAACAGGTTGTGGGCGTGCTGCACCTTACCGGGCGCATACAAGAAAAAGGGATAGAGCAAATCGGCCACCCGGCCATACGAACCCATACCCACGCCGGTAAAGGGGAAATCTTGCACCATATAAATGGCCCGCGACCACACTTCCACCCGGCCATCTACCCCGCCCAAGGTAGCGCTCGATACCAGCAGGTTGATCAACGGCGTAGCGCCCACGATATTGAACGCGACAACCAGGCCGACGGCACTCACCAGCGCCGCCAGCCAGCCCCAGCGCCAGCGCAGCACAACGAGCAGCACCCCGCTCAAACCCAGGGCCAGCACCGCCCCGCGCGATTGCGTCAGCACCAACACACCCACCCCGGCCAGGGCCGCCAGAGCATACCACAGCCCCTCGAACCAGCGCAGCGGACGACCGGCAAACAGGAGCAGTCCGCTCACCGCCGCCAGCAAGATCAGCACGCTGCCGCCCATCACATTGGCATTGGCCGTATCGGTGACCCATTGCGGAAAAAGCGTGTAGAGGCGGGCAGGAATGAAGGGTAATTTGTTATTGCTCGACCAATCCACACTGATCAGCGCAAAGGCGCTCAGCCCCAGGCACAGGGCTGCTAACGCCGCCGCCAGCCAACGCAGCCCCCGCAGCCGGTTCGCCGCCAGTGAAAAACTGAGCGGCGCATTGGCCAGGGCATAATACCAGCCCATGCCAACCAGCAGGCGCAACACCTGGGGTTGGGTCACCTCGGGCAGGGCCGTGGCCCACAACGTCACCGGCACGAGCAGCGCCAGGCCCACGATCGGCCAATCGGCTGGCGTGCGTTGGGTGAAACGCCGATAGGCCAGCCAGCGCAGCGGCCAAAAGAGCAGCAGCACACCCAGCGCCCAGGGCAAGAAGCGCGCCGAAATAAAGCTGCCCAGCACGGCTGCCGTCGCCACCCCAATTTCCCATTTCACCAGCCATTGGGCCAAACGCTGCATGAGGCTGATCCCTGTACAGAAAAACAAACCCCCGGAGCGCCAAACACCCCGGGGGGAAATCTTTCACAATCCCACAAGAAGCTACACCGGTTCTGGCGTCTTTTGCTTCTTGGCACCGTTCTTTTCGGGCTTGCCATTTTCACCATAATGGTTGTAGTAAGTGAAGTAGTAACCTTTGTAATTGTAATAATAACGGGTGCGCTTCAAATCTACATCGTTCAACACCACCCCTAAAATTTTCGCCCCCACCCGGTGCAGTTGTTCCACGGTCTGGCGCAGCACAGCCAGCTTGGTCGCGCCGGGGCGGGCCACAATCAACACGCCATCCACCCGCGGCGAAAGCACCACGGCATCGGTCACGGCCAGCACGGGCGGCGTGTCGAGGATGACCATCTCGGCCCGCTGGCGCACCTGGCGGATGACCTCGCTCATTTTTTCCGAAGCCAACAGTTCAGATGGATTGGGCGGCAGGCTGCCGGAGGTCAGCACCACCAGGTTGGGCGCTTCGGTGGCCTGCAACGAGCCATCCAGGTAAACCTGCGGCTGGATGAACAGATCGCTCACGCCGCGGCGGTTGGAGACGCGCATAATCTTGTGCAGGCGCGGGCGGCGCAGGTCAGCGTCAATGATGGCCACGGTGTTTTCGCCCTGCGCCATCACCGCCGCCAGGTTGGTCGAAACAGTGGATTTGCCATCGCCCGGCGAGGCGCTGGTGATCATCAGGGTGTGAATGGGCGTATCCACGCTGGCGAATTGGATATTGGTGCGCAGCGAACGGAAGGCTTCGGAAACCGGCGAGCGCGGCGCACTGATGGAAACCGGCAGATCGCCATCTACTTTGGTGCGGGCGATCACCCCCAACACCGGCAGACCCAGTTGGCGTGAGACATCTTCGGGCGAGCGCAGGGTGTCATCGAGCGCTTCGATGAGGAAGATCACCCCCAGGCCGAGCATCAACCCGACCACCGCCGCCAGCAGCGTATTCTGCATCACGCGTGGGCTGATTGGGGCGGTGGGCGGCGTGGCGTTCTCCGCCGGCAGCACGCCCGAAGTGGATTGCGCCTCCGCCAGGCGCACCGATTCATAGCTTTGCAGCAGGTAGGCATACGTCTGGCGGTATTGCGCCTGTAAGGTTTGCAGGCGGTCGGCATCCGAGGGGCTGCCCTCGCCAAGCGCCTGTAAATCCTGCGAGGTCTTTTCGATCTGGGCGTCTAACTGCGCCAACTGCGTCTCCAGGCTTTGCTTGGAGGCCAGGTAACGCGCCGACTGCAATTCCTGGTTATATTTGGCAAACTCAGAGACCAGGGCATTGGCAATCAACGCCGCCCGCACCGCGTCTACATCTTGCACGGCAACATTGATCAACTGGGTATCCCGCACCGGAGAGACCGAAATCATGCCAGCCAGTTGGCGGGCCGAAAGCTCCAGGCCCAGGGTGGTCACGACCCGTTCCAGGACGGGGGAGGTGACCATCAATTCGGCATACGTCTGCGCCAGGCGTTCGCTGGTGATCACCGATGCGTAATCGGTGCTGCGGGCGCTGGCCGATTCCTGAATCAGCACCTTGCTGGTGGCCTGGAAGACCTCTGTCATCTGACTGCTGACCGCGTACGACACGCCCGCCGCCAGCACCGTTGCCAGCGCCAGCAGCCACCACCAATGCCACACCAGGCCCAAATAGCGACGAATATCATCTGAAAAAGATTGCGTTTCCATCATAGCTACCACTCACGATTTGGATTGCGGCATGGCCGCCAAGACTTTTGCTAAATCACCAGAGAGCATGGCCTCCACGGCCAGGCACAGCCCCGCAAACGTGCGGCTGGACAGGATACCCTGTTCATCGGGCGGCAAGGTCACATACCCATCTTCGGTCAGCACGAACCAGTCTATCTTACGCTCATGCACCTGCCAGACAATGTATTCACGCACGCCCACCCGTTGATAGACATGCTTCTTCTCATGCAGATCAATCGCCGCGCTGCTGCCGGCAATTTCCACCACCAATTCAGGAGCACCTTCCAGGTAATCATCCGCCGCCACGCTGGCCGGCCCCGGCTGGCGAAAAAGCAGCGCATCGGGCTGGAACTCATTGTCGGCATCCAGGCGCACGCTGGCATTATCGGCCAGGCGCACGCCCGGAGTGCTGGCAACATAATTAAACAACCAGCCAATCATAAACGCATGAGGTTGTGCATGAGATGTAAAACGAACGGGTGATGGCATCCATACCTGCCCTTCGATCAATTCTGCTTTTTTGACCCCCAACATGCCATCATAGCGCCGTTCAAATTCGCGCCGCGACACCCGGTCGCCATTTTCCAACACGGGAATGGCGGGATTGGAAGACATTTTAACGTCTTTTTTGTGGCGGGAAGCAACCGACGCGTGCAACACCATAACTTGATTATACACGCGATGAGATGGAAACTACCGGTTTCAACAGTTTCAAATCTGAAAACCGTTGTCACTCCCCCTCAGACAGCTTTTTCAGGCAGCCTTACAATCCATCACCCCTTATAGAATTGCCCTTGAAAAACTATCGTGACCGCGAAGATATTTGAACCGCGAAGCCGCGAAGGGCGCGAAGAAAACCTTTGCGTTCTTCGCGCCCTTCGCGGTGAAATCTTTTGGTTGCGGCTGGAAACCGCGTTATGAATGCGATGTATGAACGCTGGCCGGTTTTTTCATAACCTGTGGCAAGGGCTGTGTTTTGTGTTCCGTTTTCGCCTCACCATATTCATACGCATAGTTGGCAATTCATACGCATAGTTGGCATAATAGCCCTTATACCCATAATAATAGCGTGAGCGCTTCAAGTTAACATCATTCAACGCCACACCTAAAATCCGGGCGCCCACCCGCTGTAACTGCGCAACGGTTTGCCTCAGCATGGTCATGTGGGTAATGCCCGGACGTACCACAATTAGCACACCATCTACGCGCGGCGACAGCACCACGGCATCGGTCACAGCCAGGACAGGCGGCGTATCCAAAATCACCGTATCCACTGTTTCCCGCAGATGCCGAATCACCTGGCTCATCTTTTCTGAACCAAGCAATTCGGATGGATTAGGCGGCAAGTTTCCCGAAGTCAGCACCGACAGGTTAGGCTCGTTGGTGGGTTTCAACGAGCCATCCAGATATACCTGAGGCTGGATGAACAGATCGCTGATGCCACGCCGGTTGGAAATACGCATGACCTTGTGCAGCGATGGCCGGCGCATATCCGCATCCACCAAAACGACCGGATGCTCACACTGCGCCATGACAACGGCCAGGTTAATCGCCGTGGTGGATTTCCCGTCACTTGGTTCAGGGCTGGTCACCAACAAAGAATGCACCGGCATATCCACGCTGGCAAACTGGATATTGGTGCGCAGCGAACGATACGCTTCGGCTACCGGCGAACGTGGGTGTGTCAGCGTAACAGGCAGTTCATTTTCCGCTTCGATATGGGCGATAATGCCCAACACAGGCAGCCCGAGCGCACTGGTAATTTGCTCTGGCGTGCGCAGCCTATCATCCAGGGCATCCACCAAAAAGACCACCCCCAGGCCCAACATCAAACCGACGACCACTGCCAGCAGCGTATTCTGCATCACCCGTGGGCGAATGGGCGTATTCGGACTACGGGCCATTTCCAGAGCCACTACGCTGGACGTAGATTGTGCCTCAACCAGGCGGATATTTTCGTAACCTTCAAGCAAAGAAGAATAGGTCTGGCGATATTGAGCCAGCAAAGCTTCCTGACGGCTCTTCTCGGCCGAATCGGGCTGGGTTTCCAATTGCGCCAGGCTGCCAATCACCTGCTCAATTTGCACATCCAGGGCAGCCAATTGCTTTTCCAGGTTCGCCTTCGATGCCTGGTAACGCTCCGATTGCAAAGCCTGGTTTTGCGCCGCAAACTCAGCTACCAGGGCATTGGCAATTTGAGCAGCCCGATCGGGGTCGGTGTCTTCGACCAACACATCAATCAACTGTGTATCGCGCACCAGCACCACGTCCACCTTCGCTGCCAGTTGACTGATGCTCACTGGCAGACCCAGGCTATCAATCACCGCCTGCAAAATCGGGTCTTTGGTGATCATCTGGGCATAGGTGCGCGCCAGGCGTTCGCTGGCTTGTAACGCCGTGTAATCGGTGGCCGAGGGCGTGGTCGGCTGCTGGATCAGCATGGTCGTAGAAGCCTGGTAGACCGGGGCCATCTGGTCGCTGACCACAAAAGCCACCCCGGCTGCCAGGCCCATAGCCAGAACCAACAACCAGGCCCAATGCCAAACCAGGGCCATATAACGGCGAATGTCATCGGCAAATGATTGCGTTTCGGCAAACGATGGTGTTTCTGCCATGCCCAAACGGTCCTTTCTTACCGCATACGGATACCCAGGCGGTGTATTCAGTTTATCTGGCCCGGCTGGTTTTGCCAGTAAAGAAAGGGTAATTTGACAGAAACTTTACGTGAATTTACGATTCAGTCCGGCGGCGTTGACACAGCACGTATAACCGCTTCGATTACCCATTCGACCTGCTCATCGTTCATGCCAGGATACAAAGGCAGCGTCACCTGACGAGAAGCCAGCGCTTCGGTAAGCGGCAGTGATAACGCTGAATAGCGCTGGCGGTAATAGGAAAACGTGTGAATAGGCGGGTAATGGATGCTGGTCTGGATGCCTGCCGCACGCAAGCGATCAATAAAGGCCAGGCGCTCCACGGTTTCGGGCAGCAACATGGGGAAGATATGATAAGCCGGCTGTCGTCCGCCCTGATCGCCCTTGAACGGTAAACCAACGCCAGCTGAAGCCAGGCCGTCCCAATAACGCCGGGTAATGGCTGCGCGTCGGGCGTTCCCTGTTGCCAATTTACTCAACTGCACCCGCCCCAACGCCGAACGGATTTCATCCAGACGGTCGTTATAACCCAATTCGACCACATCGTAGGTATAGGCATGGCCGTCGTGACGATCCCAGGTCAGGCTGGTCATACCGTGCGAACGCATCAGGCGCAACTTTTCAGCCAGATCGTTACGGTCAGTGGTCAACATACCGCCTTCACCGGTTGAAAGGTTTTTATTCGAGAAGAAACTGAAACAGCCCACGTCGCCCCAGGTGCCGAGGTGCTTCCCTTCGAGCCAGGCCCCCGGTGCATGGGCGGCATCTTCAATGACTGCCAGGCCATGCTGCCGGGCTAAGGCCAAAATCGCCTCCATGCGACAGGGATAGCCGCCATAGTGCATGACGATGATGGCTTTGCTACACGGCGTGATGGCAGCGGCGACCGCTTCTGGCGAAATCGTCAAATCATCAGGGCCAATTACCTCAGCAAAACGCACTTCCGCCCCGGTATAGAGTACGGCATTGGCCGTCGCCACAAAAGTCAGCGAAGGCACAATCACTTCGTCGCCAGGCCCAATGCCCACGGCGCGGCAGGCCAGGTGCAAGGCCACCGTCGCATTCGAGACAGCGATGGCGTGTTTGGCCCCGGTTAGCGCGGCAAACTCAGCTTCAAATTGCTGCGTGACGGCCCCCATCGTCAGCCAGCGGCTGTGCAGCACGTCCAGCACGGCGGCATCTTCTTCGGGGCCATAGTTGAGGTCGGCGAGCGGAATTTTCCAGTTCATCATTTTCCTTCGGTCATTGCGATGAGCGCTCTTTGCCCCGAAGCAACCTCCCGGCTTGCGATAGGATTGCTTCGGCAAAGAACAGCTCGCAATGACATAACCTTATCCTTCGCCCAAAATCTGCGGGCGCAAGGTCTCGAACTCGGCGATGGCCTGTTCGTAATCATCGGGGCGGCCCAGGTCTTGCCAGTAGCCATCGAAAGGATAGCCCTGGACGCGCTCGCCAGCAGCGATCAGGCGCAATACCAGGTCGGGAAAGTCGAGGTATTGATTGTAGGGGATGTGCGCAAGCACACGCGGCTCGAAGACATAAATGCCCATGCTGACCAGGTAATCGTAGGTGGGCTTTTCGATGTAATCTACGATGCGGTTATCTTCACCCAGGGCGATCACGCCCAAATCTACCTTTACCTTGCGGCGGTGCATGGCAATGGTGGCAGCCGCCCCCGAACGGCGATGCTCGGCAAGCAAAGCGGCAAAGTCGAGCGTGGTCAGCACATCGCCATTGGTCACCAGAAAAGTTTCAGTCAGGCCATCCACACGAGAAAGTGGGCCAGCGGTGCCCAAGGGTTGGTCTTCAAAACTATAACGAATGCGCATGCCCAGGTTTTGACCATTTTGAAAGAACAATTGCAGCAATTGGGCCAAATGTCCCACGGTCAGAATGGCCTCATCCACCCCGGCGCGCTTCATCTGACGCAGCAAAATTTCTAAAATGGGCATATCGCCGATGGGCAGCAGCGGCTTGGGTAAGATTTTGGTGTAGGGGGCCAGGCGGGTACCTTTGCCTCCGGCGAGGATGACAGATTTCATGGGATTGGAGGATTGATGGATTGGAGGATTGGAGGATTGGAGGATTAATCTGGCAGTGTCCCAAGTTTGACAATGTCACATTAGGCAAATTCGCTGGTTGACTTGGGTTGAGCTTGTCGAAACCAGCTTTTTCGTGGGCGAATTTGTTGGTTTCGACAGGCTCAACCAACGGCTACACGTAAATGCGACATTGTCAAACAAGATATGGGCGAAAAATAACTTCCATCAGACTGCCTGGAAAGCCCAGGAAAATGACGCCGAATCAGGCAACTTATTTTTCCACCGTTCCCAATCACACCGTATATTGGTCAGGGCGGAAACGGGGCAGGTTGGCCTGTACCCAGGCGATGGTGCGTTGCAGGCCCTCGGCGAGAGCAACCTGTGGCTGCCAGCCGAGGCGTTCACGGGCTTTGCGGTTGTCAGAAAGCAGGCGCTGCACCTCGCTCTTGGCCGGGCGCAGGCGGGCGGCGTCCAGTTCGATGCGCACCGGGCGTCCAACCAGGGCAATGATTTGATGCGCCAGTTGGCCCACGGTGACATCTTCTCCCACACCCAGGTTGAAGGTCTCACCTTCGACGCCGGGCGTTTCGGCAGCCCGCCGAAAGCCCGCCACCGTGTCGGTGACGAAGGTCAGGTCGCGGCGGGCATCGAGATTGCCGAGTTTGATCAGGTCGCGGGTGAGTGCCTGGCTGATGATGGTGGGGATGACCGCCCTGGCCGATTGGCGCGGCCCGTAGGTATTGAACGGGCGCAGCGTCACCACGGGCAAATCAAACGAGCGGTAAAAACTCTCGGCCAGCTTATCGGCGCCGATCTTACTGGCCGAATAGGGCGACTGCCCTTGCAAGGGGTGTTCTTCGTCAATCGGCACGCGCAAGGCCGTTCCATACACTTCGCTGGTGGAGGTGTGAACGATGCGTTCCACGCCGGTCTCGCGCCCGGCCAGCAGCACATTCAACGTGCCGATCACATTGCTCTCGACCACTTCCGCCGGGTGCAGGTACGAATAAGGGATAGCGATCAGCGCCCCCAGGTGCAGCACATGGCTGACGCCGCGCATCGCCGCGGTGACGGCGGGCAGATCACGAATATCCCCGGCGATGATCTCCACCTGCGCCAGGGCATCGGGCGGCAGCAGGGAGAGCAAGCCCGGGTCGTTGCGTGAGTTGTAACGCACAAAGGCGCGCACTTTCGCCCCCTGGCGCACCAGTTCTTCCACCAGGTGGCTGGCAATAAAGCCGCCCGCCCCGGTGACCAGCACCGATTTGTCGTGCCAGAAAGTCAAATCAACCTCCTCGATGTTCGTGCAAGAAAACCAGGTCTTTAGAAATTGCCGTGGTGATTTCCATCTACGCGCGGCCAAAACCACGAATAACACCAATCTGCACAAATTTTTGGTTCTTATTCGTGTAAATTTGTGCTATGCGTGGTTCATCTTGAAGCATACACCCTACGGCTCGCGGGCGATGCCCCCCTGCCATTCGCACAAGCGCTGCTGCAAGGCGGGTAAATCGCCGGCGTTGGCCAGGGTCTCCATTTCATTCAACATGGCCTGCACCTGGGCCGCCGGCACATAAGGCCCGCGACCGTTCGGCATGACCGCACGGCCATCCTTGCCATTGGCCATGGCCGCCTGCAGCTCGCCCAACAAATTGGGCATCTCGACCACGTGCGCCGGGGTTTCGGCGCAGATTGCCAGCAGATTCTTGCGCTCGTGCGGGGCAATGTTATGAATGGCAAATAAAATCACGCCGACATCGTGCTGCGCCACCAGGCGTGGAATGTCCTGACGGCGGCCCAGCACATCTACGCCGCGAATGCGCGTATCTTGCTTATACAGGTCATCATCCACAAAACCGACCACCTGAAACAACCAGGCATAACTGCCATTTTGCAGCATCCACACCGCCAGTTGCCCGGCGTCGCCGCTGCCCACCACCAGCACGCGCTCCTGGGCCAGGCGGGCGCGCTGTCCGCCCAACAGCCGTTCAGCCAGGGCGTTCAACAGGCGGCTGCGGTAGCGCACCACCACAAAGCCCACGGCTGAAAACGCCGAAGCCATCCACAACATCAGCGGCGGAAAAGCACGTTCGCCCAATACGGCGTTGAAACCCTGCGCCGCCAGCGCCGCCAGCAAGACGGGCAAGGCTAAATCGAGCGCGTCGGCCACACGGGCTTTCGACCAGGAGATGCGCTGGGTGCCCATTACCGCCCCCACCATACTAAACAACAGGGCGAAACCGTACGCCAACCCAAAGGAGCGCCACCAGCCGACATTGAGCGGTTCCTGCAAGCGCCACAGCACCCCCATTGCCCCCAACGCAAGCAGGCTGACCAGAAAATCCACCGTAAACCAACTGACATAGCGCCGGATCAGCCGCGCAAACGGGCCCAGGAATAACAAATCTTCGGGCGGGTCGTAGTGCTTGCCACTCGGCACCAGCACCATAAACGTCCACAAAATGGTATCGAGATCGAGCAAGAAGGAACGGCGGCGCACGTACAATTGATCGAGGCGCTGCTTGGTGGGGACGACGGCGTTGAGGTAGGTATCCATCAAGGGGCCGCTGGCCAGCAGGGCTTCTTCGTTGCGGTACAGCACCGAGGCCGGGCTGGTGATGCCAGGCCGCACGGCCAGGATTTCCTGACGCACGGCGTCGGGCCAGCTTTTGGCAATTTCGGGGTCTTCGGGGCGCGGCCCCACCAGGCTCATTTCCCCTTTCAACACATTCCACAGCTGCGGCAGTTCGTTAATCTTGCTGTCGCGCAGCCAGCGGCCAATGGGTGTCACGCGGCTATCGCCCTTGCCGGTGATGCGCGGCCCAGCGTAGCTCTGCGGGCGCTCGTACATGGTGCGAAACTTGAGAATGCCAAATTCCTTGCCGCCCTGGCCCAGGCGCGGGCCGCGGTAGAAAGCCGGGCCGGGCGAATCACGTTTGATCAGCCAGGCGACCAGGGCAAACAGCGGCGCCAGCAGCAGCAGCCCCAGGGCGGCGGCCAGGATGTCGAACAGGCGTTTGAGCGCCAGATCAAGCGTTTTTTTCATCGGCGGGCCAGGATGAGTTGATGGGACAAACGGTAAGGTACGGTACGACAAACAAAGCCCCACATGTCATGAGAGGTCAACTGTGGATTTTCTCAATTGGCTGACCAGCTTGTCCACAGCCTGAGCCCTTTTCAACGAAGTACGAGCGCTTGTGATCGCCTTCTCGGCTGATCCTTGATCAAATAAGTCCCACGGCAGCGTGTACGTTGCTTCATCGCCGTAATCTGTAAGAAAATGCTCTCGCTTCCCAAATATCAGCAAATCGGGCAACATTTGCAGAATGGCCTGTTGGATTTCGATGGGCAATTCTTCTTCCTGCAACATCACGGCAATTTGGCGAGCAGGATCGTGGGTTTTGGCGGGGATATTGAACAAGGCCAGGACGGCTTTACCACTGTTCTCCACGGTCAATTGTGCATTATCCACACAAGAACGCCAGCGTCCGAGCGACAAATCTTGCTCAGCCTCGACAAGGAAACCCGCCGAGAGTGCCAAGCGATAGGAGACTTCTTCAGTTGTATTCACGGTACCCCTGCCAGGTAATCTCCCAGGAATGGGCCGGCACTTTCGGAAACCGCCATACCCATTCTCCCCCAATTCGTTTACGATGCAAGCCAGCTTGATCTTTAGCTGCCAGAGCGCGCCGCCGATAAGGGTCGAAATAAGCCTCCCCATACAGGCAAATCCCATCGAGGCAGACATCGAACAATAATGGCGTCAGATTTTGGTCTACTTCCTGGGGCGTTTTGGCAACCAAGGAGATCGAACCTGGCAGATGAGCAATGACCGGTAATAACGGCAGGCGCACCAACCGGTTGCGGTCGAGGATATCCCCTGGCAAATCTTCGATAACAACAAAAAGATCGTGATCGCTCTCTGGCCGTGCTTCTCCACGGGCGCGTGACCCAAATAATACAATGGTTTTCAGGCGTTCTGCGAAAGCCTGGGTCAACGCCTGAAGAACCCAACCATAAGCATGATGAATTTCACTTTCATCCATAATGTTGCGATTGTATCACAAGGCTGCTTTGCATCCCCGCCAGCGGCCAATGGGTGTCACGCGGCTATCGCCCTTGCCGGTGATGCGCGGCCCAGCGTAGCGCTGCGGGCGCTCGTACAGGATGCGAAACTTGAGAATGCCAAATTCCTTGCCGCCCTGGCCCAGGCGCGGGCCACGGTAGAAAGCCGGGCCGGGCGAGTCACGTTTGATCAGCCAGGCGACCAGGGCAAACAGCGGCGCGAGCAGCAGCAGCCCCAGGGCGGCGGCCAGGATGTCGAACAGGCGTTTGAGTACCAGGTCGAGCGTTTTCTTCATGGGCTGGGTGCTGCGGGTGGGATTGATGGCGGGCAAGATTTGTTCGGTCATAGCAGGCATCTCTTCGCGGGATGAGGTCATTATCAGGCTTTCCAGATTCAAACAATGCCAAGTGTAAGTAAATTATCCGTGAGAAGCGCTTGTATGGCAATGATTATGGATTTCAATTCAAAAAGTCGCCGTTCATAGAGAGGACACTCGCTATACAGGCAGCTATTCGCACACACCCTTCAAAAAATCCTGCGCTAACACGGCATACTCATGGTGCTGCATGACATATTGTTTACCCAAATTTCCCATACCTGAGCGATCTGTTTCTGACATATTCAACAGGCGAATCGCTGCTTCAGCCAGGGCCAACGGATTTTCAGCGGGAATTGAAATACCGCAACCACTCTCCGCAACCATATCATTGCCGGCTTCGATGGCATAAATAACCGGCTTGCCGGCCATCATATAATCCATGAGTTTATTAGGGCTGACGCCAAAGCGGAACAAGGACTGCTTTTGCAAACCGATGTACAGCACGTCCAAAGAATCTAGCAAGGCAGGAATGACTGACTTTGGCACAGAGGGCAAAAATACGACATTTTCCAGGCCACGGGCAGCGGCCATTTCCTGCAAACGAGATTTTTCTGGCCCTTGCCCGACCAATACAAAGGTGATTGGTTGTGCGGCGCACTGTTGGGCGGCTTCGATAAAACTTTCCAGGGCGTTCGCCACGCCATGCGCCCCAGTATAGCCAACCAGGAGATGCCCTTTTTCGCGCTGGAACTGGAGGACATTTTTGTGTGATGGCGGTAGCGGTGTTTGCGCTTGCCATTCATCCAGGCAAATGCCATTCGGAATGTAAACGAACTTTTCAGGGAACATGCCATGCGCCTGCATATGGCTGGCGGCCTTGGGCAGCATCGAAACCACCCGATCTGCATGGTGATAGGCAAAATTTTCGGCCCACTGCATAACCAGGATAAACGGATGCCCAGGCGACATTCCTCCTAATTCGATTGGCGAGAGCGGCCACAAATCATGAACTTCATACACCAGGCGGGCGTTGGCGCGCCGCGCCATAAGATGGGCGGGATAATTATCCAGTGGGTAGGTGGAGGAAGCGATCACCACATCTGGGCAAGATATGTCCAAAATGCGCTGACGATAGCGCAGCAATTGACCGACAAACGCAAAGATATTGATCGCCCGCCGGGCGCCATTTCCTTGATAGGCGGGGGTACGCAGCCAGAGATAGGTCAGGCCATCCACATTTTCCTGACCGAGATCGCCCTCGAAAACCGGCGCTTGTGTACGAACATGCGAATGCGAAGCCGCCACGATGGTGACCGCATGCCCCAGCCGCAGCCACTCACGTCCCAGGTAGAAGGGCCGGTATTCCATACCATGCCGTAAAGAGCCGGCGTAATGGTTGATCAATAGAATGTTCAACAGCGTTCCCTATCTCATTTCCGACTCGGCTGAATCGCGCTTTAATTTAGAAATCACAGCACGAAATTTTCCGTTCGAACCTCGCGGAATATCATTAACAGCCTCCATCAATATTTCCATATCACCTACACGATTCTGAACACTCTTGATAATAGCCATCTCATCTTGCTTTTTAAAACCGCCAGATGGAACATACAAAATCCGAATACAAGAAAGACTCTCCTGTATTACTTGAGCTTCGCGAATTGGGAAATTCGCCTTGAATACCGGATCTAACCTTCCAACTCTACGCCCGTCAGGCGTAATAATCACGTCATCACTTCGACCTTCTATTTTTTTCAACCATGGCAACGATCGTCCACATCCGCAAGCTCGTTTATCTAAACTAACAGCCCCAAGGTCTCCCGTATCATATCGGATTAATGGCATGTCCTGATTAAACAACCCAGTGCAAACTAACCTACCACACTCACCAAACGCTGGTTCTTTAGTCGAATCTGATTGGATCGTTTCTACTATGCCAACTTCGGGCCACAAATGCATAGTTCCACATGAGCATTCACTAGCAGTCGTTACTATTTCAGACATCCCATAAGTACTTCTAACGGCACAACCAAATGCAGATGATATCAATTGGCGTTGATGTTGATACAAAGGCTCAGCATTAGTAATAACCACTTTAAGCTTAAAAGGGACATCTATATTTTGTTCCAGGATAAGCATTGCGAGTGCTTCAAGTGCGGATGCATAACCAAATAAATACTGAATTCTATATTTTTTTATGGCATCAATGTAATCTTTGACCGTTGAAGACTTAATGTGATATGCGGATAAATACAACTGATTTAATCCATAATTCCATACCCAGAAAGGTGGTTTATTGGCTGATACCGGAGTAACCAATTGTCCCCCAATAATGCCCCATCTATCAAAGCGCGATACATCATGCCAAACTCTTACACGGGCTTCAAATAAAGCATACCAATTTAGCACAGTTTGATGACTCCACCATAAGGTTAGTGGCTTTCCCGTTGTCCCACTGGTATGCTCTTCAAACATTTTTTTGGGGTTGCAATCTTCTGCAATAAACATCTTCGATTGAACACGTAACTGCTCTTTTTCAAGAATAGGCCAATTCTCAAGAATTTCCCAAGATGAATTGTCTCCTTTACGGCGACGTTCTTCCCAATACTTTTTGTAATAGGGTACTTGTGTGGCTGCCCTATGCAAAATATAAGCAAGACGTTGATTTTGCCATTGATCCCATTGATTTTTATCCCACTGCTCGCGTGATATGGCCTCTGCTACAAGTTTTTCGGTTTGAAAATTGTAGCGCCACCAATTAAGAGAATATCCCCTAAAACTCGCAGCGATCACCCGTAATCCATAAGGTAATTGATGGTATATACTTAATAATGAAATGCTCATTTTTTTCCACTAGCAGCCTGTCGGAGAGAGAAGCACTTTCACAACCTGAATAATGTGACAGGGC
>CAZSFD010000061.1:0-30926 GCA_964606085.1 uncultured Anaerolineaceae bacterium
CCACCGCCACCCTCAGCGCTGAGAATGTGGCCAGGGTAAACTGGAAATTTATCACAAATCCGGTCATCACCCAGCCCCCAGGTGTCGTTCTGCAAGATAGCATCGCTTCCGAAGGCCCCCTGTCCATCCAGTGGCACCGCACCAGCCCCGTTTCCGCCATCCTGCACGCCCGCTACACCCTGGCCTTCAATTATTGGGTTCAGGACGATGAACCAGACCCCCTGGACGGCTATGTTTATCTCGAAGTCGGCACACGAGACATGCCCCCCTATGTCAGCGACTATCACGTCACCTGCGACAGCGGTTCCACCCACACCCCCTGGCCCACCGACTGTCCCCCCGGCCACAACTGCCCTACCGGCAGCGGCAGCGGCGACCAATAACCCCCTTCCCGCTGACAACACAAAAGCGGCCTGCAAATTCCGTGCGAATTTGCAGGCCGCTTGCGGTTAATCCGACAAGATTATCGGAAGATTACGGGCAAGAAGATGAAGTGCGCTTCTTGCAGCGTGGTGAAGCTCCATTGGAAGGGTGTGGCCAGCGCATTGCCCGAAGCATCGTTGACCGTGAAGCTGAACTGGTAGGTGCTGCCGGGGGCAAACGGGGCGTGCGTGATCGTGACGACGGTGCTGTCGGCGTTCCAGTCGTAGAGCCATGCGCCGGGGTTGGGCAGCGCCAGCACGTTGAGCGAGAGCGGGCCAACCGGTTCGCTAAAGGTGATCACGATGGGCGCATCCCACAACACGCCGGTTTGCCCGTTGGTCGGTGAAACGCTGACCACCGTCGGCGGGGTGGTATCGGGGATGACCCATTGGTACGACACGCCACCCATCGTGATGCCGTCAATGCGCTCGCGAATGCCCATCTCAAAGGTCAGGCCGGCCGGGCCGCTGAATTGCAGGCCCACGGTCACTTCTTCGTTCGCCATCATCGGGATGGAACCGATGGTGGCCGAAACCGCGCCCGTGATGCGGATTTCCTGCGTCTCGGTCAGCACTTCAATGCCCTCGCCCCAGGCTGCGCCGTAACTCAGCCAGCGCTCGAACAGGCCCGAAGGCAGGCGCACCAAAATGTCACCATTGGCCGGGAAGGTCATGCGGTCAACGATCACATCCACATCTTTGGGCAGTTCGTAGATGTTGACCAGTTGCACCGCCGACTCTTTGATGTCCACCGGCGAGAGGCCATCGGCAGTGCGCCCGGCAACCACGGCATTCGCCAGGATGTTGACGTTGTGCCACGAGACGTTGTTATCCCACGGCACCCATTGCGGCGTGCATTCGAGGGCGGCGGCGTAGGGGTCTTGCGGCGAGTCGATCACATCTTGCAGGCAGGTGTGGCCGCTGCGGGTGGGCACCCACGGGAGGCTAAGGATGCGCACTTCGCCGGGCAGCAGGTTGGTGAAGGTGATCACGCCAATGGGCGCCCAGCCGCCGCAGCGCACACTCAGCGAGGGTTCGATCCAGTACACACTCACATCGCCGGTGGCGACGGCGGTGTTGCCGCGGTTGCGCAGGCGCACGTAAACGGTGTTGGTGATGCCCTGGATCGGGTCCTGCGGGATCAGGCCACCATCGGGGTTGTTGCGCACCCACAGGTCAGGCGACATGTACCAGTTGTTCAGGCTGCTCGGCACGTTGCCGTCGTCGTTCGGGTCGTCTTTCGACCACACGTCGGCCACCTGTTCGGTGACGGTGATGGTCTGGATGATCTGGTTGTTGGCGGCGTTCTCATCGCCGGGCAGGGCGGCCTGGCAGGTGAGCTGGTAAACGCCGGTTTGCGTGGGCGTAAAGGCGGGGAAGGCCAGCGAGGCCCAGTTGGCGGGTGTCACCATGCCGGTGGTGAGCGTTTCGGCGTAGATTTCGACGGCGTTGCGGGTGATGCGGCAGGTGACGGGTGCGCCGCTCTCGCTGTTTTGGCCGTAGTTGCGCAGGGTGACGAGCGGCTGGAAGGCCACGTCAATGGGGCGCTCGCCCGCTGGCAAGACGCTCGTCAGGCCGAGATCGTGGAAATAAGGCGTGGATTCGGCGATGACCACAGTTTGATCAACCGCGAAGTTCTTCACATCCACCACGCCGCTCGGCCAGTAGACGATCACGCCAACCGTGCCGGTGTAGCTGCCCAGGCCGAAGAGCGCTTCGGGGGCGTCCTGGCTCATGTAGCCGGTCGAACCGGCGATCAGGCGGGTTTGCAGCGGGCCATCGGTATAGACGACGACGCGCGCCCCGATGCCGGTGTAGTTGCTGAGGATGCCTTCCAGGCGCACCTTCAGCCAGTGGCGGTTGGCATGGTCGAGGTTGTTTTGCAGCAGCAGGCTGGGCGTCTCGCGCCAATCCCATAGCCCACTGACAACGAAGATGTCGGGGTCGCCGTCGTTGTCGTAGTCGCCTACGCTGCTGCCATCGCTATCCTGGCTGTAGGCTACGCCCACTGCCGCGCCGTAATCGGAAAAAGTGCCGTCACCGTGGTTGCGATACATTTTGCTGGGGACGTCGCGGTTGACCACAAAGAGATCGAGCCAGCCGTCTAAGTCGTAGTCGAGCCAGTTGGCGCCGGTGGCGTTGCCGGGGCGGTCGCGTAGTCCGGCGGCTTCACCCACCTCAGAGAACGTGCCATCGCCATTGTTGCGGAAGAGCAGGCTGAACTGGTTATCGTTGCTGGCTACAAACAGGTCGAGGTCGCCATCGTTGTCATAGTCGCCCCAGGCCGATCCGTGGCCGGAATTGTACAGGTTCATCCCGGCGGACTCGGTGACATCGGTAAACGTGCCACCGTCATTGTGATAGAGATAGGCCTGCCCGCCCATGCCACCAGCCGCCAGGTACAGGTCGGGGTAGCCATCCTGGTCGTAATCAGCCCAGGAAGATGACATGATCCAATCGCCTTCGGTCAGGCCCACGGCTACGGTAACGTCGCTGAAAATGTCACCGCCGTCGTTGCGGTAGAGGCGGCTGCTGGCATAGGCATCCAGGTCGCCGTCCAGGTCGTAGTCGGCCCAGGAGAGTGCGGGGAAATGACGGTCGCTGTCGAAAATTTTCGTGAAAGGCAGGCTGTTCTGACGGTATATTTTGCCGCGGCTGGTGAGCAGATCGAGCTTGCCGTCGTTGTTGTAGTCGCCCCAGGCTGCGCCATCGTAGGGCGGAACGGGTTCCAGGCCGGCGGCGGCGCTGTCATCGCTGAAAGACGCACTGGCGTTGCTGGTGAACAAGCGGCCCGTTCCCAGGGCCAGGTCGAGCCAGCCATCATCGTTCCAGTCGCCCCAGGCTGCGCCCACTTCGCCGAGATCGAGGTTCAGGCCAAAAGCGGGGGCCACATCTTCAAAGATCGGCGGGGCAATGACGAGGGCGTCGGCCAGCGTGAACGACTGGCCTGTGGGGTTGGTCACGGTCACGTCGCGCAGTCCGAAGGGGGCGTCGTCGGCCACGGTCAGGCTGACGCGCAGCCGCGTATCCGATTGAAATTCGACCCAGTTCACCCACACATCCCCGCCGCTGACGGAGACCTGCGGCTGGTCAATGAAGCTGCTGCCGTAGATGTAGAATTCGCTGTTCGTGCCGGGAACGGCCTGGTGCGGGTCAACACCCGTCACAACGGGCGGCGGCGGCAGTTCGGAGACAATCTCGAAGGCTTCGGCCAGCGCGTAGGTTTGGCCGTCGTTGATCACCACGGTCACGTCGCGCAGTCCGAAGGCGGCATCGGCGGCGATGTTGAGGTAGACCTTGAGCAGGCCGGGGTGATGAAATTCGATGTTGGTAACATCTATGCCAGGGCCAAAATCCACACCCAGGGGCGGGTTTTCGCGGTATCCGCTGCCCCACAGCCACACGGCCAGGTTGGTTGTGTTCGGGTTGGCTTTGGTCGGCCAGAGGCCATCTATCACCGGGCCGGGGCCGCTGAACTCGCTGGTGTTGCCGTCGGCATCGGTGGCGGTGGCGTGGACGTTTGGCCCGCTGAAGGCGCTGCCTTTGTTGAAGCTCCAGTTGCCGCTGCCATCTGAAGTGGTCGTGCCTTCATACCAGCGGCCTTCGTCGTCGGCATCGGAGAAGATTTCGATGGTGCAGTTGGCCGGGGCCGTGCCGCTGGCCGTGCCAACGGCAACGTTGGCGGCTGTCACCACCGGCTGCGGCAGGGCGGGGAACCACCACAAAGCGATGCCCTGCCCGCCGTTGGCGTAGATGCTGTTCTGCTGGAAGGTGTTGGCCCAACTACCGCCGCCGTAGACGGCGATACCGGCATCGTGATTGAAGGCGATGATATTGCGTTCGGCAGGGGTCGCACCGCCGATGCGGTTGTATTGGGTTTCGTAATTTAGTTCGATGCCCACGTTGTTGGGAATGGGGTTGGCGCCACTGGCGTCCGTGCCAATGCGGTTGCCGACGACAACATTATGGTCGCCTGCTGCCCAGTGGAGATACAGCCCCACCCCCTGATTGCCACTGATCAGGTTGTTGCGGAAGGTGTTGCGCGCCCCCCAGCCCACGCCGGCGCCGGTCACATCGTTGCCGAGGGCCGCCGTGCCAGCGGCATTGACGCCCAGGTAGTTGCCCACCACTTCGTTGTCGCTGGCAAAATCTATGACCACACCATAGGCGTTGCCGCTGATCAGGTTGCGTTCGGCGGGGGCATCGCCGCCCACCTGGTTGTGGCTGGCGCCGTTAGAGATGAAGATGCCCTCGCCGCCAGAACGCCAGCCATTGCCGAGGTCGTCGTTGCCGCTCAGGTCAGCGCCGATGACATTGCCGGTGATGAGGTTGTTACGCACCCCCACGCCTTGCAAGAAGATGCCCCTATCGCCATTGCCGCTGATCAGGTTGCACTGGCCGTGGCAGCCGGTAGCGGGGTCGGGGTTGTAGCCGCCGATGACATTGTATTGGCTGCGCCACTCGAAGTTGATGCCGGTGTTGGGGAAGTACAGGATTTGCAGGCCGCGGATGACATTGCCATCGGAGATGATATTGAAGGCGTTGCCGCCGCCCAGCCGACTGCCATCGAGGATGACCCCGGCGTTGGCGGCATCTATGGTGATATAGCCCGGCCACATCCAGGGCAGTTCGCCGTTTTCGATGAAGATGGTGGCCGGCGCAGCCGGCGGGAAAACCACCGGGTCGAAGGTGATCGTGTCGCCGGTCTGGCAGGTTTCCATGGCCTGGCGCAGGGTCAGTTGGCCTTCGAGGTAGTTCCACATGCCATCGTCGCCGGTGCTGTTGACCAGCAGCGTTTGTGGGTCGCGGATGGTGAACGTCCAGGTGTAATCGTCAGCGGGCGCGCCCTGGCTGACCTGGTCGCCATTGCCATCCAGCCCGTTGCCGGTCATGTCCAGCACCTCGCCGCTGACGGTGACGGTGATGGTCTCGCCGACGAGGAAGGGATCAGCGGGGACGAAGTGGGCCACGCCGTAATACGGTTCGTAGGTCAGCGTGCCCTGGATTGCGCCGCTGTGGCTGCCAATGACGGTGAAGGTGGCGTCGGTCAGCGTGGCAGGGTCGATCATCTGGTCGAAGAAGGCATCCAGCATGGTTTTGGCGGCGGTGGCTTCGTCGTTGGCCGGGCGGTGCCAGGCCACGTAGGGTGGCTGGTCGGCCAGCACGCCGGCGGCCCAGGTGATCTCGTTGGCGAGCAGTTGTTGCGCGCCATCCTCGCCGTGGTAATCGGGGTCAGAGCCGCTAAAGATCATCCGCCCGGCGCCATAATCGCCAGCCAGGATGATCGCTTCGCCGGAACCCGGTTCGATCAGCACGGCTTCGGCGGCGGGCCAATCCCAATCGGTGAAGGTGTTGTGGTAGGGCCACCAGCCGTTCAATTCCAGTTCGGTTAACCCTTCCACCAGGAGGTGATCGGGCAGGTTGATCAGCATTTGCTGGTTGCCGCCTGTGTTGCGGTGCGTCACGCTGACCGGTACCCACAGCCAATCCAGCGGCGTGGCGACCACGCCATCTTCCGAGTTGGCCACCAGCGCCCCACCGGCCTGCACAAAAGCGGCGATGTCGGCCTGGCGGTCGAGCAGGGGTTGAAGGAGATCGGGCGGCTGCGGGTCGTTGCCGGTGAAACCGACGAAGATCACGTCGTAAGCGGAGAGGTCTACGCTGGCAAAGTCGCTGCCGCCCACCACATCATATTGGAAGCCGAGGCGGTTGAGGGCGTCAAAGGTCTGCCAGACGTTCAGGTCGTAGACGAGCAGGGTGAAGCGCTGCGCGAAGGGCGAGGTGTCGCCATCGGCGTTGGTGGCGGTGGCGGTGAGGTATGGCCCGCCCAGGGCATGACCGGCGCTGAACGTCCATGCGCCGCCGGCGTTGGCGGTGGCGCTTCCTTCGTAGGTCTGGCCTTCTTCGTCTGCTGCGGAGAAGATTTCGATGGTGCAGTTGGCGCAGGCCGTACCGCTGGCCGTGCCGGCGGCCAGATCGAAGGCGGTGATGCGTGGCGCGGGCAGGTGATGGTTGCCGCCATCTATCAGGCCGATTCCCAGGCGTGTGTTGCGGAAGATGCTGTTCTGGGTGATGGTGTTGTTGGTGGCCGCCTGGCTGACCTCGACGCCAAAGGCGCCGTTGTAGGCGATGATATTGGCTGGACCCACCGTGTTGTGGTGTGCGCCGCGGATCAAGGTGACGCCGCTTTGGGCATTGGCACCCGGTGCGCCTTCAGCGGCAGCCACGGCTGCGCCACGCCCGGCGACGATCTGTTGCTGCCGGGCGGCGGCTTCAGAGGCATCTGCGGCGCGGCGCAAACTGGAGGGATTGATCGGTGGCTGGGCCGCGCGGCCAGCCTGTCGCGGCAAAGGCTCTGCGCCGGCGGCGCGGGCCAGGCCGTTGGGCAGTGGGATGCTGCCGGTGGGGTCGGTGCCGATCTGGTTCTCAGCAATCACGTTGCCGCTGGCGGTGTCGCCATCAATGACGATGCCACTGTACCCATTATCGCTGTACCCATTGCCGCTGATCACATTATTGCGGATGGTGTTGTCGCGCGGCGAGCGGTTATCCCAACCGCCGGGGCCCAGGTAGATGCCGTTGCGTCGGTTGCCGAGGGCGGCTGTTCCGGCGGCATTCAGGCCGATGTAGTTGCCGTCTATCAGGTTATTGGGCGTCTCGTTGAGCGCCAGAATGCCTTCCCAACCATTGGCGCTGATCACGTTGTCGCGGATTGCGTTATCGTGCGTGCCAACCCACAGTTCGACGCCGTGGCCGAGGTTGCCGACAGGGTGTTCGCCGGTAATATCCAGGCCGATATAGTTACCTTGCAGGATGGTGAAGGCGGTATCTTGCCCACCGATGAAGACGCCGACACGGTCCCAACCTTCGCCCAGGCCATTGCCGCTGATGATATTGCGACGGCCGGGCGTGTCGCCGCCAATGACGGTGTGCTGTGGGCCATTCTCCACCCACACGCCGCTGCCGCCATTGGGGATGGCATACGAACCAGTCGCGTCCAGGCCAATGATGTTGGCCGAAACGGTGTTGCTGACCGTGCCGCCATCGCGAATTTCGACGCCGTGCCAGGTCGTACCGCTGATCAGGTTGCCTTCTGCGGGCGTGTCGCCGCCGATCAGGTTATCGTGCGCACCGCGATCCAGGCGAATGCCCGTGCCAGCATATAACCCGGCGCTGCCATCGGCGTTAGTGCCAATGTAATTGCCAGAGATGGTGTTGTAGGCGGTGTTCCAATCCCACAGGCCCATGGCATAGCCGTTGCCGCTGATGATGTTGCGCTCGGCGGGTGTGTCGCCGCCGACCCGGTTGTGGTGAGCGCCGCTGTGCAGCGAAAGGCCCGCCCCGCCGTTGCCGAGGGCGTTATTGCCGGTGATGTCGGTGCCGAGCAAGTTGCCAGCCACCACATTTTCATACGCCGCATCGCCATTGATACGCACCCCTTCCACCAGGTTGCCGCTGATCAGGTTTGCGGTGACAGTGTTGTGGTGGCCGTTGATCTGCACGCCATCGTTAATGTTGGGCAGCGCCGCCAGGCCATCGGGCCAGGCGCCAATGATGTTGCCATCCACCAGGTTATCGGCGCAATCCCAGCGCAGTTCGACGCCCTGGGTATTGTTGGCGATGATATTGGCGGGGCCGATGGTGTTGTGGTGGGCGCGGTCTTCGATGACCACCCCATGCTGGTTGCCGATAGGATGCAGGCCGTTCAACACCTGCCAGCTTTGCCCGCTGTCGGTAGATTTCGACATGCCTGCCGGGCTGATCAGGTAGATGGTGTGGCTGACGGCATAATTGGGGGCGAAGAGGATGCCATCGGGCCCGGTGTCGAAGCCGCCCCCCAGTGCGGTGAAACGCTGATCCCAGGTTGCGCCGCCATCGTAGGAGCAGTAGCTCCAATCATTCCAGCCGCCGCCGTGGCAGACGGTCTGGTCGCTGGCGTAAGCGGGCGAGATGGCAATGTGGCGCGGGTCGCTGCGCGGCGTGTCGAAGCCATCCCACGATGCGCCGCCGTCGGTCGAACGGTAGATGCGCCCATTCGGGTCGCCCCAGGCCGCCACGAAGAGCATCTGATCGCTGCTGAAATGGGGCGAAAGGGCGATATCGGTCAGGTTGGGGTCGGGGGCGGGCAGGGTCATCCAGGTGACGCCGCCATCGGTAGATTTGTAGAGGGCATTGTACGTGATGGCAAACAGGGTGTCCGCCGAGGCAGCCTCGGGCGAGGCGACCACCTTCCAGATGTTCTTATTACCCATGCCGCTATCCGCGCGTGCCCAGGTCAGGCCACCATTGGTAGATTTGAACACACCCGGCTCGTTGCCCATTTCCCACCAGCTCCAGTCGCGTGCCGAGGCGTAGATCGTCTGGTCGGCGCTGAAAGTGGCCGAGAAGGCCAGGTTGCGCCGGTCAAACTGCTCCAGGGTGGTGCTGACCAGGCTCCAGGCCGCCCCGCCATTGGTGGTGACAAAAAGATGTCCATTTTCGGCCACGGCATAAGCGGTGTTAGCGTTGGTGGCATCTGGGGGGATTTCGATGGCGATGAAGCGCGACTCGCTCAGGCCGCTGTTCACTTCGTCCCAGGTCTGGCCGCAATCACTGGTTTTATGGATGCCATTCCGTTGGGTTGCCACATAGAGCGTACAATCGCTGGCATAGTCC
Organism: uncultured Anaerolineaceae bacterium; assembly: GCA_964606085.1. Taxonomy (GTDB): domain Bacteria; phylum Chloroflexota; class Anaerolineae; order Anaerolineales; family UBA4823; genus CAIQJJ01. The sequence goes on from CAZSFD010000061.1 coordinate 9,078, forward strand.
GGCGAGATAGCCATATCGCGCGGATAAGCCTGGCGAATGCCGCCCACGCCAAAGCCAATAAAATTGCCCTGGATGATATTACCGCTGGTGGTTGGGCTGGTCAGGCGCACACCCGCAAAACCATTCGAGAAGATGAGATTGCGTTCGGCCTCGCTGTCGCCACCTACGAGCGTCTCAGATGTGCCATTTTCGATACGGATGCCGTCTTCGTGGTTGGGCAGCGGGTTTTGCCCGCTGGCATTTGCGCCGATGATGTTGCCGCGGATAATGTTACGGGCGGTCTGTTCGAGGTTGTAGGCGTCGAATTGGATGCCGACAGCGGTGATGTCAGCGGGGATGTTGGTGGTCAGGGCGTCGAAAGTCCACTCACCGGCGCTGGTGTAGCCGCCGTGTATAGCCAGGTTGCGCCAGCCGCCGCCCGTATCACGGCCCAAGATGAACGCCGCGCCAATGGTGCCGCTGTACCAGAAGCTAAATTCCACCTGTGTGCCGGGCGTGGCCGTGATCCAGATCGTACTGGCGGGATGGTAGGGATCAGGCAGCGAACCCGTGTTGGCCTGCACATCATAGAAAGTGCGCATGGCGCCGAAAACGCCGTTGCGGCCGAACTGATAACTGGCCGGGGCCGAGTGGTACACCCCGCTGTTCAGGCTGCGCCCAAAGGCCGGGTTATCATCCATCACTACCCAATGCAGCGTGTCGCTATTGAAGCTGCCGTTGGTCAGCAGGTTCGCCCCGCCGTCGAAGGTGAGCGAAACGTCGTCAATCAGCGGGTCAACCGCAGGGATTTCGCCAATGCCGATCAAGCGGATGCCGTTCCAATGGTTGGCCGCAATCACGTTGGCTTCGCCAGGCGTATCGCCGCCGATCAGGTTGGCGCTGGCCCCCCATTCGAGGCGCACCCCTTCCTGGTTGGGGGCGGCAGTCACGCCATCCAGGTCTACACCGATGTAATTGCCAGCCAGCGTATTGCTCACCGCCGCGCTGCCATTGATCACGACAGCCGTGCCGACATTGTTGCCAAACAAGTTGCCTTGCCCCAGCGGGCCGCTGCCCAGGCTGCGGTCGCCGCCGATGGTGTTGCCGCCAGCCTGCACCCACAGCACATCATTGGGAAAATTACGCCACTGCAAGCCCATGAAGTGGTTGCCGTCCGATTGGATGTGCAGCCCAACCTGGTCAGGGGGGATTGCGCTGCCATCCACGATCACACCGGCATCGCTGGCATCCACCACAATCCCGCCTTGCGTGATCGTGGGCAGTTGGCTTTGCAGGGCAATCGTGGCCGGGCTGCCCGGCGGGAAAACGCCCGTGTCGAAGCTGATGCTCTCGCCATTCACAGCATCTTGCAAGCACTGGCGCAAACTGCCAGACCCTGCATCCGCAGTCGTGGTGACAACACACGCGCCCTGCGCCCGCGAGTTAGGGGGTAGAAATAAAACGACCGCTATCAGCAAGATAACGGCCACAACAAATGGAATCCAACGACTGCCATTGCGAAAAGTGATTGCGTTATTCATATTGCCCTCCCAGGCAAAAAAACGAAACCTGATTCCCCACGAACCATGCACAAAATGATTATAACAAAAAGCCTATCCATTTGTCATACAATTTCCAATTCTTTCCCCATCTGCCAACCCACCCTTTTCCGTGTATAATCACCCTAATACACTTTCAGGAGGTTCTTATGAGCAGCACGGTTCGACACATTCTGGAAACCAAAGGCAACGACATCTGGACCATCGGCCCCGATGAGACCGTTTTCGAGGCGCTGCGTCTCATGGCAGAAAAACGCGTGGGCGCATTGCTGGTGACGCAAAACGATCAATTGATCGGCATCCTTTCAGAGCGCGACTACGCCCGCAAGGTAATTTTGGAAGGTAAGACTTCGCGCGGCACGTTGGTCAGCGAAATTATGACGGCTGAAGTCGTCACCGTACACCCGTCCCAAACCGTTCACGAGTGCATGGAGTTGATGACCAACAAACGCATCCGCCACCTGCCGGTTGTGCTGGATGAAAAAATAATGGGGGTAGTTTCGATTGGCGATGTGATTCGCGTGATCATGTACGAACAGCGCGAAAAGATCAAGAACCTGGAAAGCAAATTATTGAACCAGTAAGCAGGATAATCCCCTGACAACGCAAAAGGCCGGGCAATTACCCGGCCTTTTTGTATTGGTTAACTTGGGTTGAGCTCGTCGCCCCCCCTACTCCAACGCCTTCGCCGCTTCCCAAATAGCATCCATCTCTTGCAAACTCAAATCAGAAACGGCCCGGCCCTGCTCCCTGGCGGCCTGCTCAATCTTCTTGAAACGATTACGAAAACGAGCGTTGGTAGCCCGCAACATGCTTTCAGCATCCACGTGGTAAAAACGGGCCAGGTTGACCACTGCAAACAACAGGTCGCCAATCTCGGCTGCGCGTTGATCGTCGCTATCGGCCTGGCGCACTTCACCCGCCTCCTCGCCAATCTTCTCCAAAATACCTTGCACATCCGGCCAATCGAAACCCACGCGGGCAGCGCGCTTCTGATATTCTAACGCCTGCACCAACGCCGGCAGCGCCAATGGGAGGCCATCGAGCAAGCCCTTGTCCGTCTTCCCATTGGCCTTGCGCTCTTCGGCCTTGAGCGCTTCCCAATTTTGCAAGACCTTACCCACGCCATCCACTTCCACATCGCCAAACACGTGCGGGTGGCGGCGCACCAATTTGTCGTTGATGGTGCTGAGAATATCGGTCATGCGAAATTCGCCTGCTTCGACGGCGATCTGGGCATGAAGGACAATTTGCAATAACAGGTCGCCAAATTCCTCGCACATCGCTGACGGATCGTTGGCATCCAAAGCGGCCAGGGCCTCATACGTTTCTTCGAGCAAGTACGAGCGCAGCGTCAAATGCGTTTGCTCGCGGTCCCACGGGCAGCCATCGGGGGCGCGCAAACGGGCAACCACTTCTTGAAAGGCTTCAAAAGATGCGTTGGCAGGCAAGGCTGGCAGATAAAGCCATTCGGGGAGTTGATCTTGCGTCTGAACCAGCAAATTTCCCAACGTCACTGGCTTCATTTGTTGCGCTACCATGAGCGAAATGGGGTGATTATCGGGATACACCATGCGCAAAGCCCGCACAATGCCAGGCAATTCATCTATCGCCGTGAAACTGCCGATCAGCGCAGGCGCATCCGGCGGAAAGGGAGGCATCTGCAAGCCCTTCATCGTGGCAGCATCCAACACGGTCAAGCGCGCAGGCTGCGCGATTTTCAACGACGAGAAAACTGGTTCGAGTAGCGCTATCATGGGATTAAACACATATTGCGTGTTACGCATCTCGATTGGGGTACGGAACACGCAACACGCAATATAAACGGTAAAAAAGAAATTTAACGCTTGGTGTAAGTGGGGGCCTTGCGGGCACGCTTCAGACCAGGCTTCTTGCGTTCCTTGATGCGGGAATCACGGGTCAAGAAACCGCCCTTGCGCATGGCCGAATGAACATCCGGGTTCATCAACTGCAAGGCACGCGCCAGGCCCATCTGCACGGCACCGGTCTGGCCGGTAACACCGCCGCCTTTGACGATCACGGTGACGTCGAGTTGCTCGACATTTTCACTGCCAGCCTTCAACACGGACAGGATGGCATCTGCATCACCAATGCGGTTGAAATACTCGCGCAATGGCTTTTCGTTAACAACAAACTGCCCGCCACCGCTGGCAACGCGCACACGCGCGCTGCTTTCCTTGCGCCGGCCAATTCCTTCGTAATACTGAACAGACATAAGTGCTCCTTACAAAACTAAGCCACTTCTTTGGGCTGTTGTGCTTGATGCGGATGATCTGGCCCGGCGTAAACTTTCAGGCGCTTGATCAATTGACGGCCTCGTTTATTGTGCGGCAACATGCCCCACACAGCCGCGCGAATGACCCGGTCAGGATGGCGTTCGAGCTGATGACGCAAACTGATTGATGTCAGCCCACCCGGATATTGCGAATGCTGATGATACATCTTCACTTCCATCTTTTTGCCGGTTACACGGATGTTTTCAGCGTTGATGACGATCACCATATCACCACATTCCGTACCTGGCGTAAAAGTGGGCTTGTGCTTGCCCAATAACAAACTGGCAATCTTGGTAGCCACACGACCCAGGTTTTGGCCATTGGCATCCACCAACATCCATTCCGGGTTCAAGTCTTCGGCTTTGGGGTAAAAACTCTTTTGCACGGTTCCTTCTCCATCGCGCAAGAATGATTATTCCTGCTTCAAAATTCTTTTGCGTTTTGTTCCAACGGCATTCTCGTCCGCTGCCAGCCAGGCAGATAAAAAACCTGGTTCAACACCAGACCTTGCGGTGGGGCCAGACCAGGCTTGAGTGCAACAGCATCACCGGTAGGCTGGCTAATGGCTTGGGATAGGCTATCCAATGTAACCCGTCCGTTTGCCACCGCCACCTGTACATAGACCATCCGCCGCACCATGTGATACAGAAAGGCATCGGCAGCCACGTGAAAGGTGAGATGGTCGCCTTCTCGTTGCCATTCAGACTGTTGCACGGTACGCCAGGTGCTGCCGTTGGCCCGGGGCGGGGTGCCAAAAGCGGCAAAATCGTGCTTCCCAATCAGCAGACGGGCGGCCTGTTGTAAATGAGTGGCGTCGAGTGAAGGCCACACCCGCCAGGCGTAACGTTCGCGCAGTGGATCACGCGTTTCGGCGATATAAATGCTGTACACATACTGGCGACCAACCGCATCAAAACGCGGGTGAAAACCAGATGGTACAACTTGCACCCGCCGAGCGGCAATTTCGGGTGGAAGCTGTGCATTAAGCGCCTTGCATAAGGCTTCTGGCGTATGTTTCCACGCCAGGTCGAAGGCGATAACCTGCCCGGCAGCATGAACACCCGTATCCGTACGGCCTGCCGCCAGGATCGAGTCGCCTTGCCAGCCAAGCGCATGGAGCACCGCTTCAACCACACCCTGCACCGTGTGGGCGTCTTCTTTGCCTCGGCCCTGACGCTGAAAACCCTGGTAAGGGCTGCCATCGTAGGCGAGAATAACCTGGTAACGTTCCATGAGAAGAGAATAGAGAAAAATTCATCGGGAACAGGGGTTGGTTGTCACTGTTCTCCGCTCTCCACTCTCCGTTCTTATCCTTCAACCAATTCCAACAAGACCATTTCGGCAGAATCACCCAGGCGGGGGCCGAGTTTGATCATGCGGGTGTAACCACCCGGGCGGTCCGTATAACGGGGGGCAATATCATCGAACAACTTCTTGACGATGTCAGGATTTCCCATCCGAGAAGCTGCCAGACGGCGTGCATGAACCATACCCGCATCGCCTTTGTCATTGCCGTTCTTAGCCAGGGTAATTAAGCGCTCTGCCTGTCCACGAATGGCCTCAGCTTTGGTGCGCGTGGTGCGAATGCGTTCGTGTTCGAACAATTGATTGATCAGATTGCGGCGCAACGCGATGCGTTCATCTTTGTCGCGGCCGAGTCGATAACCAGATACTTGGTGTCGCATTTTTTCTTACTCCACTTGCTTTTCGCCTTCAGGTTGCATATATCCTTTTTCAACCATCTTCAGGCGCAACTCATCTAAACTCTTTTCGCCGAAATTGCGGATGGACATCATGGCCTCTTCGCCCTTTTCGAGCAAATCAATCACTTCGCCAACGGTGGTAATGCCAGTGCGTTTGAGTGAATTGAACACCCGCACCGAGAGATCAAGGTTCTCGATGGGAGTTTCGATCATTTCACTGGTCAGTCGGCTGCTTTCTTCCACCGCCGGAATGATTGTGGTCAATGTCTCTTCGCTAACGCCAGCCAGGTGGCGCAAATGCTCGATCAAAATACGCGCGCTGGTGCTGAGCGCATCTTCGGGAGCCACGGTGCCATCGGTCCAGATTTCGAGGTTCAGCTTATCATAATTCGTGCTTTGGCCCACACGAGCGTAACCGACTTCCCAATTGACCCGGCGCACAGGCGTAAAGATGGCATCTACCGGCAACTCGCCAATTGGCAAACGCCCGGTGCGATCATCTGCCGGAGAATAGCCGCGGCCATGCTCAACCGCCATCTCAATTTCCAGGTTGGCGTTGGGATCGTCCACTGTAAACAGGTACAATTCCGGGTTGACAATCTCAACTTCGGGCGGGGTCACAATGTCAGCCGCCGTTACGGTGCCGCTGCCGCGCACTTCCAGGTGCAAGCGGGCCGTATCTACATCATGCAAGCGCAAACGTAATTGTTTAACTTGCAACATCACCCGGATCACATCTTCGCGAACACCAGGAATATCACTGAATTCATGTGGCACATCGGCCACACGCATGGAGGTAACGGCAGTTCCTTCCAGTGAAGATAGCAGAACGCGGCGCAATGCGTTGCCCAGGGTAATGCCATAACCGCGCTCCAGGGGGCCGATCACGAACTTACCATAATTTCGCGCCTCAGCCTGTCGCTCGATCTTTGGTGTCACCATATTCATCAAGCCAATCACAGTTCACCCCTTTCGGGTCGAAGGTCTAAAGTTGAAGGTTGCAGGTCAAAGGTCATCATGCCAGCGCAACCTTCAACTTTCTAACCGTCAACACTAACGCGAGTAATACTCAACGATGGACTGCTCGGCCAGATTGCCGTCAATCTCGGAGCGCTCTGGCAAACGGGCGACCGTGCCAGCCAGATTTTTCAAATCACGTGTCAACCAGCCTGGAACAGTGTGCGTTTCAGCCATATCAGACAGGCCCTTGAAGTATTCACGCTTCACCGAACCTTCGCGCACAGCGATCATGTCACCGGCGTTCAAAATCATCGAAGGTACATCGGTGCGGCGGCCATTGACCGTAAAGTGACCATGTGTGACCAGTTGGCGAGCTTGCGCGCGGCTCTCAGCATAACCCAAGCGATAGACCACATTGTCCAGGCGAGATTCAAGCACCTGGAGCAGGTTCAAACCGGTCATCCCACGACGCTTCAGCGAAGCAGCGTAGAAGCGGTGGAACTGGCGTTCCAACATGCCATACACGCGGCGCGCTTTTTGCTTGGCGCGCAGTTGGCGCTGGTAATCGGACTCGCGCTTGCGAGAAAATTGCGAACTTTTACCATGCTGACCGGGAGCATAGCCGCGGCGCTCGAAGGCGCATTTTGGCGTAAAGCAGCGGGAACCCTTCAAAAACAGCTTTTCGCCTTCCCGACGGCACAATTTACAAACTGGCCCATTGTATTTCGCCATAAATCATCTTCCTCTTCAACACTAAACTACACGCGGCGCTTCTTCGGCGGCCGGCAACCGTTATGCGGCACCGGGGTCAGGTCGGTAATCGAAGTAACCCGGATACCCAAAGCCTGCACTGCCCGGATGGCGTTTTCGCGACCGGGGCCAGGCCCTTTGATATACAACTGAACTTCTTGCAAACCCATCGCCATGGCCGCTTTAACTGCAGCTTCTGAGGCCAAACGGGCAGCAAAAGGCGTACTTTTACGCGAGCCTTTGAACCCAACCGCACCCGCGCTGCTCCAGGTCAAGGTATTGCCATCCACATCCGTCACCGTGACAATGGTATTGTTGAAGGTAGCGGCGACATGCACCTGACCACTGGAGACGGTCTTCTTAATTTTCTTTGCGGTCTTTCGACGCGCAGCACTTGCACTTTGAGCCATAACTCCTCACTTTTACTTCTTGGTTGCGCCACGTCGTCGGCCGCGCCCGGCAACTGTCTTCTTGGGGCCCTTGCGGGAGCGCGCATTGGTACGAGTTCGCTGGCCGCGAGCAGGTAAATTGCGGCGGTGCCGCAAACCGCGATAGCAACCAATTTCAACCAGCCGTTTGATGCTCATCTGGATATCACGCCGAAGATCACCTTCGACCATGAAATGGCTACTGATGTATTCGCGCAACAGATTGACCTCAACTTCGGTCAAATCTTTAATGCGCGCGTCAGGATTGACACCCGTGGCGGTCAAAATTTCGTTGGAACGGGTGCGCCCAATCCCATAGATATAGGTCAAACCAACTTCAACTCGCTTGTTGCGAGGCAGGTCAACGCCTTCAATACGTGCCATATCTGTTATCCCTGTCGTTGCTTATGTTTCGGATTATCACAAATGATAAACAAGCGCCCTTTGCGACGAACATATTTGCATTTGGCGCAACGTTTCTTGATTGATGCAGTTACTTTCATAATGCCATACTCCTTATCCATTTCGCGTTGCAGCCATTCTAGCAGCCACGCCACGAAGTTGCGATTATACCCTTGCTTACACCATCCGTCCAGCGTACATAAACTATAGCAGTGTAAGGATGCGTGGCCCATCGCTGGTCACAGCCACGCTGTGTTCAAAATGTGCGGTCAATGATCGATCTGCCGAAATGACAGTCCATTCATCCGACAATACTTTGGTTTTGTCGGTACCTATCAACAACATGGGTTCGAGGGCGATGGTCATACCGGGCCGCAATAACATGCCGCGACCGGGTGTGCCATAGTTGGGCACTTGCGGGCCTTCGTGCATGTGGCGGCCCACGCCATGCCCAGTGTACTCGCGGGTTACATAATAACCCTGTCCTTCGGCAAAACGTTGAATGGCCGCCGAGACATCGCCAGTTTTCTTCCCGGCGATCATCATCCGAATACCCTCTTGAAGGGCCTGCTCGGTGACATCCAATAAACGCCTGGCTTTCGGGGAAATATCGCCAATGCCCACGGTAATCGCCGCATCGCCGACAAAGCCATCCAATGTCGTCCCACAATCTACAGAGAGGATATCTCCAGAGCGCAACTTGCGCTTTTTGTTGGGGATGCCATGCACCAGTTCTTCGTTAATGCTGGCGCAAATCGTTGCAGGATATGGATAAGGCCCCGGGTAACCTTTGAAGGTGGGGATGCCACCAGCTTTGCGAATGATTTGGTAAGCCAGATCATCCAGATCAGCCGTACTGACACCCGGTTGCGCTGTCTCGCGAATCGCCGCTAACACCTGGGCCGTCACACGACCAGCCTCACGCATTTGCTCAAGTTCCTGAGCGCTTTTGATGACAACTGCCTGGCCCAAACGCATTGTGAATGTACCAATTTTCAGCGGCTACATGAGCGCCGTTAACAGTTCTACCGACACTTTCTCGATAGACTGCGTACCGTCCACTTCCAGCAATAAACCTTCACCCTGGTAGTAATCAATCAGGGGCTGGGTTTGTTCGAGGTAAACACGGATACGCCGCGTAACCGTTTCAGCCTTATCATCATCACGCTGGTAAAGCTCACCGCCATCCAAATCACAACGACCAGGTTCTTTCGATGGGTTGAACTTTTCGTGATACACCTGCCCACACGAACGGCAAGTCCAGCGGCCAGTCAGACGCTCTACCAAGACCGTTTCAGGAACATTGATATAGGGGACAGATTTAACTGCGCCGTTCAGGCTGGTGAGCATTTCGGCCAGGGCCGTGGCCTGGGCGGGTGTGCGCGGAAAACCATCCAGCAAAGCGCCGTTATCACAGTCGGGGCGTGAGAGACGTTCACGGATCATGGAGATGGTGACATCGTCGGGAACGAGTTCGCCCTTGTCCATATACGTTTTCGCCAGCTTGCCCAATTCGGTCTCTTTCTTCAAGTTTTCGCGAAAGATGTCACCGGAAGAGATGTGTGAAAGGGCTAACTTCTCTGCGATCAACTGTGCCTGGGTGCCTTTGCCCGCGCCCGGCGGGCCAAGTAGAACGATGTATGTGCGAACAGCGCTCATGAGGTTCTCCTTAGCGAACCAGGCGGGCATCGTCATAGCCGCGCAACTTTAGTTCAGCATCAATGTTGTTGAAGGTATCACGAACAACACCAGTCACAATCAGCAAACCGGAAGAAGAAACCAGCAGAAGGCCAGCGCTATTGCCCAGGTTGATGGCGAACAGCGAAAGAATGCCCGTCACCAACACTGGCAGGACAGCGATCAAACCGAGGAACAATGCCCCTGGTAGGGTGATGCGCCGCAGCACCTTGTTGAGATAGCGTTGGGTCGGGGCGCCACGCGCCACACCAGGGATTTGCGCGCCAGCTTTCTTGAGGTTCTCACCATAGTTTTGTTGTTGGAAAAGAACATCGGTATAGAAAAAGGTGAAGAAGACCACCATCAAGAAGTACAGCAACCAGTAAACATTATTGCCGCCGCTGAAGGTGACATAAACACTGGTCGAGAAATCTTTGATGATCTGGATCGTGCTATTCATGCCGAAAGTGGCAAGGATTGACGGAAAAGTGAGCAGGGATTGGGCAAAGATCAACGGGATCATGCCAGCCATATTGACCATCAAAGGCAGCGTACCTTTGACCGGCATAGAGGTTCCGCGGCCCACCCGACGTCCCGGGTACATCACCGGGATATTGCGGCGACCTTGTTGGATAATGACGATCAAAAAGATCACCAGCACAATGACCACTAACAGCACCACCAGCGCAATCGGCCATCGTTCTGCGGCGCCCGCAATGATGCTGCGGAAATTACTGGGGATTTGAGCGACAATGCCCGCAAAAATCAACAGCGAAAGTCCCTGGTTGCGGATGCCATATTCGGAGATCAACTCACCCAGCCAGATGCCAAACATCGTTCCGGCGGTCATGCTCAAGACAATTGTCCAGGAAGACAACCAGCTTGCACCAAACAGGTTAAAGCCGCTGATGATTTCCGCATTGGCCATCGTGGAAAAAATGTTGATCTGACCGATGGCCTGGAGTGCAGCCATGGGAATGGTCAACAACATGGTCCATTTTTCCATCCATTTTTGCCAGCCGCGCGGGTCTTCTTCCATGCGCCGTTGCCAGGCAGGGATAATCGGGGCAAGCAGTTGGATGATGATTTGGGCGGTGATGTAAGGGTAGACACCCATCGCCAGCACCGAAAAATTAGACACCGTCCCACCCGACAGGAGATCGAGGATGCCCACCAGCGTCCCCGCGGCTGTGCCACTGCCGATCATATTCGCCAGCACATCTGCATTGGCGCCCGGAACAGGCACATGCGCGGCAAGGCGATAGATAGCCATCAACAACAAGGTGATCAACAATTTGGTGCGGATGTCGTGCGCCGTCCATAGATAACGCCAGGCAGATCGCTTCATGAAAGTTCCTCTTGGTTGAAAAGTGTTCAGGCCTCGATGATGTTCACGCTGCCGCCCGCCGCTTCAATTTTGCTTTGCGCCGACTTGCTGACGCGATGTGCACTGACCTTGATCGCCACAGCGATATCGCCGCGTCCCAGGATAACAATCGGATTACGTTTGTCGCGCAACAGATGAGCTTCAGCGAGCGCTTCAGGGGTCACATCACTGCCCGCCGGAAACGCATCCAATTGATCCAGGTTGATTTCGTTGTATTCCACACGATGCAGCGGGGTGAAACCCTGGCCGCGCACAAACGGCAACCGACGATAAAAAGGCAGATTGCCACCCTGGTGATATAACCGGGTGCCGCCGCCCGAACGGGAGTTTTGGCCTTTTTGACCACGTCCCGCCGTACGGCCCTGACCAGCAGCAATACCCTGGCCTACGCGCTTGCGCTTCTTGCGCGAACCTTCTTGGGGTTGGAGATCATGCAGTTTCATAGTTCTTCTACCTCAACCAGGCGGTCAACGATATACAACATGCCACGCAACGTGGGCGAGTCGACATGTTCCACCTGCTGATTCATGCGGCGTAAACCCAATGCACGCACGGTCGCCTTATGGCGCTTTGTGCAGCCAATGGGGCTTCTGACCAGTGTAATGCGGACAATTTTTTCTTTGGTTTCAGCGGTCTTATCCATTCTTTCTCCGCTCCCAATAAGGAACTACATCTTTCGGCGATTTTCCACGCCCAGCAGCTTCTTCTTGAGGAGATTTCAACTGCTGCAACGCTTCAATCGTGGCAAAAACAACATTCAAGACATTGTTGCTGCCCAAAGACTTCGTCAGGATGTCTGAAATGCCTACCACTTCCAACACGGCACGCACACCACCACCAGCGATAACGCCCGTACCGGCTGAAGCCGGTTTGAGCAAAACCCGCGCCCCCGCCACCTTACCGATGACTTCATGGGGGATGGTGGTGCCAAAGGTGTTGATTTTTTGCATATTGCGGCGCGCACGCTCACTGGCCTTGCGCATGGCATCTGGCACAGCATTGGCCTTGCCCACACCGACCCCAATGCGGCCTCGGTTATCTCCGGTAACAACGGCCACCCGAAAATTGAAGCGGCGGCCACCTTTGACAACTTTGGCAACACGCGCAATTTCAATCACGCGCTCATCATATTCTTGTTCAAGCTCTTGGATCTGATAATCCGACATGTTCGACTCCATTTAGCAGAAAGGCTAAAACTCCAGGCCACCTTCGCGGGCAGCATCCGCCAGGGCCTTGACACGGCCCAGGTAGCGATAGCCGCCACGGTCGAAAACAACTTTCTTGATACCTTTGGCCTGGGCGCGTTCAGCCACGGCTTTGCCGATCAATTTGGCCTGCTCTGTTTTGTTCAGGCCTTCCATTTGAGCGCGCAACTGACCATCTACGGTCGAAGCAGAAGCCAGGGTACTGCCTGCTTCATCATCAATCACCTGGGCGTAAATATGTGCCAGCCCACGAAAAACGCACAAGCGAGGGCGCTCTGGCGTACCAGAGACACGCTTACGAATTCGCTGGTGACGATTGATACGAGATAGGGAACGTGCTGTAGCCATAGATTAACCCTTACCTGTCTTACCGGCCTTGCGGCGAACTTTTTCACCCAGGTATTTGATACCTTTTTCGTGATAAGGCTCCACTGGGCGAACGGATCGCACATTGGCAGCCACCTGGCCAACTGTTTGCTTATCAAAACCCTTCACCTTGATCTGGCGTGTTTTGGCATCGGCTTCAAAGCTGATCCCTGTCGGAGGTGTCATCACAACCGGATGGGAATAGCCTACATAAAGCACCAAATTAGCACCATTGATTTCAGCGCGATAACCAACGCCATTGACCTCGAGAATTTTCTCGAAACCGGCATTCACACCACTGACCATATTATTGATCAAGGCACGCGTCATGCCATGTAAGGCGCGGTGCGTGCGAGCATCAGATGGACGACTCACCGTGATAGCGCCCTCTTCCAATGACAAACTCATTTCCGGCGGGAACGTTTGTTGCAGTTCACCTTTCGGGCCTTTTACACGGATGGTAGAGCCTTCAATTTGAACCTGAACGCCAGCCGGGACTTTTACGGGCATACGACCAATACGAGACACGCTGACCTCCTACCAAACTTTACAGAGGATTTCGCCACCCACCCCAAGCTGGCGGGCGCGTTGGCCCGTCATAACACCTTTGGGGGTGGACAAAATGGCAATCCCCATGCCCGACAACACCCAGGGGATTTCGCCCTTTCCGGTGTACACCCGGTTGCCGGGGCGGCTGATGCGCTGCAATCCAGTAATCACCGGGCGGCGCTCGCGGCGCTCACCGATGTATTTCAGGCGAATGCGCAATACTTTACTCTGCGATGGATTCCCATCCACCACTTCATAACTGACGATATAGCCTTCTTCTTTCAAGATTTTGGCTATCGCAACCTTCAGCTTGGAGCTGGGCAAGGCTACATTTGTGTGGCCGACCATCACCGCGTTGCGGATGCGGGTCAGCAAATCAGCAATAGGATCAGTAACGGACATGCTTTACTACCTCCGTCCAGCTTACCAGGACGACTTAACGACGCCGGGGATTTTGCCTTCCAATGCCTGCTCGCGGAAGCAAATTCGACACAGCCCAAAACGACGCATATAGCCACGTGGCCGACCACAAACCTTGCAGCGGTTACGTACCCGGGTGGGATATTTACGCCGCATTTCGCGATATTCCATGCACTTCTTCGCCATGTTTATCCTTCCTTCCGAAACGGCATGCCCAGCATTTGCAGCAATTGGCGGCCTTCATCATCGGTTTGTGCCGTGGTCACAATCGCCACTTCCAGACCGCGCAGCTTGTCAATTTTGTCGTATTCGATTTCAGGGAATACAAGTTGTTCACGCAAGCCCAGGTTGTAATTACCACGACCATCGAACCCATCCGCCGAAATACCGCGGAAATCACGCACGCGCGGCAGGGCGATATTCATCAGGCGGTCCAGGAAATCCCACATCCGGTCGCCGCGCAAGGTGACTTTGGCGCCAATTGCGCGTCCTTCGCGCAACTTAAAATTGGCGATGCTCTTGCGGGCTTTCGTCACCACCGGTTTTTGGCCGGTAATGATGGTGAGATCGTTCACGGCTGCATCTAGCGCTTTGGCATTATCCAGCGCTTCACCGACGCCGATATTGACCACCACTTTGGTAACGCGCGGAATCCGCATGACGTTGGTCAGACCCAATTCCTTTTGCAAGGCCGGGGCTACTTCTGTTTGATAACGTTCTTTGAGAAAATGACTCATTTTTACGCTCCACAACCGATCGCAACGGCAGATCGTTGGCGTTCAATCAATCCAGCGCCGTAGCGCACTTTTTACACAGGCGCTGAGGCAAACCTTCTTCATCGCGCTCTACACGCACACGCACAGGCTTGTCGCATTTCGGGCAAATCACCATCACATTCGAAATGCTGATCGGCGCCTCAAACTCGATAATCCCAGGCCGTAAATTACGACCTTGTGCTTGCACCTGGCGTTGATGCTTCTTGCGGATATTGATACCCTGAACCACCACACCATTGTCATCAGGAAGAACTTTTAGCACTTCGCCGCGCTTCCCTTTGTCTTCGCGGCCACCGCTGATGATCTCAACGGTATCGCCTTTCTTAATCTTTACTTTCATTGCTTCTGCTCCTGCCGCCGCCTACAACACCTCGGGGGCTAAAGACACTATTTTCATGAACCCTTTTTCACGCAGTTCGCGTGCCACCGGGCCAAAAATGCGTGTGCCCTTCGGGTTTTGGCCGTCGGTATCCAGGATCACCGCAGCATTGTCATCGAAGCGGATATATGAGCCATCTTCACGGCGCCATTCTTTGGCACAACGCACCACAACAGCACGCACAATGTCGCTCTTCTTAACCGAGCCTTGCGGGGCAGCCGACTTTACCGTCGCCACCACCGTGTCACCCACACGACCATACCGGCGGCGCGAACCACCTTTGATGTGGATGACCAACAATTCACGCGCCCCGGTGTTATCGGCTACTTTGAGAATGGTTTCCTGTTGGATCATAGCTACGCCTCCACAGGCGTCGCATCCGCGGCGCTAATATCGTGACGCAGGATTTCCTGCACAACCCAATGTTTGCGCTTGGAAATCGGCTGGCTTTCCACAATCCGCACCTGATCGCCAATTTGGCAGCCCAGGGTGTCGTGCGCCATCATGCGCTGGCGGCTGTGCACGACTTTGTTATACAGCCGATGGCGATAGGTGCGGGTCACCTCCACCACCACCGTCTGTTGCATTTTGTTACTGGTGACGACACCAGTCAATCGTCGGCGATTGTTCATTTGGCACCTTCCACATTTTCTGCCTGCAAACGCTCATTCAAAATGGTCGCCAGGCGGGCCACTTCGCGGCGTGTAATGCGCATCCGAGACGTATCCTGCAATTCACCAGTTGACTGGCGAAAACGCAATCGCATCAACTCTTCCTTGGCATCATTCAAATGAGCCTGAAGGGCATCGGTCGAAAGGGCGCGAATTTCTTCTGCCTTCATGCCTCGCCTCCCGTAGCGTCAAGACGCGTCACAATCTTGGTTTTCAAGGGGAACTTGTATTGCGCCAGGCGCAGCGCTTCGCGCGCCACATCCTCAGGCAAACCACCGCCAACCTCGATCATAATTCGGCCAGGACGAACCACAGCCACCCAAAACTCAACGTTGCCTTTACCCTTACCCATGCGGCTTTCAGCAGCACGGTGCGTCACGGGCTTATCGGGGAAAACCCGAATCCACACCTTCCCACGGCGCTTCAACGAGTGAACCACCGTGCGCCGGGCGGCTTCGATCTGGCGAGCGGTGATCCAGCCCGGTTCGAGAGCTTGCAGCCCATACTCGCCCAGGTGAACCTCCGCACCACGCAGTGCCTTGCCTTTCATACGGCCACGCATCTGCTTGCGATATTTAACACGCTTTGGCATCAACATAGTTACTACCTCTTTAAGAGAATCGTTCTTCGAGATTCGACAATTCGCGCTTGAACTCGATATACGAATTTCGAATTATCGAATTCCGTCTCTTCACTCACTGACGTACACACCCTCCGTGGTTTCCACTTTCTCTTCAAAATAAGAGACGGCTTCACCACGGTAAATCCAGACCTTGACGCCAATGCGACCATACGTGGTCAAAGCTTCGGCCTGGCAATAATCAATATCAGCGCGCAACGTTTGGCGAGGGACGCGGCCTTCACGCATATTGACCACGCGCGCCATTTCAGCCCCGCTCAAGCGCCCACCAACTTCCACACGTACCCCCTGCGCACCTTGACGCATCGCCTGTTGGATTGCGCGTTTCATAGCACGCTGGTAGCTGATGCGGCGCTCGATCTGCTCGGCAATGTTATGCGCCACCAGATAAGCATCGAGGTCTGGCGATTTGATTTCCTTGATTTCCAGGTCAATCTTCTTGCCCACCATCGCTTCCAGGCTCAGGCGCAATTTCTTAACACTCTCACCTTTACGGCCAATCAAAATGCCCGGCTTGGCGGTGTGGACGACGAGCTTCACCTTACCAGGAAAACGCTCGATTTCAACACGGGAAACGCCAGCCCGCGGGACTTCGCGGCGCACCAATTCGCGCAAGGCAAAATCCTGGTGCAGTTGGTTGACATAATCCTGACCTTCTGCGTACCAACGACCTTCCCAGGTCTTGTTGATTTTCAGCCGAAAACCAATTGGATGAACTTTACGGCCCATAAAAATCTCCTCGACAACTTACTCGCGTTCCCGCAAGATCACAGTAATGTGGGATGAGCGGCGCAGCCAGGGCTTGAAACGCCCACGAGCGCCAAAACGACGCCATTTGCGGGTCGGCGCCTCATCGGCGAAAATGCGATAAACGTACAGGTCATCGCGGCTGATGCCAAAGTTTTCTTCAGCATTCGCCATCGCAGAAGCCACCGTTTTGTACACCGGCACAGCAATCGTCTGGTTGGGGCTGAACTTCAGCATCTGCAATGCTTCGGTAACGCCCTTGCCTCGCACCATGTCAGCCAAAAGACGGACTTTTTGTGCCGAAAAAGATGTATAGCTTGTTTTCGCGTGAATATCCGTAGCCATGGCTCAACCCTTATTTCTTGACTTTCTTTTCCGCCATGTGACCGCGGAACAAACGCGTCGGAGCAAACTCACCCAGGCGGTGGCCCACCATATTCTCGGTCACATAGATCGGCACATGGCGACGGCCATCATGCACAGCAACCGTATGCCCGACCATCTGAGGGAAGATCGTGCTGGCACGGCTCCAGGTGCGGATGACTTTCTTCTCACCACGCTCGTTCATGGCTTCGATTTTCTTGAGTAATTTCGGGCTGATGAACGGCCCTTTTTTCAATGAACGTCCCATATTTCTCGTCTCCTAGTCTGTCAGTCACCTGGTCTGCCAGTCAGCTCGTTCTTTCTGCGAAATAGCTTACCAAACGACTGGCTGACCAGTGGACTGATGGACGAATTACCGTCGTTTCGCGCCGCGGCGGCGAATGATGAATTGATCGGTCGTCTTGTTGCGGCGAGTGCGATACCCACGGGCGGGCTTGCCCCATGGCGTGCGCGGACCCGGCTTACCGACTGGTTGACGGCCTTCACCACCACCATGCGGGTGGTCGCGGGGGCTCATCGCATAACCGCGCACCGTCGGGCGAACACCCTTCAGACGCTTACGGCCAGCCTTACCAATCTTGATATTGCTATGATCGGTATTGCCGACCTGACCGATTGTGGCATAACACACCTGGCGAACCAGGCGCACTTCCCCAGAAGGCAGACGGATCTGAGCGTAATCACCTTCTTTTGCCAACAACTGCGCCGCAGTGCCAGCCGAACGCACCAATTGACCACCCTTGCCTTCTTTAAGTTCAATGTTATGCACCAAAGTACCTACAGGGATGTTGGCAATCGGTAAATGGTTACCGGGGCGAATTTCAGCCGCTGGGCCAGATAAAACCATGTCGCCCACTTTCAAATCCAGCGGGGCAACAATATAACTTTTCTCGCCATCCACATAGAACAACAAGGCCAGGCGAGCCGTGCGACCAGGATCATATTCGATAGCCGCTACACGCGCCGGGATACCATGTTTGGTGCGTTTGAAATCAACCAGGCGCAGATGCCGGCGTACACCACCACCCTGGTGGCGAACGGTGATCTTACCAGCGCTGTTGCGGCCACCGCGTTTGCGGCGCTCAACAATCAACGAACGCTCGGGTTGGCTTTTGGTAATCTCTTCAAAAGAGTAGCCGGTCATATTGCGCCGGCTGGGAGTAACGGGTTTGTAAGTACGTACGGCCATTAGCGCACCCCTTCAAACACATCAATCGAATCACCCTCAGCCAGGGTGATGATTGCCTTCTTGTATTCACTGCGGCGAACCATCACACGGCGGCTGCGCCAACGGCGGGTACGCTTCGCAGGGAGATTGATCACATTGACCCGCAGCACGTTCACGTCGAACAGGGTCTCCACAGCATCTTTGACCAGTGTTTTGGTCGCATCGGGTGCAACCTCGAATACATACTGGTTCAGGCCGGTTTGATAATTCGACTTCTCGGTAATCAACGGGCGGCGGAGGACATCATATAAAGTGCTCATCAGGGCCTCCGGTTATCCCAGGTAGGAATTGAGAACATCCAGCGCAGCCACCGGCACGATCACTTTATCGTAGCTCAACAGATCGCGGATATTCAAATAGTTAGCCAACAGCGCTTTGGCTTCGGGGATGTTGTTCATTGCGCGTACAACCGCTTCCGTGGTAGCATCTTTGGTTGGCACCAAAACCAACGCGCTGCCCCCACCTGCCAGACGGTTAAGCGCATCTGCCATAAGGCGTGTCTTCGGCTCACTTAACGCCAACACATCGAGAACGACGATAGCATTCTCAGCCGCCTTAACCGACAGAGCCGAACGCAATGCAGCGCGGCGCATCTTGCGCGGCATGTTGAGGGTGTAATCGCGCGGATGCGGGGTATGCACACGACCACCACCTACCCATTGAATAGAACGGGTTGAACCCTGGCGAGCGCGCCCGGTGCCTTTTTGACCCCAGGGCTTGCGACCACCACCCGAAACTTCGCCACGCGTCTTGGTATCGTGCGTACCCAGGCGGGCGTTTGCCATCTGGCGCACATAAGCCTGGTGCATCAGGTCTACGTTGACAGGAGCTTCAAAGATACGCGCCGACAGTTCCATTGTGCGTACTTTTTCTCCCTGCATATTCAAGACATCTACTTCCATGTCAGCTTTACTCCAGTTACAAAAACCAGCCAGACCGGTTTACTGCTTGCGAGCTTCCTTGATCAGCACCAGGCCATTTTTCCCGCCGGGAACAGCGCCATTCACACCGATCAAGTTGCGTTCGGCATCTACCAACACCACCTTCAAGTTTTGCACGGTGACGCGGTCATCGCCCATGTGACCAGGACCGCGTGCGCCTTTATAAACACGTCCTGGTGTAGTGGTCGAACTGCGCGAACCCGGCGCACGATGGCGATCCGACTGGCCGTGGGTCTTCGGCCCGCCGCGGAAATGATAGCGTTTCACACCACCAGCAAAACCCTTGCCCTTGCTGGTGCCAATCACATCCACGCGCTCACCGACCGCGAATACATCCGCTTTCAATTGGTCACCTTCTTGCAGTTCGGCATTTTTCGCCCGAAATTCACGCAAAAAGCGCAACGGAGGAAAACTATTGCGCTTGAGGTGCCCTAACTGACCTGCGGTAAGAGACTTCGGCTTGACTTCGCCAAAACCCAGTTGCACGGCACTATAACCATCTTGCTCAGCCGTACGAACCTGGGTGACATAACAAGGCCCAGCTTCGATCAAGGTCACGGGAATAGATGCACCCGCCTCATCGAAAATCTGGGTCATGCCGATTTTCTTTCCAATCAGCCCTTTTAACATCTCGGTTGTCTCCTTACACAATAGAATAGAGCCGGACAAACGCCCTGCTCGCACGGGACTGTCAGCCTGGGCTGGGCTGCATCATCCCTGACCGTAGTGCAGTCACCCTGCCCGCCGCAAAGCCTTTTTTTTGTTCGCTCGCGGTAGAGGCAGTTCTTACACTACCTGTTAGAGAGATTCGTGATTAGAGATTCGAGTCCAGTTGGCTTACGCACTATTCTCGAATCTCTAAACGCGCTTCTCGAATAACTAAATTTTAATTTCGATATCCACACCCGCCGGGAGGTTCAGGCGCATGAGCATATCAATGGTCTTTGAATCGGGGTCCAACACGTCAATCAGACGATTGTGTGTACGAATTTCAAAATGCTCGTGAGAGTCCTTGTCAATGAACGTAGAGCGGCGTATTGTATACCGTTCTACCTTGGTTGGCAAGGGTACTGGGCCGACAATTCTGGCACCAGTTCGTTCAGCCGTCTCGACAATGCGCTTGGCGGACTGATCCAGGACACGATGATCGTATGCCTTCAGGCGGATGCGAATTTTTTGCTTAGCCATGTCTCTACCTTACTTGATGATCTTGGTGATGACACCCGCACCGACGGTCAGACCGCCTTCGCGAATGGCGAACTTCGAGCCTTGCTCCAACGCCACCGGAATGATCAACTCTACTTCCAGGTTCACGTTGTCGCCAGGCATCACCATCTCCACACCCTCGGGCAGCTTGATGCTGCCCGTCACGTCCATCGTCCGAATGTAGAACTGCGGCCGATACCCACTGAAGAACGCCTTGTGACGCCCACCCTCTTCCTTCTTCAGCACGTACACTTCACTCATGAACTTCGTATGCGGCGTGATGCTCCCTGGCTTCGCAATCACCATGCCACGCTCCACGTCTGTGCGGTCAATACCACGCAGCAACAGACCGCAGTTGTCGCCAGCCATGCCTTCATCCAACTGCTTGTGGAACATTTCCACACCCGTACACACCGATGTCTTGCTCTTTTCCTGCAAGCCCACAATTTCTACCGGGTCACCAACCTTGATCTTGCCGCGGTCTACACGCCCTGTCACCACCGTGCCGCGACCCTTGATCGAGAACACGTCTTCCACGGGCATCATGAACGGCTTGTCCACATCTCGCACCGGCTCTGGAATGTACTCATCCACCACGCGCACCAGTTCCTTGATACACTCGTATTCCGGCGCATTCGGGTCGGTGCTGGCGCTTTCCAACGCAATTTTGGCACTGCCGCGCACGATGGGCGTCTCGTCCCCGGGGAAACCGTATTCGTTGAGCAGTTCGCGCAGTTCCATCTCGACCAGTTCCAGCAGTTCGGGGTCGTCCATCATGTCCACTTTGTTGAGGAAGACGACGATGCTGGGCACTTCCACCTGGCGGGCCAGCAACACGTGTTCACGCGTCTGCGGCATTGGGCCGTCGGGAGCGGCAACGACCAGAATGGCGCCATCCACCTGGGCTGCACCCGTGATCATGTTCTTGATGTAGTCACGGTGGCCGGGCATGTCTACGTGGGCATAGTGACGCTTGTCGCTCTGGTATTCCACGTGGGCGATATTGATGGTGATGCCGCGCGCCTTTTCTTCGGGGGCGTTGTCAATCTGGTCGTAGGCGCGAAATTCTGCCAGCCCGCGGAAGCCACACCACTTGGTGATGGCGGCCGTCAGCGTGGTCTTGCCGTGGTCAATGTGTCCCATCGTACCCACGTTCATGTGGGGCTTGGAACGATCAAATTTTTGCTTGGCCATA
>CAZSFD010000062.1:0-30711 GCA_964606085.1 uncultured Anaerolineaceae bacterium
CCCTTCGCTAATTTCAGAAAAGGCGAAACACCAGTTTTAGATTTGGAATTGCTGATCACCAAGACCCGGCGAATGCAATGAAAATAGCCCCGTGGCGCAAGTCTCTGACTTGCGCACGCTGCATTGCGCCGCTGCATTGCGCCGCTGAATTGCGCCGCTGCATTGCGCACGCTGCATTGCGCCGCTGCATTGCGCACGCTGCATTGCGCCGCTGAATTGCGCCGCTGCATTGCGCACGCTGCATTGCGCACGCTCGCAAACCATAGGTTTGCGCCACCATGTGCCGCCGGTTTTTATCCATTGAAGCTGCGGGCGGATGCCTGGCGTGGCGGATGCTTTCGATTTGGAATTACAAAACCCAGCCGGGGCAGCGTGCGATGAGATACAATTGCGCCATCATCGGCGGGGTTTTCTTGCCTGGCGGGGGGAAACCCTGGGGTTTTCAATGTTGATCACAGGAGGCGGACATGCACATCACCCTCGACTCAATTCCACAACCTGATCTCTGGCAGGGCGCGCTGCAAAAGCCGGCCCTCACGCTGCGCGGCATCGCAGACAGCCTGCCCGCCCGCATCGGCCAGCCCTTTCAGTGGGCGCAGGGCCAACTGCTGGGCGAAAAATGGCAGCCGCCGCAGGGCTGGGGCGGCTTCTACCTGCTGCAACTGGCCTTCACGCTCAACCCGCGCTCCGGCCAGCGGGTCAGCCAGGCCGATTTCAGCCTGTACCTCTCGCCGCAGGGACAGAAGCGCCCGGTGGCCTTCGACGCCTTCCCCAAGGAGCAGTTGGCCGAACGCCCGCTGCCGGTCAAACTGGGCCTCGGGCCCGATTTCAAACTGGGCGACGCCGAAGCCTCGCTGGCCTCGGCTGAGACCACGCTCGACTTCGGCCACGCCATCCCGGTGGTGCGCGTGGACGGCCTGCAAGAGGCCCACCTGCGCTGGCGCTACACCGCCCACGCCAAACACCCCCTGACCGGCAGCCGCCGCATGTTGGCCGTGATCGCCCTGCCGCAGGGCGTCAGCCGGGCGCTGGCCGCCCTCGAACTGATCGTCAGCGCCGAAACGCACCTCGGCCCGCTGCGCCTCAGCCCGCCCGAACAGGAACAAGACCGCCTGCGCTTCAGCATTGGAGAAAAAGCATGAACGAGATCATTTTACGCTTCGACAAACTGCCCAAAGAGGCCGCCTTCGACGCCCGCGTGCCGGTCAGCGTCCATTTCGACGGCAAAGAGAGCGAGAAATTCGACTTTATCAACCCGCTGACCGACGCCGACCTGGCCGAAATCCGCTGGTATCTCGAAAATTATTACGAGTGGCCGTCTGAGATTGACCACGAGCGCGCCCGCAAGCTGGAGGGCAAGCTGCCCGCATGGGGCCGGGCGCTGTTCGAGGGCGTGTTCGCCAACGCCTCGGCCATGCGCGTGTTCGCCGCGTTCGACGCCGCCGGCGATGGTGACCGCGGCGACAAAGATCGTCGCCTGGCGATAGACACCACCGAGCCGCGCATCCTGCGCCTGCCGTGGGAGCTGCTGCGCGACGAGGGCGGCTACCTGTTCAGCAAGAACCCGTCGGTGAGTATCCGCCGCCGCCTGCACAAGACGACCGGCAAACCGATCCAGCCGATCCAGCCGCCGGTGCGCATCCTGCTCGTCACCAGCCGCCCCGAAGCGGCCGGGTTCATTGACCCGCGCTCCATCGCCGGGCCGCTGCTGGACGCCCTGGCGGGCATCCCCGAACAGGTGGAGGTGGAATTCCTGCGCCCGCCCAGCCTGGCCGCCCTGGATGACCGCCTGCGCGACGAGAGCCTGCCGCCCGTCCACATCGTCCACTTCGATGGGCATGGCGTGTACGACCCCGGCGTGGGGCTGGGCTTTCTGCTGTTCGAGGACGACGAACACGCCATGCACCGCGTCGACGCCGAACAGCTTGGCACGCTGCTCAACGAGCGCGGCATCCCGCTGATGGTGCTGAACGCCTGCCAGAGCGCTCAGCCCGACGAGCGCAACCCCTTCGCCAGCGTGGCCGCCCGGCTGATCGAAGCGGGGGTGGGCGGCGTGGTGGCGATGAACCACAGCGTGCTGGTGGTGACCGCCCAACGCCTGACGGCCGCCTTCTACGGCGAACTGGCGCGCGGGCGCAGCGCCGCCCGCGCCCTCGACGAGGCCCGCCGCCAGCTTTTCCGCGACACCAGGCGCATCACGCGCCTGCGCCCGCACCAGGAAGACCCCGAAATCATCCACCTGCAAGATTGGTTCCTGCCGGCCCTGTACCAGCAGGAGGCCGAGCTGTGCCCCTTCTCCCCCCTTTCTCCTGCGCCACGCGCTTCGGCGCAGGGGAAAGGGGGGCCGGGGGGGATAGGGGTTGGCTTCCCGCCCCCGCCCCTGCACGGCTTCCACGGGCGCGCCCGCGAGCTGCTCGACCTGGAACGCACCTTCGCCGGGCCAAAGCAGCGGCGCCAAATCGTCATCCTGCACGGCTTCGGCGGGCAGGGTAAGACCGCCCTGGCGGCGCAGGCCGCCGAGTGGTTCACCCGCAGCGGCCTGTTCGAGCGGGCCGTGTTCATCTCGTTCGAGAGCGGCATCGGGCTGGACGTGGCGCTGACCCAACTGGGCAATGCCCTGGTGCAGGAAAACTTCCAGATTTACCCCGGCGACAAAGCCCAGGCCGTGCGCGCCGCCCTGCAAGCCACCCCCACCCTGCTCGTCTTCGACAACTTCGAGAGCATTCTGCCCAACGGCCACGCCGCCCTGCCCCCCCGACGACCTGAAAGCCCTGCTCGACTTCACCGCCTATTGCTTTCCGGGGCAGGTCAAAAGTCAAAGGTCGCAGGTCGGCAAATCAGCAATCAGCAATCAACAATCCGCCATCCTGATCACCTCCCGCAACCCCTCCCTGCCCCACCCGGCCTTCGCCCCCTCGGCCAACTGCCGCCACAAAGAACTGACCGGCCTGGCGCGCCCCGACGCCCTCGACCTGACCGCCGCCATTCTGGAGGCGCACAGCCTGGCGCGCCCGCCGCGCCTGGCGCTGGAACGCCTGCTCGAATTTTTGCACGGCCACCCGCTCTCGCTGCAACTGGCCCTGCCGCAACTGCGCAATTATTCTGCCGAGCAGCTGGTGGATGAATACGAACGCCTGCTGCCGACGATCCAGGCCGGCCAGGGCGTGGAACGCAACGACTCGCTGCTGGTGAGCCTGCGCTTCTCGCTCGAACGCCTCGGCCCCGACGCCCAACAATTGCTCAGCCGCCTGGCGGTCTTTGAGGGCGGGGCATGGGAACCCACGCTGCTCGAAATCACCGCAATCCCCGAAGCCGACTGGCAAACGCTCAAACCCGAACTGGCCCACACCGCCCTGATCCGCCTCGAAGAACTGCCCAACGTCACCGTCCCCTACATCCACTTCCACCCCACCCTGGCCCCCTACCTGCGCTCCTTGAACCCAGCCCCACCCGCCGCGGAGATGCCGGATGGCGCCCCAATCAGCACGCAGCAATCCACCATCAAAAATCGTTTTTGGCGCTCCTACTATGCCCTCGCCAACGCCCTCTACCAAAGCGACGACCGCAACCCCATCGCCGCCCGCGCCATCGCCGGGCGCGAACTGCCAAATTTACGCAAGGCCCTGCGCCTGTGCCTGCAAGCCGGGGCGCGGGATGCCAGCATCCTCGACGAGGCCGTGGATTTTGCCAACAGCATCAACCGCTTTTTGGACGTTTTTGGCCGCTGGCGCGAGCGCGACGAGGTGCTGGCGGAGGTGGAGCGGGGAGTGGGAGCGGGGGGGGAGCGGGAGCGAGGCAGCAGGGGAGCGAGGCAGCGGGGGGATTACGCAGGCGCAGTGCTTGATGGAGAGCCAGAAGGGCGAGCGCCTGCTGACGATGGGGCGGGCGGGCGAGGCGGAGCGCATTTTCCGCGCCCTGCTGGAGCGCCTCGAACGTGGCGCAGCCTACGACAGCCGTTACGACCAGACGCTCATCCTGCGCAATATCGGCCTGTGCCAGCGTGCCCAGGGCCAGCCCACCGCCGCCGCCCGGTTCTACCGCCAGGCCCTCACCCAAGCCGAAGCCCTGCTGGCCGAATGGCGCTCCACGGAACACGCACCCTTCGACAACGCTCAGGGCAAGCCACGCAACACGGATAACGAGAAAACCCTCCAACGCCAAATCGGCATTTACCACACCGACCTCGCCGACGTGCTGACCGACCTCGGCCAATACGCCGCCGCCCGGCAGGAGTACGAAACGTCACTGGCAATCAAACGTGAGATCGGCGGTGAAGAGCGTGGCATCGGCGTTGTCCTCGGCCAACTCGGCACGCTGGCGCTGGTGCAAAACGACCTGGCCGAAGCCCGCCGCCGCCACCAGGAAGCGCTGCAAACCTTCCAGCGCATGGGCGAAGACCGCATGGAAGCCGTCGCCTGGCACCAGTTGGGCAGGGTGGCCGAAACCGCCGCCGAAAGGGCCGGCGCAGGGGCGCAAGGCCCTGCGCCCCAGCCTGCCGCCGCCCTGTGGCAGGAAGCCGAGCGCTGCTACCAGCAAAGCCTGGCCATCAAGGAACAGATCGGCGACCTGGCCCTGGCCGCCACCACCTGCAACCAGCTCGCCATCGTCGCCGAAGGCGCCGGCCGCCCGCAGGATGCCGAGCGCTGGTATTTGAAGGCGATTGAGATCGGAGAGAAGCTAGGTGACGAACAAGCACTGGCAAAACGTTACAGCAACCTCGCCGATTTGCTGATGGCCCAAAATCGCCTGGCCGAAGCCGAAACCTACGCCCGCCGCGCCGCCGCCATCATGGAGACGCTCGATCTCTCCGCCGAGCCGTGGAAAACCTACAACATCCTCGCCCAAATCGCCGAGCGCGGTGGGCGTATGGACGAGGCCCGTCAGTGGCGGCGCAGGGCGCAGGAGACGCGGCTGGCCTTCGAGTCCGGTTCGGATGCAGATACCAGCAGTCCCAATGTCCGCCAAATGGCCGACCAATGGAATGATGTGGCGGCTGGCGTTGCCGCGGTTTGCCAATCTGGCAAAGCTGACCCCGCGCTGGACAAATTCCTGACTGAAATGGCCGCCAAAGACGATTGGCGCAAGCTGGTGGCCGCTTTGCGCCAGGTTATGGCGGGCAAACGTGCGATGGATTTGTTCGACGGCCTGGATGATGTCGACTCGGCGGTGCTGCGGCGTGTATTGAAGGCACTTGGGGAAGGAAAAGGCCGGCGTTCCACCACAGCGGGAAAAAGCGAAACAGAAGGTGGCCTCACCATCCCGCAGCTTCTCGATCTGGTGGAGCAGGCCGCCGGCGGCAATCAGGCGTTGGGCGGGCAGTTGTTCAACGCCTTCCAGGGCATGGCTGGCGACCCCAACGCTCCGCCAGAAATCAAGGCCCTGGCCGATGTGCTGCTGCACGTGCTGATCGGCGAGCGCAGCCCCGATCTGTCCCGGCTGCCGGCGGAGCTGGCTTCAGCGGTGCGCGGTCTGCTGGGGCGGCTGCGCAATGGGTAGCCGCGCAGCGTAAGCCATGAAAAGAATCCTGAAAATCACTGCGGCCCTGTTTCTGGCAGCAGCGCTGATCGCCGACTTTTTGGCGAAATAATCCTCGATACGGCACTGTCGAGAAAGATGGTTAGTGCCGCCGGTGCATTTTTTACCTTTCGTCTCGAACTTTTTCCAGCATGGCCGTCACAGCCTGATTTTGCGGGGCAATTGCCAGGGCTTCCTGCAGAACGGCCACGGCCCGGGCGCGGTCGTTTTTGCGCAGGTGATTTTTCGCCAGGAACAGGAACGAATCCATGTGGTCGGGGAAAACGCGCCGGTTGAGTTCCAGCACTTCAATCGCCAGGTCAAACTTCTTGACCGACATCAACTGGTAGACCAGCGTAATCAGTTCGTCGGGATCGAAAAAGTAGCCGGGGTCGTCCTTGATCGCTGCATACCGGGCCTGGGCCGCCCGGATACCGCCGCTGTGCAGGGATTCAGAATCACCATGCCGCGCTTTTTCCCGCCTAAGGATGGTTTTGGGCCTATCCACCTGACCAGTCTGAATCTTGGCCGATAGGCCATGATCAACTCCCCCCTCGGCGGGGGAGTTTTTTGTTTGCGTGGGTTATCATACGAGCATCAGTTCTGTGATTTTTTAGGAGACAACCATGAATGAACAAAACTCTTTTGAGCCTACCCGCCGCCAACGCCGCCACAGCGGTGGCTGGATCGGTGGCACGATGCTGATCGGCCTCGGCCTGATCTTGCTGCTGCAAAACCTGACCGGCTTCAGCCTGCGCAACTGGTGGGCGCTGTTCATTTTGCTGCCCGCCGCCGGAGCCTTCACCGCCGCCTGGAGCAACTACCAGGAAGCCGGGCGTGTGACCAGCGCGGTGCGCGCTTCCATCTTTGGCGGGAGCATCCTGATCCTGGTATCGGCCACGTTCTTGTTTGGCCTGAACTGGGCCATCGTTGGGCCGCTGCTGCTTTTGGCGGCTGGCGTGGCGATCTTGCTGAATGGCATATTGCCCTGCTAAACGATCAAAACCCCATGAAACCGATCAACCTCTCCGCCCCCATCGCTCAAGGCCGCACCGCCGACGTTTACCCTTGGGACGCCGACCATATCCTGAAACTCTATCAAAATTGGTGTCCGGCTGAATGGGCAGAACATGAAACCCGCGTGGCGCAGGCGCTCCAGCGGGCTGGCGTCCCTACCCCAGCCGCCAAAGAAATCGTCACGGTGGAAGGGCGGCGCGGTGTCATTTACGAACGTGTGCCGGGCATCTCCATGCTCGATGACCTGCGCCGCAACCCGTGGCGCATCTTCCGCCACGCCCGCTCCCTGGCCGAATTGCAAATCAAAATCCACCAACAGACGGTTGCCGATCTACATTCCTACCGCGCTGGGCTGGCACACAGCATTCAGCGCGCCCCGCACCTGCCCGACAGCTTGCGCCAGAAAACATTGGACTGGCTGGCGACTCTGCCCGATGGCACCGCGCTGTGCCACGGCGATTTTCACCCCGCCAATGTGTTGATCTCGCCGGGCGGCCCGGTGGTGATTGACTGGATGACGGCCAGCCTGGGCAGCCCGTGGGCCGACGTGGCCCGCACCAGCCTGATCCTGACCATCGGCGTCCGATCCGCCGGCAAAACCGTCCCGCCGCTCATGCGCTGGCTCTCCGGGCTATTCCACCATACCTATCTCGCCCGCTACCATGCCCTGGCGACTGGCGGTGCGGTTGAATTGAAGCGTTGGCAGCCGGTCATTGCCGCCGCCCGCCTGGACGAACAAATTGCACCAGAGCGCGAAGCGCTGCTGCAAGAAATTGCAACGTTTTGCGAGAAACTTTAAGGAAACTGACGATGAAACTCAAACGCTTTTTTGCCGCAATCGGGATGACGCTGCTTGTCCTGATCGTGGGATACATCATGCTGCGCCCGTTCCACCTGCGCTGGGGCGCAACCAACGCAGACATTGCCCGCCCCATGCCCGGCGACCTGCCTGGCTCGCGCTGGACACGCGCCATCCTGATTGACGCCGCGCCGGAGCAAATCTGGCCCTGGCTGGTGCAGTTTGGGCAGGGACGCGGCGGCTGGTACAGTTACGATTGGCTGGAAAACCTGCTCGGCTTCGACATCCACACCGCCGAGCGCATCCTGCCCGAATACCAGTCCCCGGAAATTGGCACGCCGATTTGCATGTCGGGCAGTTTTTGCCCCAGCAAAGTGCACGTGATCGAACCTTACCAATGGTTTGGCTGGCAGGCGGCAGATGAAAGCGGCCAGCCGGTCTGGACGTTTGTGTTCGGCCTGTTTCTCGAAGGCGAAAACCGCACCCGGCTGGTGGTGCGCGAGAGTTTCGACCCGGCCTTCATGCCCCCGGCGGCGGTGGTTGGCCTGGAAATCCCGGATGTGGTGATGGAATTGAAAATGCTGGATACGCTCAAGGCCCGCGCCGAAGGCCACTCCGCTTCCGGGCTGGTGACAGCCGCCGAAATTGGCCTGTGGCTGGCGGCCCTGGCTGCTTGCTTGTGGGCCGGCTGGCAATTTCTCACCTGCCCGGCGTGGCAGCGGCCGCTGGCTGTTTTGGTGGCCGGACTGTTTATCATCCTGCTGATCACCTTCCTGTTCCTACCCTTGTGGCTGCGCGGATTGCTGGTCACGGCCCTGTTTGTACTGCTCATCTGGAGAAAGAAATGAACCTGCCCAACGCCCCCGAAAGCCTGGCGGCGAATTTTGCTGACGGACAAATTCCCCTCCGCCGCGCCTGGCTTATGCTCGTGCTGCGCTCGGGGCTCAGCTTTACGCTGCTGCTCCTGTTATCGGCGGTCTACCAGATCGCCGGCAGCGCCTCGCCCGTTTCGGACTCGGCGGCCTGGTGGCTGTGGTTCGTCACCCTTGCGAACATCGCCTGCATCATCTTGATGGTGCGCTTTGGCCGCCAGGAAGGACTGCGCCTGCGCGACCTCTACTTCGCCCGCCGCGCCACCTGGAAGGGCGATCTGGCCTGGTTCCTGCTGGCGGGAATTATCTCGGCTGCCGTCGCCATGCCGCCCGGCACGCTGCTGGCCCAGGCGTTGTGGGGCAACGCCAATTACCCTACCAACCTGCTCTTCCGTCCGCTCCCTTTGTGGGCCATTTACCCGCTCTTCCTGCTCATGCCCACCACTCAGGCTTTGGCCGAATTACCCACCTACTGGGGCTATGTGGCCCCGCGCTTGCGCGCCGCCGGCATGAACCGCTGGCTGGTGATTGGCATTGTCGGTTTCGCACTGTCCATCCAGCACATGTTCTTCTCGTTCCAACTGGACTGGCGCTACGACCTGTGGCTGGCGGTCAAATTCCTGCCCTTTGCGCTATGGACGGGCTTTGTGGTGGATCGCCGCCCCACGGCCCTGCCCTACCTGATGGTTCTACATTTTTTGCTGGATGCCACCCTGCCGCTGCTGACGCTGATGGTCTCGCAGGGAATTTCCATTACGCCTTAAAATTCGCTACGCCACCACCCATACAAAACGCAATTCTCCTCCGGGTATAATCAGGCCATTCATCCGCCATGATGTTCACGGAGATTTTTATGCCCCCAGCCACCCTTACCGTTCTCGACCGAAGCACCAGCAACCTGCGCGGCAAACCGGAGCAGACCTTCACCCTGGTCTGCCCGCAGCCGGAAATCAGCGTGCGCGAGTTGATCCGCCTGCGCGTCTGGCAGGAAGTGGCTGCTTACAACCAGCAACAGGGCGAAACCTTCAGCGGCCTGGTGCAGCCCACCGACGCCGAGCGCGCCTTGAATGGCTACAAAATGCGCCGTCCGCGCTTCATTGATGCCCAGGCCCAATATGAACTGGCCCAGCAGGCCTTCGAGCAGAACGGATTCATCGTGCTGGTCGGCGAAAAACAGGCCAACAGCCTGGACGAGACCTTCGATGTGGCAGCCACCGGCGAAGTGACCTTCTTGAAATTGATTCAAATGGTGGGAGGCTGATATGTTGGAGGAACTGGTGCAAAAACTCAACCCCAAAGACCCGCGTCAGGCCGCCATTCAGGATGCCTGTCGGGCACTGAAATATCCGAAGAAGATGAAAGATTTGCCGTTTGCCAAAACGGTGCTTGAATCCAGCTTGCCTGAGCAGCGCGAATGGCTGCTCTCACTCATGGTCGGGGTGAAAAAGATGGATTTGGACGCATTGGGCTCGCGCAAAGATTGGCATCAACGCTGGGAACTGCGCGAGTTTTGCTTTGACCTGTTGAAACGCAAACTGCCCTTCACCGCCGAAGACCTGCTTCTCATGGTCGAGTGGAGCGAAGACATAATCTTTTACCGCGGACGGGGCGCCGCGTCGCTGGTCAAAGCCTGCGAGACGTATTTCAAAGCCCACGCCGCGCCGCACGATCCGCGCTTGATGGAGGCTCTCAAAGTCCTGGCCGAACGTCTCAACGGCAAAGACGACTCCGACGCCCAACGCTACGGCAGTAAACTGCTGGCCCTGCTCCACGCAGCGAGCGGCGCGCCCGATGCCCAGCGCCAGGTTCCATCGCCTTTCCGGGAAGAGGAAGACGCCTGGGCCGACTTTGCCCGGCAGGAAATCGCTGCCCTGCCACCCGAAACCGCTAACGCCTGGAATACCCTGCTGGCTGCCTGCGCCCAGGCCAAAGCCAGCGCTCCCGCCGCCAAATGGCTGGCCGAAGCCCGCGCCGCCCGCGACGGTGTGGGTTGGCCCGGCCTGCGCGCCGCCCTGTTTCGCTGGTTCCCGCTGGTGGATACGCCGCGTACGGTCACGGATGAAGACGTGGAGGATGTTCACGCCGATTACCGCGACCAATACCGCGAAGAACTGCGCTGGGAAATGGCCGCCATTCACGGCGACATCCTCAAGGGACTGCTCTGGCTGTGCGCCGACTACGAAGACGCCGACGTGGCCCGCGCCGTGGGCAAACTGGTCAAAGACTCGTTCCGCAAAATTCCGGGGCATGGGGCGCGCCTGGCCCGCGTGGGTAACGCCGGGATGTGGGCGCTCGGTCACATGCCCGGCACACATGGCGCGGCGCAATTGGCGCTGCTCAAAACCCGCCTCAAGCTGCCCATCATTCAAAAGCAAATCGCCGCCGCCTTCGATGAAACCGCCAAACGCCTGAACCTGCCCCAAAGCGAAATCGAAGAACTGGTCGTGCCAACCTATGGGTTGGGCGAAAACGGTCAGCCCGCCGGGGTGCGCATCGAAACCTTCGACGAATACCGCGCCGAACTGCGCTTCGAAGAGGGCGAGCCGGTCTTGCGCTGGTATAAGTCTGGCAGTGAAAAGCCGCTCGCCGCCGCGCCGGCTGCCGTCAAATCGGCTTACCCCGACGAGGTCAAAGACCTGGCCCAAACCGTCAAAGACCTGCGCGGTATGCTCACCGCCCAAAAAGAACGCATTGACAACCTGTTCCTGGCCCAAAAAAGCTGGGACTTTGCCGCCTGGCGCGAGCGCTACCTCGATCACCCGCTGGTGGCCCTGGTGGCCCGCCGCCTCATCTGGAAGTTTTCGCGCGTCGACCAGGCCGCCTCCGGCATTTGGCTGGACGGCCAAATTGTGGATTTGAACGATCAGCCCATCCCCTGGCTGGACGCCGAAACCAAAGTGGAGTTGTGGCACCCGCTCAACGCCCACCTGGATGTGGTGTTGGGCTGGCGGAGCTGGCTGGATACGCACCAGGTGCAGCAGCCCTTCAAACAGGCTCACCGCGAAATCTACCTGCTCACCGACGCCGAACGCAACACCGTTAATTACTCCAACCGCTACGCCGCCCACATCATCCGCCAGCACCAGTTCAGCGCCCTGTGCGCCGCCCGCGCCTGGAAGCATCAACTGCGCCTGATGGTGGACGCCACCTACCCGGCCCCCTATCGTACCCTCGAAAACTGGGGCCTGCGCGCCGAATATTGGGTCGAATCGGTGGGCGATAACTACGGCGTAGATACCACCGACAGCGGCACCTACCTGTACCTTTCCACCGACCAGGTGCGTTTTTATGCCATTGGCGCCGGTCAGAGTTACGCCCACGCCACCGGCGGCGGGTATGAATATGGCCGCAACAGCTACGAACCCCTGCCGCTCGACCAGATTCCGCCGCTGGTCTTCTCTGAGATCATGCGCGATGTGGATTTGTTCGTGGGCGTTGCCAGTGTGGGCAACGACCCCAACTGGTTCGACGGCGGCCCCGGCGGGCGGCATCGAACCTACTGGCAGGGTTATTCCTTCGGCGCGCTCACCGAAAGCGCCAAAACCCGCCGCAGCGTGCTGGAAATCCTGCTCCCGCGCCTGAAAATCGCTGCCCGCTGCCGTCTGGATGAACGCTTCCTGATCGTGCGCGGCGACATCCGCACCTACAAAATCCACCTGGGCAGCGGCAACATCTTGATGGAACCCAACGACCAATACCTGTGCATCGTCCCCAAAAGCGCCGCCAGCACGGACAAAGAGCGCATCTTCCTGCCCTTCGAGGGCGACCAGACCCTTTCGATCATCCTCAGCAAAGCCTTCCTGCTGGCCGACGATAAAGCCATCAAAGACCCCAGCATTACGCGCCAGCTTGGGAAGTAACGCTAACCAGCAACGCTTGCGGCGTGCAACGCCACATTCGCAACCCAGGGCAGGATTGGGAATGTGCCATGCGCCCAATCGGTCGCTTTCTCGAACTGTCTGACCTGTCCACTTGACCAGTTAAATTTTAGCTGACAGGCCAAGATCAACTCCCCCCTCGGCGGGGGAGTTTTTGTTTATTGGGCTGTATCATCAAGCCAGATGATTTACCTGTTTAAGGAGAACCCCCATGACTTCTTTCAACTTCCTTTCCATCGCCCTCGACGCCCGGCGCGTCACACGCGGCGCACCCGAACTGCTGGCCGCCCGTCAGCGTGAACGCCTGAACGAACTGGTGGCCTTCGCCCGCGCTCACTCGCGTTTCTACGCCGAGAAATATCGCGGCCTGCCCGAAACCATCACGGATGTGCGCCAGTTGCCGCCCGTCACCAAGCCCGAACTGATGGAACACTTCGACGAGGTCATCACCGATCCGGCGGTGCGCAAGGCCGACGTGCAAAAGTACATCGCCGACCTGGGCAACCTCGGCAAGCCCTTCCTGGGCAAATACATGGCCTGGACGACTTCCGGCACGACCGGCACGCCGGGCATTTTCCTGGAGGACAAAA
This sequence comes from uncultured Anaerolineaceae bacterium, assembly GCA_964606085.1. Lineage (GTDB taxonomy): Bacteria > Chloroflexota > Anaerolineae > Anaerolineales > UBA4823 > CAIQJJ01. The sequence goes on from CAZSFD010000062.1 coordinate 12,671, forward strand.
ACTGGGATACCGTTATCAGCGCCGTCAACGTGCTGCGCATCGGCGGCGAGTGGTACAACGGGGGCGTGATCAAAGGCATGCTGAAGGCTGGCGGCAACAGCGCCTCGGTCTTTGCCGGGAACGGTCACTTTTTTGGCGTGACCATGCTGGAGCGCCAGCGCCAATCCAACCGCTCACGTGGCAAACGCATCCAACTCATCCCGGTCACGCTGCCGATCAGCGAGATCGTCCAACGCCTGAACGCCATGCAGCCCGCCATGTTCGCCGGGTACGCCAGCGCCCTCGGCCTGCTGGCGCAGGAGCAGCTTGAAGGGCGGCTGAACATCCACCCCTCCATCGTGATCAGTTCCGCCGAACCGCTCTCCGATGAAAACCGGGAACTGATCCACCAAGCCTTTGGCGTGCCGCCGCGCAACAACTACGGCTGCTCGGAAGGCGGCGTGATGGGCTACGAGTGCAAACTCGGCCACATGCACCTGAACGCCGACTGGATTGTCTTTGAACCGGTGGACGCCGCCCACCAGCCCATCCCCGCCGGGCAACTCTCCGACCGGACGCTGATCACCAACCTGGCAAACCGCGTCATGCCGATCATCCGCTACGAATTGGGCGACCGCGTCAGCCTGGCCGCCGAACCGTGTTCGTGCGGGATCACCCTGCCGGTGGTGAATGTGGAGGGGCGCACCGATGAAATTTTGCGCTTCACGGCATCGGGTGGACAGGTCGTCCCCGTTCTTCCGCTGGCGCTCTGGTCAGTGATCAAGGAAACGCCCGGCGTGCTGCGCTTCCAGGCCATCCAGACCGCGCCCGATCAACTCAAAATCCGACTGGAGGCCAAGCACGCTGGCGAGGACGCGCCGACCTGGGAACGGGTTTACGCCAACGCCCGCGCCTACTTTGCCAGCCAGGGCCTGGAGAACGTGACCATCACCCGCGCCGCCGAGCCGCCCCTGCGCGACCCCAAGAGCGGCAAGTTCCGCAATGTTTGGATGGAAAAATAAGCTACCCAACAACCGAAAATTCATTCTGGAGAAATGCTGATGTTGAAAACGCTTTTCGTCTTTCTGGGCCGCCTGCTGGCCTTTTTATTGGCGCTGATTTTGTGCCTGCCCATCCTTTTGCTGCCCCAAGCCACCGCCGTCCCCGCCTGGGCCTGGATTCCGTTGGCCGCGGCAGACCTGGGATTGCCGATCGCTTTTTTCGCCATCAAACCTGCCTGGAAAGCGACCTTCTTGCCGCTGGCAGGGCTGCTCGTGGTGGCGGTTTTGGCTGTCGCGGCATCGCAGGCATTCGCCATGACCCCGCCCATCCTCGGCGCAGACGGCATGCCCCTGCCGGGCAGCATTGCCACGCTCGAAACGGTCACGCTCAATGGCAGCCAGCAGTGGATTTCCATCCGCGGCCACGACACGACCAAACCCGTGCTGCTGTTCCTGGCAGGCGGCCCCGGCGGCAGCCAACTCTCCACTGAGCGCTTCGCCCTGGAAGGCTTGGAGCAGCATTTCGTCGTCGTCAACTGGGAACAGCCCGGCGCAGGCAAATCCTTCGACGCCGTTGACCGTTCCACCCTCACGCCGGAACGTTACATCGAGGACGCTCATGCCCTGGTCGCCATCCTGAAAGAACGTTTCGATGAGGAGAAGGTCTACGTCTTGGGCGAATCGTGGGGCAGCGCGCTGGGCATCTGGCTCGTCCAGCGTTACCCCGAAGATTTCCACGCCTTCATCGGCACCGGGCAGATGGTGGCTTTCCTCGAAAATGACCTGATGTGCTACGAGTTTGCGCTCGATTGGGCGCGTCAGCGCGGCGACACGGCCAAAGTGGAAGCGCTGACCCAGCAAGGCCCGCCGCCCTATTACGGACCCGGCACCGCCTGGAAGGAAGCCGCCTTCCTGACCGACACCTTCACATCCATGAACCAGAACCCGGCCATCCGCGATAACGGCTTCAACACCTGGCGCGACCTGGCCGCCCCCGAATATGGCCTGTACGACAAGGTCAGTTGGTTCCGCGGCGTGCTGGAAACGCTGGATGTGGTCTACCCCCAACTGTGGGATGTGGATTTCCGCCAGCAGGCCACAAAGCTGGATGTCCCAATCTACTTCCTGATTGGCCGCCACGACATCAACGCCCCCACCGTGCTGACCGAGCAATACTACGCCGTTCTCGAAGCCCCACACAAGGAAATCGTCTGGTTCGAGCATTCGGGGCATAACCCCTGGGTGAGTGAATCAGCGCGCTTTGTGGGTGTGATGGTGGATACCGTGCTGACGCAGACGCAGCAACCCTAGCCGCCTGACCAGTCACAAACTCCCCCTCGGCGGGGGAGTTGCTTTTTAACCCCGCTCACACCAACGCTCGCCTACACCGGTTTGACCGCCAGATACCCCATCGCCGCCACCAGCACCTCTTCCACCATCCGGTCGCGCAAATCGGGGTCTACCAACTTCCCGTTGTGGAACAAGATGTAGGGGGTATTGACCATCGCCAGCACCGTCCCCGCCGCCAGGAAGGGGTTGCGCGGCGCAAAAACCCCGCGCTCCATGCCCTTTTGCAAGATAGTTGCCAGTTGACCGACCGTGACCTGCATCCGCTGGCGGTTTTCCTGTGGGCTTTCCCCACCCATCTCTGGCATGACCCAGGCCATGCAGTATAGTTTGGGATTTTCTCGCGCAAAGGCGATGAAAAAGCGCAGCAGGTCTTCCACCACCCGAACAAGGTCTTCCGTTTCGGCGCGCTGGGCAAAGACCTGTTGTTTGGCACGCCATCTGGTCATTTCGCGCTGACGCAAGGCGCTCAGGATGGCGGCATGATTCTCGAAATAAGTAAAGAGCGACATGTGCGCCATGCCCATGCGCTCGGCAATCGCCCGGCTGGTGATGGCTTGCGGGCCGGATTCCTGCAAAATAGCCAGCGCAGTATCAAGAATTTGTTGGCGGGTGCTTTCCAGTTGGGCGGGGGTCTTTTTCGGTCGGGGCATAGTTGAATTCCTGGGTAATTTGGAATGGGTAAGCTCTTGACTTATTCATTATACCACGTATAATTTATACATCGTAAATTTTACAACAAAAAAGATACATCTTAAGGAAAACCGATGAAAACCATTCTACAAAAGCGCATTTTTTGGATGATTGCAATCCCGCTCATCATCCTGGGCCTGGCAGTAGCCAACTTGCCGGGCATTCTCAACGCCCTGGGACTGCACCGCCCCTACCCTGGCCGCAGTTTTGACCTGAGCGGCAAACGCGCCCTCATCATCACCACCAGCCACGCCGTCTTGGGCGATACCGGTCAACCAACGGGAGTCTACGCTTCCGAAATGACGGTTCCCTATTACCAATTCCTGGATGCCAACATGCAGGTGGATGTCGCCAGCATTGCGGGTGGGGAAATCCCCATTGAACCGGTCTCTTTGCGCTGGCCGCTGCTCACCCCGGAAGACAAACGTTTCCTGGCTGACAGTGAATACCAGGATAAGGTTAAGAACTCGCTCAAAATAGATGAAATTGACTTCACCCAATACGACATTGTCTATCTGGCGGGCGGCTGGGGCGCGGCCTACGACCTGGGCTATTCCGAAATTCTGGGGCAAAAAATCTCCGCAGCCTACGCCGCCGAAGCCATCCTGGGGTCCGTTTGCCACGGCGCGCTCGGTTTCCTGCGCGCCACTGATGAAAATGGACAACCCCTGGTATTCGGGCGCCGGATGACGGCCGTGACCGACAAGCAGGTACAGGAATTGGGCATTTCCATCACCCCGCAACACCCCGAACGCGAACTACGCGCCGCCGGCGCATTGTATGAGAGTGCAACGGCCTTTCGTGATTTTTTTGCCAGCCATGTGGTGATAGATGGCACACTCATCACCGGGCAAAACCAGAATGACGGCGCGGAAGTCGCCCAGCGCATGATGGAACTGCTGGAAAAAAGGAATGTCAAATGAGAAATTTTATCAATCAAAACAAAAAAACGATCACGATCTCATTCGCTATCGTGCTGGTACTCGGCCTTGCTTTCACATGGTTCTACTACAATCTGCCAGAATTCCTGGTTGATGATTTCATCAATTTGGCTGTGAATAGGAACCAGGCTGCCAATCTCTTTGAGGAAGATGGCCTGTATGTGATTACCACGGGTACCGGGGCACCCCTGCCTGATGAAGGACGCGCTGGGCCGCAAACGGTTGTCATTGCCGGGGATCAATTCCTGGTCTTTGATTCCGGCCCTGGCAGTACCCACAAAATGGAAGTGATTCCCTTGGAAGTTGGCGAAGTCGATGCTTTATTCCTGACCCATTACCATTCGGATCATATTGGCGATATGGGGGAGTTGATGCTGAAACGTTGGGCAACCACCGGCAATGACCAGCCCTTGCCAATTTATGGCCCGCCAGGTGTAGAGGAAGTTGTGGCCGGATTTGAGGCCGCCTATCAACTGGATGTTGTCTATCGCGTCGCCCACCATGGCGAAGAAGCTATGCCTACTTCAGGGGCTGGCGGCGAGGCGCACACCTTCGACCTGGGATCGGATCTGATGGCCAGTAAGGTGGTGTATGAAAAGGATGGCGTGCAGGTGATTGCCTTCAATGTTGACCACGCCCCGATATTCCCCGCTGTGGGCTATCGAGTGACCTATAAAAATAAAAGTGTGGTGATCACAGGCGATACGGTCTTCACCGAAAGCCTGATCCACCATGCCATGGGTGCTGATGTGCTGGTCAGCGAGGCTTTGAACCATAAAATGTCCACCATGGTGTCGGAAGCCACGAGCGGTTTGGAAAACAATGCCGCCATCGTTGCGGAAGATATTAAAGACTATCATATTACCCCTGAACAAGCCGGAATCGTGGCCAGAGATGCCGGAATTCCCTACTTGATCATCACCCACGTACTGCCGCCAGTGCCGTCTCCAATATTGATCAATCCATTCTTGAAGGACGCCAGAGCAGTCTATGATGGCGAAATTTTTATAGCCAATGACGGCACGATGGTCAAAATTCCTGTGGATTCGGACAAAATCACAATCGTAGAACTTTTGAAATAGAGGCGCAGCGATGAACAAAACAACCTATATCAAAGCCGTGCTGGTCGTTTTTGGGTTGCTCATCCTGAGCAGAATACCCGCTTTTATCAATGGCAGCCTGGATGCCGTCACGATCGTTTCAACGATTGTCGAATTGGGCTTTTTTGTCTGGGGCATACTGATACTGAGCCTTGCCAATGAAAAACGTGCTTGAAGTTTTCCTCCCACCGAAAGTGGACAACACCATTCGCGGGACAAAAATCCCGTTCTACATTTTCGCCTTCTACGCCCTCCTCAGCGCCGCGCGCAGTTGCATCCACCTGCTCTCGCCCGATGGCGGCGCGGGCAGTATCGCCGGGATGGATTTATCGGTGGCGGGGGCGGATGGAATTATCTTTGCCTTCGCGCTGTGGGGCAGTTCGCAACTGCTGTTTGCCATCATCCAACTGCTGGTGGTCTTTCGCTATCGCTCGCTGGTTCCGTTGATGTGGCTGATGCTGATCCTGGAAGTGCTGCTGCGCCAACTGGTTGGGACGATGAAACCGGTCACGTTTGCCCACACCCCGCCCGGAGCGATTGGCAACCAACTCGTTCTGCCGCTGGCTGCGTTGATGCTGGCCTGGTCGGTGTGGAGCGCCACCCGGCAGAAAGGATAAATATGAACACGTTTCGCCTGCATTGGTTTGATATTGGCCTGGGTTTTGCCCTGCTCACCAGCATTTTCCTCGCCCTGGTTCCCCTCACCCCGCTGGCTTTCCTGCTCTGGCTCAGCCTGATTTCCCTCTTCCTGCACCAGGCCGAGGAATATCGCTATCCTGGCGATTTTCCCGGCATGGTGAACTCGGTCATGTTTGGCAGTCCGCAGCCTGACCGTTACCCGCTCAACGCCAACACGGCGTTGATAATCAATGTGCTTGTCGGTTGGCTGACTTATTTCCTGGCGGCGGTTTTGGCCGAAAAGGCGGTCTGGCTGGGCATTGCGACCATCCTGATTTCGGCGGGCAACTTTATCGCCCACACATTCCTGTTCAATCTCAAAGGCAAAACCCGCTACAATCCTGGCATGTTGACCGCCGTTCTGTTCTTCCTGCCGATTGCCGTGATTTTCTTTGGGCTGATCATCCGTGAGGGCCTGGCAACGCCGCTGGATTGGGCCATCGGGATTCCGCTGGGCATTGCGCTTAACTACCTGGGGATTCTCAAGCTGATTGATATGCTCAAAGATGTGAACACGCCCTATATCTTCCCACAAAGATTCACCCGCTCCGAGAGACGCCGAAACTAACCCACCAAGCAAGGGGATGGGATATTAATACCCTGGATAAACACAAGCTATCCACCTGACCAGTCTCCAACTCCCCCCTCGGCGGGGGAGTTTTTCATTTGACCTGGCTATACTGTGAAAAGTGATTTCTCTCCTCCTTTGCGCCGGGGATTGGTTCCGGGCAAACCAGTCCCCGGCAAAGCCATCATTCTTTTTTCCGTCAGGAGACCACCCATGAAAACAATCACTCTCGCCGCCGCTCAAATCACCTGTCAGGATGGCAAAGTGCTGGAAAACCTGGCCCACGCCACCACAATGACTGAACAAGCCCACGCCCAGGGCGCGCAACTGGTCTTGTTCCCCGAATTCATGCCCCAGGGCTACCGGCTGACCCCCGCCCTGTGGGATGCCGCCGAGGCCTTTGATGGCCCCACCACCCGCTGGCTGGCGGCAACTGCCCGCCGCCTGGGAATTTACCTCGGCACGAGCTTCCTCGAAGCCCAAAACGGCCATTTTCTCAACACCTTCGCCCTGGCCGAGCCGGCGGGCAAAATCGTCGGCGCAGTGCGTAAACGCAACCCAGCGATGTGGGAGGCCTACTTTTTCAAGGGTGAGCGCGGCGCACCTTACCTCGATACCGACCTGGGCCGGATTGGCGTCGGCATCTGCTTCGACAATCACACCCACGAACTCGCCAGCGCTATCCAGCAGAGCAACATTGACCTGATGTTAATGGCGTACACGTTCAGCAAAGTGCGCAAGGCCAAAGCCTTATCTTATCCAAAGTAGGAACCTACAACCCGAACAGAATCAACCCCATGAAAAACACCACCATCATCCTTCGTTTGGCCTGTTTCATCATCCCGCTGGCCTTCATCGCCGCTGCCGCCGGGGTTTTCTGGCAGGGAACGGGTGCATCCTACCCTTTTGAAACCCTGCGTGGCGAAACGGTGCAGATTCGCGGTCATGGGCTGTACACCTTCGACACGGTCAACGCCTCCTCGCAGGAAATCGGCCAGGACGTGGTCACACTTATCCTGGGCATCCCGCTGCTGATGGCCGGGGCGGTGTTGACGCGCAAAGGCTCACTGCGCGGGCGGCTGCTGCTGACCGGCGCGTTGGGCTATTTCCTGTACACCTACGGCGCGATGTCCTTCCTGACTGCTTTCAACCCGCTCTACCTGGTGTACGTGGCCCTGTTCTCGCTCAGCCTGTTCGGGTTCATCCTGGCGCTCTCCGGGTTGGACCCCGTTTTCGTGGCTGCGCAGGTCTCGGACAAATTCCCCCGCCGCGCCATTGCCGGTTACTTCATCGTCGTCGCGGCCTTCCTCAGCCTGGCCTGGCTGGGGCTGGTTGTTCCGCCCATGCTCACCGGCCAACCGCCCGCCGGGTTGGAATCGGCCATCACGATGGTGATCCAGTCCCTCGACCTGGGGGTAATTGTCCCCACGGCGTTGATCACTGCCATCCTGCTGCTCCAAAAGCGCCCCTGGGGGTTCACCCTGGCGGCGGTAGTGCTGCTCAAAATTTTGAGCATGGGCGCGGCCCTGATTGCGATGATTATCAACCAGGCGCGCGCAGGCGTGGCGATTGACCCGGTGGTTTCGGCCATCTTTGTTCTCATCAGCCTTGCGGGGATGATCCTGGCCGTAGCCGCCCTGCGCAACATCCGAAGCGAAGCAAAAATCTGAACCAAGCCCGTCACTATCTTTTCAACACTGGTTGCCCACTGGTCAAATGGACAGCCAGAATCTTGGCCGGCAGGCCAAAGCAAACTCCCCTCTCGGCGGGGGAGTTTTTATTCTCCGGCAGCTATGATGGGCATGAAAGGAAATCCAACCATGAAAAAACTCACCCCACTCCTTGTTGTACTCATCCTGACCACCCTGGCCTGTGACCTAACCATTTCGGTGACGCCCGACGACTTCCCGGCGACCCAGCCGGTGAGCACACTTGTTCCGGCCACCCCAATGCCTGAACCAGCCACCACCACCCCGGAGATTTTCATCGCCCTGACCCAGGCCGTGCCGGGAGAATTTCAACCCACCGACCTGCCCGCGCCAACCGTTGCGCCTGCCAGCGCCGGGACAACCACCACCTACGCTCCGCTGACCGTCACCATCCCACAGGGAATCGCCAGCGGAGCGAGCGGCGTGAACTTCCCGCGTGTAGATGGCGACGACGCGGCCTGGTGGCAGAAAACCCCCGGCCACCTGCAAGTTTCACTGGCAGATTATTACGTCTTGCAAGGCAAAGCCCACCAGCCAGCCATCTATGTTTACCCGGCTTCCGGTTACGCTGAACTGGTTCCCGCCGCCTTCGAGAGCATCCACCGCCTGCAAAACTACCTGTACGCCCCGGAGAACGTCCCGGCGCTCGACCAACTGCCCGGCGTACCCTTTTTCAACGCCCAAATCCTGTTCGCCGCCCACATCCAGCCGCTTTCGTTCCAGAACGGCAAGGGCATTCGCTACCTCAGCGAGTACGCCCAGTTCCCGGCCTCGGCCAACAACGCTGACCTGTTCTACAACTTCATCGGCGTCACCAGCGACGGGGAACACTACCTCGTGGCGATTTTCCCGCTCACCAGCCCCGTCCTGGCCGAAACCGCCGATGCCGGAGCGCCCCTGCCCACAGGCGGCATTCCGTACCCGCACATGACCGACTCTTCCGCCAACATGGACGCCTACTACATCGCCATCACCGACCTGCTCAACGCCCAACGGCCAGAGCGTTTCACCCCCACCCTGGGCGAACTGGATCAGTTGATCCAATCCATACAGGTTGCTCCGTAACCTGTCCACCTGACCAGTCTGAAGTTTAGCCGACAGGCCATGATCAACTCCCCCCTCGGTGGGGGAGTTTTTGTTTTGCATCGCGTAAAATGAGATCGAAAGGAATCAAACCCATGCGCGCCAAATTGCTGATCATCTTTGCCATCATCTTGCTTTTGTTCACCCCTGCTGCCGCTGCACCTTCTACTAAAAACGACTTTGCCGCCCTCGACTCCATCGTCGCCGCCCAGATGTCTAAACACGGCCTGCCCGGCGTGGCGCTGGCAGTCATCGAAAATGGCGAAATTGTCTATCTCAAGGCCTACGGCGTGGATGGGGCTGGCCGCCCAATGACCCCGCAGACCCAAATGTACATCGGCTCACAAAGCAAATCCTTCACCGCGCTGGCCATCGCCCAACTGGCCGAACAAGGCAAACTCGACCTGAACACCCCCGTCCAGACCTACATCCCCTGGTTCCGCGTGGCCGATGAATCCGCCTCGGCGCAAATTACCCTCAACCACCTGCTCCACCACACCAGCGGCCTGTCCGATGCCGGCTTTGGCGTTCTCATCCCCGATAACGCCAGCCTCGAACAATCGGTGCGCGCCCTTTCTGCTGCCCAGCCCAGCGCCCCGGTTGGCGCAAAGCATCAGTACTTCAACCTGGGGTACAGCGTTCTGGCCTACCTCGTCGAACTCGCCAGCGGCCAAACCTACGCCGATTACATCCATGCGCACATCCTGGCCCCGCTCGGCATGGACGCATCCACCGCAGACCCATCCACCGCACCCAACATGCCCTCCGGCCACACCCGCCTGTTCGGCTTCCCGCTGTCCACTCACGAAAGCGCCCCCACCTACGGCATCGGGGCGGGCTGGATCGTCTCCACCGCCGAAGATATGGCTCGTTATGCCATCGCCTTTCAAGACAACGGCAAGGGGCTGGTATCACCCGCAACCATGCGGCACATCCTGACCCCCGGCCTCGGCAGCTACGGCATGGGCTGGTACATCTACGACAACGGCGCGAAAATCATGCACGGCGGCGCCAACCAGACCTTCCGCAGCGAGGTCAACCTCTACCCGCGCCAAAACCGCGCCTTCGTCCTGCTAACCAACCAGGGCTACCAGGTAGACCACTTCATTTCAGCCAGCCAGATCACCAACAGCGTCGAAGCCATCGTCCTGGGGCGCACCCCGCCAGCGGTGAGCCGGGGCTGGTCGGTACAGTGGATAGGCTGGGGACTGGGGATTTTCGTCCTGGCCTTGAGCGCCTTGCACACCCGCAATTTCCTCGCTCTGCGCGGCTGGCGCGAACGCACCCGCAGCCTGCCCGCCGCCAAAAAAGCCTGGGATGTGGCGATCAGCTTTCTCATTCCCACTGCCATCCTGATCGTGGTTTTCTGGCAGGTCAGCAGTTTCTACGGCGACCGCTTCAACCTGCTGACCAACCTGGCCTACATGCGCCTGGGCCTACCCGATGTCTTTATCCTGATGTTGGTCGGCAGCCTGCCCGACTACATTCAGGGCATCCTCAAGATTTTGCTATGGCGGCGCGGCTGACCCGTCCATTGAAACGGTCACGCCGGCGTGCAGCGTCAGCGCTCGCAAGATGTTGTAGGCCAGGGCGTGTCAAGGGCGGCGCAAGAAAGTGAGTAGAGATGTCAAGAAATCATCAAGAAGTTTAGCTTCATGTAGCGGCAGGATTCCAGGGCTTGCCGCTGCGTAACATCGCATTCAAAATGGTCAAGAGTTTGCGCATACAGGCAACAATGGCAACCTTTTTCTCCTTGCCCGCCGCACACAAACGCTTGTAAAATTCTTTGATAACCGGGTTGAAGCGTATGGCAGAAAGTGTTGCCATATACAGCACCTTTCGCACCGAGGGACGCCCACCTTGAATATGACGTTTGCCCCGAGTTTGCCCGCTATCCCGGTTGAAAGGAGCCACACCGACCAAGGCTGCGATCTTTTTGCGGTTGAGTGTGCCCAATTCGGGTAGGTCGGCCAGCAAAGTACGAGCAGAGACTTCACCAATGCCTCGAACACTCTGCAGAATGGCATCTTTCTCGACCCAGGCCGGTGTATTCTGGATGAAATCACTGATTTTCTTCTCGATGGCATCCGTTTCTTCGTCCAGCCAATCCAGATGCTTCTGGATGTCTGCCCGCACGCTTTCGGGTGCGCTGTGCCAACGATTTCCTTCCATTACCCGCATCTCCACCAGTTGGCGACGGCGACTTACCAGAGCAGCTAACGTTTGCTCTTGTTCGCTGGGCAACGGCGTAACCGCTGGGCCAATCGCTTCACCGTAGTGCGACAGAATGCTGGCATCCAATGTATCCGTTTTTGCCAAACGCCCGGTCGCTTTGGCAAACTCTCGCACTCGCTTTGGGTTGCCGCGTGCCACTGGCAGACTGGCCGCACACAATTCCGTCATCAGACGAACTTCCAGCCCTCCAGTGGATTCCAAAACCACCAGCACCGGTTGTTTCTCTTTCAAACGCTCCATGAGCGTCGCCAGCCCTTCCTGCGTGTATTCCACGCGTTCAGGCTTATCGTTTCGACCATAGGCCACATCCAAGTGGTCTTTGGCAACATCAATCCCGACATAAAGTGATTGGGGTTGGGTAATACTGTCCATCGTGTCTCCATTGTTCAAATGCTTGCCCGTTCTAGCAGATGCGGGCTTGATTGCCCAGGCAATTGTTCGGGCTTATTCAGAAAATGGCACAGCGACCCATGCTCAGTGACGGTTTGATACCAAGACACTATCGGCCTGCCGTGCCACCCCATCATACTAGACAATGATGATGGGTGTCTGCGTCCATTCACGCAAGCGGCGGGTGACTTCTTCACCGTTGATGTCGGGCAGGTTAAGGTCGAGGATGATCACGTCGGGGCGCTCGGTGGCCGCGGCGCGCAGCGCTTCCTCACCGTTGGCGGCCTCGCAGACTTCGTACTGCCTGCCGAGCGAGGCGTTGAGGAAGCGCCGGATGGGGCGTTCGTCATCTACAACGAGGATGCGGGGGAGATTTTTGGTCATTGGGAATAGATTTCAATTTCCAGTACTCCGGCCAATGCCCGTTCAATGGCCTGCATGGTGCTAATATCCAGATAACCCAACTTGCGGATAAAGCGCTCTACGGAAACAGAGCGCACTTGAAAAGTATCACAAGCCGAAATTTTTGCCAGTCCGTTTTGAGCATTCGGTGCCACCTGCACCAACCAGGGAACATTCCCATAGTGTGGTTTCCAATCGGTGATAGGAACGACAACCTTCAAGGGTAATGCTCCTGTTTCATCGCTACTCACGATGACCACTGGACGTGTTTTCTTAATTTCCGCCCCGATTGTTGGATCAAGAGAAATTACCCATATTTCACTGCGATACATCCCCTGTCTCCTCATCGAAAACTGCATCGGTCAGTTCGGTCAGTTCGGCATTGGTTCGGTACTCGTTTGCCATTAACTCGGCTGCGCGACGCATATTGGCGCGCCTTTGCTCCTGCATACGCTGGCGCAACAAATCACGAACGATGTCAGACATACTTGTTCCGGCCTCGTTAGCCAGTTCTTTGAGCATTTGGCGTTCCTGAGGTTCCAGCAAAATTTGAATACGTTCCATATCAGCCTCCTGATACACACATTTTATACACAACTTTTGTGTGTGTCAAATAGGAGAAATCGGCAGCGCCATCGTTATCACCGTTCCGCCGCCCTCGCGGTTGGCCGCCCAGATGCGCCCGCCGTGTGCTTCGACAATTCCCTTACAGATGGCCAGCCCCAGGCCGGTGCCGCTGATCTGCTCTGGGCGCTCGACGCGGTAGAACTTGTCGAAGATGCGCTCCAGATCGGCGGCGGGGATGCCCAGGCCGCGGTCGAGCAGGAGGATGTGGGCTTCGTCGTTCACCTGGCGGGCTTCGATTTCCAGCGGTGAGCCGGGCGGGGAGTATTTCAGGGCGTTATCAAGCAGGTTGTGAAGCACATGCACGATCAGGACAAAATCGAGGCTGACCAGGGGGAAATCGGCGGGCACATCCACGCGCACCGCGCGATCAGCCAGCCGGGCATCCAATGGGCCGATGGCCGCGCCGATCAGGTCTTGCACGTCGGAGGCTTCGCGTTTGACCTTGAGGGCGCCAGCTTCCAGGCGGGTCATATCGAGCAGGTTGCCCACGATCTGGTTCAGGCGGTCGGCTTCTTCGCGGGCGGGCTGCGTGCCGGTGTTCATCGCCACGGCTACATCGGCCTGCGCCAGGGCGGGGGCGTCGTTGGTGCCGTCGCCGGTCATCGCCACCAGCCGCCCGCCGGTCTGGTAGTCGCGGATCAGCTTGAGCTTGGCTTCGGGCGTGGCCTGGGCCAGGAAATCGTCTACGCCCGCTTCGGCAGCGATGGCGGCGGCGGTCAGCGGGTTGTCGCCGGTGATCATGACGGTCTTGATGCCGATCTTGCGCAGTTGGGCGAAGCGTTCTTTGATGCCGCCTTTGAAGATGTCTTTGAGATGGATCACGCCGATGGCCCTTTGGTTGTTGGTCACCACCAGGGGTGTGCCGCCGCTGCGGGCGATGTGATCGACTGAGCAGCCTCGGCCAGGTCGTAGACGGCCACGCCGCCGACCGGGATCAGCTCCACCGCCTGGCGGTTGCCGAGGGTGATCGTGCCGGTCTTGTCGAGCAGCAGCACATCCACATCCCCGGCGGCCTCCACGGCCCGGCCCGACATGGCGATCACGTTGCGCGGGATCATGCGATCCATGCCGGCGATGCCAATCGAGGAAAGCAATCTGCCGATGGTGGTGGGGATCAAGCACACCAGCAGGGCAATCAGCACGGTAATGGTGATCGGCGTGCCTTGCCCGGCAGCGTTGACGCTGTAGGTGGAAAACGGCAGCAACGTGGCGCATACCACCAAAAAGATGATCGTGAACCCGGCCAGCAAGATGTTCAGCGCAATTTCGTTGGGCGTCTTCTGGCGTTTGGCCCCTTCCACCAGGCCGATCATGCGGTCGAGGAAGCCCTCGCCGATGAAATCCTACGTATCCCCTATGAAAATAGCTCGTGGCGCAAGTTTCTGACTTGCGAATGTTCGCAAACCTTTGGTTTGCGCTACGGTAGCCTGCCCATTTTCACCCATTGAAGTTACGGGCGAATGCCCGGCACGGCTACTCCTCTTGAGTTTTCTATTGACTAAAAAGTCAGTCGTTGATAGAATAAGCCTATCAATGACTGACTTTTTAGTCGGTATAAAAAAAAGAAAGATATGCCACGCACCAAAACCCAGACCGAACAAATCCGCGCCGAAAGCCGGGCCAAGATCATCGCCACCGCCCGCCGCCTGTTTGCCGAACGCGGCTTCAATGGCTGCAATGTTTCCGAGATTGCCCAGCAGGCTGGGATGAGCCAGGGCAACATCTACTGGCACTTCCCCTCCAAAGAAGCGATTTTCCAGGCCGTGCTGATGGAGGGCTTCCAGGCGATTGGCGGGACAATGGCCGAGGCCGCCACCAGCACAGGGAGCGGGCTGGAAAAGTTCAACCGCTTCCTCGGAGATTTCCTGGCGCTCTCCCGGCAGCAGGGCGGGGATGAATTCATCAGCATCATGATCACCTTCCTCGCCCAGGGCGGGGTGACGAAATTCGCTGAGTTTGGCATCTCCAGTGAGCAGATTGGCTCCGGGTATCACCAAACATTGAATGCCATCTTTTCACAGGGTCAGGCGGATGGCAGTTTCCGCTCCGACCTGGAACCCAACTTACTGACTACCTTTTTCTTCTCGTTCATCAACGGGTTGATGTTGATGTACCCGCGCGAATGGCGCGATATTCCCGATGAGGTCATTCATGAAGCGTCGTTACGCCTGCTGGGCGGGAAGTGAGTTTGTGATGTTTCAAAATATCTTTGCCTGGATAAAGCAACACCCGGTCTTAACCTATTTCGCCCTGACCATGGGTATCTCATGGGGTGGCGTGTTCGTCGCCGCTGGCGGAGTCGGTGGATTCCCTGCCAACGCCCAGGAAATCAAAACACGCCTCCCCAGCATTGTTTTGGTGCTTGCGATTGGCCCTCTATTTTCGGGCATTTTGCTCACCGGCCTGCTGGATGGCCGCGCTGGACTGGGCGATTTCCTGGCGCAGCTCCTGCGTTGGCGGGTTGGGTTCCGTTGGTACGCGCTGGCCCTCCTGCTGACCCCTTTGCTGGCCGGAGTGACGCTTTTGGGGTTATCCCTGGTCTCGCCAATTTTTTTGCCGGGCATCCTGGTTTCAGCGGACAAAGCCGGGCTAATCATCCCGGCGCTGGCGGCGGGACTGGTGGCCGGCTTGTTTGAAGAACCCGGCTGGACGGGCTTTGCCACGCCCAGGCTGCGCCAACGATATGGGGTTTTGCCCGCCGGTTTGATCCTCGGCGCGATGTGGGGATGCTGGCACTTGATTGTCGCCGTGTGGGGCAGCGGCACACCGACGGGAGAATTTTCTGGGCTATTGTTCCTGCCGCAGTTTTTCTTCTATGCGGCGGTGCTTCCCGCCTATCGCATTCTGATGACCTGGGTCTACGACCAAACCCATAGTCTGATGGTTGCCATCTTGATGCACCTGAGCCTGACTGGCAATGTGCTCTTTATCTTCATGCCACCGGGAATCCCCGAATTGCCGTTGCTCGCCTGGTACATTGCCCTGGCTGCCGCGCTATGGGGCCTGGTTTGGCTGGCCTTAATCCCGAAAAAGAAGGAATAAACCCAAATGACAAAGCAAAAATCGAGCGGCGGTATACCTCCCGCGGTCAATCATGTCATCAAGTTCATCTTGCGCTCGCCGTTGCACGGCATCTTGAGCAAAAATTTCCTGCTGATCACCTTCACCGGGCGTAAAAGCGGCAAGGCGTTCACCACCCCGGTCAGCTACTCGCAGGATGGCGACATTCTCTACATTTTTTCACATGCGAATTGGTGGAAAAACCTGCGCCCTGACGCCCCCATCACCCTACGATTGCGCGGCAGAGATGTGCGGGGTTTGCCCGAAGCGGTTGCCGATGACAAGAAGGCCGTGGCCGCCGGGCTAATGGCCCACCTGCGGCGCTCACCCTACGACGCTCCTTTTTATGGCGTGACCCTGGACGAAAACAAAAACCCCCGCCCCGAAGAAGTGGAGGCGGGGGCGCAAACGGCTGTGATGATCCGGGTGGCTTTGCGCCAATCTGCAACAACGTAAAGGCGGCGCAGGAAACTTGTTCGTTCAATGAATTATGGCGCGTCTTGCAGTACCCACTGCACCCATTCGTCGGCCAACAGGGCCGGGCGGTTGAAGGCGGCGGGGTAGGGCGTGGGGTAGGTGGAGGCACTTAGGATGACATCGGGAACGACGCCGACGTAGTTGTTCAGCGTGCCATCGGGGTTGAGGGTCAGTTCGGAATCGAGGTAAAAGATCAGGCCGCTGTTGGGCAGGGCATAGGGCATCTTGGCCTGGTAGCCCTGTCCCCAGCCGACGGTGTTAGCGCCAACCACTTTTGCCAGCCCGCTGCGCTGCATCACGCCGACGAAACTGTCGCCTGCCGAGAGGGCGTTGTTGTCGGCCAGCACATAGACCTGCCCGTCGAAGGGGAAGGGTACGGCGGCGGGTTCGATATGCCGGGTGACACGTACCACCCGCCAGCCCTGGTCGCTGTAAGGGGCATAGTCAATTTCCTCGACGCGCTTCACGTGAGCGGGTGGATCGGTCAATTCGTTACTGGTAAGGGCCTGGTAGAGTCCGAAACGCCAGCCATACCACTGATAGAACGATTCTTTGACCGCCGAGGTCATTTCGTAGGTCAGCGGTTGGCGGATGAGCGGGGCAATGATGTTGTCGGTATAACTCCAAATTTCGCCACCGGTGTTGCCGCGCACATCGAAAATGACCTTGCGGAAGCTGCCTGACTCGAAGCACTGGCGCAGGGTGGCAGCATCCTCGGCGGCATGCGCGCCAGCAAAGGTGCGTATCTTGATCACCAGCACGTCGCCGTCCAGGGCCAGGCAGCGCGTGTTAGCGGTGCTGCTTTCATCGGGGCGGTGGCTGACGTAGCCGGGGATTTTTGGCACGAATACAGCCTGAATGGCGCCGTCCGGCAGGCGGAAGGTCACGTCCCAGCCGGAGTGCGCCGGGCCGGGGTCAACGCTGAGCAGGGGGTAGAGGAAGAATTTTTGGAGCAGCGGGTCGTAACGCAGGTGGGCGCGGTATTGCTGGGCCAACACGAAAGCATCCACCGCCAGGCCGTCCACACTTTCAACGGTCGTTCCCGCCGGGAGGGCGATTTCGCCCAGGCGTGTTTCCTGATCGAGGAGATACTGCCCATCCCGATAGGTCACATCCAGGTTGGCGTGGGCGTTCCAGGCCAGGCGGCTGATAATGGCGTTCCACTGCGGCATTTTGTAGAAGGCGTCGCGGGGAATATCGCCGACCAGGCTGGTAGTGGGGTTGAACTGCACATCGTAGGCCAGGAAAGCGTGGCCGCCCTGCCCGGTGTGGACTAGGAATTGCAACACCAGGTCGGCAAACTCGCTGTTCGAGGCGGTCTGGCGGGCGCGTTCGACCCAGGCTTCGGGCTGGTCGAGGGGATTCTCCAGCCCGGCGGCCTGCCAGACAGCATCGGCCTGGCTGACCTGGCGGGCGAGGTCGAGCAGGGAACGCATGTCGGCGGCTTTCTGGTCGGGGGTCAGTTCGGTCAACTGCACTTTTTCGGGCGTGGCCCACCACTTCAGGCGGATGGATTGCACGCCGAGGTAGAGCACGACCAGGGCGAGCAGCGCCAGGGGTATGAGCAGGATAGTTTTGAGGGCAGGCTTCATGGGGTGTTCAGGGTTTCGTGGGGCAATGCGCCATTGAGCAAGATCGCCGCGCCAGCCGCCAAAAGCAGCAGCGGCCCAACGATGGCCCAGTTCAGGCCAAACAGGAACGTGGCCGATACCAGGATCAGGATGCTCCCGCCAAAGATGGAAGCGCGCACC
>CAZSFD010000063.1:0-29791 GCA_964606085.1 uncultured Anaerolineaceae bacterium
CCTTTTCATCTTTTTGATTTGCTTTTGCTCCTTGACATATTACCGAATCGCTTTTTCAAATTAGCCAGGGCGCACACTTCATGCGCCCTGGCTGTGTTTCTCAGCAGGACAAATTGGCTTTGGCTGGTCAAAAGCCGGCCATTTAGCGAATGATCAAGGGCAGGTAGATTTTCTTCGTGTTATCGGGCAGCCACAGGGCGGTCAGGCCGGTGGTCGTTCCAGCGCTCATGCCAGCGATGGTGTTGTAGGCGGCAGTGGTGCTGGTGGTGCGCAAGCCCTGGCCGTTGGTCAACGCGGCGGGCAGCGTGGCCGTCCAATTGCCGCTGGCATTGGCGGTGACCACGGCCAGCGATTGCAGCGTTTCGGTGATGCCGTCGTTGTCGTCGAGGAAGATTTCGATGATGCAGTTGGGGCAGGGGCTGTTTGCGCCGCTCGTGCCAGTGACGTTCACGCCGTCCACCTTGCTGATGGCCGCGGGCTGGAACTGCCGAAAGGCGGTGGGCATGTTCTTGGCCACCTGGATAGCATCTTCGGGGTTGTCACCCGCCGGGCTTTCACCCCAGGGCGTGACCTTTTTGATCACATTGCCGCGCAGGGTGTTGGCATCAGACGTGGAAACCACGGGCGTATCGTTGAGCGAAATGGCCGAAAGTTCGGGGCGGATGATCTGGTTGGTGGTGATCTGGTTGAACTCGGTGCTGCTTTGCAGATAGATGCCGCGCCCGCAGACGCCAATTTCGTTATTTTCAGCATCCAAACCGATCTTGTTGTTGCGGATGATGTGGTTGTCGCCGCTAACGCGGATGGTATCGGCCTGGATGGTGGGCGGTTCGACGGCGATGCGTATGCCGGCAAAGATGTTGTTCTCGATGATATTACCATCGCCAGCCATGCTGATGCCGCTGCCGCCCTGCCAATCTACCGGCGAGCAGATCAGGCTGGGGTCGGTCTGTTTGTCTGGCACAGTGCCGTCGGCGGTGGTGCCGACGTAGTTGTTGGCGAACAGGCCATCATCGCCGTTGATGGCGGCGGCTACGCCGGCCAGCCCGGCAAAGACGTTGTTTTGCACGGCATTGCCGGTCGAATTTTCGGCTACCGCAATACCCGTGTTGCCGCTGCCATCATCTTCGTTGCCGTTGCGCAGCACAATGTCGCTGCCGTCATCGCTCAGGCCAAACCAGTTATCTTCGATGAGGTTGCTGCTGGAATTGACATAGATGTGGGTTTTGAAATTCTGGAAGCCCAGGCCGCGGATTTCGTTGGCGTTTTGCGAAGGGGTTTCGCCCAATTTTAGCCCATCGCGCTGCCCGGTGCCTTGTCCAACCAGGATGATCTTGGGGCCGGTCGTGCGTCCGCCGGGCTGCGTGCTGCCATCTATGATGATATTGCCATTCAGATAGCGCAGCGTGGCCTGGGCATTCGACGAGATGCCCGCAAACTGGATTTTCCATATCTGCAAGCTGGCATTGTAACCGGCATCGGTGGTGGGGATGTCGAAGGCGATCAGCACCGGTTTTTGGCCGGCGGACAGCCCGCGCGCTTGAATCACCGCCCGGCGCAGCGTGCAAGGTTCGGCTGGCTTAGAGGCGCAGGTGGTGCTGTCGCTGGTATCCAGGTCGGCAGTGCTGTTGACGGTGATGGTGGTGACCGGGGTGGCCTGCGGCGTGGCGGGCTGGTCGGCCTGGGCAGAGGCCGCCAATGGCAGCAACGCCAGAAGCAGGCTGGCGATCAGCAGGGGGGTCAAAAACGAACGAAGCCAATGTGTTTTCATGATCAATTTCCTTTCTGTGAGTAATCGTCCTGCCGAAGCAGGTTTGGAGATGGTTCTTCACAATCACTCCCCGGACGGGGTTGATTTTCCTTGGAGGAGGCTTCGGAAAGTTGAACCAGGTACCGGCACAGCGCCTCGATGCTGCCAAACGCGATCACCTGGCGGGTGTGCGGGTCTTCGAGCGCCGCACGCCAGGCAGCTTGTTCGCGGCTGTCGCCCCGCCAAATTCGCAAGAGATAGGCAAAGTAATCAGGCATCTCACACCATACCCCCATGATACGAATCAGCCGTCAAAAAAACGTCAAAAAAGTTCGCGTATAATACCTGGGGCCGCCGGGAACCCCGCCCGGCGATTAAGCGCCGCTTTTGCCCAATGGCCCTGCCCGGCGATCAATCGCCGGGCTAACAGCAGCGCCCGCTGAAGCGGGCTTGAAGCCGGGGTCAACGGCGCACGAAGCCCAGCGTCGGGCGATCAATCGCCGCTTTTGCCCAATGGCCCTGCCCGGCGATCAATCGCCGGGCTAACAGCAGCGCCCGCTGAAGCGGGCTTGAAGCCAGGGTCAACGGCCACCTCTGGTTGGTAACCCAGGATCGCCCGCAGCGCCTGGCCCGGTAGACCTGGCGCATCCTTGAAAGATCACCTGTGACCACACTCCACATCCACTGCCTCGGCGCGTTCCAGGCCACGCTGGACGGCAACCCCCTCGCCTTCGACACCGACAAGTCGCGCGCCCTGCTGGCCTACCTGGCGATTGAAGCAGGCCAACCGCAGCATCGCGCCCGGCTGGCGGGCCTGCTGTGGTCTGATGCGCCCGAAGAGCGCGCCTTGCACAACCTGCGCCAGGCGCTCTCTGGCCTGCGCAAAAGCCTGGGCGACGACGCCAATGCCGCCCCCTACCTGCTGATCCAACGCGACACGGTGCAGTTCAACCCGCAAAGCGATGCCTGGCTGGATGTCACTGCCCTCGAAACCGACCTGAGCGCCGCCCAACAACATTACCAGCCAGGCCCCGGCCCTCGCCCACACTGCCGCCTGAACTTGCGCCAGTTGCAACGCGCCGTGGCGCGCTTTCGCGGCCCCTTGCTCGATCAGCTCTACCTCAGCGGCAGCCCGCTCTTCGACGAATGGGCCAGCCTGAAACGGGAAGCCCTCAACCAGCGCATGATCGCCGCCCTGGCCCTGCTGGCCGACCAGTACGAACGGCGCGGCGAAATGGCCCAGGCGCGCCAGTTCGCCAGCCAGATCGCCGCCCTGGCCCCCTGGGATGAAACCGCCCAGGCCCAGGTGATGCGCCTGCTGGCCGTCGAAGGCCAATGGAGCGCCGCCCAGGCGCAATACCATCACCTGCGGCGCTACCTGCGCGAACAACTGGCCGTTGAACCGACCGCCGAAACAGCCGCCCTGTTCGAGCAAATCCGCAGCCACGCCGCGCAGAACAGGCCGCTGGCCGCAAAGCAGCCGCGGGCGCGTCACAACCTGCCGCTCGCGGCCATCCCCCTGATCGGACGTGAAGACGAACTGGATGCCATTGCCGCTGCCCTGGCCGACCCCTGCTGCCGCCTGTTGACCATCCTCGGGCCGGGCGGGGTGGGCAAAAGCCACCTGGCCCTCGAAGCCGCCCGCGGGCAGGTGGGCATCTTCGCCGATGGCGTTTTCTGCGCCCCGCTGGCCGCCCTGACCAACGCCGATATGCTGCCCGCCGCCCTGGCCGATGCGCTGGGCTTTACCTTCTTTGGCGAAGAACCCGCCAGCGAGCAATTGGTGCGCTACCTGGCCGAAAAGCACGTTCTCCTGCTGCTCGACAACCTGGAACAACTACTCCCCCTGGCCGCCGAGGGCCTGATCGTGCAGATTCTCGCCCACGCCCCCGGCGTAGCGCTGCTGATCACCTCGCGGCAGCGCCTGAACTTGCAAGAAGAATGCCTGCTGCCGCTGAACGGCCTGGCGTATCCGACCCAACAGGATATCCGCGCAGACCAGGGCGCAGACCCCGAACACGCATCCGTGCAACTCTTCGTCAGCCGGGCGCAGCGCGTCCAGCCTGGGTTTGGGCTGCACAGCGCCGCCAACCGCCAGGCTGCGGCGCAAATTTGTCACTTGCTGGAGGGGCTGCCGCTGGGCATCGAACTGGCCGCCGCCTCGTTATGGTCGCACACCGCCGCCGAAATTGCAGCCAGCCTGAGCAACAGCCTGCACTCGTTCGAATCGGCAGCGATCAACGCCAGCGACCGTCACCGCAGCCTGTGGGCGGCCTTCGAGGTTTCGTGGGCGCTGCTATCTGCCGAAGAGCAGGCCATTCTGGCGCAGCTAGCGGTGTTTCGCGGCGGCTTCGATGCCGCCCTGGCCCAGCAAGTCATTCGAGCGCCCGTGGCCTTGCTGGCCGCCCTGGTGGATAAGTCGCTGCTGCGCCGCGGCGCTGCAGAAAGCGATACCACCGGGCGCTACCACCTGCACGAAGCCATCCGCCAGTTCGCCGCCGAAAAACTGGCCGCCGCGCCGGCCCAGGCCGCCGCCACCCGTCGCGATCATGCGCAAGTGCTGGCATCCTTTTTGGCGGCCCGCACCGCTGCCCTTAAAAGCGCCGGACAAATGCAAGCCCTGGCCGAGATCGCCCTCGAATGGGAAAACGTGCGTCAGGCCTGGGCCTGGCTGGTGCAACACGCTGCTGCCGAAGCAATTTCCCACTGCGCCGAAGCCATCTATCACTTTTGCGGCATTCGTTGGCGCCACACGGAGGCCATCGAACTCTTCACGGCTGCCGCCGATGCCCTGGGAGGCGCTCCTGCTGTCCAGGCCAGGGTGCTGACTTTTTTGGGAGCGGCGGCGTATCGCAGCTTCGAAATGGAGCGTTGTGAAACGGCCCTTCAGCGGGCTTTGGAACTTTACACCACCCTCGATCTCCCCAATCCTCTGGCGTTGTGCCTGGTATATGCTTCGGGCCTGGCGTCACGCCGCAAAGACCCGCCCCTGGCCCGCCAGCGCTGCTTGCAGGCGTTGGCGCTCTTCGAGCAAACCGGCGATACCTGGGGCCAGGCTTACGCATACTATCAACTGGGGCTGCTCGAAAGCCGGGCCGGGCGTGTGACCGAAATGCGCCAGGCGCTCGAAGCCAGCCTGCAAGCCGCCCGCGCCAGCGGCGATCAGCGCCGTCAGATCGGCCCGCTCAACCTGCTGGGCGATCTGGCCTGTCAGATGGGGGCGTATGCCGAGTCGCAAACCTGGTTTGAGCAGGCCCTGGCGCTCAGCCGCGACCTGGATGACCGTTATAACATCGCCCTGACCCTGATCAACCTGGGAACGGCCCACCACTACACCGCCCACTTCGACCAGGCCAAACAATGCTATGAAGAAAGCATCATCATCTCACAAGACATTGGCGACCTGAGCAACCAGGGATTGGCGCTGTCGAACCTGTGCGAACTGGCCCTGGTGCAAGGGCGCTTTGCCGAAGGGCTGGCGTATGCCCGGCAGGGCCTGGCGTTGGCCAGCAAAGCCAGAGATGAATGGGGTGAACTGATCGGCTGGATCAACCTGGCCGATGCCGCCATCCACCTGAAAGATGTCCCCGCGGCCCGCGATTCTCTCGCGCATGCGCTGCCGCGGGCGGCGCAATCGAAAGAACCGGCCCTCCTGCTGCGCGCCTTGCTGCACCAGGGCCGGTTACATCTGCTGATGGGGGAAAAGGAAAAAGCCAGCGCGCTGCTGGGGTTGGTGATCCATCATCCCGCCACCTACGATGAACACCGCGAGGCGGCTCGGCAAGCATTACAAGAAGCACACCTGCCCATTCCACCTGCGGCAACTATCACACTCGAAACCGCCGTCGGTTGACTTGGGTTGAGCTTGTCGAAACCCTGGTCGAAACCTGGTCTCGACAGGCTCGACCAACGGGCAACACCGGTTGACCTGGGTTGGGTGGGATATGACTCACAACCCTTCCATCGGAAAATACAGATCGCACTCGCAATACTGCTTGCTGCAACGAGCGTAGTTAATCAGCTCGAAGCGAAAATTCTCCCGCAGCCGAAACGTAATCGTGGGTGTCCACTTCTCACGCACAAAATCCAACAGTTGGCGCAGATGCTTCGACGAAATCTCCTCCGGGCGGTGCAGCCCCAGGTAGGTAAACACGCCATACTTGTGGGCGGGGATGCGTTTGACCGTCATCTCTGGCGGGATAATGCTGGCGGCGTTGACCTGGATGGATGGCTGGTAACAAATGTAGTGGAGATCGCCATTGGGGATTGTGGTGTGGCCGTAATAGACATCCTTGGACACCGGGTTCAGCACCCGGGGGCGCTGCTGATAGAAAAACTCGACGTACAGGCGGTTGGCCGTCTGATGGCGCAGATCGTCTTCCAGGCTCACCCGCTGCGGAATCCCCGCCAGCGAAAAGGCCGGCAGCACCATCACCGCTTTCAAGAATATTAACCCTTCGCCGGCACGCTGCATAAAATCGGCATTGAAGCGATCCAGGATATTCAGGGGGACGGGATGTTTGCGCCAACGCGCCGGTGTGACCCCAAACTCGTCTTTGAAAACGCGGTTGTAAGCCCGCTCTGAGCCAAAGGCGTGCTTATCGGCAATGAAGTCAATCGAGGCGGTGTCATGCAGCAGATCGGCCACCGAATTGGCAATCCGCCGCCGACGGACGTACTCCATTAGCCCGGTTGCCGTCGCGCCTTTCCAGATGCGCAGCAAGTGAAACTTGGAGATATTGACATTCTCCGAAATGCAATCCAGCGTCAACTCATCGTAGAGATGGCGCTCGATGTAATCGGTGGTGTCTTTCAAGATTTGTAAAAGATAATGCTCCATGCAGCCATCATCCGCAATTTCTGTCCTGTTTGATCCGCCGTCGCTTCTATAATGATTCTAATCGTAAGCCTTCTGTGACAAAGGACAAAAATTGCGCTAAGAAATGGAGCCAACGATGGACGAAAAAGAACAAGCCGTATTGAAAGAACGCTTCCAACAGGCCATTGATCAATTCATCGCCAAGATCAAAGATGATGTCAATGTCATCGCCGTCATCGTCGGCGGCAGCATGGCCTACGACCTGATCTGGGAGAAAAGCGACGTGGATATGACCGTGATCGTGCGCGACCAGATGTTGAAGGGTGACAGCCTGAGCATTGTGGAAGATGGCATCACCTTGAATGTGTATGTCGCGACGAGGAGTTCCTTCAAAAGATGGGCAGAAAGCACCATCGGCGGCTCGTTTTTGCAGTCTTATCTCGCCAAAGGGAAAATCGTGTATTCCACCGACGAAAGCCTGTATGACTACTACGAAGACATCAAACAGATTGGCGAAGACGATATGGCCCTGACGGCTCTGCGCCTGGCTGGCGAGCTGATCGGGACGATGCACAAAGCGCAAAAGTGGCTGACCGTGCGCCGGGATGCGATGTATGCGCAGTATTTTTTGTTGATGGCGGCAGAACTGATCGCCCACATGGAATTGAGCATCCGCGGCATCCCCACCTCGCGCAGCGCCATCCAAAAGGCCACCGCCTTCAACCCGGCGATCATGCAGGCCTTCTACCATGACCTGATGGCGCACCTGTTAACCGAAACGGAACTGGCAGAGAGAATACACCGGCTGGATGGCTACATCGAAGAACGCATGGCCCTGTTCCAGAAACCGGTGATCGAGTATCTCGCCAATGGCGAGATCAAAACAACGGCGACGATTGCCCGGCACCTGCGCCTGGACAGTCACTTTGCCATCGAAGTGCTGAATTACCTGGCCGAAAAAGGGGTGATTGACAAGGTCTCTCAATTGATCAAGCTGACGCCGAAAAGCCGCCTGTCGGTTGAAGAAATCGGGTTTATGTACATCCCGCACTAACCAAAGAATTTCACCACAGAGACACAGAGAACACTGAGAAAACCTGATTTTAAACTCTGTGGACTCTGTGTCTCTGTGGTAAATTGCCTGACTAACGCATTCCCTGGAGCATAGAATATGACCATTCGTACCACCATCGAAGTTTCGGGCGCGAAGCAAAACAACCTCAAGAACATTTCCGTCGAAATCCCGCGCGACAAACTCACCGTCATCACCGGCGTTTCTGGGTCGGGCAAAAGCTCCCTGGCCTTCGATGTGATCTATGGCGAAGGCCAGCGCCGCTTTCTCGATTCGATCTCCACCTTTGCCAAGAGCCGCATCAGCCAGTTAAAGAAGGCCAAAGTGGACTATGTGCGCGGGCTGTCGCCGGTGATCGCCATCGAGCAGAAAAAGAGCAATAACAACCCCCGCTCAACGGTCGGCACAGTGACGGACATCAACGATTATCTGCGCCTGCTGTTTGCCACCGCCGGGGTCGGGCTGTGCCCGGAGTGCGGGCATCCCTTGAAGCAGTTGTCGGCGGCGCAGATCGCCGAGCATATCATGACCCTGCCCGCAGGCACAAAGATCGAACTGCGCGCGCCGGTCTACAAAATCTTCGGCGAGGATTACGCCTTTACCTTTCAACAACTGCGCGAAAAGGGCTTCAAAAACTTGCTCGTAGATGGCGAAGCCTTCTCGCTGGCGCAAAAACGCGAACTCGATGAGCGCAAGGCATACCACATCGAGTTGGTGATTGACCGCTTCACCCTGCGGCACGATTCCTACACCCAACTGACCAAATCCATCGAAGCCGCCATGCTGGCCCTGGATGAAGCCATCCTGCTCAAGGTGGAGGTGCTGGGAGACGTTCGGGAGGCGTTCTACGAGGGTTTCGCCTGCCCGACGCATCATTACGCCCTGTGTGAAATGCAGCCGTTTCACTTTTCCTTCAATTCCCCGGCCAGCGCCTGCCACACTTGCCTGGGCGTGGGGATGTCGTATGTGGTGGAGCCGCGCTTCCTGGTGGTCGCGCCCGAAAAGAGCATCAACAAAGGGGCGTTTACCAACACGATCTACAACACTTCCGGCAAAGACAGCTACCGCACCGTTTTGATGTACAGCCTGTCACAGCAATACGACTTCAGCCTCGACACCCCTTTCAACGAGCTGCCCCAGGAAGTGGTGGATATCCTGCTGTACGGCACGAAGGGCGAGGTGGTCAAGATGGTGCAGCCACCCTTTGCGAACAAGAAAAATTGGATGGTCGGGCGCGACCGGCCCTTCGGCGGGTTCGTGCATGACTATGAACACTGGTACAAGCAGTACATCCGCAAATCGGCCACATCCGAAGCGTTCGAGCCGAACTTTATCAAAGAGTGCATGATCGAGAAGATTTGCCCCGAATGCCACGGGGCCAGGTTGAAATCGCAACGCCTGCAAGTCAAAGTCGGCGGCAAAAACATTGATGAACTCAGCCGGATGCAGTTGCCGCAACTGCGCGAATTTCTGGCTGGCCTGCAATTCGATACCGATATCGAAGAAGTGGCGAACACCATCGTGCGCGAGATCACGACCCGCCTGGGGCTGCTGATTGACATCGGGCTGTATTACATCAACCTGGGGCGCAGAAGCGACAGCATCTCTGGCGGCGAAATGCAGCGCATCAAGATGTCCACCCAGATCAGCAGCGAACTGATGGGGATGCTCTACGTGATGGACGAACCCAGCATCGGCCTGCACCCGCGCGACACCGGGCGGGTGATCGAGATGATGAAAAAGCTGCGCGACATCGGCAACACCGTGATTGTGGTCGAACACGACCTCGAAACGATCCAGAGCGCCGACCACGTGATCGAAGTTGGGCCTGGCCCCGGCGTGCATGGCGGCGAAATCGTCGCCCAGGGCACACTGGCCGAGATGATGGATACGCCCGGCTCCGTGACCGGCAAATACCTGTCCGGCGCGGCCCACATCCCCCTGCCCAAGAAGCGCCACGCCCTGGGCGATTTGTTCTTATCCATTCAAGGGGCACGCGAGAACAACCTGAAAAACCTCGACATTGACATCCCCCTGGGCGTCTTCGTCTGCGTCACGGGTGTTTCGGGGTCGGGCAAAAGCTCGCTGATCAACGAAATCTTGTACAAGCAGTTGCGGGTGGATAAAACCGGGGCGCGCGTGGAACCCGGCGAACACGATTTCCTGTTCGGGGCAGAACTGCTCAACCACGTCATCAACATCGAGCAAACCCCCATTGGCCGCAACAGCAAATCGAACCCGGCCACCTATATCGGCATCTACGACCGCATCCGCGAGCTATTCGCAAAAGAGCCAGCCGCGCTGGAACGCGGCTACAAGGAGATTGACTTCAGCCTGACCCATGCCAACGGGATGCGCTGCGAACACTGCGCCGGGGATGGCATCATCGTCACCAACCTGCAGTTCATGGCCGACATCGAAACGATCTGCCCGGTCTGCAAAGGGATGCGCTTCTCAGACGAGGGGTTGGATATCACCCACAAGGGCAAGAACATCGCCGATGTCCTGGAGATGACGGTTGAAGAAGCGCTGGTCTTTTTTGCCGACGACCGCTACCTGAAACACAAACTCAACATTATGCACGAACTGGGGCTGGGCTATATGCGCCTGGGGCAAAGCTCGACCACCCTCTCGGGCGGCGAGGCGCAACGCGTCAAGCTGGCGTATGAACTGTCCAAGATCAAACGCGGGGCGCGCAACCTGTATATCTTGGACGAACCCACCACCGGGCTGCACCTGGCTGATATTCAAAAGCTGCTGGACTGCCTGTGGCGGCTGGTGGACCAGGGGCATTCGGTGGTGGTGATCGAGCATCACCTGGACGTGATCAAAAATGCCGACTATGTCATTGACATGGGGCCAGAAGGCGGCGACAGCGGCGGCTACGTGGTTGCCGAAGGCACACCCGAACAGGTGGCGCTGGTGGAGGCTTCGCACACGGGCAAATACTTGCGAGCGGCGCTGCAAGCACCGCCTGTTCACAAGCATCTGCAACGAAGTTAATGCCTTGCCGCCATACGTTTATCAAAGCAGTGGCGGCTATTTGACCGCCAACCGGGGCTGAAACAGCGCCGCCACCACGTCGAAGTATTCTTGCGACGATTCGGTCAGTTCGATTGGCCCCAAATCCCACGGCACGCGCAGTTTGAGCATTTTGATCACGTCAGGACGGTGGGTCTGGTGGAAGACCATGCCGGGCAGGTAGGCGGCGGGCAGGAAGCCCAGGTTGACCAGGGTTTGCTGGATGCGCGGGCTTTCGGCGTTCACGTCGCAGCGGATCAATGCAGCGTTGAGGCGGGTTTCGATGTCAGCCACGGCCAGGCGCAGCAGTGTGCCTTTGACGGCGTCATCCTCGGCCAGGAGTTCGGTGATGCGGGCGTTTTTGTCGTGTTCCTCGAAGATGTAGCCCACCGCGCCGAGGGTGCGTTCGCCCTCACTGGCGACGATGTAATCGGCCTTTTGGGCGCGTAACTGCGAAAAGCCCATATCCACGTGCATGGCACTGAACACTTCGGGCTGGGTCAGGCGGCCATGTTCGATGCGCAGCAGGCGCACCATGGCCGCACCGGTGAGCGGCGATGTGCCAAATTGAGCGTCGGTGGGATAGGGCCGGGCATTCGGCTGCACCGCCACGCCCTCGTCAATTTCCAGGTTTTTCAACGAGAGCTTCGCCAGCGGCGCCACTTCGGGGATGACCACGGCATCGCCAGCGCAGCGCAGCATCCGCCCATTGCCGAAGAGCTGTCCGCTCAACACCAGGCTCTCGCGGTGGGCGAACTGGTAGTACATGGGCATAAAGCCCAGCGGCACCAGCCCGATGCGGTCGCAGATTTTTTGCGTCTTGATGTGCACGGTGCGCGCCTCGGCAAAGGCGAATTCCACCCGCTCATCCGAGGCATCCACCAGCGCGGCCAGCATGGCCCGGCCCAGGCCCTTGCCGCCAGCGGCAGGGTCCACCACCAGACGGCCAATCTCGCCGATCTGGTCGTTGTAATCGCCAGCGTTGAGGATGCACGCTCCCGATGCCACCACCCGGCCCTCATCTTCCACCACCAGCCAGATAATGTGATCGGAGTAGATGCCGCGCTTGACCCATTGCGGGTCGTAAAATTCGGGCAGGGCGTAGTCATCGCCATAGTTGGCGCGGAACAGGTTGATGATTGCCTCGATGTCTTCTTCGCGAACAGGGCGGATGTTCATGTGATAAACTCCTTGAAAAATAGCCACCTGAGAATAGATTGCATTTTACCCCAATTTAGATAAGATATATCCAGTTCTCCGGGCGACGTTCCTCTCTTGACACCGCTCCGCGGTGTCAAGCCTTCGCGGCGCTCCGCGTCGCCATTCCCCTCCTGGACGCGGAGCGTCCAGCCAGCCAGACACCGCCGAGCAGTGTCTGGAGAGAAACCTTTCTCTTGACACCGCTCCGCGGTGTCAAGTCTTCGCGACGCTCCGCGTCGCCATTCCCCTCCTGGACGCGGAGCGTCCAGCCAGCCAGACACCGCTCGGCGGTGTCTGGAGAGAGACGAACAGCATGAAACCTTTCGATGTTTACGCCTACGGCATGATCTCAGCCAGCACCCTGCACATCCTCTCCATGCCCTTCCCCGCCCCCGATGGTTACAGCGAAATCGAACAGACCTTACGCATGACCGGCGGCGAGGCGCTCAACTCGTCGCTCGTCCTCAGCCGCCTGGGCGTGAAATGCCAGCTCGATGGCACCTGGATCGGCGACAACGCCGACGGCCAGGCGCTGCTCAACATCCTGCATGGGTACGATGTAGATATTGCGCGCCTGCGCGTCGAACCGGGTTACGTCGGCGTGCGTGAGATTGTTTTTTCGGATAACGAAACCCGCTCGATCTTTGGCAATTATGTGGCCCTGTTCAATCCCAACCTCCCGCCCCGCTGGAACATGCCCCTGCGCGAAGATGTAGCCGCCGCCCGCCTGGCCTGCATTGACCCCTTCTTCGGCGAAGCCAGCCACCTGGCCGCCCAGCACGCCCTCGCCGAAGGCGTCCCCTACGTGACCATTGACTGCGCTCATACCAGCCCCCTGGCCCAAGATGCCGCTGCCGTGATCATTTCTGGCGAATACCGCCAGCGCGACTGCCCCGGCGTAGCCCTGGATGAGCTTTTCGAGGCCTATCACCAGGCCTGCGATGGATTGGTGGTTTTCACCGTCGGCAGCCAGGGCGGGCTATACGCCCGGCCCAGCGAACCGGTCAAAAAATTCCCCTCTTTCCCCGTCAAAGCGATTGACACCGCCGGCGCCGGCGACTCGTTTCGCTCAGGCATCCTCTACGGCCTGCTGCAAGGCTGGCCCGACGAGCAGACCGTTCGCTACGCCTCGGCCCTGGCCGCCCTGGTGTGCGCCTCCTTCCCCGGCGTGCTTAATTCGCCCACCCACGCGCAGGTGTTGGCACGATTGGCCGCATAACCTCCCATGATGGACATTTCCGCCACCATCCACCTCCTCGGCGACCTGCTCGGCCAGGTGATCACCGACCTCGAAGGCGCAGAAGTCTTTGCAGTCGAGGAGCGCATCCGCCTGCTGGCCAAAGCGCGCCGTGCGGGCGAACCCGGCGCGGGCGAACGCCTGCAAGCGGAGATCGCCGCCCTGGGTGATGCCCAGGCCCGCCCGCTCGCCGCCGCCTTCGCCGCCTACTTCGACCTCGTCAACCTGGCCGAGGAAGATACGCGTGTTGCATTGCTGCACGCCCGCCAGGAGGAAGCCTACCCCCAACCCGCCAGCGAATCCATCGGCGAAGCGATTGCCACGCTCAAACGGCGCGGCGTCACCAGCCAACAGATGGCTGCTCTGCTTGGCGCGCTCTCCATCGAACTCGTCCTGACCGCCCACCCCACCGAAGCCCGCCGCCGCACCGTGCTATCCAAAATTCAGCGCATCGGGCGGCTGCTGGCGCAATCGCGCCAGGCCGATCTGCCGCGCCGCCAGCGCCAACGCCTGCACGATGCCCTGCGCGGCCAAATCGCCCTGCTGTGGCTCACCGACCGCGCCCGCACCGCCAAACCCGCCGTCACCGACGAAGTGCGCACCGGGCTGTACTTCGTAGATACCGTCTTCTGGCAGGTTATCCCGCAAATCTACGCCGACCTCGACGAAGCCCTGGCCGAACACTATCCCGGCCTGGCGTGCCAGCGCCCCTGGCTGCGCCTGGCCTCGTGGATCGGCGGCGACCGCGACGGCAATCCCTTCGTCACCGCCGCCGTCACCGCCGAGACGCTGCGTCTGCACCGCGGCCTGGCGGTCGAAAATCATCGCCGCAGCCTGCAAGAATTGGCCCGCCACCTCAGCCTGAGCGCCAGCCGCCTGCCGCTTCCACCGGCCCTGCAACGCTGGATCGAAAACCAGCGCCCCCTGCCCACGCACGCCGCCTACATCGAACAGCGCTACGCCAACGAACCCTACCGCCTGATCCTGGCGCTGCTCGCCGCCGACCTGGCCGAGGCCTCGCGCACCGACATGACCACCCGCCTGCTCACCGACGAGCCGCACCAGGCCGCCATCACCCGTCAACGCCTGGCCGAACCGCTGCAAGCCATCGCCCAACACCTGCCCGCCTGCCTGACGCACGACGAACTAGCCACCTTCCAGCGCCAGCTACGCGTCTTTGGCCTGCACGCCGCCCGCCTCGACCTGCGCGAAGATACCGCCCGCTGGAACGCCGCCCTCGGCGAAGTGCTGCGCGCCTTGCAAATGGCCGCCAATTTTGACGAACTGCCCGCCGAGGCCCGCGCTGCCCTGCTGCTGCGCCTGTTTTGCGAGGCCCCGCCGCCGCTTTCGCAGCGCCCCGGCATCACGCCCGCCGCCGCCGAAACCTGGGCGCTGCTGCGCCTGATGGCGCGCGTCCGTCAGGTTTATGGCGCTGATCTGCTCGGCCCGGTCATCCTTTCGATGACGCACTCCGCCGCCGACGTGCTGGCCGTGCTTTTGCTGCTGCACTGGGCCGATTGCGATCAGGGCCAGCCGATTGTGCCGCTGTTCGAGACCATTGACGACCTGCAAGCCGCCCCGCACATCCTCGAAGCCCTGTTCACCGCCGATGTCTACCGCGCCCACCTGGCAACCTGCGCCAATGAGCAGATGGTGATGATCGGCTATTCAGACAGCAACAAAGATGGCGGCTACCTGATGGCCAACTGGGCGCTCTACCAGGCGCAGGAAGCCATCACCAGCGTGGCCGAACGGCACGGCGTCACGCTGACGCTCTTCCACGGG
Organism: uncultured Anaerolineaceae bacterium; assembly: GCA_964606085.1. Lineage (GTDB taxonomy): Bacteria > Chloroflexota > Anaerolineae > Anaerolineales > UBA4823 > CAIQJJ01. The sequence continues at coordinate 14,885 of CAZSFD010000063.1, forward strand.
CGCGGCGGCACCATCGCCCGCGGCGGCGGCCCGGCCAACCGCGCCATCCGCGCCCAGCCGCCCGGCAGCATCCGCGGGCGCTTCCGCCTGACCGAACAGGGCGAGATCATCGCCTCGCGTTACGGCAACCCCGACCTGGCCCACCGCCACCTGGAGCAAATCGTCCACGCCGTCTTGCTGGCCTCCGCCGCCGAAGCATCACCCATCCCCGCCCGCTGGCGCGAGACGATGACGCAGGCTGCCGAAACCGCCTATCGCACCTACCGCGCCCTGGTCTACGAAACGCCCGGCTTCATCGAGTTTTGGCAGGCCGTCACCCCGCTGGATGAGATCAAACGCATGACCATCGGCTCGCGCCCGGCAGCCCGCGCCCGCGCCGGGGCGGTGAACCAGATTCGCGCCATCCCGTGGGTGTTTTCGTGGATGCAGAGCCGCTTCAACCTGCCGGGATGGTACAGCCTGGGCAGCGGGTTAGCCGCCATCGGTGAGCAAGCGCAGTTGGGCGAAATGTACGCCGGGTGGCCGCTGTTCAAAGCCCTGCTCGACAACGCCGAAATGTCGCTGCTCAAGGCCGATATGGAAATCGCCGCCCTGTACGTCTCGCTGATGCCCGATCAAGACCTGGCGCAAGGCATCTTTGCCAGCATCCGCGCCGAATACGAACGCACCTGCCAGGCGGTGCTGACCATCACCGGCCACGCCAGCCTGCTCGAAGCCGAACCCGTCACGCAGACCACCATCCACCTGCGCAACCCCTACGTTGACCCGCTCAACTACCTGCAAGTGGAAATGCTGCGCCGCCTGCGCGCCCTGCCCGACCCCGATAGCGGCGAAGCCAATGCGCTGCGCGAAGTGGTGGTGCTGACCATCAACGGCATTGCCGCCGGTTTGCGCAATACGGGATGACACCTTTTCACATGCACCACATCCTCTTCCTCTTCCTCGATGGCATCGGCCTGGGCGAAAATGACCCCGCCATCAATCCCTTTGCGGCGGCCTCTATGCCCAATCTGCGTGCGCTGCTCGGTGGCGAGCCTCTGCTGGCCCCTACCGCCCCGTTCGACGGCCGCCGTGCCAGCCTGCGCGCCCTGGATGCCTGCCTGGGGGTGGATGGCCCGCCGCAATCGGCCACCGGCCAGGCGACCCTGCTGACAGGCGTCAACGTACCGGCGGCCATCGGCTGCCATTACGGGCCTAAGCCCAACCCCGCGGTGGCCGAATTTGTGAGCAATGGCAACCTGTTCGACCGGCTGCGGCGGGCCGGGCGCAGTGTCGCTTTCCTCAACGCTTATCCGCCGCGCTATTTTCAGGGCATCGCCAGCGGGCGGCGGCTGTATTCGGCCATCCCGCTGGCGGCGGTGAGCGCCGGGCTGACCCTGCGCACCCCGGCCCATCTGTACGCCGGGCAGGCCCTCAGCGCCGATTTCACCGCCCAGGGTTGGCGCGAACACCTGGGTTTTGCCGATGCGCCAACCCTTACCCCACCGCAGGCGGGGCAAAAAATGGCCGAATTGGCGCATCAGGCCGATTTTTCGCTGTTCGAGTATTGGCTGAGCGATTACGCCGGGCACAAACAGGCCATGCCCCCCGCCGTGAGCCTGCTGGAAACCTTCGACGCCATGCTCGGCGGCCTGCTGGATGCCTGGGATGACGAGCGCGGCCTGGTGCTGATCACCTCCGACCACGGCAACCTCGAAGACCTGACCACCCGCCACCACACGCGCAACCCCGTCCCCGGCCTCGTCATCGGCGCGCCCGCCATCCGCCTGCCGTTCGTCGAACGCCTGAAGAGCCTGGCCGATATTGCCCCGGCCATCCATGCGCTGCTTTGAACATACCCCGTCGTGGCGCAAGTCCCCGACTTGCGATAGCTCGCAAACCAAAGGTTTGCGCCACAATACAGGTTTTATCCATGACCCTCGCTAACCCCACCTTCGAAAACCCGCTCGATTTTTCTCACGAAACGCCGCCCGAACGCGTGGGCATGAACGCCGCCGCCGTTCGCCAACTGGCGGCCACGTTCGAACGCCAGGTTGCCGAAGGCCAGCACCCGGGTGCGCAGCTTGTGGTGCTGCGCCACGGACAGGTGGTGCTGGATCGTGCCGTCGGCATCGCCAACACGCGCCGCCGCACCCCGGTCGCGCCAGAGACGCCCTTTCTCACATTCTCCGTCACCAAAGCGCTCACCGGCCTGTGCGTTCACCAGTTGATCGAACAGGGCAAAATTGACCTTGAGGCCCGTATCGCCGATTATTGGCCCGAATTTGGCTGCCAAGGCAAAGAGAAGGCCACCATCCGCCACGCCTTTTTGCATCAGGCGGGCATTCCGTTGGGCGGCTTGTACCGCGCCGGCCTGCTGTGCTGGAACTGGGATTGGACGGCGCGCCTGGTGGCCTCGCTGCCGGCAGAATTTGAGCCGGGGACGCGGTGTGTGTATCACCTGGTCAATTATGGTTTTATCCTGGGGGAAGTAATCCGCCGGGTGAGCGGGCTGCGGCCCGATGGGTACATGCGCCGGGCGCTCTTCGAGCCATTGGGTATGGTGAACTCGTGGCTGGGCCTGCCGCGGCGAGAATTTGGCCGCGCCGCCCAAATTTACCTCGGACACGCATCGCAACGCCTGGCCGTCACGTTTTTCCGCCTGCCGCACGTGCGCGGCGGGGTGATCCCGGCGGCCTCGCTCAACAGCACAGCCCGCGACGTGGCGGCGTTCTATCAGATGCTGCTCAACGGCGGCAGGTATGGCGGCAAAACCATCGTCCGCCCCCAAACGGTGGCCTTTGCCCGCTCGGTCGGCCTGGAAAAACGTGATGAACACCTGGGGGTAGATATGGCCTGGGCGTATGGCTTCCACCTCGGCAGCGACCATCCAAACCCCAATACCCCCAACGGCATGGGCAAAGGCAGTTCGCGGCGCACCTTCGGCCATTTTGGGCAGGCAACCTGCCTGGCCTGGGCCGACCCCGGCGCGGATGTGGCCGTCGTTTTCCTGTGTAATCGCCTGTTGGGTGAGCCCGATGTTTCGCTGCGTTGGCAGGCCATTTCGGATGGCGTGTGGGACGCGCTATGACAACCAGGCCGTGATCGCCCCCTGGACGGAGACCATTTTGGCCCCGGCGGCGTTGGCGGCGGCGCAGGCTTCGGGCAGGGGTTGGCCTTGCAAGCGGGCGGCGATCAGCCCGGCAGCGAAGGCGTCACCGGCGCCGGTGGTATCTACCACCTTATCCACCTTCACACCGGGGATATGCCCTGAAAAGTCGGCGCTTTCGGCCCAGCAGCCATCGGCGCCGAGTTTGACGATGGCCGTCTGCACGCCATAATTGCGCAAAGAGCGGGCGGCCTGCTGGGGGTGCGCTTCGCCGGTCAGACGCCGGGCTTCGGGGGTATTGCAGATGAAGGTGTTGAGGCAGGGCAGGCAATCCCACAGGTATTCGGGGTGTTCGTCCATGCGTTTGGCGTTGGCTACGTCCAGATAGGTGGGCAGGCCGCGCAAGTGTGCTTGCTGCAACACGCCGGGCAGGTTGCCGTCGAGTAAGCCGGGCAAGACAAAGAATCCCGCCACCATCAAGGCCCGCGCCCCCCAGGCGAGGTAGGCTTCCACATCCAAATCCAGCGCAGTGAGATGGCGGTTGGCCCCAGATGTATGCACGAAACGCGGCTGAAAAGCGCTATCTACCAGGCCGATGCTGACGGCAGGCGGCGCACCGGGGATGCGGCGCACGAAGCGGTCGTCCAGGCCCACCTGCCGCCAGGTCTCTTCCACGGTGGCGTAGGCGCTGTCGCCGCTGATGGTGGTGACGAGGGCGGTGGTGATGCCGAGCGCCGCCAGGCCCACGGCCACGTTCGAGCCACAGCCGCCGGGGGCGAGCAGCGCCCGCTCGAAGAGCAGTGAATCGTGGCGCGGCACATCGTCTACGTGATAGCACAGCACATCCAGGGTGGTATTTCCGATCACAATCGCTTTCATGCGCACCTCCCAGGCCATAAATCAAAGAGCCTCCCAATGTGGAAGGCTCTTTTACGGGTATTCGTCCGGTTTAGTATTCGTCTTCGTCGTCTACCCACAATTCGTCGTCATCTTCTTCGGCATCATCTTCCCATTCTTCCAATTCTTCTTCCTCTTCTTCCCAATCTTCGGCGGCGGCATCGTCGGCGGGAGAATAGGTTTGACAGCCGGTATCTGGATCGAGTTCGACAGCGGCAGCGCCGCAATAGCTATCATCCAGAAAAACGCAATCTACATAATGGCAACGGATACGAGGCATAATCTCCTCCTGTGTAAGGTGTGCTTTGAACGGTTGTGGTGAGTTATCCTAACCTGCATAAAGCGGAAAGACCAGGGTGCTAACCCAGGAAATCCTTGTTTTTTGTGCAAGGAACTCACGGGTTAGGCCCTATCCACTGGGCCGTAACCCTGGCCCCGAACGGCAGGGATTTTACCTCAGAAGGAATAATTAGCAAAGCATTTGCCAACGTTAAACCCCGTAAATTTCCTGACCCCTGGTGCCCGGCGAGCTGCGCCAACCAGCGGCCATCCTGCCAGGTCAATGTGGCCCGCAGATAGCTTTCCCGCCCATCCGATTCTACCGGCTCGGTCAACTCGGCACTGACGGTGAGCGGCTGCCAGGTGAGCCGGCCTGCCAACCGCTGCAGCGCCGGGCGCACGAACACTTCGAAGCCCACAAAGCTGGAGACGGGGTTGCCCGGCAGCCCGATGAATGGCACGCCGCGGTAGGCGCCGAAGGCCAGCGGCTTGCCGGGGCGCATGTTCACCCGCCAAAAGTCGAGTGTGCCATGCTGCGCAACCACCTGACGGACATAGTCGAATGCGCCCACGCTGACACCTGCCGAGGAGAGGATCACATCCACCTGGGCGGCCACAGCCCGGTCGAGGGCGGCTTGCACCGCTTCGGCCTGGTCGGGGATAATGCCCAGGTGCTGCGCTTCGCCGCCGCAAGAATGCACCTGCCCCGCCAGCATCAGGCTGTTCGATTCGTGGATCATCCCTGGTTGCAGTGGCGCATCCACGGGCAGCAGTTCATCGCCGGTGACGAGGATGGCAACCCGCGGGCAGCGGTGGACGCGCACCTGGGCCACGCCCAACAAGGCCAGCAAGCCCACTTCCGGCGGGCGCAGCAGCGCACCGGCTGGCAGCACCCGTTCACCGGGCTGAATATCCTGGCCGCGCGGCCGCACGAATGCGCCAGGATTTACCGTACGGAAGACCTGTACGGCAGGCGGCAGCGGCAGGCCAGGTTCGCGGCCGGGGAAATCGGTATCTTCGACGGGGATGACGGCGTCGGCCCCGGCGGGCAAGGGTGCACCGGTCATAATACGGGCGGCCTGGCCGGGCTGGAGCGTGAAAGCGGGGAACTGCCCGGCGGGAATATCGGCCACGACGCGCAAGGTTGTGGGGGTGTGCGGGGTATCGGCGGCTTGCAGGGCAAAGCCATCCATGCTGGAATTGTCGAAGGGGGGAAGCGCCTCGCTGGCGAAGATGTCTGCGGCCAGCACGCGGCCATGCGCCTGGGCCAGGGAGATGTCTTCACTGGCAACCGGCTGGAAGGCCTGCAACAGGCGTTGACGGGCAGCAGAGACGGAAAGCAGATCGGTCATGGGGATCATCCAGGGCGGATGCGATGCGCTTCCATGACGTTGGGCAGCGCTTCGAGGCGGGTGAGGACGCGGGTAAGCTGGTCTACGTCGCGCACTTCGAGGATCAGGTTGACGGCGGCCAGGTTGAGCTTGTGATCGTGATCTACATCGGCGCTGAGCTGGCTCATGTTGACGCCTTCATCCGAAACCAGGTTAGAAACATCCTTCACCAGGCCATCGCGGTCGTAGGCGGTGATGCGCACGGCCACGGGGTAAGCGTTTTTGTGTTCGCCCCAGGCGACGCGCACCAGGCGTTCGCGGTCGTTCATGCGCAAGATGTTGGGACAATCGGAGCGGTGAATGGTGGCGCCGCGCCCACGGGTGATGTAGCCGACGATTTCGTCGCCTGGCACCGGGTTGCAGCAGCGCCCGATGGAGGTCAACAAACCGCGCAAGCCCAAAACCGTGAGCGATTCTTCGCCGCGGCGGGGGTGCTGCTCGCCGAGGGGCCGGCTGGCAAAAGTCAGGCCTTGCTCATCTTTTTCATCGAGCATCAACTGGTTGGTAATGCGCACCAGCGGCAGGTCGCCGCAGCCGATGGAGACGAGCATATCGTCGAGCGTGCGATATTCGAACTGGCGCGCCATCTGGTCGAGATTGCATTCGGGAATGCCCAGGCGGCGCAGTTCTTTTTCGAGCATCTCGCGGCCCTGGCTGATGTTATGCTCGCGTTCCTGGCGCTTGAACCAGTAGCGAATTTTGGCCCGCGCCCGCTGGGTTTTGACCATGCCCAGGTTGGGGTTGAGCCAATCGCGGCTGGGACCGCCGCGTTTGGCAGTGAGAATTTCGACTTTTTCACCCGTTTTCAGGGCGTAATCGAGCGGGACGATCTTGCCATTGACCTTGGCCCCACGGCAGCGGTTGCCCACATCGGTGTGGACGTGATAGGCAAAATCAATCGGCGTCGAACCGGCGGGCAGGTCAATGATGTCGCCTTTGGGGGTGAAAACGTACACGCGGTCTTCGAAGACATCCGTTTTCAGGCTGTCTACAAATTCAGTGGCGTCCACCACATCCTGCCGCCAGTCCATCAGCGAGCGCCACCACAAGATGCGCCGTTCGTACTCTTCGTCGCGTTTGGCGCCCTCTTTGTAGCGCCAGTGGGCGGCAATGCCATATTCGGCCTGGTGGTGCATTTCGGGCGTGCGGATTTGCACTTCGAGCGTTTTACCGTCGTCATACAGGACGGCAGTGTGCAACGATTGGTAGAAATTATCTTTGGGCGCGGCGATGTAATCGTCAAATTCGCCGGGGATGGGCCGCCATTGGGTGTGGATCAGACCGAGGGTGACGTAACAGGCCGGAACATCTGGCACGATAATGCGCACGCCGCGCACGTCGTACAGCATCCCAAATGGAACGCCCTTGCGCATCATCTTGCGGTAAATCGAATAGATGTGCTTGGGGCGGCCTGAAATCTCTTCGGCTTTGATGTTGTTTTCGGCCAGCAGTTTTTTCAGGCGGGTGATGATGCGATTCATTTCACGTTCGCGGTCGGCATGACGGCTTTCGATCTGTCCGGCGATTTCTTTGTAGCGGTCGGGGTAGAGATAGCGAAAGCCCAGGTCTTCCAATTCCCACTTGAACTGCCAGATGCCCAGGCGGTTGGCCAGGGGGGCGAAAATATCGAGCGTTTGCTGGGCAATGCGGCGGCGTTTGTGATCGGGCATGTGCGCCAGCGTGCGCATGTTGTGAATGCGGTCGGCCAGCTTGATCAGCACCACGCGCACATCTTCGCCCATGGCCATGAAGGTTTTGCGCAGCGTTTCAGAGGCGGCATCGTAGCGGCGGCTGCGGGTCAGGTTTTCGGCTTCGCTCTCGGGGTCGAGTTCGCCGCGCCGTTCGGCCACCTGGCGTTCGGCTGCTTCGCGGGCTTCATCTTGCGGGCGCTGGTTGTCGCGCGAGACGCGTGGCAGTTGGGTCAGTTTGGTGACGCCATCCACCATTTTGGCGATGTCCTCGCCGAAATCACGGCGGATGTCGTCGAGGGTGACGTGGGTATCTTCGACGGTGTCGTGCAGCAGGCCAGCCGCCACCACATCGGGCGGCACGCGCATATCAGCCAAAATGGCGGCCACCGCCACGCAGTGGTTGACATAGGGTTCCCCAGAAACACGCGTCTGCCCCGTATGGGCCTGCTCCGCCACGCGATAGGCGCGCAAGATCAACTCCTGCTCGTTGGGAGCATAGCTAGGGGCGACCATTTCCATCAGACTTTCGATACGCATATTCCAGGTTCCTTATGGGTAGCACAGTATAACCACGCCGGGCGGATGGAGCAAGAGGTGAAAAACTTGACAATTATGTAGACCAGTTGGTATAATTCCGCTTATGAACACCACGCGCGAACAATTTATCGAAACCACCTGCACCCTGCTGGAGGCGCAAGGCTACCACGCCACCGGCCTGAACCAGATTGTGCAGGAAAGCGGCGCGCCGAAAGGCTCGCTGTATTATCACTTCCCCAACGGCAAAGAAGAACTGGTGGCCGCCGCCATCGAACGCACCGGGCAACTGCTGGCCGAACGCGTGCAGACCGGCCTGGCGCAGCACAGCCACCCGGCCGAGGCCGTGCGCCACCTGGCCCGCACCATCGCCGAGTACATCGAAAGTTCCGGCTTTCGCGCCGGCGGCCCGCTGACGATGGTAGCCATGGAAACGGCCACCAGCAGCGAACGCATCAACCTGGCCTGCCGGGCGGCCTTCGCTGGCTTACAGGCGGCCTTTTGTGCAAAACTGATCGCCGGCGGTTGTGCCGAAGCGCACGCCGCTGACCTGGCCGAGTACATCGTGGCGGCCATCGAAGGCGGCACACTGCTCAGCCGCACCACCCACTCCGGCGACCCGCTGCGGCGCGTGGCCGATCAATTACACCGACGGATTGCCCTTGAGATAGGCGCATAGGAGACAAAAGATGACTGGCAAGATATTGGTATTTGGCGCATTGGGCCGCGTTGGCTCAGCCGTGATCAAGGCGCTGCCTGAAACGGCGCAGATTGTGGCCGCAGACCTGGATTTTGCGAAGGCGAGTTTTCCGCCCAACGTGGAAACCCGGGTGTTCGACTTCAACCACCCCCCACGAGATTTGTCCCCGCTGTTCGCCGGGGTGGCGCGCATGTTCATTTTGTGGCCGCCCGGCGTGGATGTGAAGAAGGCCATGCAGCCGGTCATCCGGGCCGCGGCGCAGGCGGGCGTACGCCAGGCCGTGTATCTCTCGATTTTAGGCGCAGACCGCCTCAAGATCGTGCCGCACCGCACGGTGGAAAAGCTGCTCGAAGCCTCGGGCATGAACTGGGTCTTCGTCCGGTCGGCCTACTTCATGCAAAACCTCAGCGGCATTCACGCCCCGGAGATAAAAAACCAGGCTGAGATTTACATCCCTGCTGGCGGTGTAACATTGGGATTGGTAGACGTGCGGGATGTGGCGGCGGTGATCGCCAAGTCGCTGGTCGAAGACCACCAAAACCGGGCCTACAGCCTGACGGGAGGCCAGGCGTTGACCTTTGAACAGGTGGCGCGTGAGTTCGCCGATGTGTTGCAGCGCCCGGTGCGCTATGGCAACCCATCCGCGATATGTTTTTGGCGGCACATGCGCCAGCGCGGCATTCCGGCGGGGCTGGTGGCATTCATGCTGATCGAATATGCCGCCACGAAATTGGGCAAATCGGGCCATGTGACCACCCAGGTGGGCGACCTGCTGGGCCGCCCGCCGATTTCACTGCGGCAGTTCGTACAAGATCACGCCTACATCTGGCAATAAATTGGAGGAAGGCATGCACATCACCATTTTTGGCGCGACTTCGCCCACCGGGCGTTTATTGGTTGAGAAAGCCCTGGCACAAGGGCATGAGGTGACGGCTTTTGTCCGCAGCCCGGCCAATTTCCCCTTACAGCATGAACGCCTGACCCTGGCAACCGGCGATGCGTTCGACGCCGCGTCGGTGGAAAAGGCCGTGCAGGGCGCGCAGGCCGTGCTGAGCGCCATCGGGCCCAAAGGCAAGCCAGCCGCCATCACCGCGCCGATCACGCACAACATCGCCGCGGCGATGAAAAAACATGGCGCAAAGCGACTGGTGGTTGTCTCGGTCGGCGGGATCAGCGTGGCGCAGGATCGGCGCGTGGGCTTCGACAGGCTCTTGAGCGGGCTGCTCAAGCTGCTGCTGCGCGAAGCCTTTGACGACCGCCAGAAGCAATTGCAGGTGCTAGAAAATAGTGGGTTGGAATGGGTGGCGGTGCGCGTGCCGCGCCTGCTCGACGCCCCCGCCACCGGACAGGTGTATGCCGGATACTGGCAGGCGGGCGTGGGCTTCTCGCTGACCCGCGCCGACCTGGCCGATTTTATGCTGGCGCAGTTGCACGAGGATACCTGGTTGAGGCAAGCGCCAGTGGTGTGCAACCGTTAGAAAGTGATTGCAGCGCCCCTTGCAGCGCGGGGAATAAGCCGCGATAGACCCCTTCGTACAGGCGGGCATAAAATTCATGGCGGGCAGGATCGGGTGTGAACGAGTCGGTTTGACGGTGCGACATGGCCGCGGCGGCCTGGCGTACAGTACCATACAGGCCCGCTCCCGCAGCCGCCAGCATCGCTGCGCCCAGCGCCGCAGCCTCGTTGGTCGCCGCCCGCAAAACCGCCCGCCCGGTGACATCGGCGATGATTTGCAGCCACAAGGGGTTGTTGGCCCCGCCGCCGACGGCGATATAGCGCTCGGTGCGGCGGCCCAGGGCGGCGTCTACGCCCTCGGTGTTGAGGCGCTGCTCGTAGGCCAGGCCCTCCAGGATGGCGCGATACAGATGCGCCGGGCGGTGCGCCCCGCGCCAGCCAACGACAATGCCGCTGGCGGAGGCGTCCCAATAGGGGCTGAGGACGCTGTTCCAATAGGGAACCAGCATCAGGCCGTCGCTGCCAGGGGGGATAGCGGCGGCCTGTTCGTCTAGCTGCGCCTGCTCTGTCGCTTCGATGCCCATGAACTGGCGAAACCAGTGGACGGTGTAACCGCCGCCCAGCAGCGCCGTTTCGAGCAGATAGCCCTCGCCGCCGACCATGCTGCGAAAGGCGCGGTCTGTGATGAAATACTCGCTGAACGTACCAGAGGCCACCGATGTCCCCAGGGCCAGGTAGGCTTCGCCGGCGCCAGTGACGTTGACGCCCAAACCGGCGGCCTGCCCATCGCCCAAACCGGCCACCACCGGCAGGCCAGCGGGCAGCCCGGTGGCTGCGGCGGCTGCAACGGTGACTGCGCCCAGCACCGCGCCGGGCGGAAAGGCGGCGGGCATCTGGTCGAGGCGGATGTCGAACGGGGTGAGCAGTTCTTCGGCCCAGGTGTGGCGGGTCAGGTCGAACAGGCCGGTTGGCCCGGCGCAGCCCCACCCCGTGCGGTACTCGCCCGTCAGGCAGTGGACAAGGTAGGCGTGAACGTCGAGATAGCGGGCGGCAGCGGCGAACACGTCGGGCCGCTGGCGGCGCAGCCAGGCGATCTTGGGCAGGGTCAGGTTGACCGAAAGCGGCTTGCCGGTGATGCGGTGAAATCGTTCCAGGCCGAGCCGTTCGCCCACTTCGGGCAGCAGCGGCGCGGCGCGCTCGTCCATCCACAAGATCGCCGGGCAGAGCGGTTCGCCGCGTTCATTTACGGGGACGAAGGTTTCGCGCTGATGGGTGATGGCCAGGCCGGCCAAACGGCGGGCGTCTATGGGGCCGAGCGCCTGGCGCAGGGCAACACAAACTGCCTGCCACCAGTCGGCGGCGTTTTGTTCGTGCCAGCCGGTTTGCGGGGTGGCGAGGGGGATGGGACAGCGTCCTTCGGCCACGGGTGCGCCGCGCCGATCCCAGGCAATGGCTTTGCAGGCGGTGGTGCTGCTATCTATGCCGAGGACGAGGTCGCGATCCATCAGCCCAGGGCTATCTTGACCACAATTTTCTTGACCGGGATGGATGCGCCATCGGCCAGGCCGGGAGCATGGGCATCGCTGGGGTAGAGCAGGGCGGCCTGCCCGGCAGAAACGTGGACGAGGGTGAGCGCCTCGGCGGGGATGCGCCCGTGCAGCACGTCTTTTTCCTCGTTGTAGGGGGTGGCTTCAGCCAGGGCGGAGAGCGGCGCCCAGCCGATCAATTCTTTGCCGGCGACGATGTATTGCAAATCTACATATTTGCGGTGGGCTTCGAAGCGCGGGTTTTCCACTTCGAGTTTGCTGTTGTACGACTGGACGAGGGCGTAGACGCGTGCGCCGTCAATGGCGATGCGCCCGTCGGCCAGTTCGCCAAGCACAGCCTGCTGAATGAAGGCGATGGCTTGCTGCAAGCCGGGGAGTTTGGCCGATTGTTGCGCCAGTTCGCTGAGGTGGGTGACGATCATGGGATTATCCTTTCTGGGTCTGAAAAATGGGGGGTCTGATATACTTCGCGCCAATCTTTTTTCCCCGGAGGGCTGTATGAAAACAATTCGCCTGGCTTTGATTGGTTTTGGTAATGTCGGACAGGGTTTTGCCCAGATTCTACACGATCAGGGAGCCGAATTGGCCGAAAAATTTGGCCTGCAAGTGCAGATCGTGGCGGTGTGCGATCTGCTGAAGGGCAGCGTGTGCAACCCGGCGGGGCTGTTGCCGGCCGAACTGCTGGCCGCCGCCCAGGCGGGGCAGCGCCTGGATACGCTGCCCGCCCCAGCGCGGGGCTGGGATGCGGCGCGCACGATTGCCGAAAGTGGCGCGGACGCGCTGGTGGAGTTGAGTTACACCGACCTGAAAACTGGCGAACCCGCCGCCAGCCATATCCGCCAGGCGTTGGGCCGCGGCATGCACGCTATCACCACCAACAAAGGGCCAATTGCGCTGCATTACCCCGAACTGAGCCAACTGGCCGCGCAAAACAACGTCAAAATGGGCATCGAAGGCACCGTGATGAGCGGCACGCCCACGCTGCACCTGGGCGCTGACCTGCTGGCGGCGGCGGGGGTGAGCAAAATTCAGGGCATCGTCAACGGCACCACCAACTACATCCTGACGCAGATGGACGCCGGCGGCTCGTATGCCGAGGCGCTGGCTGAGGCCCAGGCGCAGGGCTACGCCGAAGCCGACCCCACCGGCGATGTGGAAGGGTTCGACGCGGCGGGTAAAGTGGTGATTTTAGCCAATGTGTTAATGGGGGGGACGATGGCGATGGCCGATGTAGACCGGCAGGGAATCACGGGCCTGACGGTTGCTGACATGGCCGCGGCGCAACAGGCGGGCGAGCGTTGGAAGCTGATCGCCTGTGTGGAACGAACGCCCACGGGCCTGGCCGCCAGTGTGCGTCCCACGCGCCTGCCATTGGCGCACCCGCTGGCCTCGGTGAGCGGGGCGACCAATGCCGTCACCTTTACCACCCGTCTGCTCGGCGATGTGACGCTGATCGGCCCCGGCGCTGGACGCCTGGCAACCGGCTACGCCATTCTGTGCGACCTGCTGGCCCTGATGGGATAAAAAAATAGCCCGTGGCGCAAACCATAGGTTTGCGCCACGGCAACCGGCTCATTTTCATCACATGAACCACGAATAGCACAGATTTTCACGTTCGTGCAGATCGGTGTTATTCATGGTTTGCAGAGCGCGCGAGGAGCAGCGAGCAGAGAAATTCCCAAGTGCCAGGAAATATGTAGGAAATTCGGGGGGCAGACACGCATGTGCCGAATCCCTATAATAAGGGGGGAGAGAAAAACACATGAACTGGCACACCCTGAGTGAAAACCATCGCAACTCATTGGTTATCTTGGTGGCCTGTCTGGCGCTTATCCTGCTCACATCGGCCAACCAGGTGCAGGCCGATTCCAGTTACGCCATCTGGCTGCCGCTGATATTCAAACCCAACACCAATCCCGTTCACCAGGGCATCGCCACCTGGTATTACGCCACCGGCGCAGGGGCCTGCTCATTCGACGCCTCGCCTGGCGACCTGATGGTGACGGCGATGAACGCCGCCGAATACGACAACGCCGCCTATTGCGGGGCGTACATCCATGTTCGCGGGCCGAAGGGGGAAGTGACCGTGCGTGTGGTAGACCTGTGTCCCGAATGCCAGGCGGGGCATCTTGACCTGAGCCGCGAAGCCTTCGCCGAGATCGCCGACATCTCCCAGGGGCGTGTGGACATCACCTGGCAGGTGGTCAGCCCCGAACTCGCCGGGCCGATTGCCTATCACTTCAAGGAAGGCAGTAACCAATGGTGGACAGCGGTGCAGATTCGCCATCATCGCAACCCGATAGCCAAATTTGAATATCGCAATGGCGGCGGTCAGTGGGTGGAAGTGCCACGCGTCTCGTATAATTTCTTTGTGCAAACCAATCCTGGCATGGGCGTGGGGCCTTATTCCTTCCGTGTGACCGATTGGTACGGCAACACCCTGACCGATAGCGGCATTCCATTCATCGAAAACGGCACCGTCAACGGCGCAGGGCAGTTCCCGCCGGGGCCGTAAACGCCTTGCCGCCGATTGAAAGGCGAAACAATGCTTCGCAGGCGTCTGAGAAGGCTTCAAACCCGCTGAAGCGGGTTTCCTATTGTCAGGCGTCTGCGATGCTGCGCATCGCCATTCACCCGGTGCCGAACAAGGGTTGATGGGAATTTTTAGGCTCTCTGGGATTTGCCGTGATGGACTGCAAGATACGCATCAAGATGAACCACGAATAAGAGCCAAAAATTCGATCTTATCCAACGGCCCAACGAAAGGAGACCAACATGGATCACAGCCAATGCCCGAAACATACCGGGCAGCGCACACATGCACAGCCGCTTTTCTGGCTGATCGGGTTAGGGTCAATCATCTGGCTGGCGCTGCGCAGCGGGTTCAACCCGCGCCGCCTGAGCTACCCTTGCCAGCAGGCGGCCCTGGCGAATAGCCTGGCTTTCCTGGGCTACCTGGGTTCGCTGATCGGGTTGACGCAAATCCGCCGCTGGTTGTCGCGTAGACCGGCGGCGTTTTCGTGGCTGGCTTCATTCGCCCTGCTGGTCCTGGTTGCGTCCTTGCTCACCGGCAGCCAACCGCCCATCCAGCCGACCATCGCCCACGCCGAAGCCTTGCCCGGCTGGACAAGCCCAACGGCCATCTCCAACGTCTTCGCCGTCGAAAACGTCGCCAGCCCTGCTTGCAGCCTGGACGGCGGCGCGCTGCCTGCCAGCGGGCCTTGCAGCACGCCATCGGTGGCCCTGGCCGACGCCGGCGTAGACCGACTGATCGCCGCAATGGAGGCGCAGGGCGATTATTTCTACCGCACGGCCAGCCATCCG
>CAZSFD010000064.1:0-29131 GCA_964606085.1 uncultured Anaerolineaceae bacterium
TGGCTGGTGAGGGTGTTGGTGAGCAGGGCCGACGGGTTGTAGTATGCGCCGGAACCGCCGTCGCCGTAGGTGAACCAACTGCCAGGAACGCCAGCCTGGAAGTCATCTACGATGGGCAGGGCCAAGGGTACCGCCGGGCGTTCGATGGAAGACGCGGCCACAACCTGCGGCGCGAGAAGTATCAAGGCGAGTGCGGTTACCAGGAGGCCCGCAAACAGGCTAACCATTAAGAAAGCATGGTTTCTTTTCATTTCTTTTGTTCCTATGGATTAAAATGGACGTGGGTTTTCGCTTGGACATTCGCTGCCCTTTTGCCGAGAGATGGCGAGTGTTCAGGCGAACCTTTTTAAGGCGGGTTGATGAGGATCAGGCACGATTTGAACGATAACCTCCTTTCTCTGTGTGGCGAAATTAATGTCGCCCTACCTGGGCCGCTCCGCAGGATTCGCGGATGACCAATTCCGTGGGCAATGTGGCGGTGCGCACGGGTTCGGGGCCGTTTTGGATCATGTCGAGCAAGGTTTCGACGGCCAGCGCACCGATGCGTTTGATCGGCTGGCGGATGGTGGTGAGCAGCGGGGATGCGGCGGTGGCGGGGGGCAGATCATCGTAACTGACGATGGCGATGTCTTGCGGCGTTGCCAGGCCCTGTTCTTTCAACAGGCGGATGGCCCCGCGTGCCATCGCGTCTGAGGCGATGAACAGCGCCGTGGGCCGCTGCGCCAACAGCGGCGCGGCGGCGCGATAGCCGCCCTCCTCGGTGTAATCGCCCTCGACGATCAGCGTTTCATCGGCGGCGATGCCCGCTTCTTGCAGCGCCTGGCGGTAGCCGGCCAGTCGGTCTTGCCCGGAACCGGCCAGCATTGGTCCTGTGATGGTGGCGATGCGGCGGTGGCCCAGGCCGATCAGGTGCATGACGGCCTGGTATGCCCCGCTGACATTGTCCACGTCCAGGTAGCTGACATGCGTCCCAGCCGGCGGGCGGCCAACGACGACAATCGGTAAATCGGTGTGGCCGACCAGCCTGGGGATGAGCGGGTTATCCATGCTCTCCACCTGAACGATGGCCCCGCCGAGGAAGCCGCGGCGGGTGATGCGGCGGAAGAGCGTTTCCAATTCATATTCCACAAACAAGGAAAAGGTGAAATGGTGCTGGTTGCACGCTTGCGCAATGCCCTCGGCCAGGCGCGGAAAATAGGGGTCGGCGAAGATGCTTTGCACCGTGCGCGCAATGACCAGCCCGATCATGTCGTTGCGCTGCGAAGCCAGCGAGTGGGCGGCGGCGTTCGGCTGAAAGCCGGTCTCTTGCAGCACCTCGTGAACGCGCTGCCGCACCGCCGGGCTGACGTTGGGGCGGTTGTTGAGCGCACGCGAGGCCGTGGCGCGCGAGACGCCGGCCAGACGGGCGATGTCATCGAGGGTGAGGGTTTCCATGTGGATATGCTTGCGGGTGGGGTTTGTTGTGTGACGGGCTGGAAGCGCTTCCAGTTATAAATATAATAGGATATTTCAGCGCGAAAGTCAAGCACCAAATTGCGGTCACATGGATGTCGTATAATCAGTAGATGAAATTTCAGTCCATCAGAGGCTGTCTGAAAAGTCAGGTGCAACGCACTTCTTTGCCGGTCAAGGCACTTAGTGCGTTGCACCTGTGTCGCAATCCGGCAGCAGAGTGCTGCAAATTGGTTGAACTGTCAGATTCCAAGAGACGATTTTTTTTCTGATGGTGATGATTGGGATGTGACCGATGAAACTGATCAAAACATGGGTGACCCTGTTGGCTTTTTTTGCGTTGAGCGCCTGTCGCTTGCCGTTCACCGCCACGCCGACGATGCCTCCCACATTGTCCTTGCCCCCACCGCCGACAACGTCCGCGCCCACCGCGGCGCTGCCACAGCCCACCTCAACCGACACCCCAGGGCCATCGTCAACGACCGCTCCCACGCAGCAACCATCCCCCACGTCTATCCCCTCCCCAACACCTTCCCCGACGATAGCAGTTAACCCGCCACCCCAGGCCATTATCCTGGTCGTGATGGATACCCTGCGCGCCGACCATGTCAGCGCGTATGGCTACGAGCGCACGACCACGCCCCATCTTGACGCCTGGATGGGTGAGCAGGGCGTACGCTTTGCGCAGGCCATCTCTACATCGCCGTGGACGTGTCCTTCGGTGGCGGCGATGTTTACCGGGCGTAGCCCGACCAGCCTGGGGGCCACCTTTGCCACCATCCGCAACAGTGTGCCGCAGGAGGCCAATACACTGGCCGAATTACTGCAACGTGCTGGCTATGCAACCGCGGGCTTCCCGTCCATTTACTGCACATTGGGCAAGCTGGGTTTCAGCCAGGGTTTTGATTTTTATCCCGATGCGCTGGCGGCAAGTTCCACGCCCTCTGACAAGGCCCGCGCCGCAGAAATTAACGCCCTGGCCATGGATTGGCTGAGTCAGACCTATTTGCAGCAAGAGCCGCGCCAGCCGCTATTTTTGTTTCTGCATTATTTTGACCCCCATACCTGGTACATGCCCCCGCCGCCATACGACCTGCTCTTTGACCCCGACTATCAAGGCGCTTTCACGTCAGAGGTCTTTGGCAATGCTGAAAAGGTGGTGACCGGCGAGCTGACACCTTCTGCGCGTGATATTGAGCATCTTGAAGCGCTCTATGACGGCGAGGTGATGTATGCTGACGCCTATTTCGGGCAAATGATGGAATTTTTGCAGGCCCACGGCTTGCTCGATAATGCCCTGGTGATCGTCACTGCCGATCATGGCGAGTTCTTTGGTGAACATAACCGCTGGGTGCATACTTCATCTTTGTATCAGGAAGTGCTGCATGTGCCGCTGTTCTTGCGCTATACGGGTGCCGCCGCGGCCGGCAGCATCTCCATTGAACCCGTGCAGAATTTTGACATCTTCCCGACCGTGCTGGATTGGGTAGGCATTGCCCCGCCCGATCCCATCCAGGCGGTCAGCCTGAAACCGCAGATGATGGGTCAAGCAGGCGATCAAGCCAGGCCGATTTTCAGTGAATTAGGCGCGAACACCGATCCCAAGCACGCGTTGTATTGGATCGCCCCGCATGTCAACTGGCAGGCTGTACAGTTGGATGGCTGGAAGTTAATCCATATCGTCGAAGACCCGACACAGGATGCCCTGTACCTGCTGAACCCGCTTTCACCCTTCGAAACAGAAAACCAAATCAGCAGCGAGCCGGAGTTGTATCAGGACATGCTGAAATTGTTGCAAAACTATTTTGTTCCCTAAGGAGTGTGTGCAATGATGATCCCTGCCGATTATGTCGAACGAGTCTACGCCGGTGTGCTGGGCAAAATCATCGGCGTCTATTTGGGCCGCCCGTTCGAGGGCTGGCCGTATGAACGGATTATGGATGCGTTGGGCGAGGTGTGGTACTACGTCAACGACCGCATCAGCCACCACCCGCCGCTGATCGTCACCGACGATGACATCTCGGGCACCTTCACCTTCCTGCGGGCGCTCGAAGATTACGACTTCGACCCCAACCTGACCCCGGCGCAGATCGGCCAGACGTGGTTGAACTACCTGATTGAACGTAAGACGATCCTGTGGTGGGGCGGCATTGGCAACTCCACTGAACATACCGCCTACCTGCGCCTGAAAAAAGGCATCCCAGCCCCATTGAGCGGCTCTATTGCGATGAACGGCCCGATTGTGGCCGAACAGATCGGCGCGCAGATATTCATTGACGGCTGGGGGCTGATCAACCCCGGCGACCCCGCCCGCGCCGCCGATTTCGCCCGCCGCGCCGCCAGCGTCAGCCACGATGGCGCGGCCATCCACGGGGCGCAGGTGGTGGCGGCGATGGAAGCGCAGGCCTTCATCGAGCGCGATGTGAACAAGCTCCTCGACGTGGGCCTGTCCGTCATCCCCGCCGATTCGCTGATTGCGCGTCTGATCGGCGATATACGCCATTGGCACGCCGCCGATGGCGATTGGCGCAAAACCCGCCAGCGCATCGCCGAAACGTATGGCTACAAAAATTATATCGGTGGCTGCCACATGGTGCCCAACCACGCCCTGATCATCCTCAGCTTGCTCTATGGCGAGGGCGATTTTCAAAAATCGCTCATGATCGGCAACACCTGCGGCTGGGATACTGACTGCAATTCGGCCAACATCGGCTGTCTGTTGGGCGTGATGAATGGGCTGGCTGGCATTGACGCTTCCGCGGCCCGCGACGCCGACTGGCGCACGCCCGTGGCCGACCGCCTGTACCTGCCCACTGCCGATGGCGGGCGCTGCGTCAGCGATGCCGTGCGTGAGACCTATTTCATCGTCAACGCCGGGCGGGCTTTGCAGGGGTTGGCCCCCGAAGCCCCCAAAAATGGCGCACGCTTTCATTTTGAGATGCCCGGCAGCGTGCAAGGCTTCGTCAGCGAGGCGGGTGAGGGGCTTACGCCGCTCGAAGTTGTCAACACCCCCGGCCACAGCCAGGCTGGCAAGCGCACGCTGGCGTTGAAGCTCGCTTCTGGCATCGGGCGCGCCGCCACGCCCACCTTCATCCCGCCTGCCGATATGGCCATGCCCGGCTACGAACTGATCGCCTCGCCCACGCTCTACCCCGGCCAGGTCGTCACCGCCCGCCTGGAGGCTGACGCCGCCAACCAGGGCGCGCTGCCTGTGCGCCTGTTCCTCACCCGCTACACGCTTGGCAGCACGCCCGAATATGTCAGCGGCCCGGCAGCCGAATTGCCCCCCGGCGAGGCGGTGGAACTGTTCTGGCAGATCGAAGGCGAAGGCAACCAGCCCATCTGCCAGGTCGGCGTGGAACTGGCCGCCCCTGGCACGGCCTACCTCGATTACCTGACCTGGCTGGGTGCGCCCGATGTGGTTTTCGCCACCCCGGCTGGCGCTTCGCCGTGGCATGGTGACCAAAACTGGCGCAAGCCCTGGGTGCAGGCCGTTGACCAATGGGAAGGCTGGGGCGGTGAGGGGCTGCGCATCATCCAGAATGACGGGCGCGGCCTGCTGATCACCGGCTGCCGCGAATGGCAAGATTACACCGTCAGCGCCCAAATCCGTCCCACGCTGCTCGCCAGCGGCGGCATCGCCGCGCGTGTGCAGGGATTGAAGCGCTTCTACGCCCTCGAATTGGTCAACGGTGGCCAGGTGCGCCTGCTCAAAGCCCTCGACGGCGAGACGGTGCTGGCCGAAGCCCCCTTCGCCTGGGAACTATGGCAGCCCTACGAGATGACCCTGGAAGTGCAAGGCAGCCACCTGCGCGGCTGGATTGCCGGTCAGTTGCTATTCGATGTGGAAGACACGTCGCACCCCCTCACCGGCGGCGGCGTGGCCCTCACGGTCGTCGAAGGCCACCTGATGACGGCGGCGGTGCAGGTGCAGCCAGCCTGAGCGAGAACCAGGCACGCATTATCGTTTGCTCAATTCTTCATACACGCTCATGTAATACAGCACACTCTCCACCGGCGTGTTGGCGGGGATGTGGTTGCCGACGGCCAGGAAGAAGCCGGGGCAGGGTTTACCAATCGCCATGCAGCGCTCTACCTCGGCACGGATTTCCGCTTGCGTGCCGCTCAACAAAATGCGTGTGTCGGCGTTGCCGATGAAGCTGTGCGTGCGGCCATATTTCTCGGCGATGAGGGCCATGTCGGTCATCGGCTCCATCACGAAGCCATCTACCCCGCAGGCGGCGAGATCGTCTATGAACTTCGTATAGTCGCCATCGGCGGTGAACATGATCTTTTTGCCGGCCTGGCGCAGCGGGTCGAAGTAGCGCTGGTAGTTGGGGAAGACGTATTGGCGGTACCACCGGGGGGCAAAGATCGGGCCAGATGACCAGACCATATCGTCATGCACCATCACCACCGGCACATCGGCCTCGGCCAGGGCTTCGAAGTAGGGCAGCATGAAATCGGCATAGCGGTTGGCGAGGGCGCCAAAGGCCATCGGGTCAGTACCGGCGGCCAGCAACAGCATATCCCAGCCGAAGATGTCAATGAAGCCGGAAATCAGCGTGATGTAGATGCCGGTCATGTTGACGCGTTCGGGGATGTCGCGGCAGGCGCGCTGATAGTGCTGCTCGAAGCGGGTTTTCCAGGCGGCGCGGTCGCAGGGGCCATAGGTGGCGAGAAAGTCGAAGGCCAGCACGTCTTCGGGCGTTTTGAAGGGGCAGGTGCGCGTGTCGCGTCGGTCTACGCCGCCGGCGGCATATTCGGCGTGGCCCATGTCGGTCTTGTAAGCGGCAAACAGATCGCCGCCGATCAGCGTACTCCAGCCGAAATCGAAATTCCACGCCCGGATCAGTGCCCGCGCCGCCTGCCATTGCTCTTCGGGTGGCGATTGCGGCGTCACCGAGAGGCCGGTGACGGCTTTGACTACTTCCCAATGGCCTTCGACCGAGTATTCGGTATGCGGCACACGCCGCGGCATTTCGAGGTGAATGGCGGCCCAACCATCTTCAAAAGACATAGCGGACTCCTTATTGAGGTTTCAGCAGATACAGGCGCAGCGTGTCGTAGTGAAAGACCAGCGGCAGGCCCTGATAGTCGCTCTGGTTTTCGCAGCCATCGCACAGCACCGCGCAGGGCGTAAAATCGGGCCGGGCAAGCTGCTCTGAAGGCCCAGAAACGAACCATTCGATTTGCAGGTCATCACGCGGCGCGCCGAGCAGCACCCACAGCGGGTATTCGACGGCCATATTGGTCATGTTCAGGCCCAGCCTGAAGCAGCGCGCGTCTTTCAGGTAATTGGCGATCTCGTGATAGGGGTAATTGAGGTAAGTGGCGTTGGCAAAGTACAGTTCGTCGCGGCTGGCCTGCAAAATGCTCAGTGGGTAGGAACGCTCCGAAGTGGGGACCAGCGGGCGTGAGTCAATCGAAAACAACCAGGGTAACGTCCACAGCATCAGCAGCACGCCCAGCATCCAGGCAGCGCGGCGGGTGAGAACGACGGAGAGGATGCACGCCAGCAGCGGGGAAATCAGCACGAAAAACGGTTGGTGATAGCGACTGCCAAACACCTGCCACTTGAACACGGCGCTGAACAGGACCAAACCGGCGCTCGCCAGGAAGCCATACAACCCAATCACCCCGTCCAGGCGCTTCCGGGCCAACACGCCCGCCCCCAGGCACCAGGCGAATAACAGCGCGTGCAGCAAATTGCCAGCGATATTTTCCTCCGTGCGCACGCTCATCCACGGGTAGGGGCCGATGGCGGTGGTGCGCGGGTCTTCTACATCGAGGCCGAGCCAGGCATGGATTTGCACCACGCTGTTGTAGAGCAGGCGGTTGGCGCGGCCCCACGGCGTGCCGGTGTGCAGGGCGGCGTTGCGGATCAGGTTGGAAGCGATGCCCGCCGGGGTGAGCAGTTCGTTCGAGTGGATGGTGAGCCGCCGCTCATCGCCGAGCGGGTTGCCATAGACCGAAGCGTTGCGCAGCCAGTGACCGGCGTTCAGCCCGCAAACCAGCACGGCGGCGATGCCGCCCCACAACAGCATTTTTCTGAACCCCCCGCGCCGCCACAACAGCCAACCCACCCACACGCCAAACGGCAGCACAAACACCGCCGCCGTCGGCTTGGTCAGCAGCGCCAGCCCCGCCCCCAGGCTGATCAAAGCCAGGTGGTATGGCGAAATTAATTTCGCCGTACGCTGCCAGGCCAGTGCTTCAGCCGCGGTACAGATCACCCACAACGCCGCTACCAAATCGGTCATTGTGCTGGAGGCCTGCACGATGCTCATGGGGATGGCCGCCGCGGCCACCGCTGCCAGCGCCTGGCCGCGCCGGTCAGCGCCCAACAGCGCCGCCACCCACGAGGCGATGATGATGCTGCCCAGAAAGCTCAGCCAGGCAGCGAAGTTCGCCAGGCGGTCGGAGCCAGCCAGGACGTAGAAGTGCAGCACAATCATCTCTGCGCCGGGGGTGAGGACGTTTTGCACTTCGACCCCGGTAGCGTAGTGACGCACGGCGCGTTCCTGCGCCCAGTGGGCCACGCGCGGCGAGTGGTAGTTCATCGAGTCGAAGGTTTGCGTGGGGGCCACCCAGGCCACCAGGGCGGTGATGGCGAGGATGGCGGCCACGCTGACCAGCAGGGCGCGGCTGCCCCAGTCCAGCGCCGGTTGAGACGCTTCGAACCCCAGGACATTGGTTTCGACAGGCTCGGTTTCGACAGGCTCAACCGGCGGCGAATGGCGGGTGCGCCAGGCCAGCCAGCCTGTGCAGGCCAGCAGCGGCAGCCCCCAGGCCAGCGCCAGCCCCCCAACCGTGATGCCGCGCCCCAGGCTGAGCAGTTCGGTGGCGATCACCAGGTAGGCGCCCCAAAGCAACGCCGCCCGCGTGAAACCATGACGCCAATCGGTGCCGGAGAAAAAACAACGCAACGTCGCGAAGTCGCCAATGTGCCAGGGGTTTCTTTGCGCATTTGCGCCTTCGCGGCTTTGCGTTAAATGTTGAACAACTACCCATATCGCCATGAAAGCCAGAATTGGCAGCAGTGCCAACAACATCATGCCAGCCCCATTTCGCGCGCTTTCAGGGCGGCCTGGGTGCGGTCGGAGACGCCGAGTTTGTTGAGGATGCTGGTGACGTGGTTTTTGACCGTGCCTTCGGCGATCACCAATTGTTCGGCGATCTGGCGGTTGCTGCTCCCCTGAGCGATCAGGCGCAGAATTTCTTTTTCGCGCTCGGAGAGTGGGTCGGGCAATGGGTCGGGGCGGGTGGGCGTGAGGTTGGCCATGCGGCTGAACTCGGCCACCACTTTGGCGGCCACCGAAGGCTGCAAGAACGACTCGCCGCGCGCCGCCGCCCGCACGGCCTCGAACAGCTTCTCGGAGGCGGTATCTTTGAGCAGGTAGCCGGCCGCCCCAGCCCGCAGCGCCTCGAAGACGTATTCGTCGTCGTCGAAGGTGGTGAGGACGATGACGCGCATGGCGGGGTGGGCGGCGCGCAGGCGGCGGGTGGCCGCCACGCCGTCGAGGATGGGCATGCGCACGTCCATCAGGATCACGTCGGGGTGCAGCGTGGCAGCCAGGCGCAGCGCTTCTTCGCCGTTGGCCGCCTCGCCGATCACGTCGAAGCCGGGTTGCACCGAGAGCAGTGTGCGCAATCCCTCGCGGAAGAGCGCCTGATCGTCAACCAACAGAATATGGATGGGGTTGCTCATGCTTCTCCTGGGGAGGTGGTGGCCGCCTGAATGAACGCACCGATAGCGTTGATCGCCTGGCGTGCTTCGGGCAGAAATGGAACGAAGGCCTGCCAGACGTGCCACATGCGCGGCCAGATGGATAGCTCGACGCGTACACCAGCGGCACGCGCTTTTTCGGCCAGGCGCACGGCATCGCTGAGCAAAATTTCATCTGCGCCAACCTGGATGAGCAGCGGGGGCAGACCATCCAGGCGGGCATAAAGCGGCGAGATCAAGGGGTGGCGCGGGTCGCTTGCGCCGATGTAGTGGCGGGCCATGGTGGTGAGAAAGGCCAGTGTAATCACGGGGTCTGCCTGGGTGGTCAGGGTTTCACCGGTGAGGGCCAGATCGGTTACGGGAGAGAGGCAGATGGCAGCCGCCGGCAGGGGGTCGCCGTTTTCGCGCAGGGCCAGCAGGGTGGCAAGGGTGAGGTTGCCCCCGGCCGAATCGCCGGCGATGACGATCTGCGGCGGCGGGGTGCCTGTTTGCAGCAGCCAGCGGTAGGCCGCCAGGCAGTCGTCCAAGGCGGCGGGAAAGGGGTGTTCGGGCGCCAGGCGGTAATCGAGAGCAAGTGCGCGGCTTTTGGCCGCCTGGCTCAGGTGTGCTGCCATGCCCAGCCCGCTGTTGTTCCAACCCAACACCCAGGCGCCACCGTGAAGGTAGAGGATCACGGGCTGCGTGATAGCCGGTGATGGGCTGATCCATTGGGCGGCAAAGCCCTCGGCATGGGCGGGATGCAGGCTGGCCCGGTGCGGCAGGTAGGGCTTGTGTGGCCCAAACGACATCGCCTTGCGCAGTTCGGCAATGTCAGTGATGGCCAGGGTTTTCTGCACGGTGGCCCGGATGATGGCGCGGAAGATGTAGCTTTGCAGGCTGGGCATGGGTGGGTTTGTCGTTGTTATTGCTTCGGCTGGATGCTGACGGAGAAGTAATGGAGCAGGGTTTCGCCGGTGCCGCGGGTGATTTCGTTGCCGAGTTCAAACGAGGCCAGGTATTCTTCGCCGGTGATGATTTCTTTGGTTTTCAAATAGTCGAGAAAATCGGCCACTTCGAGGGTGCGGGCGCCCATTTGCGGTTCGGTGGGGTCGAAGGCGATGTACGTCCAGCCGTCGCCCCAGTTGTAGCCGACTGAGAAGTTGTATTTCACGCCGCCGATGGTGACGCGTTCCACAAATTGACCGCCAGACCGTAATCCGCCATACGAGTCGAGCCAGATCATCACCTCGTGGGTGATCGGCGGGACGCCCCAGGTGTCGGGGTTGTCGCTGTCGGTCAGCCAGGCTTCGAAGGCGATGTTGCCGCCGCCGGTGTGGGTGGAGGTGATGTCGTAGGTCATCGTGGCCGATTCGACCAGGTTGACTTTGAGCGGCAGTGCCGGGGATGTGCTGGGGCCGCCGGGTTTTTGCCCGAACATGATCTCCGGGTAGGCTTTGACGCTGCCGCCGGAGTCGAGCCAATCCCACGTCCAGCGGGCCATCACGCCGCCGCCTTCGAGCGCTTCGATGCCGATGCACTGCGACCAGCCGGTCAGTTCGCCTTTGCCCCAGGTGTTGTTTTGCACCTGGTATTCGCCGGCGTTGATCAAGGCCCAATCGTCACAGGTGAGGGCGATGGCGCTGGCGGGGGCTGGCGTGGGCGTGGCGGTGGGGAGTGGTGTTGCGGTGGGGGCGGGGGTGGCCGTTGGCGCCGGGGTGAGGGTGGGTCCGAACGGCTGCCCCGGCCCGCAGGCAGAGAGAAGGAAGATGCAGATGAGGAGGACGAGAGCGGAGTAGAGTTTAGTTTTCATGGGCGTCTTTCTTGGGTTTGAGAATATGTTTTGTAAGATCGCGCAGCGGCGACCCTTCGTTGCTTGACAGGACATGATCGGGCTTACGGCCTTTGTCAGTTTGCGATGCCGGGCGTTCGCCCCGCGCATTCAATGGATGAAAATTTAGGTAGGGGGGAGTTATTTTCAAAGCAGGCATTCTTTCGGGCTGGTCGCTGCCAACGGATGCTCAGAGCGGATTGAGTGGATGTGGATGCGATCTGGCGGTTCAGGCGCTCTTTGAAGTTCAATACAAAAGACGGTAGCATTTTGGATGGTTTTGTACTATAATTTTTTATAAGACGCTATCAAGTCCGAAAACCGTGATGATGTCACGGAAACCCTTACAGGGTAGCCCGCAAGGGCGTAGGGCTTGAGGCGTTTTATTTTTGAGCGGGGGTGCGAAAGTGAAAATGCCAGATGGAGAAATGCCGAAAACTGCGCGGAGTAGGTTGTTGTAGATTTACCAACCCTGCTTTGCGCGCAATCATCTCAGCCAAAAGGATTTTGGCTTTCTTGGCGTTGGTACGCGTATGCGCGCCGTTCATTTCGTACCCGATGGCGCCCATCAAAATATCGGCAACTTGAATAAAGTCGCTATCTTTAGAATTCAAACCCTGGATATTTCGGATGGGTTGGTTGCTCAAGCCATATTTCTTTTTTAGCCCGTTATTGAGAATGGCGCAAAGCGTGGATAGCTTGTATTTGGATGTTGTGCGTTGATCGAGGTGGATAATGCACTGATCCATTGGGGTAAGGTAAGCGCCGAAGCTGTGCAGTAGAAACTGATACATCAATTTATAAAAGCCGAGTTCGCTATCGTTTTTGTTATAGCGTCTGTGGTCTACTTCTTGGGTGTCAATCACAATCGCCTTGAAGTGAAATGAACGGTTAAGGCTGAAATATAAATCCATCAGGGCGAAATACTCGTTGATTTTTTGGTCAGAGACCTTCGTCCATTTGAGTTCAGCCCACATCTGATTGCTTTGGCGATACAACAGCATGGCTTTCTGGAAGGCCTCTTCGTGTTCTCGCAAGGTGATTAGCCCGCCAAGAACCATGTAGCGGTCGGCGGTCTGACGGCTTTCGTCACAGTAAATGTGGAGAAATCGCCCAGGGGGCGATGTGTTCATGCTTTTTCCTCCACAATCCTGATCTCTTCCTCCGTCAGCCCATACAGGCGATAGACCAGCGCATCAATCGCCCGGTCGGTGGATTCGATCTGGCGGTTCAGGCGTTCTTTCTCTTGCGGGGTTTGCGCCTGGGGCAGGCGCTTGTGCAGCGAGAGCATCTGCTCGACGAGGGCGGCCATCTGGTCGTGTTGGGCTTTTTCGGCGGGGTCGGAGAAGTTGAGGACGCGGATGGGGAGCTGTGCTAATTGTCTGGCCTGAATTTCAGAAAAAACTTTCTTTGTAGATTTCAAATACTTGACATAATAAAAATTTAACAGGCTTGAATTTATCAATCCCAACAAATACTTAAGGGAAAAACCTACCTGTTCTTGTGGCGTAATCACAACCAGAGTATTCAAAGCGTAAAATTGCTTATCATCGTAGGTTGCAATGAGGCGATCTCCTACACGCCTAAAGAATATTTTTTCGTTTGCTTCAAAAATATCAGTTCGTTTACAAGAATGTATATTCCTTACATCATAAGCCAGGTATTGACCACCCCAAACCAGTTCATACCTATTAATGTTTCTCCCATCAATAACTGGTTTGTAGTTTTCTGCCTTCGCTTCTGTGAACAGTGATTTACTTCTATCATACTTGAGGGCGATTGCTTGATTTAGGTTGGCTAATTCCCCCAAAGACACGCCTTTTTTATCTAGGCTTTTTTTGAAACCAAAAGATTTTTCATCAGAAGTAACCAAAAAGGCGCTGTTGTGAGTTGACGAAAATACCTGTTGATGAATGGAATGTGAAGTAGAAATCATTGCCTTGTTGTCAAAGTCTATGATTTCTACTTCATGCTCATTGGGATTTGAATTACATATTACAAAAACAATGGTTTCAACAACTGCATCTTTGAACACGGGATATTTGTAATTCGTAATCCCTGTAATTTGGTATTTCAAGATTTGTTTTCTTAAGCCTTGATAGTATTCTTGAGTTAATAATGTGTTAGGGACAATGAAACTGAAATAACCATTCTTGGCTAAGACGGAATTCACCACTTTCTCAATGAATAAACCGAAGGTGTTCAATCTTCCCATCGAAGAAGAATATCGACTTCCAAAATATGAACTAACCGATGCGTTATAGTAATCAGCCATTGAAAGCTGGATGTACGGCGGATTGCCGATCACCACATCGAAACCGCCCTGCGCAAACACCCCCTTAAACTCGCGCTTCCAATCGAACGGGTTGACCCGCGCCACCTCAGCTTCATCGGGCAGCAGTTGGCCGTCGAAATAGTCGCAGCCGATCAGCGAGTTGCCGCACTTGATGTTGTCCCCCAAATCGGGCAGGGCGCGTTCGAGGCCCAGGCTGAGCTGTCCGCTGGCGTTTTCCAGCACCTTGAGCAGCAGCGAGAGCTTGGTCACTTCGACAGCCTGGGCGTCAATATCCACGCCGAAGAGGTTGTTGAGCAAAATTTCCTTCTTTTTGGCCGTGGTCAACCGCCAGACCCCCTCGCTCACGCGCACAATGGCGTTGGCCTTCTCCCACTTCTTCGGCTCGTGGGCCGGGTCGCTGTACCAGGCCAAATGCCAATCGAGCAAGAACTGATACGCCCCCAACAAAAATGTCCCCGAACCGCAGGCCGGGTCAACAATTTTGAGTTTGGCAACGTCTTTGGGCGTCATACTCCCCTCTCCAGACGGCGCTCTTCCGTCTGGGGAGGGGCCGGGGGTGGGGTCTGGGTTAAGCATCTTCCCCACCGTATTCTTGACAATATAATCCACAATATACGTCGGCGTGTAATACACCCCGCCCGCCTTACGCACCTCGGGCTTCTCCTCCACTTTGGCCTGGTGGCCCGCCGTCAGGCGGATCACCTTGCCCAAGAAGCGCTCATACACCTGCCCCAAAATATCAGAGGGGATGTACAAAAAGGCATACGGGCTTTTGGGGTAATACAAATTCAAGATGATGTCTTTCAGCACCTTATCGTCAATCTGAATGCTCAGCGTCAGGCCATCGGGCTGGCTCGATTGTCCCTTTTCGGCTTTGAAGTGGAACAGGCCAGAGTTGTATTTGGTATCGGCGCGTTGGAATAAAACACACAATTCCTGATACGCGTCTTTACGGTTGGCAATCTCTTGCAACTGCCCTTCGGGTTCAATCCCGCGCTCCTCGCAGATGCGCAAAAAGACGATGCGGTCAATCGTCATCTGCACGATGTAATTCAGCCCGGCGATGCCGATGTTTTTATTGCGCAGGGCGATATTCTTTGCCAGCAGTTCGCGCCAGCGTTCGATCTCCTCGAGGAAGGCATCATCCACATCGGCGGTGCCTTTCTTCCCCTTCGTCTCCTCGGCATAACGGGTCAGCGATCCCTTGCGCACGGCTTCCGGCGCGAAGATGGCGGCGATCTCATCCCAGCGCGCGGCGTATTCTTTGTAGTGGATCAGCATCACCCGCCCCACCGTGGCCTTGTCCTCGTGGCTGGGTTTGGCGCGGCAATCGTAGACGGCCAAATGCTCGAAATCGGTCAGGATGTTGAGCGGCAGCCTGGCGCTCCAACCGTAGCGGCGCAACTGAAAGGCCGCCTCGAGGCTGCTCTCCACCTTCACCGAGGGCTTCTTGGCCTCGACGAGAAAATCGAAATGGCCCGCCCCGGTGCGAAAGGCGTAATCAGCCTTTTTGCCCTGCCCGGCCACCTCCACCGAAAACTCGTGGACGACTTCTTTGTGGGCTTCATCGTAGCCCTTCTCGTTGGTCACATCCCAACCCAGGGCGGCGAAGAATTTGTCCAGGAACTCACGGCGCAGCTCGGTCTCGTTTTTGCTGGAGCGGTAGGTGTCTAAATTTTGCGCGAAGGTTTCGACCAACTGATCAATGATAGCGGGAGCGGTAGTTTTCATGGGTCACACTTTTTTGGCTCTCTGCGATTTTCCGTGATGCGCTTCAAAATAAACCACGAATGGCACCAATTTGCACGAATGAAAGCCAAAATTCATGGAGATTTGTGTTATTCGTGGTTCGCAAAGGGTATATCCACTTCAAGGATAAAGCCCTGTTTAGGGGCTGTGATTACGTTGACTTTGCCGCCCAGCAGCGCCACGCGCTCGCGCAGCCCCACCAGCCCGAAACCGGTCTCGCTGTCAGGCTCGCCATGCGCTCCCACACCATTATCGGCAACGTTCAGGCGCACGCAGTCCGGCAGATAGGCCAGGGTCACATCGGCGCGGCTGGCCAGGGCGTGCTTGCGAATGTTGGTCAGCGCTTCCTGGGCGGCGCGGTAGAGTGTGATCGTTGCCGGGGCGGGCAGGGAGCGCGGCTCGCCTTGCACATCCAGGTTGATCACCAGCCCGCTCTCACGGCCTTCCTCAAGCAGTTTTGCAATGGCTTCAGGCAGGGGCAATTTGAGGGCGGGTTCTTCGCGCAGCGCCGCCACCGATTGGCGCACGCTGGCCAGGGCATCTTCGGCCAGGCTTTGCGCTTTTGCCAGCGCATCTTCGGCGCGTTTTTGATCCACGGGTAGCACCGCCTGCGCGGCTTTGAGTTGCATGTTGAGGGCGGTCAGATAGTGGCCGAGGCTGTCGTGGATGTCGCGGGCCAGGCGGTTACGCTCTTGCAGGATGGCTACTTCTTCCACCTGTATGGCGTACTGGCGCAATTTCTGGTTAACCAGGGCCAATTCAGCGTTCAGGCGTTCCACTTCCTGGCGGCTGCGCTCCTCGCGCACCGCGATATAAGTAAATGTGGTGACGAATACCAGCGCCGTGAGCAGCGCGACCGCCGAATTGATCAGCGAAGCGGGTGTCTCGGCCAGCAAGGCCACCACACCCAGCGACGCGGCGAAGATCACGGCGTTCGCGGCGATCACGCCGCGCGGCGCAAACAGATAGACCGTTTGCGAGGCAATCGGAGCCAAGATCAGCCATGCCACACCATCGCTCAGGTAAAACACAAGCGAGCCGATGCCAAGTTGGATGGCAAAATAGGCCAGTGTCCACAGGTTGCCGCCCGGAAACGGTTGGCAAAATTCCACCCCATAAATTCCCAGAGCCGTGAAAACCGCCAGCAGCGAGACGATGAAGATGATCCCCGGCGGGTTGGTTTGTAAGTCTGTGGTTGAAAGGGCCATGATCAGCGAAACCACGACCACGACCAAAAAGGCCACATCAGATGCTCTAAATTTGCGCTGGCGAATGGTGTTTAGCATGGTATGTTCAAACCGCTCGGCAGTGTCAGGAGATGGCATCCAGTTCTTTCACCAGTTGTTCCAGTTCATCAATGAGCGGCTCGCTGCCCGTGGCGCGGAACACGCCAGCCAACTGGCGATAATACCAGCGCGTCCCCTCCTTGCCGCCCTTGAAACGCCGCCAGATGTCATCGCCGATCTGCCGAACATCGGTGACGATGGTGCGGGCGTTATGCACCTTATCGGCCAGCGAGACCAGCCGCGCCGCCGGGTAGGTTGTGGGGATGTGGGCGATGTAGCGTTCCTTGCGCTGGCGCCACGGCGGCTTGGGCATCTCGAACGAATCGGAACAGGCGGCCACGATCTCGGCTACGTGTTCGCCAAAGCGCTCGCCAATTTCATCCAGCGTGGCCTGTCCGCCCTGGTCTTCGACCGCATCGTGCAGCAGGGCGGCAATCGCCTGATCCTCGTCGCCGCCATTTTCCAGCACCAGCGCCGAAACCGACATCAGGTGCGAAAAATACGGCACGCCGTTGCCC
This sequence comes from uncultured Anaerolineaceae bacterium, assembly GCA_964606085.1. Lineage (GTDB taxonomy): Bacteria > Chloroflexota > Anaerolineae > Anaerolineales > UBA4823 > CAIQJJ01. The sequence continues at coordinate 16,838 of CAZSFD010000064.1, forward strand.
TTGCGTTCCTGTCCACTGTGCAGGCGAAAGGCGTAAGTGAGTGCTTGTTCAAAGCGGGAAGTGAGCATGGGGTGAGAGGGGGAGAGGGTGATGGGGTGAGAGGGTGAGAGGGTGATTGCGCCATGACGCGACTTTTGACTTGCTACTTGCCCCTTGCCACCTGCCGCTTGCCACCTGCTACTTGCCACCTTCCCCCCACTTGCGCAGCACCAGGGTCGTGTGATGCCCGCCGAAACCAAGCGAGTTGGAGAGGGCAACTTGAACGTTGGCGGAACGGGCCTGGTTGGGAACGTAATCGAGGTCGCAGGCGGGGTCGGGGGTGTGCTGGTTGATGGTAGGCGGGATCAGGCCGGTGCGCAGCGCCTGGACGCAGATGGCGGCTTCCAGCGCACCCGCGCCGCCCAGGGCGTGGCCGGTCATGCCTTTGGTCGAACTGACCGGGAGGCGGTAGGCCAGCTCGCCAAAGACATTTTTGATCGCCTGGGTCTCTGCCGCATCGCCCAGGGGGGTGCTGGTGCCGTGGGCGTTGATGTAAGATACGTCTTCCAGAGCCACCCCGCAGCGGCGCAGCGCCAGGCGCATGCACTCGGCGGCCCCCACGCCCTCGGCATCGGGGCTGGTGATGTGGGCGGCGTCGGAGGTGGCGGCATAACCGAGCAGTTCGGCCAGCGGCTCAGCGCCGCGCGCCAGGGCAAATTCCAGTTCCTCCAGCACCAGCACCGCCCCGCCTTCGGCCATCACAAAGCCATCGCGGTCGGCATCGAAGGGGCGGCTGGCGGCGGGCGGGTCATCGTTGCGGTGCGAGAGGGCGCGCATGCGGTCGAAGGCGGCGATGCCGACCGGGGTGATGGCCGCCTCGAACCCGCCGGTGAACATGGCCTGGGCATAGCCCAGGCGGATGGCGTCGAAGGCGCGCCCGATGGCATCGGCGCTGGTGGCGCAGGCCGAAGCCACGCCCACGTTCGGCCCTTGCGCGCCGGTGCGTAAGGCGACATGCACCGAGGGGGTATCAATCGTAATCGAAGGAATGAGAAACGGGCTGACCCGCCGCGGGCCTTTTTGATCGAGGATGCGCAGTTCATCGGTGTAGGTCATGATCCCGCCCATGCCCGAACCGAGCAGCGCGCCGATCTGGTAGGGGTCGTGGTCGGCCACGTTCAGGCGTGACTGCGCCAGGGCTTCTTCGAGGGCGGCCAGGGCAAATTGCACGAAGCGGTCGGTGCGGCGGGCTTCTTTGGCGGGCATGAAGGCCAGCGGGTCGAAGCCGTGCGCTTCGGCGGCGATTTTGACATCGTGCTGGCTGGCGTCGAAAAGCGTGATCGGCGCACTGCCCGGCTGTCCGGCGATCAGCTTTTGCCAGGTGGCAGGCATATCCAGGCCGAGGGAGCTGATGATGCCGATTCCGGTAATGACGACACGCGGCAGGCTCATGCGCCTCTCGCTTTCTTTTGGGCGTCGGCCACCAGGTAATCCATCAGGGGGTAAATGCCGCCGGCCAGAAGGTGTGTCAGCACCCACATCATGCGCGCATCCAGGCCGGGCAGGAGCAGGTATTTGCCCTGGGCAGCCTGCTTCAATAAGTCGGCGGCCACTTTTTCGGCGGGCAGCGCTTTCGACAGCCCGGCGATGGCGCTCAGTTCGGGTGGACGTTTGGGCCGTTCGTAATCCAGTCCGGGGGTTTCGGTATCGGGTGGCAGCGCCAGCGAGACGCGAATTCCCTGCGGTTTCAGTTCGGCGCGCAGGGCATCGCTGAAACCGCGGATGGCAAATTTGCTGGCGCTGTAAGCGGTGTAGCCAAAAATGCTCAAAAACCCTGCTACTGATGAAACATTGATGATGTGGCCCGATTTGCGCTCCAGCATGCCTGGCAAAAAGGCCTTTGTCACTGCAATTGCCCCCATCACGTTCAAATCCATCGTCCAGCGGTACACATCCAGGCCAAGCGCTTCCACGCGGCCAGGGTGGACGATGCCGGCCGAGTTGATCAGCACATTGGGCGCGCCCACCTCGCTCATCAGCGCCGCCGACAGATCGGTCACTTGCCGCGGCTGGGTCACATCTACCGAGTAGACGCCGGTGCGCTGGGTGGCCTCGCGCCGGGCCGCATTGACCGCCGCCAACGCTTCGTTCAAACGATCCTGATTGCGCGCCGCCAGCCACACATGCGCCCCGGCGGCGGCAAGCTGCTTCGCCATCGCCAGCCCAATGCCGCTCGACCCGCCCGTGATCAAACAGGTTTTGTGATCCCAATAGGTGATGGGGTTTGCCATGCTTCTGCCTCCAATGAAAGGGTTATGCGAAAACGCAGGCCCATTGTACCCGAAGGGATGCGGTTTGCTGGCGAAAGCGATTTAGCGCCGGGCGGGTGCGCGCTTTCTGCCTGGCAGCCCCCAGGCCCACACGCCATAAGCCGCCAACACGACCAGCACGAACAGCACCGCCAGGCGCGCCGCCGCTGCCACCAGGGCCGCATCGGCCTGTTTCACCGCGATGCCCCACGCCGACCAGACGATCACCAGCGCATAGGCCGCGTCGCCGCGGGTGAAGATCATCGCCGTGGTGATGATGCACGCCGCCGCCAGCAGGATCACCGCCCACACTTCGGGGGCGATGCCGCCGCCCGTCCAACCGGCGTCATCGAGGACATTGGTCACGTTGGCGATGGTGGCGACGGTGATCCAGCCCAGGTAGATGCTGAACGGCAGGTGAACCAGCCAGCGCTCGCCCGCTGAAACCGGCGTCTTGCCGATGCCGAGCGTCAGGTAGATGAGGATCAGCGAGGCCAGCAGGGTCAGCATGGCCACCAGCGTCAACGGGAACAGCAGGTAGTGCCAGAACACCAGCCAGATGCTGTTGGCGAAGCAACTGACGGCGAACCAGTAGCCTACCCGTCGCAGCCTGGGGTTGTCACGTTGGCTCGGCAGCGCCTGGTATACGCCGAAGGCGATCCAGCCGAGGTAGATCACGCCCCAAATGGCAAAGACATACCCTGCCGGGACGAAATACACCTCGAAGCCATCTGAAATTTGTCCCGTGTTCAACCCATTGAACGGCAGGGCGTTGGCGAGGATGTTAATGGTGATGGTGGCAACGATGGCCACCAGGTTGACGATTTGGCGAATCAGGTCTTTGTTCATGGGTTACTCCAGGTAAAAGGCGAATAATTTGCTTTCTTCTTCACCCCAGGTCTCCCCAAAGACTTGCGCCACCCGGGGCAAATCTACCAGGCGTTCGATGCTGGCGCAGGCTGCCGGGTGCGGCTGCGTGCTGCCCACGCGCACGGTGAAGATGCCCATCTGACGCGCCGGGGCCAGGTTGCGCGGGCTGTCGTCGGCGAACAGGCAGCGGGCGGGGTCGCTTGCGCCGGCCAACTGCATGGCCTGTTGGTAGGCCTCGGGCAGGGGTTTGCAGATGAAGTTGATCGCTACGATATCTATGATGCCGTCGAAGCAGCCCTCCAACCCCAGGGCGGCGATCACCCGGCCGGCGTGGGCGGCGTCACCATTGGTAAACACCCAGCGTTTGCCCGGCAGGGAAAGCAGCATGGCTCGCAGCGCCGGGTCGGGAGCGAGATAATCTCGCACCGGAAGGTCATGCACGTTTTTCAGAAAATCCAGCGCATCCACCCGCTCAGGGTGGTTGAGCATCAGGCCGCGCAGTGTGCTGCCGTGCGTTTCGAAGTATTTCTGGCGAAAGCCGAACACTTCGTCTGCCGAAAAGCCCATATCATGGAGCATGTAGTGTTCCATGCGGCGGCGGATCGCCTCCCACAGGCCCGAACCGTGGTCGTAGAGCGTATCGTCGAGGTCGAAAAAGAACGTTGAAAACATTGTTGAAAACACCATGCCGACCATTATAATACCCGCCATGTCCATTCATCGGTTACCCCCTGAAGTTGCCTCACAGATCGCCGCCGGCGAAGTGGTCGAACGCCCCGCCTCGGTGGTCAAAGAACTGCTCGAAAACGCCCTGGATGCCGGGGCGCGCAGCGTGACGATCCGCATCGAGGGCGCCGGGCAGCGGTTGGTCGAAGTGGCCGACGACGGCAGCGGCATCCCGGCCAGTGAACTGCCCCTGGCCATCGAACGCCACGCCACCAGCAAGCTGACCGCCGCCGCCGACCTGTTCGCCATCCACACGCTCGGCTTCCGCGGCGAGGCGTTGGCCTCCATCGGCTCCGTCTCACGCCTGACGGTCACCTCCCGCCCGCCGGATGCCGAAGTGGCCGGGCGTGTGTACGTGGAAGCGGGCATGGCGGGGGGCGTCCAGCCCATCGGCGCGCCGGTGGGCACGGTGATGCGCGTCGAAGACCTGTTCTACAACGTCCCCGCCCGGCTGAAATTTCTCAAGGTAGATGCCACCGAACGCCGCCAGATTGACACCCTCGTCACCCGGTACGCTCTGGCCTACCCCCACGTGCGCTTCCATCTGATCCAGGAAGGCCGCCCGGCGCTGCAAACCAGCGGCAACGGCGACCGCCGCGAGGTGCTGGCCGCCCTCTACGGCGTGGAGGTTGCCCGTCAGATGATCGAAGTGCTGGCCGAGGAAGACATGCCCGGTGAAGAGGAATTTGCCCGCGGCGTTTTCGCCATCACTGGCTTCATCAGCCCCACCGCCATCACCCGTTCCAACCGGCGCGAGATCACCTTCTTTGTCAATGGCCGCCCCGTGCAGGATTCTTCCCTCGTCCAGGCGGTGCTGCAAGGCTATCACACCCTGCTCATGGTCGGGCGCTACCCCATTGCCATCCTGTTCCTCGAAATGCCGCCCGCCAGCGTGGATGTCAACGTCCATCCCACCAAAGCCGAAGTGCGCTTCCGCCACGCCGACCGCGCCTTCAGCGGCGTGCAGCGGGCCGTGCGGCGGGCCTTGTTGGCGCATACCCCCGTGCCGGAATTGGCCGAGCAGATGAATTGGGAGGGGCAGGGGAGCAGGGGAGCAGAGGAGCAGGGGAGCATGGGAGCAGGGGAGCGTGGGAGCGAGGGAGCATGGGAGCCGGGGAGCGAGGCAGAGTCGTTTTCTCCCTCTCTCCCTCTCCCCCTCTCTCCCTCTCACCCCCTCTCCCCCTCTCTCCCCGTCTCCTCCGCCCCTATCCTGCGCCTCGTCGGTCAGCTTGCTGCCACCTACCTGGTTGCCGAAGGGCCAGACGGCTTGTATCTGATCGATCAGCACGCCGCCCACGAACGGGTGCTGTTCGAGAAGTTGATGGCCCAGCACGATAGCCAGATGCCCTCTCAGGCGCTGCTCTCACCCGCCGTGGTAGAATTGCCGCCCGCCAGCGCCCGCCTGCTGACCGATCAGTTGCCCGTCCTGGCGCACCTCGGTTTCGACGTGGAACCCTTCGGCCACGCCGCCTTTCTGGTGCGCGCGCTGCCGCAACTGCTCGCCAGGATGAACCCCGCCGCCGCCTTGCACGTGCTGGTCGAAGATTTCGAGGAAGACGAAACGCCCCTGCAAGCTGAAATCGAGGCCAAGATCATCGCCCGCGTGTGCAAGCGCGCCGCCGTCAAGGCCGGGCAAACGCTCTCCCCCGAAGAACAGCGCGCCCTGCTCAACGACCTCGAAGCCTGCCAATCGCCCCGCACCTGCCCCCACGGCCGCCCGACCATGATCCACCTTTCGGTGAACATGCTCGAACGGCAGTTTGGGCGCAAGTAGCAAGTAGCAGGTGGCAGGTGGCAGGTTACTCCCCCTCTCCCCCTCTCACCCCTTCACCCTCTCCCCCCCCCATGTCTCAACGCCTCCGTTCTGATCTGATCCTCCTCTTCACCGCTGTCATTTGGGGCAGTGCTTTTGTGGCGCAGCGCGTGGCGGCTGAGCATATTGGCACGTTTTTGTTCAATGCGCTGCGTTTTTTGTTGGGGGCGGCGTTACTGCTGCCGTTTGCCGGGTTGAAGCGCAATCTCAATCGGCAGAATATCCTCGGGCCGCTGCTGGCGGGGGTGATTCTGTTTACGGCCAGCGCCTTGCAGCAGGCCGGCTTGCAGTACACCACGGCGGGCAATGCCGGCTTCATCACCAGCCTGTATGTCGTGTTGGTGCCGGTGCTGCTGGTGATCTTCTTTCGTCAGCCGGTGCGTTGGTTGGTGTGGCCGGCGGTGGGGCTGGCGATGATCGGGGCGCTGCTGCTCAGCACGGGCGGGCAAGGGTTTCGCCTCGCCCCTGGCGACGGCCTGGAACTGATCGGTGCGGGCGTGTGGGCGCTGCATGTGATCGTGGTGGATCATTTTTCCAAGCGTATGAAGGCGTTGTCACTTTCGGTGGGGCAGTTCATCGTCGCCGCCGCGCTCAACCTGGTTGTCGGTCTCAGCTTCGAGCGCCATACCTTGCCCGGCGTGGCGACGGCGTGGTGGACGGTGGCCTATATTGCCGTCTTCTCGACCGCCATCGGGTACACGCTGCAAATCGTCGGCCAGCGCCACGCCCCGCCCACCGATGCGGCGCTGATCATGAGCCTGGAATCGGTCTTTGCGGCCATTTTTGGGGCGTTGTTGCTGGCTGAAGTGCTGAACGCCATGCAGATCATCGGGTGCGTGCTGATTTTGGGTGGGGTCGTGTTGGCCCAGATACGCCCGGCGCCAATCACGCCAACGATGCCAGCGGCCATCCCCGTTGATGTGGAGGGTGAAGATGTCCAATAGCGATTGTCGAATCCAGATTGCCCGTAATGGCGAACTGCCGCCAAACCGCCAGGCCGAGCTGGATGCCTTGCTCGCATCCGTTTTTGCCGACGATGTGGCTGCCGACGGCGGCTTGCAATGGTCGCTTACCGATTGGAACGTGTTGGCCTATGTGGGTGATGTGCTGGTTTCCAATGTCGAGATTCTCACCCGCGTGATCACCGTCGCTGGCGATGCCCTGCGCATCGGCGGCATTGGCGGCGTTGCCACGCTGCCCGCATATCGGCGGCGGGGCTATGCCAGCCAGGCTATGCACCGCGCCGCCGATTTTATGCGCGACAACCTCGGCCTCGAGTTTGCCCTGCTGGTGTGCGGCCCCGAACGCCAGCCGCTGTACGCCAGCCTCGGTTGGCAGACGGTGAGCGGCCCAATGTTCTTCGACCAGCCCGGCGGCAAGCAGCAATTCAACGATGTGGTGATGATCCGCACCCTGACCGGCAAGCCCTGGCCCGCCGGCCCGATTGATCTGATGGGCCTGCCGTGGTAGGTTTGGCGCATCGGCTGGCTGCTACGCCAGCAGCACATCCACCTGGCACGGCCCAGGCAACTCGACGACGAAATCTACATAGCGCGACTCTTCGATCAGGCTGACCGCGAAGCCGACCGACTGATCATTCACCAGGATGCCCTCGACGCCTTTGGCCGCCTCCGGCAGCAGCAGGTGGCACAGGCAGGTCTCGCCGGAACCGGTGATGTGGAGGGTGAGGCGTGTTGCGTAAACCTGGTAGCGGTAGGCGATGTAGCCGTTGGATGCGGGGTAATGGATGACAGCTTCGGCCTGGTTTACGTCTGCGGCGGGCCAGCGCGGCGAGAGGAACGCCTCGCTGAAGGCGGTGCCACGATCCACCACACCCACCAGGCCCTCGATCAGCGCATAAACTACCGCCGCCGCGCCCCACTGATCGGGAATGCCAAACGAGATCGGGTCAGCGGGGAAATAAACGGGGGTGTCGCTGAGCGTCAGGCCCAGCACGAACCACAGCGTGCCACCATCCGCCGCCTTCAACCCGAGGCTGCGGATTTCTTTTTCGGGGTGGGGGTTATCCAGCCCGTAGGCCGTTACCTGCATGTTGAGGTGCTGGGGGTGGTTGGCGCGCCAGGCCACGGCGGCGCGGCGTTTATCGTGCTTGTCGTAGTGCAGTTCGGGGTAGTCCCAATGGCTGATGACGAGGGCGTTTTCGCCATCTTTGACCAGTTTGCTGTAAGCAGTTCCATCGGCATAGTTGAGTACAATCGTGCCGCCCACGCCGCTCTGGATGCGCGCCAGGGTGTGCAAGAAGTAGATGCAGGCGGCTTTGCGGGCGAGGGGAATTTCCATTTCCTGCGCATAGCCAGGGCGGTCGGAGATTGCCAGCGCTCCTTGCACGTCAAATGGCACGCCGGCGAAGGTTCGCTGGTGGGCGGGAAATTCGCTCAGGTTGGGGTGTTCGTCGCGCTGCCAGTCGGCGGCGGTGGGCGTGTTGCGCAGGGTGGCGTCGGCGTTGGCGTGGGGGGCGAGGTCGAGCGGGGTGAAGCGGGCCGCCGGCGGCAGGGGGTACGCCCCGGTGTAAGCGCAGTGCAGGTATTGGGTCGGCCGCGCCAGGCCGAGCAATCGGCGCAAAATATCCACGCCGTAGGTTTCGCTGCCATGCTCGAAGGCGCCATGCGCCAGTTCACCGGCTACGATGGGGGTGACGCTGGCGTTCATATATTGCCAGAGGGCGTTGTGTCCGCCGTAGCCTTTTTGGAAGGGTGGGTAGATGGTGTACCACTCGCCGGGCGAGCCGGGGGGCAGGTTATCTTGCAAATCCTGGTAGGTTTGCAGGATGGCGACGGCCTGTTCGTGTTCGATGCCGCGGTTGAGCGAGTAGGCGTTGGAGAGCGAGATTTGCGTGCTTTCATCTACGCCGAGATCACGGACGTGGTGGGGGTCTTCGGGGACGTGGTGGGTGAAGAAGCGTCCGTTCCAACTGATTTCATCGAGGCGCTGGCGGATGTCGCTGGCACGCTGGCGGTAGCGCAGGGCTTCGTCGTCGCGCCCGGCGTGTTCGAGCATTTCGGCCAGGTAGCCGCAGGCGGCGGCGTAGCCGGTGTTATCGCCGAACATGATCCCAAATTTGGTCTTTTCGGGGTGGACGGCCATGGGGTCGGGCCAGCCGACGAAATCGCTGAGGCAGTCGGCGTCGTTTTGGAAATCCCAGGTATCAATGGTGTGGCCGCGCTTGAGCAGGCCAAACTGACTCGACCAGCGGTAGGGGCTGGTGACGCTGTATTCGAGCGCTTTGCTGGCGGCGTCGAGGCAGGCGGCCATCCAGCCATCGTCGGCGGTGGCTTTCCAGGTGTAGTAGAGGCCCTCCACGAACAGGTATTCCACGTCGTTTTCGATGGGGATGCGGGTGAATTGGGCCGTGCCATCGTCGAAGGTATGCTCGAACCCGCCGTAGCGGAAGCGTTTGCCCCAGTGGTTGTCTTCACGGCTGGGCGGGCGGCGGCGGTGGACGTTGTCCCAGATCATGCCATCTTCGCGCTGGCTGTCGCGGTAGAGTTCGATGCCGTCGTAGAGTTTGGCCTCGAAGTATTTCATGCCCTTGAGGGTGTGGACGTGGTCGCGCAGCCAGGGGACGAAGAAGTAGTAGGTGCGCCCGTTGTAGTGGATCAGGTGCGGCATGGGTTCGTCGGTCATGGTGCGGTAGAGCAGATCGAGCAGTTCGGCGAACTCGCCGCTCGCTTCGCTCAGGCGGGTGCGCGCCTCCACACGGAAGCGCAGGGTCTCACCGCTTTCGAGGTGGGTGACGGTGTGCAGCCCCAACGCCCCGCCGATGGTGAAGGTGAGTTCGGGCGTGGTTGCGGTGTGGAGGTAGGCGCGGCCATAGGCATCGCAAACGGTGAGGCTGCCGGGGGGAAGTTCGCGCAGGGTGAGGCGGGTAAGCGGTTCGTGGCGTGTGCCGGGCAGGGTATTGGAAATGTACATGGGTTACTCCTGGATGGTATCTCGGTTGAAGCGGTTGGGCGGGGCGGCGGGGTGAAGCTGGTCTGCTTCCCATTGGCGAGGGTTGTTTTCGATGTAGGCCCAGATGCGCTTGAAATGGGTTTTGTCGCGGACGATGCTTTCGTAATCATTGCGCTGCCAGATAGGGGATTTCTCGTTAGCGGGCAAGGCCCAAACGCACTTGGTGATGCGCGATTTGAATTGCCCGATGATGGCACCCAATGAACCGGATGGCGGGCCGTTGGGCCGTGGGGATTGTTGAGGCGACCCGTCGGGGCCATCGGGCGTGTCTTCTGGCACATGCTCTATGCCAGAAAAGGTTTGAGTCTGTCCCTGAAGGGTCGCCCCGACTACAATTCGCCCGCCGCGCGGTACATGGCAATCACCTTCTCTGGTTCAATCTCGGCCAAAATGTTGTGGATGTTGCAAAACACATACCCGCCATCCTGCCGCAGATAATCCACCACATCGGCGGTCTCGCGCGCCACATCATCCACCGACCCCAGGGGCAGCGTGGCCTGGGCGTTGACGCCGCCGCCCCACAGGGCGATGCGCCCGCGGGCCTTGTCCTTCCACTCCCGGTAGCTGTGGCTTCCCGCCGACCACTGCACCGGGTTGAGCACATCGAACCCGGCTTCGATGATCAGGTCGATCAGATCGTAGACCGCGCCGCAGCAGTGCAGGAAGCGTTTGACCTGCGGGGCGTGGGTGTGCATGGCGTCGTTGATGCGGCGGTAGTAGGGCAAAAACAGCTTCTTGAAGGTGCGCGGCGAAGCGAACAGGTTGGTCTGCGTGCCCCAGTCGTCGGCGGCCATCATCGCCACATCCACATACTCGGCAATTTCGGGCATGAGCGCACGGATGTTGTATTCGGAACGGGCGGTGACGATTTCGTGCAGTTCGGCCACGTAATCTGGCTCAGTGAGGCACAGCATGGGGAAGATGGCTACGCCCTGGTGGGCGCCGATGCCCATCCACGCTTGCAATGCGCCATCGTTGAAAAAGACTGCCCGGTCGCTCGCTTCGCGTACGCGCTGGCACAACTCGCGGATGGCGATCACCTGCTCGTCGCGGATATAGCTGGCTTCCACATCTTTGCGGAACTGAGCCAGATCGAACTTGGGCAAATCGGCTGAGAGATCGAGCGGCTGCCCGCCGTGTTCGTCATCGAAGACGGTCGATTCGATCACCATGCGTTGGCGGCCGCGCTGAAGGATCGTGCCATCGGGCAGCGCTTCGAAATTTTGCGGCCAGCGCACCTGGGCGGGGAGTCGCCCGTTGAAATCGTAGTCGTGCCACAGGTCGGCTTGCGCTTCGAGCGGCAGGGCGTTGGTGACGCCATCGAGAATGGTGACGACATCCACGCCGAGAGCATCCAGCACGTCGAGATCGGGGAGAGCCAGCATTTGGCCGGTATCTTCCACCCGCGGGCGGCGCGGCGGCAGGCCGAGGGCGGCGATCAATTTGGGATAGGCGAAGGCACTGATGGATGTGGATCGCATGCCGCCCATATCTTTCGGGACCCGGGCGGTGGGTTGGTGGGAGAGGGATTGGAGGACGAGGGTGCGGGAGGACATAAGGAGTTAGGGGGTAGGAGTTAGGGATGCGTCAATCATCTGTCTTCTTCTGCGGCGGTATTCGATTACCGGGGCGTCGCCGGGGATCAGTTTCTCGCCGATGTTCAGGTCGGTGCGCAGCGGGCGCTGGGTCAGCACCACGCGGCGATCCTGGCGCTCGATGTAGAAGTTGCCCACCATGCTCAAGGCATTGACCAGGTCGCGCACGATGGGCGCTTTCACAAAGCCCTGGTACTGGCGGATGTAGAGCAGGCAGTTGGCGTCATCAATGGGGGCGAAGGCGATCAGCAGGTGCAGATTGTCGGTCAGCCAGTTGTGCCAGAGATTGGGAAACTGGACCTGGATCAGCGGGCGCTGCTCGGTGGGGGGCATCTGGTTGGGTTTGCGCGGCGTTTGGCCGGTGTCCACTTCGTTGTCGTACCACAGGTGGATGATGTCGTGGCCGCCGGGGCGTTCTTCCACTTGATAGCGCGGGCCATGTACCAGCGTCTGCCCGCCGCGCCCAATCGAGTTGGCGTGGACGAAGGGCAGGTGTACCACATCGAGCTGGTTCTCAATCGCCCGCGAATAGTGCGTTTTCCACAGGTCGCCCAGCGTGGCGTGCGAGTATTGCGCTTCGTCAATGGCATCGAAAAACGGCAGCGGGGGGTACTCGTCGCGTGGCTCGCCCCACCAGAGGTAGATAAAGCCGTGCGCTTCCTGCACCGGGTACGCTTTGACCCGAAACGCCTTCGGCACGTCGGCGGCTTTGCCGTTGGCCGGGATCAGCGTGCATTTGCCGCTGGTATCGAACTCGAAACCGTGAAACGGACACTGCACGCAATCGCCCACCAGTTTGCCGGCGCTGAGCGCCACGCCGCGGTGCGCACACAGGTCGCTCAGCACACCCACCTTGCCGGCGGCATCCCGCCAGGCGACCATTTTTTCGCCCATGCGGGTGAAACCCACCGGCCGGCCGGTTTTCACTTCTTTCGATGCGAGAATGGCGTACCAGAGATTGGGGATCATCAGGGTCTCCTCGTATTATATGTTTCGTTGGTGCCAGCCTACCAACGGTTGACAAAAAGAC
>CAZSFD010000065.1:0-28998 GCA_964606085.1 uncultured Anaerolineaceae bacterium
CTTTTTGTCAACCGTTGGTAGGCTGGCACCAACGAAACATATAATACGAGGAGTTGCGCGATGAAAAATTTGAATATGATGTCTAAACTATTGATAATCAGCCTATTGGCAGGCAGCCTTTTTATGCTTTATCCGAACTCAGTCATGCCCGTGCGCGCTTATCCAGATACTATCGTGGATACCTTTAGTGATACGCAGAGTTTGACACAAAGCGGCGTTGGCTCAAGCTCTGCTACCTGGGATAATGCTGGTATTCTCGGCGGCGAGCGCGATGTTGTAATTAATGTGACCTCTGGAGGTGGGAATTTAACAGTTGATACCAATACAAGCTTCCCTGGGCAATTTTCTCATAGTGCTGGGACGGGCGTTCTTGGTACTACAACAGTTGTATACGATGGTGATGACAGTAACGCATTGACCCTGGATCATGTTGGTCTGGGTGGAATTGATCTAACCGCGAACAACAACACGGCTCTTTTATTGCAAATTGAGAGAGATGACTTGACTGGCTCCATAGACATTCTGGTATATTCTGATGCAACGAGCTGTTCAAACCTGACAATGGCTTTGCCTGGTGCTATCGGTGCTACGGTGTTGCCGCGTTCGTTTTTGTTTTTTTACAACAACTTTCAAACGGCATGTGCTAACCCGGCTGATTTTACAAATGTTGGTGCAATACAATTTCTCATTAATGATACAGGAAATGATAGCTTGGACTTAGTTATACAAGTATTCGCTGCTGTATCGGTGGATTTTGGTGATTTAGACGAAATTTCTGGCAATTACAATACAATGTTGGCAGATCAAGGGAATGGTGAGATCTTTGGCGCGGGTCACGTCGTAAGTAGTCTGTACCTGGGTTCATCTGTTGATAGTGAACTAGATGGACAGCCGAATGGGAATAGTGATGGCTTGGGCGATGATCAATCTACATCAGACGATGAAAATGGGGTGGTGCCTACCGGGAATTGGGTAGCGGGCAGTTCGACTGGTGGTCACGTTCGAGTTACCGTAACTGGCGGGGATGCCTGTTTGTATGGTTGGATTGATTGGAACCGCAATGGAACGTTCATTAACAATGCAACGGCGCTAGGTTCTACGGCGAATGACCGCATAATTGCTCAATCTGTGACCAGTGGCGTTTACGACATTGACTTTATTGTACCCACGGCAGTTAATTTACAGGCAGACACCTTGAATGCTCGTTTCCGCCTATATCCAAGAGACCCTGGCGGTAACTGCTGGACAGGAACGGGTAACTTTTCGAAATATCCAGACCGTTATCAACATTATGGTGGTGAGGTTGAAGATTACACATGGGGATTCGGCCCCACCGCCATCACCCTCCAATCTGCCACCGCCACGCCTGGGGCGCCGGTGCTGGTGGGCCTGCTGGCGGGCGTCACCCTGCTGGCCGCCGGTGGGCTGGTGGTCTTGCGCCGCCGTCGGGCGTAGGGCAGCCATGGTCAGCGCATAGGCGGGCTGTCTCGTACAGCCAGGCTATGCAACCATGAAAAGGGCAGCGGCCTGAGCAGGTCGCTGCCCTTTCTGATCTATTTCATCAAAAGATCACCCTGTGGGTAGGGGCGACCCTTCGTTGTCTTGCCGAACATTGTCTGGCCCAGGCGCTTTGCCAGAAAAAACCAGGGTCAGGCTCAGGCGGGTCGCCCCTACCCGAATTTTGATTCTTCGTATGGTCGAACGCGGTCTCTGCCCCCCATTTCTAACCAAACTTTCATTGACTTTGCCCCCGTTTTCTGTCATAATCCGTTCATCAGTTGAAATTTTCAACCTGCCACCTGCCCCTTTCCAACCTCCCCCTCCTCGCTATCCCACCAAACAGGAGGTGATGTCAATGAACGATAGTAGTACCCAACGTTGCGCTGTGACATCCCTCCACCTGCACGCTTAGGCTTGCAGTAAGGGATTGTCACAGCGCACCAGCAGGCCGTCCGCAAGGGCGGTCTGCTGCGTTTAACGGGCCAGGAGCGCGCGCCCGTCAAGTCGCGTGCGCGGGATTGAAGGGCCGCGTTATGCGGCGATTAATACCCTTTCTACTTCGGCAGGCAATTGAAGATAGACGAAATGACTCGTATGATACAGGTAGTCTTCGCCGCTTTCATCAATCACGCGCACCAGATCATCTCGTTCGGCGCGCTCATCTGGCACAACTTCGTACATCTTCCTGACGATCAACGAAGCTTCGTAGCCGGTATTATCAATACATAAGACAAAATACGTTTGTGCAGCCATAGGTTTATTCCAAATAGCGTTTGATCTTGATATCTTTCTTACCAATTCCATGCGCCTCATACCAGTGAAGTTCTACATGAGAGACATTGCCATTGGGCAACTTTACCATTGCTTTGCCTTTCAGCTTTCTCCAGCGGCCATGACCATAGACTTTTTGCCGGTAAGACAGGTCGCGAATGTGCGAACCAATCGCTATCGTCTCTATCTGCTGAATTTCGCCGATTACTTCAAAGTCCATGAATTGCGTGTAATCCCAACGATAGTATCCAACGTTTAACGCCCAGTAGCGCTCCTGTCAGGCCGGGATTTTTGCCGCTTTGCGGGAAAGCTCGATCAGGCTGCGCAAGGCTTCATTGACCGATTCGGAATCGGTAAATACTTCGGCGACATCAGGCGAAAGCACAATGATATTGCTTCCGGTTTTGAGCCTTTCGACGTATTTTCCGCGCACACCTTTGCTGAAATCATATTGCTCTAGCATATCAGGATCGGGTTGGGTAACTTTCTTCATATTCTTTTTTCTCGTGAGAATTTGCCACTCTGGCGCTAATCAGGCGGATATGATCGCCGCGATCGGTGTGAATGACAACCAATACGCGTTTTTGGGATGATTCGCCAATGATGATATAGCGTTCTTCTTCTTCATTGGAATGCAATGGGTCGTCAATGGTTAATGACAGTGGGTCTGTAAAGACTGTTGTTGCTTCTTCAAAACGAACGCCATGCCGTCGAATGTTCAAACGTGCTTTTTGCGGATTCCATTCAAAAATTGTCTTGTTCATGGCATCACATTTATTCTATCATGCGTAGATAAGCGCCTAACCCGCATAAAGCGGAAAGACCAGGGCGCCAATCCAGGAAATCCTTGTTTTTTGTGCAAGAATTTCGCGGGTTAGACATTAACGGCTGATCACCGGCAAGAACACCCACTGCGCCTCGCCGGCCTGCACCTGGTAGCGCGTGGCGTTGCCGAGGATGGCCGGGTTGGTGTGGCGCAGGCGAATGTAGTTGACGCCGTCGGCGGGCGCGGCCCAGGTGATGGCCGCCGGATGGCCGAACTCTTGCACGGCAATTGGCCCGGCCAGCAGCGTACTGCCGTCGCTGGCATACACCTCGATGGTCACGGCCACGCTCTGGTCGAGCGGGGTGACGCTGACCAGGTAGCCCTGCCCGGCGCTTACGGCCATTTGCAGCCAATCTTCGTCATTGGCGAAATCGGCGGCCAGCGGGTTGCAGAAATGATGCTCCTGGGTCGTGCCGCTCAGCACCAGCGTGGCCGAAAGGGGCGTGTTGTTGGGCTCCCACGCATCGGGGGCAGCGCAGAGGTCGCTCAGGCCGGGCAGGGTGGCGCTCACTTCGGGGGCAGATGGCCAGGCTTCGGCGTTGCCCGCCTGATCGAGGGCGCGCAGGCGGTAGCCGTAGGTGACGGCGCTGCTGCCCGTCGGCAAGACCAGCCAGCTTTGCCGGGTGGTGGCGGTAAAGGTCAGGTGGTCTGTCCAGGCGGCGTTGTCTATCTTTTGCTGTAAATCGAAACGCTGCAAGCCCGAAAGATTGTCACTGCCGGTCCAGTTGAGCAGGATGGCATTGCTGCCCAGGGTGGCATTCCACGGGTCGAGCTGCGAGGTGGGCGGCGTGTGGTCGAGCAGGATGTTCCAGGCGGCGCTGACCGCCTCGTTGCCAGCCTGGTCGAAGGCGCGGGCGTAGACGGCCACGCCGGGCTGGTCAGATTGGCGGGTATCGAACGGGACGCTCCAACCGTTTGAGCCATCGGCATCTACGCCTACAAACTGCCAGGCCCCGTTCAGCCAATCGCTGCTGTGCCAATAAAAGGCCACACTTTCCATCCCACTGCCCACGTCGCTGGCAGTGGCGCTGAGTTGGACAATCCCGGCGGGCAGGTCGCTGTTGCTGACGGGATAGGTGAGGTTGACGGCCGGGCGGGTGGCATCCTGGAACAGGCGCACGGTGTAAGCGTAGTCCGTCCCGCCCGCCGAGGGGTGATCCCAGGCGCGCACACGCAGGGTGTAGATGCCGCTTTCGCGCAGGCGGTAACGGATCAAGGGGTCGCGGTTTAGCTCGGTCACCTGGTCGTCATTTTCGGCCAGCACATTGCCGCGCCAATCGAGCAGGGTCAGCAGCGGGTCGAGGACGGGGCCGCTTTCCGGGTCGCCAGCCACGGCATCTACATTGATGCCAATTTCATCGCCAACCGAGCCGGTAAAGGTGTACTCATCCACGTCGCCATTGGGGCAGATGGTGCCATTTTGACTGTTGCCGTAGGTCAGGGTGCCGCCATCCGCCGGGCAGGTGGGCGGCGGCGTGGTGGTGATGGCGAGGTCGTCAATGCCCCAGCCATCGTTGGCATTGCGCAAAGCATCCATCGTATGGAAGTAGAAGCGCAGGCGGATGCTCTGCCCGGCGTAGGGGGTCAGGTCGAAGGCGGGCGAGCCGAGCCACAGGCCGGCCGGGTCGTCAACGGCCTGCCACAGGTTGGCAAACGGCCCGCCGTTGACCGAAACTTGCAGCCAGCGCTGATCCCAAAAGCGGTAGGGGCTTTCGGTTTCGCTTTTGGTGTAGAAGCGCAGGTAATACGGCCCGCCGCTGCTGGGGATGGCAATGGGCAGCGAGGTCAGGCTGCCAAAGTTGGCCGCGCCGTTGTCATAATCGCCATCGAGCTGGCGATACCACCAGCTCCACGAGTCGCCCGCGGTGCGGTTATCGGCCACGGTGTGCATCCACAGGCCCGAGGCGCTCCAGCCTTGCGCAGAGCCTTCGAAGGTATGCGTGAAGGGGACGGTGAGCAGCGTGGTGGTGAGGGCCGGCGCGGGCGTGATGGTGAAGTGGCGCGGCGTACTCCACGCGCTGCCACCGGTGTAGACGCGCCAGGTGTAGCTGCCAGCGGGCAGGTCGGCGGTAAAGGAGTAGGGGGTGGTCAGCCAGGGCGAGGTGTAGGTGTGGGTGGCGTCGGTGATCACCACCTGGTATTCGATAGCCCCATTGCCGTTATCCCAGCCAAAGGCGAGCATATCGCCAGCCGTCAGCGTGGCGGCTTCGGCTGGCAGGCGCGGCAGCGCCGCCGCCGGCGGCGCGCCATCAAGCTGCACCACCAGCGCTGAAACCGTATTCAGCCCGATCCAATTATCCACCAGGTTGCTATCATCCAGGCGGAAGGTTTCGCCGCGCTGGTTGGGGGCGGCGCTATCGTGCAGGGTGGCCTTGACATCGGGGCCGACCCGGAGCGAGGCGGCATTGTTGTTGCCCACCGCGCCCAGGTTGGTGTGCGTGCCCACGTTGAAGCGGGCGCAGCTCCCGGCATAGCCGGGGTCGCTGAAGAGCGCCACCTGGTTGGCGGCCGGCTCACAGGCCGGGGGCGGCTGCGGGCAGACATAGCTCTTGATGACATGATGCAGCCCGGTGAAGGCGTTGGTGTTGTTGGCCCGGTCGGTGACGCGCATCGCCACGCTGACAATGCCATCGGGGATATTGCTGGCGCACCAATCCCAGTTGAGCGCGGCGGCTTCGGGGTTGACCGTCACCGGCGCACCGATGGCCCGCCAGGCATCCTGGAAGTAAGCCAGGAATTGCACGCTGTCCACGCCATCGCCCAGGTCGGCGGCCTGGCCTTGCAGGGGCAGCGTGGCGGTGGTGATCGTCGCGCCGTCGCTCAGGTTGGTGATGTCGCCGGTGGGGTCCACATCGTCGTCAGAGCCGATGTTGCCAGAGACGTAGTACACCTGAAATTCGTCGCACACGTCTTCGGGTTTGCAGTAGTCTTCGTCAAATTCCTGGCGGCGCGGGCGTCCGCCGCCGCCGGGGGTATCTTCGTTGATATGCACATCTTGAAAGAGAATATCAATGGCGGTGCCGAAGTAGTGATAGGAGCGCGTGTGTACCTGAAAATGCAGGTGCGCCCCCCAGCTTTGGCCGGTGTTATCCACCACGCCGATCACCTGGCTCTGGCTGACCTGTGCGCCTGGCACAGGTTCGCCATCTACACACAGGTTGTCGGGGATGCTCTCGTGGTCGAGGTGCAGGTACAGGTGGTAGGTGGTGGGGGTGGTGGCGGCATCTTTGATGACGATGTAGTTGCCAATTTTCTGTTCGCCGCTGCACGTCCACTCGTCGCAGGTTGGCACGTCTTCTTTGCACATCCACACCTCGCCCGGGCGCGCGGCGTGAATGGGCCAGTGCGTGCGGTTGAGGGCGAAATCGAAGGCGTAGTGCATCGTGCCAGATGGGGTATATTCATCGTGGCCGACCGACTGCGTGACGTATTTGGTCTCGCCGGGCGCCCAGGGCAGGTAGAAGCCGCCGATGGCCGCCGTGGGCCGCTCGTCGAGGGCGGCGTCGTAGGTGGCCAGCCAGTAGTCACGTTCCTCGTCCGCCAGGATTTCAACCGGGGCGTTGTGAACGGCCTCCAGCCAACCGGGGTCAGCCGGCAAAATCGCCACCCAGCTTTGGCCATCCCGGCGGGCAAAGGCCAGGCCCGGTTCCTGCTCGATGGGCTGGCCGGTGGCGGGGTCGAGCGAAATCAGGCTGGCGCGCGCCAGGCGGTCATCGGCGCTGAAGCGAATCTGCTCGATGCTTTCTTCGTACAGCAGAAAATCGAGTACGACCTCATTCTGAGCCGCGATGGCCGACTGGATGGCCTGGCGCACGGCCTCTTCATCGGGGGTGGGGTTGGCGCCAGCGGCACGTCCGATGGCAAACAGGGCGAGCAGGGCTGCCGCAAAGATGGCGAAAACGGACAGGGTGCGTTGCATGAGATGACCTCCTGGGGAAAAACGAAGACTTCCGAACGCTGGAAGCGCGATAACTTGAATATAGCGATTACCCGCATAGATGTCAACGGCTGGTACGCGCGCTTCTTAGCTGAAACGATTATTCTTTGATCCTGCCCTCCTCCGCCCACCACACCCGCGTGGCAAACCGCTCGATGAAATAGCGGTCGTGAACGACAGCCAAAATGGTGCCTTCGAAGCCATTGAGCGCCTGCTCGAAGTTGGCCCGCGAGGGGATGTCGAGGTGGTTGATCGGTTCATCGAGGATGAGGAAGTTGCAACCCTGCGCCACCAGCAGCGCCAGCGACAGCCGGGCGCGTTCGCCGAAACTCAGGCTGGCGGCCGGCCGCAGCGGGTCATCGCCATCGAAGAGGAAGTAGTGCAAGAACGAGCGCGCTTCGGTCTGGTTGAAGGGGGCCACGCGCAGAATTTGGTCGAGGGCAGAGAGCGCCGGGTCGAGCAATTCCTGTTCCTGGCTCATGTAGCCGAGGCGGATGGTCGGGCCGAGGCGGGCGACCCCGGCCAGCGGCGTGAGTTTCCCGGCCACGGTGCGCAGCAGGGTGGTCTTGCCGCAGCCATTCGGACCGCTGAGAACCAACCGGTCGCCGCCGCGCACGGTGAGATTCAACCCGCTCAGCAGCGGTGCATCGGATGTGTAGCCTATCGTCAGGTTTTCCAGCACCAGCACATCCTGGCTGCGATGTTCCGGGGCGCGAAATTCGAGCTTCATCTGCCAGGCGGCCTTCGGGCGTTCAACCATTTCGTCCGATTCGACGTAGCGCTCCAGCTTTTTCTCGCGGCTCTTGGCTTTGGCGGCCACCTTCTTGGCGATGCCCTGCTGGTACGATTTGAAGCCCTTGAGCTTATACTCCGGCCCGCCAATGCGGATCGAACTGGCGGCGCGCTCGGTTTCGGCGGCCTGCGCCTTGACACGGGCGATATCCTGCTTCATGCGCTTGATCTCGGCCTGCTGGTCGCGGTAAGCCGCCCACTGCCCTTCGATCTCGGCCTGTTTTTGCTCCAGGTAGGCGCTGTAATTGCCGGTGTACTGGCGCAGCTTGTGGGTGGCGGGGTCGAGTTCGAGCAGGCTGGTGACGGTGCGGTCGAGGAAGGTGCGGTCGTGCGAGACGATCAGCGCCGCGCCGCGGAACGAGGCCAGCCAACCCTCCAGCCATTCGAGCATGGCAATATCGAGGTGGTTGGTGGGTTCGTCGAGCAGCAGCAGGTGTGGGTCGGCCAGCAGCACGAGCGCCAGGCCGAGACGCGTTTTCTGTCCGCCGGAGAGCGCACCGATAGGGTGGTCAGCAGGGATGTCGGCCAGGCCGAGGGTGGCAAGAACCGTCTCAGGTCGAAGGTCAAAGGTTGGCAGCGAGAGCGCCTGCAGGGCGGCGTCGTAAGCAGATTGGAGGGATTCGTCGTCGGGGGTTTGCGCCAGCGCTTCGGCCAGGCGTTCGAGTTCGGCCTCGGGCGAAGTGGTCTGGCGGATGGCATGGTTGAGCGCCTGTTCGAGCGTCCATTCGGCGGGCAGGGTGAGCGCCTGCGAAAGATAACCCACGCGCAGATCGGGGCGCGTGAAAGCCACGTGGCCGCGGTCGGGCGTCTCGCTGCCGGTGAGCAGACGCAGCAGCGTCGTTTTGCCGCAGCCATTCGGCCCGATCAGCCCGATGCGTTCGCCCTGGCTGACGTTGAAGTTGATGTCGCTGAGGATGGGGGATATGCCGTACGATTTGGCAAGTTGATGAACAGAAAGCATAGACAAAGTCCTGTAGAAAACAAAAACCGAGGGCCTGCGCCCCCGGCTGAAAAGTGCAAATCGAAAAGATTGACGAACAGCGGGTTCGAGTCCCAGGAAAAGGTGGTTGTTCTACAGCATCTCTGTCATACAAAACTCCAGGTTGGGTACGGACAGGGGCGATTATAGCATAGGGGTTGAAGGTTGGGAGGTTATGGCGATTTCAATCCGCTCACAAAGTCATCCAGCCGATCATGCACCTGGGTCAGCAGGCTTTCGGCGCTGGCAAAATCGCCAGCGGCGAGGGCATGGTTGGCGGCGATCAGCCGCGCCTCAACCTCCTGGTTGATTTCAGCCTGCGGGTGGCGCACGTAATCGGCCACAATGCCGCGGCGGCGCATCTCATCCACGTCGAGCAGCCAGGCCGTGGCGAAATAAGCTGAAGGATCAAGCAATTGCTGATACCGGCGCAGCGTATCGTAGTAGATGACGGTCAGGCGCAGGTCATCTTTGGCCGCCTGGCTGACACGCTGCTGGCGCAGAACACGCAAAAAGTCATTTTCCAGGTCGCCAAAGGAGAGGTCGAAGTGCGCTTTCAGGGCGGCGTCTATGGCGGTGGCGGGGAGTTTATCTTGGGTGGGCTGGATGTTGCGGTAAAAGGCGAAAAATTCGTCCCAGCCCCAACGGTTGATCATGTATTCGATCAGCGCCCCGGCTTCGAGGTAGCCGATCTCGTGCTGCGAGGGGTAAAAATCGTTGGCGAGCGCAGCCAGGGGGATGTACCACTCGCCGCCCTCGATGGCGAGCAGCGCCGCGGCGCGTTCGAGCAGCGGCTCTTCTTTGAAGTGCCCGCCGGTCAGGTAGACGGCCAGCCCCTCGACGAACAGGCTGGGGCGGTAATCGCCGGCGAGCCGCGCGTCGAGAATGTGGATCATCTCGTGGTGGAGGACGATGTCGAAGCGGTTGTTGGCGTAATTTTGGTCGAGGTACGAGATGGCAATGCCGGCATCGCTGGCAAAACCACCGTGGCCGAGGACGCGCGCCAGCAGGGTAATGGTGATCGGCTCGGTGAAAGAGATGCCCAGGCGCTGCGCCGCCCGCCGCGCCTGGCTATCGGCTTCGGCGGCGAGGGTGGGCAGGTCGCGTTCGGCTTCGGTGTGGGTGATGTAGTGGATGACGCAGCAAGCCGTTGCGAGGCTGGCCCATTCGCCCTCATCGAGGCGGGCGGCATCTTGCAGGGTGATGGGCTGCTGCCAGGTTTCTGCGCCAACGGTGAGGGTGGCGGTGTAGGTGGCGGGGGGCAGGCCGGAGGTGTCCCAGGCCCACAAAAAGGTGGCCTGGTTGCGTCCATCTATGCCAAAGGGCTTGAAAGAGGCGCTGCCCAGGTCGGCCACGCCCTCGATGGTGATGGAGGCCTGCGTATCGGATGGCGTATCGCCGATGATCTCGAAGCTGACCTGATCGCCCACATATAGCCCGCCTTCGGGATGCAGTTGCAGGCGAAAAGGCGGTGTGGCGGTGGACGTGAGCGAGGCGGGCGGCAAGCTGGCCGTGGGCGAGGCAGCCGGCGAGGGGGTGCGCGTGGCTGGCGGGCGGCTGGCCGTAGAGCTTGGGACGAGGGTGGCCGAAGGGTGGGCCGTAGCCGTTGCGACCGGCGGTGCGTTGGCCGGCAACGCCCGGCAGGCCAGGGCCAGCAGCATCAGCAAGAGTACGCCGGGCCAAGCATGTTTCATCTTTTGTACAACCGATACAAGCCAGGTTGATCCTTTTTCAGAACTCATCACGGTACCCTTGTTTGTGAAAAATCGCGCAAGAATGATACAATCCGCAAACGAAAACCCTGCCAAAAACAGGGATTCGCATTTTACCCTGAGACGGAGGTCGTTATGTCCCCATTATTTGTGCCTGGCCCAGTAGATGTGGCCGATGAAGTTGCCCAGCAGCAGGCGCTGCCTATGCTGCCGCACCGCAGCAAGGAATTTGAAGCCATTTTTCATCGGGCGATTGAGAAATCGAAGAAGCTCTTTTACACCGAACATCGCGTGTTTTTGATGACCAATTCGGGCAGCGGCGCGCACGAGGCGTGTGTGCGCAACCTGGTCAATGGTCGCGTGTTGAATTGCTCGTGCGGCTCATTTGGCGACCGCTGGTACGAAGTAGCCACTTCCAACGGCAAACAGGCCGACAAGCTGGCCGCCGAGTGGGGCCAGCCCAACCTGCCCGAACAGGTGGCCGATGCGCTTAAGCAAGAACACTACGACGCCATCACCATCATCCACAATGAAACGTCCACCGGCGTGATGAACCCGGTCAAAGAGATTGCCGCGGTGGTGCGCGAGGTCAGCCCCGATACGCTGGTGTGCGTGGATGCGGTTTCGTCGCTGGCGGGGGCGAAAATCGAGATGGATGCCTGGGGCATTGATGTGTTGTTCACGTCATCGCAAAAGGCGCTGGCGCTGCCGCCCGGCCTGGCGCTGTGCGGGGTGAACGAACGGGCGATGGAGCGGGCCAAGAGCGTGCCCAACCGCGGCTGGTATTTCGACTTTTTGCGCCTGGAAAAGCACCGCACCAAAGATTCGACGCCGATGACGCCGGCCATGTCGTTGATCTTCGCCCTCGATTATCAGCTCGACCGCATTTTCGCCGAGGGGCTGGAGAACCGTTACGCCCGCCACAGCGCCCTAGCGCAGCGTTCGCAGGCGTGGGCGCAGGGCCGGGGCTGGCCGCTCTTCGCCGCCGAGGGCTACCGCTCGCAAACGCTGACGGTGATCGGCAATCCGCCGGAGTTCGATTGCAGTGCCTTCAACAAGTTCATTGCGCCGCGCGGCATGCGCATGGCCAACGGTTACGGGCAGGCCAAAGGCAAAACCTTCCGCATCGCTCACATGGGCGAGATTCAGATGAGCGATTTGGAAATGCTGCTGGCCGCGTTGGATGAATTTATTGGCTAAATTTTGAACAACCTATCTATCCACCCCCACCAACACACCGTCCAACAAGCCGACCGGATCGCCATCAAACCGCACCGGCCGGCTTGTTTGTGGTTCACCGGGCTTTCGGGCAGCGGGAAATCTACCATTGCCAATGCGGTAGAATTGCACCTGAACAAGACCTGCCGGGCGCACACCTACCTGCTCGATGGCGATAACATTCGCACGGGCCTCAACCGCGGCCTGACCTTTTCGCTGGCCGACCGCATCGAAAACATCCGCCGCATTGGCGAGGTGGCCAAGTTGTTCGTAGATGCCGGGCTGATCGTCCTGACGGCGTTCATCAGCCCGCTGCGCGAAGACCGCCAGCGCGTGCGCCAGATTTTGCCAGCCGGGTCGTTCTTCGAAATTTATGTGGAATGCCCGCTGGAAGTGTGTGAGCGGCGCGACCCGAAGGGGCTGTACCAACGGGCGCGGCGCGGCGAGATCGCCGAATTTACCGGTATTACATCGCCTTATGAAGCGCCAGAAAGCCCGGAGTTGATCCTGCACAGCGGGAGCGACTCGGTGGATGACTGCGCGACAAAGGTTATCGCGTATTTACAAGAAAGAGGTATTTTATGAATTCTTTGGACGAGTTGGAGAACATCAGTGTCCACATCTTGCGCGAGGCGTATGCCAACTTCAAGAGCCTGGGCATGTTATGGTCCATGGGCAAAGACAGCACCGTGCTGCTGTGGCTGACGCGCAAAGCGTTTTTCGGTCATGTGCCATTCCCCTTAATTCACATTGACACGCACTTCAAAATCCCTGAAATGATCGCCTATCGCGACCAGTTGGTGCGCGAATGGCGGCTGCCGATGATCGTGGGCGTGAACGAGGCGGCGCTGGCCGCCAAGACCACCTTCCCCGATGGGCAGGTGGATCGGATCACCTGCTGTCGGCTGCTCAAAACCGAGGCGCTGACCCAGACGATCAACGGCCAGGGCGTGCGTTACCGCTTCAACCACAGCCGCGGCGAATACGAACGCGAACAAAACCCCGAAGCCTTCCACGGCATCATCGTTGGCGCACGCTCCGACGAAGAAGGTTCGCGCTCAAAAGAGCGCTACTTCTCGCCGCGCGACAAGCGCAACGAGTGGGATGTAGGCGATCAGCCGCCCGAATTTTGGAATCAATTCAAAACCGACTTCGCCCCCGGCACCAACATCCGCATCCACCCGCTGCTCGACTGGACCGAGTTGAACATCTGGGAATACATCGAACGCGAGAACATCCCCACCGTCTCGCTCTACTACAACCAGGGCAATGGCCGGCGTTACCGTTCGCTGGGCTGCTACCCCTGCACAGCTTCGGTCGAATCGGATGCGCGCAACGTGGCCGAGATCGTGGCTGAACTGCGCACCGGCAAATTCGCCAAGATCGCCGAACGCGCCGGGCGTGCCCAAGATGCCGAAGATGGCGGCGGCCTCGAAACGCTGCGCCGGGAAGGATACATGTGATGGATACGACCGAACTTTCTCCCCTCGACCACGAGAAGATGAGCATCGTCTTCGTCGGGCATGTAGACCACGGCAAAAGCACCGTCGTGGGCCGTTTGCTGGCCGACACCGGCTCGCTGCCCACCGGCAAGTTGGAGCAAATCCGCGCCTATTGCGAGCGTAACTCGCTGCCCTTCGAATACGCCTTTCTGATTGACGCCCTCAAAGACGAACGCCGCCAGAACATCACCATTGATGCGGCGCGCGTCTTCTTCCAATCGGCCAAACGGCGCTACATCATCATAGATGCCCCCGGCCACATCGAATTTGTCAAGAATATGGTCACGGGGGCGGCACGTGCCGAGGCCGCCCTGCTGGTGATTGACGCCCAGGAAGGCGTGCAAGAGAACTCGCGGCGGCACGGCAACCTGCTTTCGATGCTTGGCATTCGGCAGGTGGTGGTGCTGATCAACAAAATGGATTTGGTGGCCTACGACCAGGCCCGCTTCGAGGCCATCCGCCAGGAATATGGCGAGTTTTTGGGCAAGGTGGGGCTGCGCCCGGCCGGGTTTATCCCCGTCAGCGCCCGCGAAGGCGATAACATCAGCCAGCCATCGGCCAACATGCCCTGGTACGATGGGCCAAACGTCTTGCAGGCCCTCGACGCCTTCGAGAAGAGCCAGGCATCTGCCGACGGCCCGTTCCGTATGCCGGTGCAGGATGTCTACCGTTTTACACTATTTGGCGATCAGCGCCGCATCGTGGCCGGCACGCTGACCAGCGGCAGCGCCCACCCCGGCGACGAGGTGGTGTTCTACCCATCGGGCAAACGCAGCAGCATCAAAACTATCGAAGCCTTCAACGCCGGTACGCCCGCTGCCATCAGCACCCCGCGTCACGCCGGGTTCACCCTTGCGCAGCAAATCTACATCAACCGCGGTGAACTGATGGCGCGCGCCGACCAAACGCCCCCACAAACGGCCAAACGACTGCGCGTCAGCCTGTTTTGGCTGGGCAAAGAGCCGCTGGTGCTGAAAAAGCCCTACCTGATCAAGATCGGCACGGCGCGCACCCGCTTCCAGGTGGAAAAGGTGGTGCGCGTGATCAACGCCGCCAGCCTCGACGACGACGGCGAGAAAACCCAGGTGGAGCGCTACGAGATGGCCGAGTGCATCCTGACGCTCGATCACGTCATCGCCTTCGACCGCGCTGACGTATTGCCCGATACCAGCCGCTTCGTGGTGGTAGATGGTTACGAAATCCGCGGCGGCGGCATTGTGGTGGAGGGCCTGTCCGATGCCGAAAGCCAGGTGCGCGAGCAGGTTTTCCAGCGCAACGCCCGCTGGATTGCCAGCGATGTGAGCGATGAAGAACGCAGCGAGCGCTACAACCAGCGCGCCAGCCTGGTGATCATCACCGGGCAGCAGCATGTAGGGCGCAAACGCCTGGCACGCGCCCTCGAAGCGCACCTGTTCCAGGTCGGCAAGTTTGTCTATTACCTGGGAATTGGCAATGTGATCTATGGCGTAGATGCCGACATCCACGGCCATTCGGAAAGCGCCAGCCGCCACGAACACGTCCGCCGCCTGGCCGAAGTCGCCAACATCCTGCTGGATGCCGGGCTGGTGCTGATCGTCACCGCCGTCGAACTGACCCAGGCCGACCTCAAGCTCTTCCAGACCATTGTCGAACCCGAACGCATCGAGACGATCTGGGTCGGCGAGAACCGCACCACCGACATCGCCTGCGATTTGTGGCTGGAAGATCATCACGCCACCGACCAGGCCGTGGCGCGCATCAAAGAAATGCTGCAAGAACACGGCATTTTCTATCGGCCCTGAACATTAACACATAATTAACATTAATTTGACTTTTCGTTTTTCGGCGCGATAATGAAAGCACACTCCGACAAAAAGCAAAACCAATGAAAATTGGCGACGCAAAGCCCAAGGGTCTACCATCTGCGAAAAAGGTCGAAAATTACTTCCTGATTCGAGCTTAAGTTGGATGCCTTTTGAAGAAACCAGCATTTTGCGGTCAGACTTGGCGAGCTGGCCGGAGCGTAAAAGGAAGTAACAGAATAGACTGCGATGAAGGTTCGAACCGAACCCTTTGCACAAGGCAAAGAATCGCCGCAAAAAGATCACGACAGCCGGGCTACCGAAAATGGCAAACCCAACGAAAGTTGGCGACGCAGAGTGATGGGTCTAAAGCCGAAAGAAGGCCAACGAACGATACAGTTCGGCGACTGCCACACCAACCGAAAGGCAAACCTGGTGAAAACCAGTGACGCAAAGCTATGGGTCTAACGTCATAAAAAAGACCATGACTGCCAGGCTACCGAAGAGTGTCCCCCACACCCCCAACCACCCAGGTTTGAACACCTGGGTGGTCTGTTTAACGACAATAACGCATCAGGTCATCCCGGTTTTGGATGGTAATGCGCCCATCGCCATCCACCGCAATGATTTCGAGCTGCTTAAAGGCCACCATTACCTGGTTGACCCGCTTGCGCGAGGCCCCCACCAGGTCGGCGATGTCGCCCTGGGTGAGGCAGATGGGGATTTTGACCTCACCCTTTTCGTTGCAATGACCATATTTTTCGCCAAAGGCCAGCAGTTGACGCGCCACCCGGCCATACACATCCAGCGTAGCCAAAGCCTGGATCAGTTCGTTGTTCAGGCGCACCCGCCCCGACAAGATGCGCACCAGGTTGAGCGCAAGCGCCGGAAAGCGATGCAGCGCATCCTGAAAGGTGGGGCGGTCCATCCACAACAGCGTGCTTTCTTCGAGGGTCAGCACGCTGGCCGAACGCCCGGCGCTGTCAATCAGGCTCATTTCACCCACCGTATCGCCCGCACCGAGGATACCCAGCACCACATCGCCGCCGCCAGCCTGCTCGACGTGTATCTTGACCGTGCCGCGCTGCACGATGTAGACCAGTTCGCCAGGCGTATCGGCGGTGATGATGTTGGTGCCAGCCGGAAAGGTTTTATAGCGCAGTTGCCCGGCCAGCCAGGCCAACTGGGGCATCTCCAGGCCCTGAAAGAGCGGGATTTCGGCCAGGGCCTTGGGAGAGATAAAGGTTTGTGTGATCGAAGAATTGAGAAACATCTTACCCTCCGGTGGAGGAAGCGGTATGGGAGTTAACTAAGTTTACACCCGACGCGTCAATCCAGTGGCCGTCTGCCAGGGCGTTCATTTCTACCCCCCTGGCAGACAGGCAAATCTCCAGCCCTTCGAAAGCAGCCAGGCTGTTCACAAAACACTGCTTCGCCTGGGCATCCATCACAGACAGCATCTCATCGTCGTAGTTGGGGTCGTGGTGGAACAAGACGAGCTGTTTCACGCCGGCAGCGGCGGCCACCTGGCAGGCCATTTCGGGCGTGGAGTGGCCGAAGCCCTGCGTGGCGGGCAGGCCAGCCATCTGGCCGCGGTAGTGCGCCTCGGCATATTGCGCATCGTGGATCAGCAGGTCTGCGCCCTGGGCAAACTTCACCAGCCGGCGGTCGCCGCCGACGTAACCCTCAGTATCGGTGGCGTAGACGATGGCCCGCTCGCCCCATTCCAGGCGGTAAATGTACACGCCGCCAGGGTGGGCGTACGATTTCAAGATGCGCACCCGCAGCAGGTCAGGGCCGCTGGGGGCTTCAGCCGCCTTGTAAACCGCCACGCCCTCTGCGCCAAACACGATCACATCGCTTTCGGCCAGGCTGCGGATGTCTTTGTGGGCGGCCATGTCGTTGAGCGTGACCGGGAAGTTGGGCGGGGTCTGGTTGTGGGTGAGGACATCCGACAGGGCCGCCACCGAGGTGGCCATGCCAAACAGGTTGAGCCGCGCCTGCGGATGATAGGCTGGCGAGAAGAACGGGAAGCCCTGGGTGTGATCGTGGTGGAGGTGGCTGAACAGGATCGTGGCGGCGATGGGTTTGCCATCCTGCCGGGCGTCAGCCGCCAACGCCCGCCCCAGGCCAATGATGCCTGTGCCAGCGTCAAAGATGATGATGTGGCCGTTGGCGCGCACTTCCACACAGGCCGTATTGCCGCCATAACCCACGGTTGCACTGCCAGGCACCGGGTGGCTGCCGCGCACACCCCAGAATTTGATCGTGATTTCGTTATTTGTGTTCATTGCTGCCTCCGTGACCTGATTATGCCAAATCCAAACCGGAGGGGGTAGGAAATATGTCTCACCCCAGTAGAGAAGTACACGCCAGCAGGCGGTGAAATAGCGCCAGGGAGGTAAAATCGGGCCTATGAAATCTGTTTCAAGATGGTTTTGGCCGTTTGTGCTGCTGGGCCTGTTGGCTTGCCGGGTCTCGGTGGGCCTCCAGCCGACGCCCACCCGCGGGCCAACCGCTACCCCATCACCCACCCACACAGATGCCCTGGCGGTCAGCGCAACGCCGACGCCCACCCCGCCACCCGCCCCCACCCCGACCAACCCACAACCCGCCACAATCTCGCCGCCCACCCCCACGCTCACCCCCCAGCAAGTGCGCACCACCTACCAGCTTGCCGTAGATTTCGATTGGGTTTCGCACACAGCCAGCATCTCCGCAACCATCCACTACATCAACCACACCGGCGCAAGCCTGCCCGAATTGCTGCTGGTGATTGATGCGGCGCGGCAGGAGAATGTGTTCACGCCGCAACGCATCACCTGGCCGGGCGGCCTGCAAGCAGGCGATTTTCGCATCGAGGGCAGTTTTTGGCATCTACCATTGGCCGAACCACTCGAAGCGGGTCAGCGCTGCACGGTCGAAGTGTCCTATCATCTGCAACTGCTGGCGCGCGGCGGCGTGTTGGGTTACACCGCCCGGCAGGTCAACTTTGGCGATTGGTACCCCTACGTGCCGCCCTATCGGGCAGGGATCGGCTGGCTGGCCTATCAACCCGCTGCGGTTGGCGAACACCTCAACTTCGACAAAGCCGATTTCGAAGTGACCATTGCGGTGACAAATGCCCCTGCCGGCTGGCAAATTCTCGCCCCGGGGGTCATCGAGGAGGTTGAGGGATGGTGGCATTTTATCTGGCCGAATGCGCGCAGCTTTGCCTGGTCAGGAAGCGAGCAGTATGTGGTGGCTGAAAAAGTGTTCGAGGGGGTGCGCGTGCGCCAGGCCACCTTTGCCAAACACGCGCAAAAGGGGCAAGCTGCGCTCCAGGTGATCGGCAATGCCCTGGCGCTGTACGGCGAACACTTTGGCGCATACCCCCATACCGAGTTGATCGCCATCGAGAGTGACTTCTTCGATGGCATGGAATACGATGGCCTGTTCTTCCTCGGCGAAGAATACTTTTTGCAGCATGACGGCACGGCGGCGGGGTATCTCACCGCCTTGTCGGCGCATGAGACGGCCCATCAGTGGTGGTATGGTGCCGTGGGCAATGACCAGGCCTGGGAACCGTGGCTGGACGAGGCGTTATGCACGTACAGCGAACTGCTCTATTACGAACGCTATGCTCCCCACCTGCTGCCCTGGTGGTGGGAATATCGTTCCGACCGCTTCCAACCGCAGGGCTGGGTCAACAGCACCGTCTACGATCACCCCACTTTTCGCGGCTATGTGGATGCCGTGTATTTGCGCGGTGCACACTTCCTCCACGATTTGCGTCTGCGTGTGGGCGAGCAGGCCTTTCTGTCGGCTTTGCAAACGTACTTCCGGCAAGGTGATGGGCAAATAGCCACCACCGCCGATTTCTTTGCCGCCCTTTCAGCGCAGACGCAGGTGGACTATCAGGATATCGTGGCGGCGTATTTTCGTGCTGATCCCTGATATTCACCAGTTCTTTTCTAATTAAGTTAACAGTAGTCTTAGTAGGGGCTGTGGATATGTGGATAAGGCCAGGCGAGGCGCTTTTTCGCCGGGGATGTGGGGGCGCTTGGCTTGCCCAGGCCGCTATATGGGGGTTTGCCAGCGCTGGTTTATCCACAGGGGCATGGGAAGATACCCCGGAGAAAAAGGGGGCTTTTTGCCAGGCTGAAAGTGGGCGTCCAGCCCACTTTCAGCCTGGCAAATTTCTGGCCTGATGTAAAAGCCGACCCCCATATATGGGGGTCGGCTTTTTGCCGCAAAAGGATAATTAGAACGAGTTTTCCCCAATTGGAAGGGGTTTTCCACCGTTTTTGGCGAGTTATCCACATTTTGGGCGGTCGGGTGGTTTGCGTGGCGCCCCCCATATATAGGGGGGCGCAACGGACTGCTGCGATTACCTCGCTCTGAGCAGATCGTCCAATTCAAGGCACTTATACAGCCGATCCCGCACATCATCGGGCATCGTAACGTCTTCTGCCGATGCGTGGACGAGGGAGACCGTTTTGCGTAAGGTATCTACCACCACGCGGCAATTTTCACACCCTTCCAGGTGGCGCTCGATCTCGGCGCAAATTTCCTGGCTGGCCGTTTCGTCTACATAATCGGACAGGTCCCCCAGTAAATGCCGGCAATTCGCGTGAGCGCTATCGTGTGCCATTGCTGACTTTCTCCATTCGTTCACCATAATACACCGATAAATCCTGGCGCAATTGCATCCGGGCGCGGCTCAAGCGGGTTTTGACGGCTTCTTCACTCAGGTTGAGGGCCTGGGCGGTTTCAAAGGTCGAGAGACCTTCGATATCGCGTAACAGAAAGACCACCCGCAGGGCTGGCGAGAGGCGGCGAATGGCCTCATCCAGGCGGCGGCGCGTTTCTGCCGAGAGCAGTTCTTGTTCGGGCAGGCAGCACCAATCCACAATTTGCAGCGGTTCCTGTTCGCTTTCCATCGTTTGGATGGGTTCATCCAGCGAAATGGTCTCCACATGCTTGCGTCGCAGCAGCATCAGCGCCTCGTTGGTGGCAATGCGATAGAGCCAGGTCGAAAGGCTCGAACGCCCGGCAAAGCTGTGCAAATTGCGATAAGCCTTGATGAACGTCTCTTGCAAGATGTCTTCGGCATCCTGCGCATTGCCCATCATTTTGAGCGCCAGGCGGTAGATTTTGGGCGAGGCGGCTTCTACCAGGCGGGCAAACTCGGCCCGGTCGCCTGTTTGCAGCGCCTCCAGCGAAATCTCGGTTTCGTTATTCATTAGATGCACCTGCGGCAGAAAGGTGGCGGAAACGATGTGAGCGGCAAACAGCACGGCGGCCCACATCTGCTTCGGGTAAAATAGAC
Source organism: uncultured Anaerolineaceae bacterium (assembly GCA_964606085.1). Lineage (GTDB taxonomy): Bacteria > Chloroflexota > Anaerolineae > Anaerolineales > UBA4823 > CAIQJJ01. Next base: position 20,330 of record CAZSFD010000065.1, read on the forward strand.
AACACGTTCTCATTCTAACCGAATTTAAGGGAGATCACCATGACCTGGAAAATTTTACTCACCGACGGCCTGCACGAAGGCGGGCAGGCCATTTTACGGGCTGGCGCGCAAGTGGATAACCGCCCCGATATTTCTGCCGATGACCTGCTCGCGGTGGTGGGCGAATACGATGCCCTGATCGTGCGCGGTCGCACCAAAGTCACCGCGGCTGTCTTCGCTGCCGCAGCGAAGCTCAAAGCGGTTGGCCGCGCCGGCGTGGGTGTAGATAACATTGACCTGACCGCCGCCAGCACCCACGGCGTCACTGTCGTCAATGCCCCCATTTCCACCTCGCTGGCCGTAGCCGAGCTATCCATCGGCCTGATGTTTGCCCTGGCGCGCATGATTCCGCGTGCCGATAGCACCATGAAGGCCGGGCAGTGGATCAAAAAGCAGCTCGAAGGGGTGGAACTCAGCGGCAAAACGCTCGGCGTGATCGGCATGGGCAACATCGGCGGCGAGGTGGCCCGGCGCTGCGCCGCTCTGGGCATGAAGTCCATCGGCTACGACCCGCTCATCCCCGCCGACGTGATCGCCCAACGCGGCGCCGAACCGGTCAGCCTGGCCGACCTGTACGCCCGCGCCGACTTCATCACCCTGCACATCCCCCTCACCGCCGAAACGCGCGGCATGCTCAACGGCGAAGCTTTCGCACAGATGAAGCACGGCGTGCGCTTGATCTGTGCGGCGCGCGGCGGCGTGGTGGATGAAACCGCCCTGCTTGGCGCGCTCGAAAGCGGACAGGTGGCCGCTGCCGGGCTGGATGTGTTCGCCACAGAACCGCCTGGCCTGTCAGCGCTCGTGGCGCATCCCAACGTCGTCGCCACCCCCCACATCGGCGCGCAGACCGAAGAAGCCCAAACCCGCGCCTCCGCTGACATCGCCTGCGAAGTGCTGGCTGCATTGAACGGCCAACCCTTGCGCTGGAAGCTGGTGTAGGGGCAGATGGCATCCGCCCACGGGGACAAAAACGCAATTTGTCCCCGTGGGCGGTATCTATCTCAATAAAAGGAATCATCCATGACAACGGTGACAGCCGAACAATTCGTCCGTGTGCCCCCGGCGGCGGCCTATCGCGCCTTTACCAACGCCACTGCCCTGCGTGAATGGCTGTGTGATGTTGCCACCGTCGCCCCGCACGAGCGCGGGCGCATCTACCTGTGGTGGAATGGCGATTTTTATTCCAGCGGGCAATATCAGGTGTTGCAGCCGAACCAGAAGGTCGTCTTCGGCTGGTTTGCCAACATAGACCCCGCTCCCACCGAGGTCACCGTCACCTTTGAAGAGCAGGCGGACGGCACGCTGGTGCGCATGGCCCACACCGTTCCCGATGACGCCGATTGGCAGCCGCGGGCCGAAAACTTCCAACGCGAATGGCAGCGCAGCCTGCACAACCTGGCCTCTGTGCTGGAAACCGGCATAGACCGCCGCATCGCCGACCGCCCCATGATCGGCATTCTGCCCGGCGATTTCACCCCCGAACAGGCCAGCAACCTCGGTGTGCCTGTCACGGAGGGTGTCCGTCTCGATGGCGTGGTGGATGGCATGGGCGCGCAAAAATGCGGCCTGCAGAAAGATGATGTGATCGTCGCCATTGCCGGTAAAGCCATCACCAACGCCCCCGATGCTTTCCAAAACGCCCTGGCCGGCAAAAAAGGCGGCGACCCGGTCGAGGTGGTCTTCTATCGCGGCCCAACACAGCACACGGTCACGATGGAACTGACCCGCCGCCCGCTGGCCGAAGTTCCCTTTGATCCCGCCGAATTGGCCGCCCAAACCCGCCTGAAATACGAAGCCGCCTTCGAAGCGCTGACCAACTGCTTCGTGGGTGTCAGCGATGCTGCCGCCGCCGCCCGCCCTGCCCCCAACGAATGGAGCGCCCTCGACACCCTGGCCCATCTCCTGCAAGGCGAGCGCGGCCTGCAATTCTTCATCGCCGAGCTGGTGGGCGGCTTCGAGCATACCGCCGATGATTGGGGCGGCAACGTGGATGCACACCTGCGCGCCACCGTGGCCACCTACCCCACCATCATAGACATGCTCAATGCCCTCGAACGCGCCCAGGAAGAGACGCTGCTGCTGACCGCCAACCTGCCCGCCGAATTTGCCACCAACAAAGGCAGTTACTATCGCGTGGGCAATTGGCTGCTGCTGGCCGATAACCACGTTTACGGCCACATCCCCCAGGTTCAGGCCGCCATCGCCGCGGCGCAAAAGACTGCTTAGGAGTTCCCATGCCATCCCTCGGCGTCAACACGGCCATCCTCCACAACAACCAAATTCTGCTCACCCGCCGCACCGATTTCGACGTGTGGTGTCTGCCCGGCGGCGGGGTGGAAGACGACGAATCGCTCGCTCAGGCCGCCATGCGCGAGACGCTCGAAGAAGTGGGCCTGGCCGTGCGCCTGACCGGCCTGGTGGGGCTGTATTCGCGCCCCGGCTGGGTCAGCCGCGGCCTGCATGTGGCCGTCTTTGCCGCCGAAATCGTCGGCGGCGAACTGCGCATCCAGGCCGAAGAAGTGGCTGAGGCGCGCTTCGTGGGCCTCGCTGACCTCCCCGCCGATGAACACTTCTTGCTCGGCCACCGCCGCCGCGCCCTCGATGCCCTGGCCGGCGTGCGCGGGGCAATCTGGTTTACCGACGCCGAATGGAACTTCCCGCCCGACATCACCCGCCAGCAGGTCTACGACCAATGCGCCCAATCGGGCCTGCCTGCCGCCGAGTTCTACCGCCGTTACGTGGGGCAAAAAGGCCCGCAGGGAGAAGTGCTGGAAGTAAAAGGCTCAGCGTAATCGCCAAATAACGAACGATCGAATGCCGAATGCTCGCAGACCGAAGATGTAAAATATGGCTATGCCCCCTGCTTCTCCACCCCCAGCGCCTGCCCCTTTGCTCAAACCCGCCTCGCCGTTCGACCGCGCCCTGACCTTTGCCCTGCGCTTTCGCCGCTTTTTGCGCGATGTGGCTGGCATTTTGCTGATCGCCCTCGGCGTGATGACCTTGCTGGCCATGCTCATCCCCGGCCAGGGCGGCCTCTTGCTGGAGATGTGGGCCAACCTGCTGCAATGGGGGCTGGGCCTGGGCAGCGCTTTTGTGGCGGCCACGCTGGCCGGGCTGGGCCTGGCGCTCATTTTGCCGCCGCAGGTGCCGCCGCGCCCAATCCCCTGGGTGCGCATTTTGGCCCTCGAAATTGCTGCCCTGGCCCTGCTGCCCCTGTTCAGCATCGCCGGCGGCGCATCCACCGAACGGGCGCTGGAGGGATTGGACGGTGGGATGGCCGGCTGGGGTCTGGTGGAAATGGTGCGCCTGATTGGCCTGAAGCACCTCTTTTGGCCGGGCGTTTTTTACCTGGCCTGGTTTGCCCTGGGGCTGTACATCGGACTGATCCGCGAGTCGGCCTTCGAGAACTGGCTGGCCCACCGCTATTTGGGCCGCCCTCACCCGCAGCCGCCCGGCGCCAACGAGACCGGCGTCAGCGTGGCTCCGGTTTCTCCCGCAGCGGCCGCACCGCTGCTGCCCAACGCCGCCAAAAAGAAACGCCCGATCATCCCGCCGCAATTCCGCAAGCAGTTCAAAATCGAACCTGAAGAACCCGCTGCCCCTGCCGGGCCGCCCGCCCCGCGCGACGACCGCCTGCCTCCGCTCGACCTGCTGAGCAGCGAAGGCGCTGGCCGCATGGATGAGCGCGCTATCAACGAAAGCGCCGGGATGATCGAAAAAACCCTGGCCGAGTTCGGCATCCCCGCCAAGGTGGTTGGCTTCAAGACCGGGCCGACGGTGACGCAGTTTGCCGTCGAACCGGGCTTCCACGAGAAGCCCGGCGCCACCCCCGAAGAAGAAGCCGAGCGCCGCAAAGTGCGCGTGGCGCAGATCGCCGGGTTGCAGCGCGACCTCACCCTGGCGCTCTCTGCCGAACGCCTGCGCATCGAAGCGCCCGTGCCGGGGCGGCCGTACGTGGGCATCGAAATCCCCAACCGGCGCTCATCGGTCGTGCGCTTGCGGCCCATCCTCGAAAACGAAGCCTTTGCCAAAGTCAACTCGCCGCTTGCCATCGCCCTGGGGCGCGACGTCTCCGGCCAGCCGGTGGTGGCTGATTTACAGCGCATGCCGCACATCCTCATCGCTGGCACAACCGGTTCGGGCAAGAGCGTGTGCATCGCCGCCCTCACCTTGAGCCTGGTGATGAGCAACACACCCGCCGACCTGCGCCTGGTGATGATTGACCCCAAAATGGTCGAATTGGTGCGCTTCAATGGCCTGCCGCACCTGCTCGGCAAGGTGGAAACCGATGTGCAGCGCATTTTGGGTGTGCTGCGTTGGGTGGTGATGGAGATGGATCGGCGCTACAAACTGCTCGAAGCGATGAACGCCCGCAACCTGGATGCCTACAACCGCAAAGCGGGCCGCCGCAAAGGCGTGGAGGCGCTGCCGCGCATGGTGGTGATGATTGACGAACTGGCCGACCTGATGATGTCAGCCCCCGACCAGACCGAGCCAATGCTGATCCGCCTGGCGCAGTTGGCGCGTGCCACCGGCATCCACCTCATCGTCGCCACGCAGCGCCCCAGCACCGACGTCGTGACGGGGCTGATCAAAGCCAATTTCCCCGCCCGCCTGTCGTTTGCCGTGGCTTCCAGCGTCGATTCGCGCGTCATCCTCGATACCACCGGGGCCGAAGCGCTGCTCGGCCACGGCGATATGCTCTTCCTGCCGCCCGACATCGGCTCACCCTTGCGCGCCCAGGGCGTGTTGGTGACCGATGGCGAGGTGGAAAAGGTGATTAACTTCTGGCAGCAGAACGCCTCTGGCGAAGCCGCCCCCGCCCCGTGGGAGCAACTGCTGGCCGAACTGGAAGTGACCGCCGACAAAGACGACCTGGTCGAAAAGGCCATCGCCTATGTCCGCCGCACGCAGCGTTGCAGCGCCTCGTTGCTGCAACGTCAACTGCGCATCGGCTACCCGCGTGCCGCCCGCCTGATTGACGAACTGGAAGAACTGGGGGTTGTTGGCCCCAGCCAGGGCGGCGGGCGCGAGCGCCAGGTGCTGGTAGAACCGGAAGAAATTATGGAACAAGACGAGGAGAATCAAGATGGATGATCGCGCCCAAAACCTGACCGTTGGCATTGTGATTGGCGTGTTGGTGGTGGCCTGCCTGTGCGTGGGCAGTCTGATCGGTGGCTGGCTGCTGACCTCGCCGAAGTCACCCTTGTTGGCGATGCTCGCCAGCCCTACCCCTACGGTGACGGATACTGCCACCCCCACGCCTACGCTGACTGCCACGTCTACACCCACGGTCACGCCTACCGCCACCGAAACGCCCACGCCGACAAACACCCCCTTCCCCACCGATACCCCCACTCCCCAGGCCACCGCCACGTCAACGAACACCCCCACCGAACCGCCTGCGCTGCTCTTCAAAGAAGTCTTTACCGATAACGCCAACGAATGGGAACCCTGGTACAAAGACAGTGAAACCGCCGTCAAAAATGGGCAATTGCGCCTGTTGAGCAATAAAGAGAAGTTTGTGGCGATGAGTACCTGTGGTAATGTCTGCGGCCCCTATCGCAATTTTTATGCGCAGGCCGAAGTGGTGCTGGACCCCGTGGTGAAAATCAAGCATGGCCTGGCGTTCGGCATCATCAATGGGCAGAACTACTACGTTTTTGAAGTGGACACCGACTATGGCGGCTATGCCCTGTTCAAATTGGTCGAAAATGCGTGGTCTGAACTGGTGGCCTGGAAAAAGCACAGCGCCGTGCGCAGCGGCGCCACGCCCAATTTGCTGGCGGTGCAGGTCGCTGAAGATGGCAGCCTGATTTCGCTGTGGATCAATGGCATTTTCATCCAGGATTTCAACGATCCTGACCCCTTTGCCGCCGGGAAAGTTGGCTTCTTCATCAACGGCATCGGCGCTGACCTGGTGGCGGACAACCTGGAAGTGTACACCTCTAACCCCTATCTGCCATGACCGTTTCTTACACATCCCCTGAACTGCTCACCATCAACGCGGCCCGCCTGCTGCGCGACGGCGATATCGTCTTCGTGGGCGTGGGGCTGCCCAACCTGGCGTGCAACCTGGCCCGCCGCACGCACGCCCCGCGCCTGGTGATGATCTACGAAGCCGGCGTGATCGGTGCCCAGCCCGCCCGCCTGCCGCTCTCGATTGGCGACCCGACCCTGGTCAGCGGGGCGCTGGCCGTGTGCAGCATGTACGACATCTTCGCCCTCTACCTGCAACGCGGCAATGTGGATGTGGGCTTCCTCGGCGGAGCGCAGATTGACCGCTTTGGCAACATCAACGCCACCGTCATCGGCGATTACGCCCACCCCAAAGTGCGCCTGCCCGGTTCCGGCGGCTCGCAAGAAATGGCCGCCTGGGCCAACCGCTGCTATGTGCTGACGCCACACCAAAAGCGCCGCTTCCCCGAAAAAGTGGATTTCCGCACTTCCGCCGGTTTCCTCGGCGGGCGGGCCGAACGCCAGGCCGCCGGCTTGCGCGGCAGCGGCCCGCAGGCGGTCGTCACCGACCTGGGCATCCTCGAACCTGATGAAAGCGGCGAACTTGTCCTGACCGCCCTGCACCCCGGCAAAACCGCCGACGAAGCCATCGCCAATACCGGTTGGCCGCTGCGGGTTGCCCAATCACTCCGCCAGACCGAAGCCCCCACCGATCAGGAATTGCGTATTTTGCGCCAGGAACTTGATCCGCAAGGGGTTTATCTCAAGAGCGCGGGGTGATTACGGCCTTAGGTTGGTTGTCACAAAACGCAAAAAATCGCGGAAGCCATCTATGACGCCATCTTGAAACGGTGCATCCAGCACGCGCGCTTGTGTCCCGTCGTGAAAATGACGTGGATAGGTGCTGACCCCCTGCCAGGCTGTATCTGGAAAATTGTCGTAACGATAAATTGTCCCATCCAGGTGGCGGCGTTCCCAGTGAAAGCCAAAACGTTCAGGCATTGAACGTGCCACCCACACATCTACATAACTCTGATCAACCAGGAGCAAGCGTAATTTTTCGCCAATCATCTGAGTGTCAAAGACAATGGCGTTGAATTCAATTTCGGCGATGCGTTGCAAGGTGATAAGCGTCGGGTTCACAGATTTTCGAGTAATCCCACCAATTTCTGTCTTTCAGCTTCTAAGTGATCTAACCTAAAAAAATCATCAAAAGCATCTTCCTCGTGAAAGTCGCCTGCCTGAATTTTTTGATCTAGCTCTGCCACCGTTTTGACGCCATAGCGGCTGGCAATCGTAAATAATTCACTTTCCACCAGCCGCAAATCGCGTTGAAGGTAAACCCGCAGGCTATCCCGTTCAAGTTTTTCGGGCAAAATTTCCAACTGACTGGCAACCTGTTCAAGCAACATAGCAACCTCCTGCTTCCGGCGATTATAACCCACCCCAACCATCTCTCCCCATGTCCCTCATCCGCACCATCTTCCTCAACTCCGAACCCCGCCTGCGCGCCGGTTGGCGCATTTTGGGCAATCTCGTCCTGCTCTTTCTTTGCACCACGGTATTCAGCATCCCGCTTGCCTTCGTCCCGCGACCCTATCCCACCTGGTTTTTTGCGTTGGCGATGGGGCTGCAATGGGTGGGCATTACCGTGGCGGTGTGGCTTTCGCGCCGCTGGCTCGACCGGCGCTCATTTGCCAGCCTGGGCCTGGAATGCAACCGCCAGGGCGCATTGGACCTGGCCGTGGGCGTTGGCCTGGCCGGGCTGATGATGGCGCTGATCTTCCTGGTCGAATGGGCGTTCGGCTGGATACGGGTGGATGGCTTTGCCTGGCAGATGCAGCCCTGGTCGGCCACGCTGGGCGAACTGGCGATCCTGCTGCTGGTCTTCATCGCCGTCGGTTGGTATGAAGAACTGCTCACCCGCGGCTACTGGCTGCAAAACCTGTCGGAAGGCCTGAACCGCTTTTGGGGTGTGCTGATCTCCTCGTCCGTCTTTGGCCTGCTGCACGCCACCAACCCCAACGCCTCGCCCATTGCCGTGGCCTGGCTGGTGGTGGCGGGGCTGTTCTTCGCCTATGCCTATCTCGCCACCCGCTCGCTCTGGCTGCCGATTGGCCTGCACATCGGCTGGAACTTCGCCGAAGGCCCGATCTTCGGCTTCCCCGTCAGCGGCACCACCAGCGGCAGCCTGATCATCCAGACTCCCACCGGGCCCGAATGGCTCACCGGCGGCGGCTTCGGCCCCGAAGCGGGTATCATTCTCATCGTTGGTCTGCTGCTGGGCACAGCCATCATCTTCTTCTACACTCGCCGCCGCACTCGCCCGCTCCCATCCTTGCCGCCTATTGAACCCGCTCCGACTCTCGACCTTTGACCTTCAACTTTCAACCTTCCTATGATCGATCTCCGCTCTGACACCGTCTCTCACCCCACGCCCGCCATGCGCCAGGCCATGTTCCAGGCCGAACTCGGCGACGACGTTTTCGGCGACGACCCCACCGTCAACCGCCTGCAAGCCATGGCCGCCGACTTGCTGGGCAAAGAAGCCGCCCTGTTCGTGGCTTCTGGCACGATGGGCAACCTGGTGGCGATCCTCGCCCACTGCGCCCGCGGCGACGAGGCCATCCTCGGCGATAAAGCGCACACCTTCCTCTACGAGGCCGGCGGCA
>CAZSFD010000066.1:0-28761 GCA_964606085.1 uncultured Anaerolineaceae bacterium
GGTCTTCCACGGTGGGCAAACCTTTGATTTGCTCTCGCAAGTCAGAGAGTTGCGCCACGGCTTATTCCTTGCCTTTGATTTGTGTCAAAGTTTCTGCTTCAGGGCGATCTTTATAGAACGGGTCGAGGGGGTAGCAGCCTGAAACCAGGCCATTGCGCGGGGCGGTGGTGCAATCGCTGAATGTGCGGCACAGGCGTTTACGCTGCAAGGCGCGCCCGGCCAGCACATCGGCGGGCAGTTGCGGGTACGAAAGCACCATGCGGCCCAGCCCGATGAAATCGGCCATCCCCTGGCGCAGCATGGCCTGGCCCACCAGCGGCAGCCATTCTTGCAGGTAGGTCAGCGCCGAAGCGACGATTAACAGGTCGGGGCGGTGGCGTTTCATGGCGGCGGTGAAGGCGATCTGGCGCGCCACGCCGACGAGCGGGTCTTCGGGCGGGCGGTAGCCGTCGGAGGGCGGGAAGAGCGCCGGGCGCTGGATGTGCGGCACGTAATAGGGGCTGCCGCCGGATAGGCAGACCAGCTCGATCTCCAGTTCGGCCAGCAAATCGAGAAAGGCGAAGGGTTCGGTGTAATCAATGCCCACGCCTGTGCCGTCGCCGCCGAAGGCGTAGCGATAGGGCATTTCCACCGGCTCTGGCTCCCCCACGCCCTCGGCCCCCGGGCGGAAAGGCACGAAATCGAAGCCGCTCAAGCGCACGCCGATCTGCATCCCCGGCACGTGCGTGCGGATGCCCTGCACGACCTCGCGCAGGAAACGCGTGCGGTTGGCGAAACTGCCGCCATAGCGCCCGGGCCGGTCTACGGCGCTGAGAAATTCGTGGCCGAGGTAGCCGTGGCAGTGCTTGACATCTACAAATGTGAAGCCGGCTTCTTGCGCCAGGCGGGCGGCGGCCACGTAATCGCCAATCAGGTCGTCAATTTCGCCATCGGTCAGCAACGGGTAATCGGGCGGCAGGCCAAATTTGCGGTCGAGGATGGGGTGGTGGTAGAGGATGCGCGGCGCCATGCGTTTTTTGTCGTTGGGGCGGCAGAAGCGGCCCGAATGGGTCAGTTGCAGGCCCACCAGCAGGTCGTCGCTGCGGCCAAAGTGGGCCTGGTGTTCATCTACCAGGGCCTGGCGCAGGGCGGCGATGTCGGGCAGGGTAGCGGCGTGGATGATCAGTTGGTTGGGATTGGCGCGGCCATCGGGGCGCACGGCTGCCGCCTCGCCACCCCAGATCAGCTTGGCCCCGCTGAGGCCGAAGTTGCGCCAGCGGCGTGTGACTAACTCGGTGGGGCGGCCATCGGTTGTGCCGTCCCAGCCTTCCATCGGCAGGATGCAGAAGCGGTTGCCAATGGTGAAGCCGCTGCGCAGGGTGTAGGCTTGTGCCAGCGGGGCAGTGGGGCCGAGTTCAAGCGCCTGGTCGAAAGGGATTGCGATGCCCAGGTGGTTGAGGTGGCTGTCGAATTTTTCAGCGGTCTGGAGGGTGGCGATGCGGTGGTAGTTCATGGGGATTGGGGGATTGGTAGATTGGTAGATTGGGGGATTGGGAGATTGGGGTGCTTGCCTGATTACCTGATTACCTGATCCCTGATCACCCCTCCCCAATCACAAATGAAGAATCATGCCAAAGCGCCCGGTTTTGCCGTTTTCGGCGCGGTGGGAGTACCAATCGTCGGTGTGGCAGGCGGTACACAGGCCGCAGGTTTCGATCTGGCGCACGCCAGCTTGTTCGAGGATCAGGCGGTTGGCGGCCCACAGGTCGAAGTGGGTGGCCTGGCCATAGGCGGGCAGCAGGGTGGGGGCGTCACTGCCGAAGGCGGCCTGCACGGGTTCGATGACGGTTGCGCCGACGGGGTAATGGTGGACGGCAATGGAGGGGCCGATGACGGCGAGAATATCGGCTGGATGAGAATTGTACCGCGCCTGCATCGTTTCGACGGCCGCCGCGGCCACATGCTTGACCGTCCCCGGCCAACCGGCGTGGACGAGGCCCACTACCTTGCGGCGGGGGTCGTACAGGCCAATGGGCACGCAGTCGGCGAAGCGCATGAACAGGGTGACGTGCGGCTGGTCGGTCAGGATGGCGTCGGCGTAGGGGTGGGGGGCATGGGGTTGGTGCGGGGCGTCGGCGCACAGCACGTCATTGCCGTGGACGAGCCAGGCATCGTACATGCCATCGAGCGGGCGGGCCAGGGCGCGAAAAGCGCGTTCCCGGTTGGCGGCCACGTTGGCCGGGTCATCGCCCACCGTCCCGCCCAGGTTGAGCGAGGCCCACGGCTGCGGGCTGACGCCGCCCTGCCGGGTGAACACGCCATGCCGCACGCCCGCTGCATCGAGCGAAGCGAATGTGTAATACCGTACTGTATCTGCCTGGTGAAAAGGCATCTTCCTTGCTCCTTGATCGAGTGCCCTCGCGCGCCGCCCGGCGATCAATCGCCGGGCGGGTGAGCAGCGCCCGATCAATCGGGCTTTGCGCTGTCACAGGCGTTTCAAGCTGGATCGCTGCTTTATAGCCCGGCGATCAATCGCCTACGGGAAGCCATGGCGCTTTTGCCAATTGGCCCCGCCCGGCGATCAATCGCCGGGCGGGTGAGCAGCGCCCGATCAATCGGGCTTTGTGCTGTCACAGGCGCTTCAACCTGGATTCCCCTTGCTACCTGCCCCTGCGCACCTGCTGATCATACAGCGCCTTCTTGCGGTTGAAAACGCGCAAGGTTTCGCCAAACGATTCTTCCATGTAAGGAATGCCGAACCAGGCCGTGGTAAAGCCGAACAGGAAACCCGTCAGCGTGCGCAGGAAGGGCGTGCTTTCGCGCAGCGGCAGGATGGCTGTCAGATCGGGGATGAATTGGGTCAGCAATTGCGTGCCGCCATCCAGCCCCATGGGGATGATGCCGAGCGCAATCCAGGCCAACCAGTGCAGCGGTCGCAGCGGGCGATCCGGCCAGATGCGCCGCCAGATGGCAAACAGCACGGCGAAGAAGATGATGGCCGCATAGATGGCGACATCGCGCTGGCAGAGGGCCACTTTGTAGCCGATGCGCGCATCGCCCACGTATTCGCGGGCGGCAAAAATGGCCTGTGGCGCGGTGCTTTCGCTGAGACCCGTGGCGGCTTCGAAGCTGAGCAGGCCGCCTACTCCCGCCAGCGCCCGTGGGTAGGCGGCCTGTTCGCCAAAGAGAAACCACGAGCGATAGGGTAGCTGGTGGCAGACATAACTGTAAGCTTTGTAGAGCAGGTTGGCCGGCAGTGTGGCGTTGGCCTTCATCAAAAACGCCGGTAAGAAAGCGCCCAGCAGGTAAATGCCCACCAACGCCGCCACAAAAGCCAGCCAGTGCTTGCCCATCCACAGCGAAAAGCGATCTGCCCCTTGCCAGGTCAGGCCCAGGTCTATTTGCCCGCTGGCCAGGTCATCATTAATTTTGGCGTTTTGTTGGCTGCCAAGCTGGACAGCTTTGAGGGTGATCTCCAGGTCTTGTGGTGTGATGGGGGCCTGCAGGTTGTAGGGGCCAACCACCAGCACCGGCACACGCTGTCCATATTGGGCAAGCAGCCGCGGATCGCTTTCGATGTCAATTTGGGTAATTTGGTGGGGGATGGTGGCGTTGAGCGCCTGGAGCTGCGCCAGGGTCTCTTCGCACAGGTGGCAGTTGGGGCGGGTGTAAAGGGTGATAAAGATCATTCTGAGGGGATACCGATCTGTTGGAGATAATTTTGGAATTGTGTTGCGCTCATCGAGCCGATCTGAATGGCGGCAATCTGCCCCTCGGCATCGAGAAAGTAGGTGGCAGGGATGGCGCTGACGCGATAGCGGGCATTCACCGTTTCGCTGGGATCGAGCAGCACATCGAAGGTGTATTTGTTCTGGGAAATGAAGCGTTGCACTGTTTCGGCTGATTCACCGGCATTAACGGCGAACAATTGCAGGTCGGGGTAATTTTCACTGTATTCCTGGAAAATGGGCATTTCCTCGGTGCAGGGCGAACACCAACTGGCCCAAAAGTTGATCACCACCGGCTGACCGCGCAACGCGCTCAGTTGGATGGTTTGATTGCTCAGGCTGGTCAGCGTGAAATCGGGGGCAAGCTGACCGATGCCTGGCGCGGGACTGCGCGGCGCATCTGCGGCATTGGGCTGTCCCTGGGCCAGGCCAATGCTGGCCCCCAGAGTCACGATGCCCAGGCCGCCGATGCACCCGCAGGCCAACAAAACAGCCGCGGCGAAGACCAGCCAAAACTTACGATTGCTCATCGTTGACCGTTTTCAGCCGCACCGCCAGGATCAGGGCCAGCGGGAACAGGCTCATGCCAAAGAACCACCAATCCAGGAAACTGCGCCCCCGGCTGCGGGCGATGAAGGCGGGGATCAGCCCCAAAATCGCCAGCACCGCCAGGCCGATCAGCATGATCGTGCCGGTTTGCACTTCGTCGAACTCGGCGAACAGGTCAGCGCCGAGGGTAGCCAGCGGCCCGAAGCCCTGTGTGAAGAGCAGCATCGCCCCGATCAGCACCATCAGCGCGCCCATGCCGATTTCCACATAGCGGGCGGCTTTGCCGTAGCGTCGAATGGCCGTGGTGACGAGGCTGATCTGCGTGGCGGCGAACAGGAAGGGGATGGCCAGGCCCGCCGAATAGGCCGTCAGCAGGGTCACGCCCTGCAAGATCGAACCGCCGGTGAACGAAAGAGTCAGGATCACCCCCAGGATCGGCCCCACGCACGGCGACCAGCCCGCCGAGAAAAACACGCCCATCAGAAAAGAAGAAAGAAACCCCAGGCTGCGGTCGGGGGTGGATTGCGGGCGCAGGTCATATTCGAGCCAGGCGATGCGGAAGATGCCGATCATGTGCAGGCCGAAGATGATCACCACCAGCCCGCCGATGCGTGTCAGCAGCGGCATGATGCCCACCAGCGCACCACCCAGCAGCGAGACGCCCAGACCCAATAAGATGAAGATAACGCTGAACCCCAGCACGAAGGCCAGGGCATGTGCCAGCGTCAGCCAACGGTCGCCGCCATCCTTGCCCTGCGCCGAGGCCGCCGAACGCCCGCCCAGGTAGGAAATATACGCCGGGACGAGCGAGAACACGCACGGCGAAAGGAACGACGCCAGCCCGGCGATGAAGGCCAACCAAATGCCGATGTTCGGATTTGCCATAGTTTATACCTTTCGAATGCGATGTCGTCTTACCTGTACAACGACAAAAGCCCTTTCTAATTCTGTTGCCGAGTAGCGTGATAGAACTTGCGCCAATTCTTGGTGAACTTGCTCAAGCTCATCCAATGTTGTCCGTAAGAAAATTACACCGCTTCCAACATGCCGGATGAAAACCAACCCGCCATAATCGCTATCGCGTGTGATTAAAATCCGTCCTAATGCAGCAGCTTGGTTCAAAATGCTTTCATCGGCAGATTCTGCCATCTGTATTTCTGAAACGCGGAGTACATCATGCCCGGCCTGTTGTAGAAAACGTGCCGTTCGTTCATACACATCCTGGTCGAGCAAAAGTTTCATACTGGCATGGCAACGCGAATTTCTTCGCTGGCAACGATTTCATAAGCATACCGAACGCAGGCTCGAACATCATCTGTGGTTAAATCTGGGTAGTAATCTTGCACGATGGTATCAAAAGCGATCCCTTCGCTGACAAGTTCTAATACATCTTCAACCGGGATGCGCGTACCCGCGACACAGGGTTTGCCAAAATGGATTTCAGGGTGGATAACAATTCTCTCGGTGGTCATATCATGCCTCAATTACTTCAACCGGTGTTGCCGTCATTCCATTGATCGTCACATCGCCGGGGTCGAGCGGCACAGTGGGCGATGTCCAACGGAAGACCCATTTGGCGTCTTCGGGGCGCAGGTTGACGCAGCCATGCGACATTAGTTCGCCGCCGAAGTTGTTGTGCCAGAAGGTGGAATGCAATGCCACGCCTGTGCCGCTGAACAGCACCGTCCAGCCGATGCCGGGCAGGTCGTAGCCGCCGCCAGTGGTGCCGCCGCTCATGTGGGTGGAAATTTGCTTGCGCCAGATGAAGTGTTTGCCCTGCGGCGTGGACGAATGGTCGAGAACGTTGCCATCGGGGTCGGCCTTGCGCCCGGCGGCGACGATGGCGTAGAACACCTCGGCTTTGCCCTCGAAGCAGGAAAGCGTCTGAAATTGGTCGAACACGTTAACCTGCACACGCTTGTCGGTCACATCCGGGCTGATCGGGGCCACTTCGTCGGCGGTGATCGAGCGGAAGGCCTCGGCGCGCCCCCAGAAGATGTCGCCATAGCCGAATTGCTCGTTCAGGCGGTACCACACCTGGCCGTTTTCGTCGCTTTTGATCGCATCGGCCCAGATGATCTGGCTGTAATACAGCCGCGCCGGGCGGTTGATCTCCACCAGATATTTGAGCCAGGGGGCGCGGGCGGGTGGGTTGTCGAGAACCAGGTCTACATACGGCACGGTCACTTCCACCCACATGCCTTGTCCCAGGCTGGTGGTGGGCAGTTCTTGGAGCGGCGCGTTGGGCAGGTTGCGCACGGGCTGTAAATCAGAAGACCAGATGTAGCCCTGGTCGGTTTCGACCCAGCGCTGGCGAAAGCGGTGCGGGTGACTGCCGGCAACTTCGTGAACCCAGGGAACGACCGTGTCATCGTAGAGGGTGGCGACGGTTTCACTGTTGTAATCGGGACGGGCCTTGACATCTACTTTGGTGTACGTGAAGACACGGCCAAGCCGCTCAGATTGCGGGAAGGCTGGCGGTTCTTGTTGGGCCAGGCGGTGCTGCCAGGAGCGCAACGGGCTTAAGGCCAGGCTGCCCGCGGCAAGCCCGGCAAGTTTGAGAAAGGAACGGCGAGGAAGGGAGGGCATGGGTACGCTCGTAACCAGAAACCGAGTTTTGGTCAAAAACTCGGTTTCGCAAAATGGGTGGATGGGTCGTTTATACCCGGAAAGGGAGGGCGGGTCAATAGCGCCTGGTTAAGGTTGGCTGAGTATGCCTGGCAAGATGGGCGACACGGGCCGCCCCGGAATCAACCGGTCGCCATCGGTGAAGCCTTCGGGCCGGCTGCGCAGTTCTTCGATCAGGCGGGCGCGCCAGCGCGAGAGGACGATGGATTGATCGGGTTCGCCAGGCAAGTTGTGGCATTCGTACGGGTCGCGATCCAGGTTGAAAAGCTGTTCCACGCCAGTGCCGCTGTACCAGATGTATTTTTCGTGGCCGTCGGTCATCCATTGCATGGATTGGCCGAAGATGGTGTGTTCGCCGTGCAGGTGTTTGCGGGTGGCGCGGGTCTTATCTTGCAAAATGGGTAAGAAACTGCGCCCCTCCAGCTGCTGTGGGATAGGCAGCCCGGCGCAATCGAGCAGCGAGGGGAAGATGTCGCGCAGTTCCACCGGCGCGCTGTGAATGTTGCCCGCTTTGATGCCCAATTCTGCCGGGCCGCTGATGATCAGGGGGATGCGCGCCGAGCCTTCGTAGGCGTAGCCTTTGCGGAACATGCCGTGGTCGCCCATCATTTCGCCGTGATCGGCGGTGAAAACGATGATGGTGTTTTGGCGGAGGTTGTAATCGTCCAGCGTTTCGACGAAGCGGTTGATTTGATGGTCAATGTGGGTCATGTGGCCGTAGTAGCCGGCCCGGGCGCGTTGCAACAGTTCGGGCGCAACACAGGGGTCCACGAAGGCTTCGGGACTGCCAGGCGTGGCATAGGGCAGCAGCGTATCTACCCAATCGCCCATGGGCGGGGGCGGCATCTGGCGGTGGATGTATTGCTCGAAGGCCCAGGCGGGCGGGTCGTATGGCGGGTGGGGGCGATGGAAGGAGAGAAACAGGAAGAATGGCTTGCGCGGGTCGCGGCGGCGCAGAAAGTCAATCCCCTGCGAAACGACAAAATTGGTGGGGTGCAGGTATTCGGCCTTATCCCACGGGCGGGCGACGATAGAATTGCAATTGACGCCATGATCGAAATAATCGGCTGCGCGGCCCACTTCGCGGCGCAGCCAGGGCAGGTAATCGTCTATCCGATCCAGGTCAGTGTGGTTGCGGCGGGCATGGTGCAAAAAGCCATCGTGCAGGATCACATTTTGGAAGCCCAGTTGTGAGCGTTCGGGGTAGACGTGCATCTTGCCGATGGCCTGGGTCTGGTAGCCCAGGCGGGTAAACTCGCCCGCCAGGGTCAGGTCGTAGTCCCACGGCACGCCATCCTGGTAGCCAACGCGTCCATGTGAACTGGGCCGCAGCCCGGTAAACAAGGCGGCGCGGGCAGCAATGCAGGTGGGTGTGGCTGAATAGGCGTGTTCGAAGCGCGCCCCGCGCAGGGCAAGCTGGTCGAGATAGGGCGTGTGGACGATAGGGTGGCCGTCAATGCTCAGACAATCGCCGCGCCATTGGTCGGCCATGATCAGGACAATGTTGGGGGTGGAAGGTTTTGGCATCTTATGGGTATCGCTGAAATGATTGTACATTTATGAACGCTGTGAAAGCGGGCCGGGGTTTTGGTCGGCGCGGCCATCAGCATAGAAGGCCACCCATTGCGCCAGGCGTTTGCCCAGGCGCTGGCAGGCGGCAATCTCCACCTCGCGGCGCGGTTCGCCAGCCAGTACGGCCCCGTAGTGCAGGGTGAACTGCTTGCCCACGTAATCGGGCAGGCCAAAGACCAGGAAACCGTAATTGATCAGCAAAACCAATATAGATAAACAGGCCAGTTCATTGCCGCCGCCCCACCCGCCCGATGACGAGAAGGCGCAGCCGATTTTCCCATCCACCTGCCCCCAAATGTCGGTGATACCATCCCAAAATGCCTTCATCTTTGCCGAAACCAGCCCCAAGTGCGTGGGCGAACCGACGGCCACGCCATCGGCCCATAAAATATCTTCTTTACTGGCTTCCTCGACCGATTTCAGGCGAATTTCGTGGCCTGAAATTTGCGCTGCCCCTTCGGCAACGTATTGCGCCATTTTGGCGGTGTAGCCCCCCTGGCTGTCATAGAGTACGAGAATGTGACCCAAGTGTGCGCTCCTCAGATAGTAGTTCGTTGGATTATATCAGCCAGCCTAATCCGCACAAAGCAAAACGCCCAGGGCGCTACTTCAAAAATCTGGGTCTTGGGGAGTTGCCGTAATCACTTTCATCCAGGCACTATCCAAACCACGAATAACACCAATCTGCACGAATTTTTGGTTTTTATTCGTGTAAATTCGTGCTATTCGTGGTTCATCTTGAAACGCATCACAGCAAATCCCAGAGAGCCAAAAATCCTCGTTTGCCGTGCCGGGAGTTCGTGGGTCAGGCGCTTTGGTGTCCGGGCTACTCTCAAAACTGTCAGGCCATGCGCCGGCTGAAATTACGATATAGATGGTTATAATTGTCACGTTGCTTTTTTATCAGATTGTTAGACATCGCGCGCGCTGTTTTCCTGTACAATGGAAGCAGTTGCTGAGTCTTACCATCGCCAACGTGGGCGGCGGGGGCCTGTGTCTATGGAGCTTGAGCAGATCGAGAATATCGAAATAGATTTGTTCCTCGATGCCATCTACCGGCGCTATGGCTATGATTTTCGTCATTACGCCCGGGCGTCGGTGCGCCGACGTTTGCGCTATATCTTGGGGAGATCGAACCGCCAGCACCTCAGCGAATTGTTCGCGCAGATTTTACATGACGAGGGCTATGCCCGCAGCGTCATTTACGATTTCTCCATCACCGTTACCGAAATGTTTCGCGACCCCGATTTTTACCACTCCGTGCGTAAAAACGTGTTGCCATACCTGAAAACCTATCCCTTTTTCAAGGTGTGGGTGTCTGGCTGCGCCACGGGGGAGGAAGTGTATTCGCTGGCGATCTTGCTGAAAGAAGAAGAACTGCTCGAACGCGCCACCCTCTTTGCCACCGACTTTAACGAAACCGCCCTCAAGAAAGCCCGCGAGGGCATTTACTCGCTCAAAGACGTTCAACAATATACCCTCAACTACCAGAAAGCCGGCGGCAGCCGTTCCTTTGCCGATTATTACCACGCCGAATACGAATCGGTGATCATGGATAAAGCGCTGCGCAAAAATATCACCTTTGCCCCTCACAACCTGGTGGCCGATACGGTTTTCAGCGAAGTGCAGTTGGTTTTCTGCCGCAACGTGTTGATCTATTTCGACCGCAGCCTGCAAAATTGGGCGCTTTCCACGTTGACCAACAGCCTCACCCACGGTGGTTTCTTGTGCCTGGGCAACAAAGAAAGCATTGACTTTTCCGGCGTGCGCGACCAATACAAGACGGTAGATGCCGCCGAGCGCATCTATCAGAAACGGGCGGTGTGATCATGCCAGCCGCACCTTACCAGGCCATCGTGATCGGCGCTTCGGCGGGTGGGTCGAAGGCATTACTGCCCATATTTCAATGCCTGCCCGAAAATTTCGCCTGCCCGGTGATCGTGGCGCAGCATTTACACCCCTTACAAGAAGGCCCCGCGCTCATGTATGCCGCTCACGGCTGCGCCATCTCGCTGCGTGAGGCCGAAGAGAAGGAAGCCATTCGCGCCGGGCTGGTTTACTTCGCTCCGCCCAACTACCACCTGCTCGTTGAAGATGATCATACCTTTTCGCTCTCCATTGACTCCAAAGTACATTATTCGCGGCCTTCCATAGATGTTTTATTCGAGAGCGCCGCCGATGCCTATGGCCCGGCGCTGATCGGCGTTGTGCTGAGCGGCGCCAACCAGGATGGCGCCGCCGGCCTGGCGTATATCAAGCAGCGCGGCGGCCTGGCCATCGTGCAAGCCCCCGAAAGCGCTGAAGTCCCCTATATGCCCAGGTCTGCCATGCAGGCAACCCGGCCCGATCATGTGCTGCCCCCGCTCGAAATTGGGCAATTGCTGGTCCGGTTAATCGCTTAGGAGCGTATCATGCGACACCGCTTGATGTATTTTTTCGCCCCGCCCGTTTTCATTGGCGATGAAGAGAAAACTCGTACCGCTCAGATTTTGAACGCCATCATCTGGTTCAATGCCTTGTCGTGGGTGCTGGCCCTGGTCGCTATGCCCTTTACGGCGCAGCCGCTGCTTGGTTCGCTGATCGTTGGCAGTATGTTGATCATAGCCCTTGGCGCAGTGGCCGCTTTACGCGCCGGGCATGTGCGCATGGTGTCATGGGGGTTCGTGTTGTTCTTGTGGAGCGCCACGGTGATTTTGGTGGCGATTTCTGGCGGCATGGTCAACCCCGAAACCGCCGGTTTTCTGGTTGCCATTCTGATGGCGGGAATGCTTTCAGGGATCGGCGCAGTGGTGGCTTTTGGCGCGCTCAGCCTGGCCGCCAGCGTGGTGATCACCTGGCTGGATGCGCAGGGATATTTGCCGGTGTTGTTGCCGATTACGCCTTTCGTGGGGCTGTTGATCGCCGCGGTGAATATCATCCTGACCACGGGCCTGTTGTGGGTGACCCTTTCAGGCTGGCGGCAGGCGCTGAAACGCTCCCAACAATATGCCCGCGACCTGGAGCAAGCGCGCGCCAACCTCGAAATCCGTGTGGCCGAACGTACCCAACGCTCCGAACAGGCCCGCCACGAAGCCGAAGCCGCCCGCCAACAGGCCGAGGACGCCAACCAGGCCCTGGGGACGCAGATGTGGCAGGTGGCCGGCCAGTCGCAATTGAATGAGGCCCTGCGCGGCGATCAAGACCTGCCAACCCTGGCCGATGGTGTGGTCAGTTTCTTGTGTCACTACCTGAAATTGCCGGTGGGGGTTTTCTATGTGCGCAACGGCGAACGCTTGCACCTCGTCGGTGGCTATGCTGCGCCGCAAGGCCTGCAGTCGGCTTTCAACCTGGGCGAGGGGGTGCTGGGCCAGGCTGCGCGGGAGAAACGCCTGATCCTCTTTGAACAGCCCGCCCAATATGCGGCGCTCAAAGTGACTTCGGCCCTGGGCGAAAGCGCCCCGCTGCATGTGGCGATCCTGCCCCTGGTTTATACCGATAACCTGTTGGGCGTGCTGGAACTGGGCGCCTTTGAACCCTTTGCCGAACGCGCCGTGCAATTGCTCGAACGCGTGGCCCAAAGCATTGCCGTGGCCCTGCGCAGCGCCCAAACCCGCGCCCAGTTGAACGAACTGCTCGAAGAAACACAACGCCAGGCCGAAGAATTGCAGGCCCAGGAAGAAGAACTGCGCGCTGCCAACGAAGAACTGCTCGCCCAGGCAGAGCGAATGCGCGCCGAAATGGGAGGCATCTATGCCTGATTCAGCGCTCCTGTCGAGTTGGCGGCGGCGTTTGTCCCGTCTGTGGGCAACGCTCGTCAGCGTTCATCCGAGCGTCAGCGATGTTGGCGATCAGCGCCGGGCGCGCCTGCTGATGGCCTTTGCGCTGCTGATGGCGGTGATGTTATTGGTCGGCGCAGCCGCATCCATTCGCTCCAATGGGTTGAAGGCGGCCAACGTGATCTTGCTGATCGCTTCAGTCGTCAATTTTCTGTGTTATGGCCTGGGACGCACGTCTGCTTACCGCTGGGGGGCGTTTCTGTTACCGATCACCTTTTCTGTCATGGGCGTCGGTTTTGTACTGATCGGCACAGATGATCCTGATGGCGCGCTATACTCAGCCATTCCCCTGGCCTTGATTTTGGCCAGCGCCCTGCTGCCGATAGCCGGGCAGGTCTTTTTTTTAGGGGTCAACCTTGCGGCGGTCATTTTATTGATCTGGGTGGCGCCTAACGTTCCCCAAGTTATGCTGGATAGCGGAATTTTTTTCACCCTTGGCGCGTCGTTGGTGGTGGTGACGGCTTTTCGCAATTCATTGGAGAAGGCCCGCCTGTCTGAGGTGCAGCAGGCCAACCAGGAATTGCGCGCCATCCAAAACACTCTGGAAGATCGTGTGGTCCGGCGCACCCAGGCCCTCGAAGCCTCCCGCCAGGAAGCTGAAAGCGCTCGCCAACGCGCCGAAGAAGCCAACCGCGCCCTGGGCATCCAAATGTGGCAGATCGCCGGGCAATCGCAGTTGAACGAAATTTTGCGCGGCGACCCCGATCTTGCCAGCCTGGCCAATGGTGTGACCAGCTTTATGTGCCGCTACCTTGAACTGCCCGTAGGGGCGTTTTACTTGCGGCGCGACCGGCGCTTGCACCTGCTGGGCGGTTTTGCCATGCCGCCCAACCTGCCTGCCGCCTTCGACCTGGGCGAGGGCTTGTTGGGCCAGGCGGCCCTGGAAAAGCGCATCGCCGTCGTTGCGCAGCCAGCGGGTGATCCGCTCAAAGTGGCGATCATCGCCACTGAAATCGCCCCGACGCACGTGATTTTCGTACCGCTGGTTCTGGCTGAAAATATCCTCGGCGTGATCGAGATGGGCGCGTTTGAACCCTTTGCTGAGCGTTCGGTACAATTTCTCGAACGCGTGGCTGAAAGTATCGCCGTGGCCGTGCAGAGCGCCCAAACCCGCGCCCATTTGAACGAACTGCTCGAAGAAATCCAACGCCAGGCCGAAGAATTGCAGGCCCAGGAAGAAGAATTACGCGCCGCCAACGAAGAACTGCTGGCGCGCACCGAATCTTTTTAGGTATTGACCGATGAACCCACCCTCTTCACCCCTCCCCAGGCGGTTTTCCCTTCGCCGGTTGCTCGCTGAGCCGGCTGCCGTGATCAGCGATGTGGGCCAGCGCCGTCAGGCGCAGTTGTTGGCCTGGGTTTCGCTCGTGTTGGCTGGCTGGTTTCTGTTGGCCGCGGTGAGCATTCTGGCGGTAGGCTCAGCGATCCAGGGGGCGGGGGTCATGTTCATCGTCGTCATCGCCTCGGGGGCCGCTTATGGCCTCAGCCGCACCCGCCATTTTCGCCTGGCAGCCTGGATTTTGGTCGTCTTGTTGGTCGCTTCGGGGTACAGCATCCTGGCAGTTGTGCCTTTCAAGGATGCTGGCCCGACCTTTTTGGCCCTGGTGGTGATCGGCTTTGTGATCGGCTCGGCCACCTTGTCGGTGCGGGGGCTGTCGCTGGCGGTGGTGAGCAATACCTTGTGTTGGATGGTTGTGGCGGCGTTGCTGCCAGATGAGCAGCGCAGCGATTTTTATGCCCCGGCGGGCAGTGGCACGCTCACGGGCATTTTGCTGGCCATTTTCAGCGGCGTGCGCGACCTGATCGAGCGCCAGCGGCTGGACGAAATTACCACGGCCAACCACGAATTGCGCGCCATGCAGGCCACCCTCGAAACTCGTGTGGCCGAACGCACCGCCCTGGCCGAAGCAGCCCGCCTGGAGGCCGAAAACGCCCGGCAGTCTTTGGAAAACGAAATCTGGCTGAGCAATGGGCAGTTGGCCGTCAACGAGGCGCTGCGCGGCCAGCAAGGCGTCGAAAGCCTGGCCTCCAATGCGATGCGCGCCGTGTGAGATTGGCTGCGTTCGCCGGTGGGGGCTTTGTTCGTCTGGCGCGACGACCAGCGTTTGCACTTTGCTGGCGGGCGCGCCTTCACCTTTGCCGATGGGCAGCCGCGGCGCAGTTTTGCCCTGGGCGAAGGGCTGATCGGCCAGGTGGGGCGCGAGCAGCAGCCGATCCTCTTGAAGCAGGTTCCGCCGGGCTATCTGGATGTCGTTTCGGGCCTGGGCGAGAACCCGCCGCAGCAGATCGCTCTCTGGCCGCTGCGTTATAACGAGCAATTGGCCGGGGTGATCGAAATCGGCCTGGTGCAGCCGCTCACCGCGCAGCAGGAGCTTTTTTTGCAGCGCGCCGCCGAAATGGTGGCCTCCGCGCTGCAAACGGCGCAAACGCGTGCCCGCATAGATGAACTGCTTCAAGAAAGCCAGGTGCAAACAGAAGAATTGCACACGCGCGAGGAAGAATTGCGCGCCATCAATGAAGAACTGGAAGCCCAGGCCGAAGCGATGCGCGCCGACCGTGCCGCTTATAGGGAAAGGTAAACCATGTCACCCAACCATCCTGAAACCGATTCGCAAGATCAACTCCAACGCATCGAAAAACTGCGCAGCGGCGTGCTCAATTTTTTGCTGGGGGCTACGGCCCTGTTAGGCACGGCAGGCATTATCTTTATCTTTTATCGCGCCTGGCGCTTTGGTGGCAGCGAACCCTGGGCGTTGGCTATGTATGGCGGCGCATGGCTGCTGGCGGTGGCGCTTTTCTTCGCCAGGAATATCCCCGACCGCTGGCGCGCGCTGATCTTTTTGACGGCGATGTATGGGTTGTCGGTACTTGCCTTTCAATTAGCCTGGCTGGCCGGCGGGGGGCGTATTTTTTTGCTGGCATTCATCGTCTGCACCGCACTGCTGTTAGAGCCACGTTATGGCTTCGCGGCCGCATTGTTGAGCGTGTTTACCTATGGTGTCTTTGGGGTAGCTTATAGCCAGGATTGGCTGGCGCTGCGTCCCTTGGCCGATCCCACCACGTTACAGTCGATTTTGTTTGAAGGCGTCAGCTTCACGCTTGCCGTCGGTGTGGTGACGGTGGCGCTGTGGTTTGTGGGACGCACCCTGACCGTGGCAACCCGGTCAGTCGGCGAGTTGCAGCAAACGCGGCAGATGCTTGATCAGCGCGCGGCAGAATTGAACCAGGCCAATGAACTGCTCTCCGAGCGCAGCCAGGCCGCCGAAATTGCCCGGCGCGAGGCCGAAGCGGCCCGCCAGACCATCCAGGCTGAGGCGTGGCAGGCCAATGCCCAGGCCGCCCTCGGCCAGGCGATGAGCGGCGAACAAAACCTGACCGCCCTGGCCGCCGTCATCATTCGCCAGCTTTGCACCGCCCTCGAAGCCCCGGTGGGGGCATTGTTTGTGATGTATTCTGGTGAACAAACCCTGCATTTGTTGGGCAGTTACGCCTTCAGCCAGCGGAAACATGTCCGCAACCGCTTCAAGGTGGGCGAGGGGTTGGTGGGCCAGGCTGCCCTTGAAAAAAAGACCATCACGTTTACCAATATCCCTGCCGATTACCTGCCCGCCGCGTCGGCGCTGCTACAGATCAACCCCAGCCACATTGTCGTCGCCCCCTTCCTGTTTGAAGGCGAAGTGCTGGGCGTGGTGGAATTGGGCCTGGTACAGCCGCCCAACCGCGTCCAGGTGGAGTTCCTCGAACATGCCCTGGCCAACGTGGGCGTGGCCTTCAACACCGCCCGCACGCGCGAACAGATCAATCAGTTGTTGAGCCAAACCCAGGAACAGGCCGCCTCGCTGCAAGCCCGCGAAGAAGCCCTCAAAGCGATCAACGAGGAACTGCGCTCGCAATCTGAAAATTTGCGCGCCTCGCAAGAGCAACTGCGCCAGCAGCAGAGCGCTCTCGAAGCCACCAACGCCGAGTTGGAAGAGCAGCGCAGCATGTTGGACCAACAAAACCGCGATTTGAAGGTGGCCCAGGCCGAATTGCAGGCGCGTACCGATGAGTTGAGCGTTGCCAACAAATACAAATCGGAATTCCTTGCCAACATGAGCCACGAATTGCGCACACCGCTCAACAGCCTGCTCATTCTGGCGCGCATGTTGGCTAACAACGGCGAAGGCAACCTCACGCCCGATCAGGTCGAATCGGCGCGTATCATCCACCAGAGCGGCTCCGACCTGCTCTCGCTGATCAACGAAATTCTCGATCTCTCGAAGGTGGAAGCCGGGCGGATGACCTTCCACATCGCCCCCATGTCGCTGGCGACCCTGGCCGACAATATGCGCCTGGTCTTCGCTCACATGGCGCAAGAGAAGGCGGTTGCTTTCGATGTCTCGGTGGCCGAAGACCTGCCCGAAACCATCGAAACCGATCAGCAGCGCGTGGAACAGGTGGTGAAAAACCTGCTTTCCAATGCCTTCAAATTTACCGAAAAGGGCCGCGTGGGGTTGGCTATCGAACGGGCCGGCGCGCAGGTTGCCATCCGCGTGCGCGATACGGGCATTGGCATGAACCCCGAACAGCAAAAACGCGTCTTCGAGGCCTTCCAGCAGGCCGACGGCTCTACCAGCCGCAAATATGGCGGCACCGGCCTGGGCCTGACCATTTCGCGTGAGTTGGCTGCGCGCCTGGGCGGCAGCATTGGCCTGGAGAGCGAGATGGGCAAGGGGAGTGTGTTTACGCTGTATTTGCCGTTGCAGGGGGCAGGAGGCACGGAGCAAGGGGCAGGGAGCGGGAAGCCGGGAGCAGGGAGCAAGGAGCAGGGGGCAGGTGGCAGGGAACCGGGAGCAGGCGGTCGGGAGGCCGTCACCCACTCACCCACTCACCCTCTCACCCCCTCCCCCATTCCTGACGACCGCGGCAACCTGCAGAAAGGCGATAAGACGCTGCTGGTGATCGAAGATGACGCCCAGTTTGCCAAAGTGTTGTTCGACCATGCCCACAAAAAAGAGTTCAAGTGCTTGCTGGCCCTCACCGGCGAAGATGGCCTGGCGCTGGCTCGTCAGCACGGCCCCGATGCCATCTTGCTTGATCTGAAACTGCCCGGCATGGATGGCTGGCAGGTGCTGGATCGTTTGAAGGGTGAGCCGTCGCTGCGACACATCCCCGTGCACATTTTATCGGCCCAGGAAGAGACGGTGGATGCCTATAAGCGCGGCGCCCTGGGTTTCCTCAGCAAACCGGTCAGCAACGAGGGCCTCGAAGCGGTCTTCCAGAAGATCGGCGGCTTTTTGGCCCGCGACATCAAAAGCCTGATGGTGATCGAAGATGACGACGCGCTGCGCCATTCGGTGCGCCAACTGCTGGGTGGCAGCGATGTAAAAATCAGCGAGGCCAGCAGCGCCCAGGCCGCCATCGAAACCCTGCGCGCCCAACCCTTCGACTGCATCATTCTCGATCTCACCCTGCCCGATATGTCGGGCTTCGAACTACTCAATTTCATCAACCAGGATGACAAAATTGCCAAATGCCCGGTGATCGTTTACACCGGCAAGGACTTGAGTGAGAAAGAGAATGCCGAATTGCTGAAATATGCCGACAGCGTGATCATCAAAGGCATCAAATCGCCAGAGCGCCTGTTGGATGAAACCGCCCTGTTCCTCCATCGCGTGGTGGCCGATATGCCCGAAGAAAAGAAGCGCACCATCCAACGCCTGCACAGCGGCGATGCCGTCTTCCAGGATAAGCACATCATGGTGGTAGATGACGACATGCGCAACGCCTTCGCGCTGTCGCGCTTGCTCAGCGATAAGGGCCTCAAGGTCAGCATTGCTCGCAGCGGCGAAAAAGCGTTGGAGATGCTCGATGAGAACCCCGCTTTCCACCTGATTTTGATGGATATTATGATGCCCGATATGGATGGCTACGAAACGATGCAGCGCATTCGCCAACAAGAACGTTTCGCCGATATCCCCATCATCGCCCTCACGGCCAAAGCGATGAAAGGCGACCGCGAGCGCTGCCTCGAGGCGGGCGCCAGCGATTATCTTTCTAAGCCGGTAGATGCCGACCGGCTGTTTTCGATGTTACGGGTCTGGTTATATCAAGGATAAACCATGAGCGTGCGACCGCAAATCCTTCTGGTGGATGATAAGGCAGAGAATTTGTTTACCCTGCGGCGTTTGTTGGCCGAACTGGATGTGGAGGCTTTTTCGACCACCAGCGGCAACGAAGCGCTGGGCCTGGTGCTGGAGCATGATTTCTGCGCGGCGATTGTGGATGTGCAGATGCCTGAAATGGACGGCTACGAACTGGTCGAACTGATGCGCAGCAATGCCAAATCGGCCACACTGCCGGTCATTTTTGTCAGCGCCATCTATTCTGATGAGTACCATCATCGCAAAGGCTACGACGCCGGCGCGGTAGATTTCCTCAGCAAGCCGTTCATCCCCGATATTTTGCTCAGCAAGGTGCGCGTGTTTATCAAAATGTATGAACAACGCTTGCAACTGGAGACCTGGAATCAATACCTGGAGTGCGTGGTGGCCGAACGCACCGAAGACCTGGCGCGCTCTTACGATGAAACGCTGCAAGGCTGGGCCAAAACCCTCGAACTGCGCGAACGTGAAACTGCCGGCCACAGCCGCCGCGTGGTGGAACTGACCCTGCGCCTGGCCGAACGCCTGGGCGTACCAGCCGATGAACGCCTGCAACTTTACCGCGGCGCGTTGTTGCACGATATTGGCAAAATGGGCGTCCCCGATTCGATCTTGCTCAAGCCTGGCCCGCTGACGCCCGACGAATGGGCGATCATGCGGATGCACCCCGTTTACGCCCACGAACTGCTGGGGCATATCCGCTATTTGGAACCGGCCCTGGATATTCCCTACTGCCATCACGAATTTTGGGATGGCAGCGGCTACCCGCGCGGCCTCGTGGGCACGCAAATTCCCCTGGCGGCGCGCATTTTTGCCCTGGCCGATGTGTGGGATGCGCTCACCTCTGACCGGCCTTATCGGGCAGCCATGCCCCCGGCAGAAGTCAGGGCCTATATTCGCAATTTATCGGGCATCCAATTTGACCCGGCCCTGGTTGAAATTTTCATTCACATCCTTGAAGAGACCGAACCCCTGGAGGTATTGGCATGAGCATCCGCCCAAAAATCTTGATCGTAGATGACAAACCTGAGAATCTCTACGCCCTCGAAAAAACCCTGCAAAAGATTGATGTGCAGGTGTTCAAGGCGCATTCGGGCAACGATGCCCTGGCACTGACCCTCGACCATGATTTTTGTGCGGCCATTGTGGATGTGCAAATGCCCGAAATGGATGGCTACGAACTGGTGGAATTGATGCGCGGCAGCGACGTCACCGCCAACCTCCCGGTGATCTTCGTCAGCGCCATTTTTTCAGATGAGTACCATCATCGCAAAGGCTACGACGCCGGCGCGGTGGATTTCCTCAGCAAGCCGTTCGTGCCAGAAATTTTGCTCAGCAAGGTGCGCGTGTTCATGGATTTGTACGAACGGCGCAGCGAACTGCAAACTGCCGTAGAGCAACTTAACCACAGCAATGCGGTCTTGGCTCGCCGCGCCATGCAGTTGGAGATCAGCAGCAAGGTCGGCCAGCAGATCACCTCGATTTTGGATGTGGATACGCTGCTTTCGCAGGTGGTGCGGGTGATCGAAAGCGGTTTTGGCTATTCACAGGTGACGGTATGGCTGGCCGACGAAATGGCCCTCGGCAGCGTGGTGCAGGCTGGCGATGGCAAAGCATCTCTGGTAGATGTAGACGAGGTGAAGCCCGACGGCATTGTTCACCAGGTGTTGACGCATGGCCGCAATTACCTGACCAATGATGCCCAGCATGATCCCCTGGCCCCGCTTTCGAGCAGCAGTTTGCGCATGTTAGGTTCTCGCCTGGTGCTGCCGCTCAAGGCGCAGAACAAAATCTTGGGTGCGCTCGATATTCAAAGCGAACGCCGCAGCGCCTTTGCCAACGACGATATGACCGTGCTGCAGATCATTTCCGATCAGGTGGCGGTGGCCCTGCGCAACGCCAGCCTCTATTCGCAGGTGGTGCGCTTCAACGAGCAGCTCGAAGCCACCGTAGCCGAACGCACCGACGAATTGCGCCTGGCCTACGAAACCCTCGAAAAACTGGATAAGACCAAGACCGATTTCATCTCCGTGGCCGCTCACGAACTGCGCACGCCGCTTACCCTGATCCAGGGCTATGCCAATATGCTGGTGAGCATGGTGGGGCCAGTGACCGGGGCCGAAGATATGGTCAAGGGCATCATCAAAGGTGAGGAGCGCCTGCTCGAAGTGATCAACAGCATGTTAGATGTGGCCCGCCTCGATACCAACACGATCCAGGCTTACAAAGAACCGGCCAGCCTGGCGGCGGTGATCCACAACGTGCAGGGCGATTTTGCCAAAGTCCTGCGCGACCGCCACCTGGATTTCACCATGACCGGGTTAAGTGAACTGCCCCTGGCCAACGCCGACCCCGATCTGTTGCGCAAATTGTTCTACCATGTCATCGGCAACGCCATCAAGTACACCCCCAACGGTGGCAAGATCACCATCGGCGGCGAATTGTTGCCGCCGGGCAAACTGACCAACCTCGAAGCCGCCGCCTTGCACATCACCGTAACCGATACCGGCATCGGCATTGACCCGGCCCACCACGAACTGATCTTCGAGAAGTTCTACCAGACCGGCAAGGTAGACCTGCACTCCAGCAGCAAGACCGGTTTCAAGGGCGGCGGGCCTGGCCTGGGGCTGGCCATTGCCCGCGGTATCGTCAACGTCCACGGCGGGCGTATCTGGGTCGAAAGCCCCGGCCACAACGAGAAGACCCTGCCCGGCAGTACCTTCCATGTGCTGTTGCCGGTGAAGTGAATTTCCCCGTTTTCCTCTGGCGAAGCCAGAAAGGGCCTGCATAGCAGGCCCTTTCTGTTTTTTACAGGTGCGGTGTAAGGCAAAGTTCATGTCGCCTTATACCCTGTGCAGCAGTGCGTCTGCTGCCAGGACGCAATAAATATAATGCGCCGCCCCGCTGATCACATACTCCTTCTGCTGCCACAGCCAGGGGAACGGGTCTTGCAACTCGGCAAAGTTCGGGCGGATCAGCGATGGCCCGGAGGCCACCCCGCCCGGCGTGTAGCTCCACTCGGCGCGGTTCACGCCATACGCCACCGTCAGCGACTCAGCCCCCACGCCCGAAACGAGCGACTTGTTCGCGGCCGGGTGGCAGCCCAGGTTGTAGCCGAGTACGCCGGTGATCAGGTCGGGCTGGGCCAGGTCGGGGAAGGCGGCGAAGAGCGGGTACAGGTTGACGGCCTGGGAGAGCAAATTCCAGCCCACGCCCCACACCGGGTGCTGCTGCTGCCAGGTTTCGGCGGTGTAGGGGATGTGGAAGGGGGTCTGGCGATAGGTTTCAGCCATTTTGGTGATGTGCGCGGCGGCGGCCTGGCGGAAACGGGCGGCGAAGGCGGCCTCGTTGATTTGCGGCAGAACGGGGGCAATGACTGCACCCAGGTAGGGCATGGCCTCGATAACTTGATCGGCCTGGCTCAGGATGTGCTGGCGGTAAACAGCCTCGCCGGTGGTTTGCAGCAGTTCAGCCGCGGCGAAGATGGCCTGCATCTCCGGCCAGCCAGGGATGTAGGCGGCGCGGGCGGCTTTCGGTTCCTGTCCGTTTTCGCGTAGCCAGATTTTCTTCGCGGTCTCCAGGCATTCATCGGCCAGTGCATCCTCGAAGCCGCGCAGCACCCGGCTGGCGGCGGCCAGCGTGCCGCACACCAGGTATTCGAGGGCGGTGTCGCGGTTGGTGAAGGCCCAGCGGTCGTCGCCAGAAACCACGTTATCCGTCATCGTGGCGGCGTCGCCCAAATGCACATATTGGCGGATGTCGCCTTCGATGATGCCGGCGATGCTGTGGCCGATGACGCGGTAGCTGCCGAGCAGGTTATCCACGCCATGCGCCACCTGCTGGACGATGTCGGGGATGCCATCGGGCTGGTGCAGCAGCACGCGGCGGTTGGGGCGGTCTACCGTGGTTTCGTCGCTGTCGAGGCCGAAGGTCTCGCGGATGTGGGCCAGGATGAGCGTAGTGCGGGCCTGCGAACCGGCGGCCAGGTCGTAATCCCCGGCGTCGTGCCAGCCGCCGCGATCCAGGCCGGGGATGTGTTCGCCGGGGGCGTAGGGCGTTTCGGTGGCCTCGTATTGGCGGTAGCCGTCGAAGTGCTTGTGATCCACCGGGGCCTGGGCGGCGTCGTCGAGGTGGCAGGTGCCGTGCCAGATGCGGTACAGGTCGCGCACTTCTACATGACACATTTGCACCGGGAAGAAGGTTTCGAGCGTGGGCTGCCAGATGCCTTTCTGGTACACGTCGGCGCGGATGGGGAAGGGGGCGGTGCGTTGGCCTTCGTATTCCAGGCAGTACAGCCCTGTATCGGTCACGTCACTGAAATCGAACACGGCGTAGTTGAAGTAGAGATAGCGTCCCCATAACGCCAGCGGCTGGCTTTTGACCACCTGCTCGCCGGCGGCGCTGATGCGGATCAACTGCGCTGTGCCGGGCTGCGTGACGGTGGCGTCGAGTTCGATGGCGGCCTGTTTCATCTGGCGGGGGTGGTAGCCGGCCTGCGAGTAGGCGATGACCGGCGGGCGCACCCAATCGGGAGCAATGGTTGGCGTGATCAGCCACGCCAGGCGCGTCGTTGCGGGCGTGAACAGTTCGCGCACAATGAACCAGCCGTTTTGGGCGGCGCTGCGGCCATCCAGCAAGATCAGTTCGCCCGTTTCGCTGGTGATTTGCAGGCGGGCGGTGGGCTGGCTGGGCGCGGCCACCAGGCTGTGTCCGCGAGCCAGGATGCCGCCCGCCGGGCCGTCGAATTGGCGCGGGAAGATGCCCGGCTGGGCGTCATCCATCAGATAGCTCTGGCCGAGGTAGATATTGGGGGCCAGTTCCAGGTTGAAACCGGCTTTTCCGGCGTGTTCGGCGGTCAGCGGCGCATCGAGCGCCACCGTCAGGCGCAGGGCATCGCCTTCTGGGGCGAGCTGCACGGTGTAGCGCAGGCCGGGGTATTCGCTGGTGACGGCGAGCGTGCTGCCTGCCACGGTTCGTTCGCCGTTGGTGGGCAGGACGAACCATTGGTCGGGGGCCGCGCCCAGGCGCAGGTTGCCGTTATCGGCGATGCGCCGGGCGCACTGGATCAGGCCGAAGCCGCCTTGCTTGCCTTCTTCGTAGGCGTTGTGGAAGAACAGGGCGCTGACGGCGGGGGCTTCGAGGGTTTCAGCGGGGCTGAGTTGCCAGGGGGTCATAGAGTCTCCGGTTGTGGTAAGATGGGTCAAAATCACACAAGGAGTGTATTGTATGACAAAACAAGATACTTTAGCAAAGGTCAAAGAATTGGGGTTGGTGGCGGTGATCCGCGGGCCATCGCCTGAACTGACCGTGAAGATGGTGGATGCGCTCGTCGCTGGCGGCGTGCTGGGCATCGAAGTGACCTACTCCACACCCAATGCCGAGGCGGTGGTGGCTGAGGTGGCCCAGAAATATGGCGATCAGATTGTGCTGGGGATGGGAACGGTGCTGGAACCGGCGCAGGCGCAATCGGCCAAAGCAGCGGGGGCGCAATTCCTGGTCAGCCCGATTTGCGATGTGGAACTGGTGCAGGCGATGGCCGCCACCGGCTTGCTGGTGATGGCCGGGGCGTTGACGCCCACCGAGGTCGTGCAGGCTTACCGCGCCGGGTCAGATGTGGTCAAAATCTTCCCTGGCTCGGTGGCGGGGCCGTCGTACATCAAGGCGCTGCGCGGGCCGCTGCCGCACATCCCCTACATGCCCACGGGCGGGGTGAGCGCCGATAATGTGGCCGAATGGTTCGCCGCGGGGGTGGTGGCGGTGGGCGCGGGCAGCGAACTGTGCCCCCCGGCGCTGGCGAAGGAAGGCAAGTTCGACGAAATTTCCAAGAAGGCTGCCGATTTTGTGGCGGTGGTGAAGAAGAGCCGGTAAACGGCAAGGTTGAAAAGTTGAAGGATGAAAGTTGGTGGATTTGCCAACTTTCATCCTTCAACTTTTTAACCCGCACACCTTCAATCCCAATCATCCGCCTGCGCGGCAATTTTCTCATCGGGTTCTGGTTGAATCTGTTTTTGCAGAAATTGGAAGGCGGCTTCGGGGCTGGCAAACAGGCTGCGTTGCCCGGTGCGCGGGTCTTCGAGGGAGGCGCGCCAGATGGGGTGTTCTGCGCTGTTGGTTTGCCACAATCGAACCAGGTAAGAAATGTAGGGGGTCATGGCAACTCTTGTGTGGTGCAAAGGCGCTATTTTGTGGGCAGGGCCACCAGGGCAATGCGCTTGCTCTGATCATCCATGCGGGTGTAACAGGTGCTTTCGTTTGTTTTGGCGCTCGGCAATACATTGGCCGGGTAGGATGTCAGGCTGGTGTAAGCGAGGCTGTGCTGGTTGAACCACAGGCGCAGGCAGACCGGGTTGAGCGGGTCGTAGCCGCCGAAATCGCTCCAGGTGTTGGGGACGATCTGGCTGCTGACGTAGAAGGCCACAAATTCTTCCAGTTGGGTCACTTCCACATTGCCAAAGGGGGCCAGGCTGTGATAAACCTCATGCGCCAGGGTGCTGAGAATTTTTTGCGCCTGGTCGGGGCTTTTCTTCTGAAATTCGGGTGTGATGTAGACCGCTGGGGCGGGCGTACCAGCCGGGCATTGTCCATTCTCACACAGTTTGCGGATGGTGCAGGAATGCGGGCAGATGTCGGGCGTACTCCAGGCCACCCGGATGTTGTGATCGAGGATGTGCTGGGCCAACTGGCGTCCTGAGAGCGTCACGCCGTTCCACAGTGGGATGGGCTGCTGCAGGCCGTAGAGGGTCTGCCAGGCTTCGAGCAGCAGCGGGTCGGTGATGTTTTTGGGCAGTTGAGCCGGGCGGCTGGCCGCGGCGTTGTGGGGGCCACTGGCGCTCACCAGCGGCAGGAAAGCCTTGTGCTGGGGGGCCGCCTGGGCCGATATAGCTTTGAAATTCGTTGCAGTTACCAGGATGAGGATGGTCAGTGTGATCAGAACCCGTTTCTTGTTCATCGCCTTGCTCCTTTCGTCTGAATTCAGGATAGAATTCGGGCGTGGGGGGCAGGCGTGGGCAGCGTTGGCAGGCTGTGGGCGCTAACCGATCATCGTGGGGAGATCGTGGGGAAACTTTCGTCTCGAAAAAAGCCTATTGCTTATCACCGGTGAACTTGCTATACTGTTAGGTAGTGGATTTTGTCATCGTGCAAAAACCGGTTTTCAACACAAGGAGGGGTTATGGCACGATTGCAGATATTTTTATTGGGGCGTTTGGAATGTGTTTTGGATGGTATCCAGGTAACGGGTTTTGAATCGCATAAAGTGCGCGCCCTGCTGGCAACCCTGGCCGCCGAGCGTGATCACCCGCAGCGCCGCGAAGCCCTGGCCGCTCTGCTCTGGCCCGATTGGCCGCCGCAAGCGGCGATGAGCAACCTGCGCTACGCCCTGGCCGATTTGCGCAAGAACCTCGGCGACCGCGAGGCGCAACGCCCTTTTTGCTCATCAGCCGCGCCAGCCTCCAACTCAACCCGGCGGCGGATGTGTGGGTGGACGTTGGCGAATTTGAGTCGGCCGCGCAGCAATCAGAAATCAGCAATCAACAATCCGCAATTTCGTTGTATCGCGGCCCATTCCTAGAAGGCTTTTCCGTCCCCGATAGCGCCCCCTTCGACGAATGGCTGACCATCCAGCGCGAACGCTGCCGGCGTAAGATGTTGGGCCTGTTGGCGCGCCAGGTGGCCGACCATGCCGGGCGCGGCGCGTATGAAGCGGCCTTGCCCTACGCTTACCGCCAGTTGGAACTTGAACCCTGGCTCGAAGAAGCCCACCAACAGGTGATGAAATTGCTGGCCCTCACCAATCAGCGCGGCAAAGCCCTGGCGCAGTACGAAACCTGCCGCAACGTGCTGGCGAAGGAACTGCACGTCGAACCGGGGGCTGAGACGGTGCGCGTTTACGAAGCTGTAAAGGCCGGGGAGATGGGCAGCCTGGGAGCCTGGGTGAGTGCGCTCCCCATCTCCCTCGCCCCCCTTCCCCCCTCTCCCGGCGATCCTCCCTTCAAAGGCTTGCAGTTTTTCGATGTTTCAGATGCCCCGCTGTTTTTTGGCCGTGAGGCGTTAGTACAGCATTTACGCTGGCACATTCAGGAAAGCCTGCGCGACCACGCCGAAAAGATGTGTTTTTTGGCCGTGGTGGGTGCTTCGGGCAGCGGCAAATCATCGCTGGCGCGGGCGGGGCTGGCGGCCTCGCTGCAAAACGGCAAGCCCCTGCCGGGTGTGGCTGGCCCATGGGACGTCCACATCGTCACACCCACGGCGCGACCCCTGGAGACGCTGGCCGTCGAGTTGACGCGCACCGCGGCCTCCACCCAGGCCACCACCACCCTGTTGGACGATCTGCGCCGTGACCCGCGCAGCCTGTATTTGTATTTGCGCAAAGGCGAAACCACCCGTCACCGCTTGCTGGTGGTAGACCAATTTGAAGAACTGTTCACCCTTTGCCACGATGACGCCGAACGGCGAGCCTATGTGGAAAATCTGCTCGAGGCGGCCGGTTGTGGGGCCGCCGCGTTTATTCTGCTGGTGCTACGGGCCGATTTTTACGCCCACTGCGCCCAATACCCCCTGTTGCGTGAGGCGCTCGGTTGCCAGCAGGAATACATCGGGCCGATGAGCGCTGCGGAGTTGCAGCGCGCCATCGAACAGCCCGCCCAAGATGCTGGCTGGGAATTTGAACCGGGGCTGGTCGCGTTGATTTTGCGCGATGCCGGGGCCACCGGCCAGCGCCGCGCCGAACCGGGCGCTTTGCCCTTGTTGGAACATGCCCTGCTCGAAACGTGGAAACGGCGTAGCGGACGCCTGTTGACGCTGCAAGGATACGCCGAGAGCGGCGGCGTGCGCGGCGCGATTGCCAAAACCGCTGAAACCGTCTACGCCCGCCTGAAACCCGACGAGCAAGACCTGGCGCGGCGCATCTTCCTGCGCCTGACCGAACTGGGCGAAGGCGCAGGCGATGGCTTTGCATCGCTTGATACGCGTCGCCGCGCCGCCCTGGGCGAACTGCTGCCTGACAGCGCCCAACCTGCCGAATTGGAACGCGTGCTGAACGTACTGGCCGATGCCCGCCTGATCACGCTCGCCAAAAATACCGCCGAAGTGGCTCACGAGGCCCTGATCCGAGAGTGGCCGGCCCTGCGCCAGTGGCTCAACGAAGACCGCGATGGCCTGCGCCTGCACCGGCGCATCACCGAGAGCGCCGAAGCCTGGGCCGACCTCGACCGCGACCCCGGCGAGTTGTACCGCGGGGCGCGGCTGGCGCAGGCGTTGGAGTGGGCCGAAATGCACCCCCGTGACCTGAACGCCCTCGAAAGCGACTTCTTGCAGGCCTCGCAGCAGCAGGCCGCGCACGAGGCCGCCGAACGCGACGCCCAGCGCCAGCGCGAACTCGAAGCCGCCCGCAAGTTGGCCGAAAGCGAACAGCGCGCCGCCCACCGCCTGCGCCAGCGCGCCTGGGCGTTGACCGGGACTTTGGGTCTGGCGCTGCTGCTGGTGATCGCCACGGTCTGGCTGACGAGCGTGGCCAACGCCAACGCCGCCCAGGCCAACGCCGAAGCCAACACGCGCGCCACCGCCGAAGCCGTGGCTTTGGCACAACAAGGCACCGCCGAGGCCGAACGAATCCGCGCCGATGAACAAAAGGATGCTGCCATATCTGCCGAATCGACTGCCGAAGCCGAACGAATCCGCGCCGAAGAGAACGCTGCCGCTGCATCCGCTGCACAAGCCGTGGCCGAAACGCAGCGCTTGACCGCCGAACAGGAGGCCGCCCGCGCTTTCGCCAGTCAATTGGCCGCCGTATCGCAAAACAAGCTCGACAGCGAACCCGATCTCAGTCTGTTACTGGCGTTGCAGGCGGTTTCGGTCACACGGCAGGTTGGAATCCCCGTACCGTGGGATGTGCAGCAGGCCGTTCATAATGTTGCCATTCACAACCGCCTGATCTGGGATCAGCAAGTGGCTCTTCAACCGTGGGATATTGGTTATTCTCCTGATGGAAAGTGGCTCGTTTACGAAGATAATCAACAACTCCATAAACTGGATGCCGCGACCGGGAAAGAAGCCTGGGCAATTGGCGAGGGCGTCATGGGCCTTGACTTCAGTCCTGATGGAAAATATGTAGCATCAGGCAAGGGCGGGGTTTCACATATTTGGGATATGGTGACCGGCCAGGAGTTGGTCACGATTGCACCCCCCGATGCGCCCGATGATTTTGGGTCTGATGCCATTTTCAGTCCCGATGGCCTGTCGTTGGCAGCTATGAGCGGTAGCCAGATGTATTTGTTCGATCTCAGTGGGTGGGTCGCAGCCGGTTCGCCTGCTGGTTATACCATTACCACACCAACACGCATTTATGGC
>CAZSFD010000067.1:0-28077 GCA_964606085.1 uncultured Anaerolineaceae bacterium
CCTGAATCTTGGCTTTCCAAGCGTCGTTTTTTACCTGATCGCCTACTTACTCACCAACCTGGCCGCCTTTGGCGCGGTGGCCGCCTTCGAGCGTATCACCGGGCGCAACGATTTTGACGCCTATAAGGGTCTCAGCCGCCGCTCGCCCACGCTGGCGTTGGTGCTGCTGGTGGCTTTCCTGTCGCTGTCGGGCATGCCGCCCTTTGGCGGGTTTATTGCCAAAGTGTTCGTCTTCGCCGCCGCCGTGGATGCCGATTTCATATTCCTGGCGGTCATCGGCGTGCTGAACTCCATCGTCGGCCTGTACTACTACCTGACGGTGCTGAAATACATCTACCTCTACCGCCAGGATGACCCCGCCGAAGAGCAAAAGCCATTGCCGTTCTCACGGCCCTACGGCCTGGCGCTGCTCCTGCTGGTGGCTGGGATCATCCTGCTCGGCACCTGGTTTGCCCCCTGGTTCGATTGGTCGCAAAGTGCGGCAATATCTTTGTATTGAGGTATTCGCACATTCGATAACCCTCGCAGGCGAGATGGGAAGTTCGGCAGCGCCACTGCCCAACTTCCCATTTTTTGTTCTCTCTGGCAACCTTGCTCGACGCCATTCTTAATTCGTCGTACAATTGTTCTGATTTGGGAGGCAGCCATGCGTATTCAGATCAAAGGCGCTCACGAACACAACCTGCAAGGGGTGGATGTCGAAATTGGCGACGGCCTGACCGTAGTCACGGGCGTTTCGGGTTCTGGCAAAACGTCCCTGGTCTTCGACACGCTCTATTGCCCTCCACCTGGATTCTGTGCGGCGATTGCGATGGGGCGCGTTTCAAGGATGAAGTGTTGGCAGCAAAGGTAGAAATCGCTGATGGGCAATTTTCGATTGCTGATTTTTTTGCGCTTCCTATTGCCCAGGTGCGTCAGATTTTTGAGACGGAAACCCGTTTGCCGAAAAACAAACTGGCCGCGGCGCAGCGAATTTTGGCTGCGTTATGCGATATTGGCCTGGGGTATCTTTCGCTTGGACAACCCTCGCCCACGCTTTCGGGCGGCGAGGCGCAGCGCGTCAAACTGGCGAAGTATCTGGGCCAAAATTCCCTCCACAAAGAATTGCTCATCCTCGACGAACCATCCACCGGACTGCACCCGCAAGACCTGGCCGGCCTGCTCACCGTCCTCGACCGCCTGACCCGCGGCGGGGCCACCATCGTCATCGTCGAACACAACACCGATGTCATCCGCGCCGCCGACTGGGTGGTTGACCTCGGCCCCGCTGCCGGCCCGCACGGCGGCCACCTGCTCTACGCCGGGCCGCTGGCAGGCCTGGACAATGCCGATTCCCCCACCAGCAAAGCCTTGCGCGCTGAAGGTTTGCCAATCCAAAATCAGCAGCCCACAATCAACAATCAAAAATCCACAATCAGCATTTCGCGCGCCCGCGTCCACAACCTGCGCAACGTCTCGGTAGATATTCCCAAGGGCAAGCTGATCGTTGTTACGGGCGTTTCGGGGTCGGGGAAATCCTCGCTGGTGCATGATGTACTCGAAGCCGAGGCCCGGCGGCGCTTCCTCGAGACGCTCTCGCTCTACGAACGCCAGGGCACCCACGAAGGCCCCGAAGCCGACGTGGACGCTGTCTCTGGGCTGGGCGTGGCGCTGACGGTGGGTTCGGGGCGGCTGGTTTATTCGCGGCGGGCCACGGTCGGCACGGCCACGGAGATCAGCCATCATTTGGCCGTGCTGCTGGCAAGCCTGGGGGAGCGGCGCTGTTTGGAATGCGGCGCGAGCATGGTTCGCAGCGACGAGTGGCAATGTCCCGCCTGCCACGCCACGGCCCCCCTTGCCGCCCCGCGCCACTTCACGTCATCCACCTACGCCGCCGCCTGCCTGAAGTGCAATGGCGTGGGCACGCTGCAAATGCCCAATCCAGCCAAGTTGATCATCGCCCCCGCAAAGCCGCTCACCGAAGGGGCCATGTATTCGCCGGGATTCTTCCCCAACGGCTACCTCGGCAAGCCCTTCAACGGTGGTTATTACCACGTCCAGGCGTTGGGCCGCCAGTATGGCTTCGACCCGGTCAGCACACCCTGGCAAGAAATCTCCGACGAAGCGCAGCAGGCCTTTTTGTTCGGCTCAGACGTGGAACTGACCGTTCACTACGAAAGCCGCAAAGGGTTGACGCGCACCTACCAGGCCCGCTGGCCCGGCTTCTATGGCCTGATCCGCGATTGGGACGTGGGCGGCACTTACACCGACTCTCGCCCCTGCCCGGCCTGCGGCGGCGCTCGCCTGCGGCCCGAATACCTGGCCGTGACGCTGGCCGGTAAAAATGTGCATGAGCTTAGCGAAATGACGTTGTCTTCGCTGGAAGCGCATTTTGCCGAAAACTTGCCGTTTAGCGGCGAGCAACGTCACAGCGTATGGGCCAGCTTGCGCACTATCCGGGAGCGCTTGCATTTCTTGATCCAGGTTGGCCTGGGCTACTTGCACCTCGACCGCGTGGCCGGAACGCTTTCGGCGGGCGAGGCGCAGCGTATCCGCCTGGCGGGCCTGCTGGGCAGCGGCCTCACCTCACTCACCTTGCTGCTCGACGAACCGACGCGCGGCCTGCACCCCGCCGAAGTAGACGCCCTCATCGCCGCTCTGGCGCACCTGCGCGACGATGGCAACACCGTCATCGTCGTCGAACACGACCCCCAGGTGATGGCCGCCGCCGATTGGCTGATTGATGTCGGCCCCGGCGCGGGTCAGCTTGGCGGGCAAATTGTGGCGCAAGGAACACCCCCGGAAGTGGCGAAGGCACAGACGTTGACGGGAAGGTGGCTGCGGGGGGAAGGGGCAAGGGATCAGGAATCGGGTAACACCCGATTTACGAATCACGAATTACGAATCACGGGTTGCCGTGCCAACAACCTCAAAAACCTCACCGTCTCTTTCCCCCTCAATCAACTCGTCGGCGTGTGCGGCGTTTCGGGTTCGGGCAAATCTACGTTGATGATGGATACGCTCGGCCGCACCCTGGCTCCCAAAAAGCAGACCACCTCGGTGGCCTATGAGCCGGTTGATCCCGGCGAACATGATGCCATCGAAGGTGCGCCAGAACGCGTGCTGCTGGTGGATCAATCGAAGGCAGGCGTCAGCAGCCCGGCGGGTTTCCTGGGGCTGGTCAAGCCTTTGCAAAGCCTGTTTGCCGAAAGTGACGATGCCCAGGCCTTGGGAATTACCGAGGAGCAACTGGCGGCGCGCTGCTCGGTCTGCGGCGGCAGCGGCGTGATTACCCTCGATATGGCCTTCCTGCCGGACGTTCACCAGCCCTGCGAAACCTGCCGCGCCACCGGCTGCGTGGCCGAAGCCTGGCATGTGCGCATCGGCGGCGTGGCCTACCCCGAAGCCTTTGGCCTGACGCTTGCGCAGGCGCTCGAATTGTTTGGCGAAGATGAACGCCTCAACTGTGCCCTGCAAACCGCCTGCGATGTGGGCCTGGGCTACCTGGTCTTGCGCCAGCCGGGCTATGCCCTCTCCGGCGGCGAGGCCCAACGCCTGAAAATTGCTGCTGAACTGATGCGAATCCCACAATCAGAAATCAAAAATCAGAAATCAGCAATTGGAAATACGCTCTACATCCTCGACGAACCCTCCATCGGTCAGCACCTCGAAGATGTATCCCGCCTGATCGGTGTGCTGCGCCGTCTGGTGGCGGATGGCGGGAGCGTCATCGTGGTAGATCATCACACCCATTTGCTGGCTGCCTGCGACTGGCTGATCGAGCTTGGCCCGCTCGGCGGGCCAGATGGCGGCTATGTCGTCGCCGAGGGTACGCCGCCCATTTTCATTCATAGAAGCGCGGGTGAATGCCCGCTATGGTGATTGACATGAAAACTACAATTTATGGCCCCCAACCTTACACACACGAAGAACGCATGGCCCGCGCCCATGCCATTGCTGATCAATTTCGGGCAAAGTTCGCTGTTCTCGCCATCGGGTTGTATGGCTCCCTCGCCCGCGGCAGCGACGGCCCGTTCAGCGACATCGAAATGTACTGCATCGTCCCTGGCGAGGGCGTGGACACTTCCTACGAATGGTCTGGCGGGCCGTGGAAGGCCGAAGTGAACGTGCAGAGCCTGGATGTGCTGACCGCCTGGGCCGCCGAGTTCGACGAGTTTTGGCCGCTGACGCACGGCTCATGCGTGAATATCTTGCCGCTGTACGATCCGCAAAACCTGTTTGCTGCACTGAAAGAGCAGGTATTCGATCACAATGACGCTGGCTTCGACGAGTTGATCGCCGGCATCATCGTCGGTGAATTGTAC
This sequence comes from uncultured Anaerolineaceae bacterium, assembly GCA_964606085.1. Taxonomy (GTDB): domain Bacteria; phylum Chloroflexota; class Anaerolineae; order Anaerolineales; family UBA4823; genus CAIQJJ01. The sequence continues at coordinate 4,305 of CAZSFD010000067.1, forward strand.
GAATTTCTTGGCAAGATGCGTAACGCCGCGGCCAGCGGAAAGACCGAAAACTTGCCCGCATTGGCGGTGGAGATGGCAAAATACGGCGCGTACCTGATCGGCCTGGCAAACCGCACGCTCTACACGTCCTCATCGAGCCTGTTCAGCGAGAGCCTGACCCTGGCAGAGCAGCCCGATGGCTACCAGCCGCTCTGCTGCCTGGTGATGGCTGGCCGGTTAAGTAATGCCGCCGAAATTGTGGCTGCCGCTGATCACTTCTGGGATGGTATCGAGCGCTGGGCCGCGCAGAAGTCCATGCCCATTCACCATGATTTAGCCGATTTGTTGGATGACGATGTCGGGCAAAATTAATTTTGCCCGACCAGCGCTGCTGCCCCCACCAGCCCGGCGTTGGCCCCGTGCAGGGTTTGAACGATGGGCGGCAGGCGTTGCGCCGTGGCAGGCAGGTAATACTTGGGATCGTGGGCGAAAGCCCGGATCGGCTCCAGGATCAGGTCGCCAGCCCCAAAAATTACCCCGCCGCCCAGCACCAAAAGGTCGGGGTCGAGCAGGTGGATCAGGTACGATAGGGCTTTGCCGATGTGCCTGCCGGCCTCCTGCCACACCTTCTGCGACAACGCATCTCCCTGCCGGGCGGCCTGAGCCACATGTGCTGCTGTGATCCCTTCGGGCGTGGCGGCCAACTCGTTGAGCAGTGATGGCTCCCCTTGGGCAATCAGCCGCCGGGCGTGAGCGGCAATCGCCGGGCCGGAGGCCAACGATTCGAGGCAGCCGGCATGGCCGCAGGCCCCCACCGGGCCGTTTTCATCCAGCAGCAGGTGACCAATCTCGCCTGCTGCGCCATTCCCGGCGTACACTTGCCCATCGGTCACAATACTGCCGCCAATGCCGGTGCTGACGGTCATCCAGAACAGGTGGCGCGGCAGGCGGCCATCGGCCAGCGGCCTCTGTCCCCAGCCGAAACGCAGTTCGCCCAGGGCCGCCGCCTGCACATCGTTGGCCACGCTCACCGGCAGGCCAAAACGCTGCTCGAAATGCTCCTTCAGCCTCACGTTTTGCCAGCCTTGCGACGGGCACAGCAGCAGCACACCGCGCTCGCGGTCGGTTGGCCCCGGTGCAGCGATGCCGATGCCGCACGCGCCCGCCCCCACCCAGGCGGCGATACTTACCTCGATTTGGGCAAGTGCCGCCGGCAAGGTTTCGCCGGGATGCCCTTGTGGCGTGGCGAAAGTTTTGGTTTCGAGCAAAATGCCCTGCTGGCTGACCTGGGCGACGCTGATTTTGGTGCCGCCGATGTCTATGGCGATGATGGTTGCGGATGGGTTCATGGCGCGATTGTAGCATTGTTGGCGATATGCGCTGACCATTTGCCTGGCTTTGCCCGCCGATTGAAATCGGCGTCTACCCTATCAAACCCGCTTAAGCGGGTTTCTATCGCTTTCAGGCATCGGATTCATCCGATGAAAAACAATGACCTGGCCTCCCCTCCTCCTCGCTGACCCCTCCCCTTGCCTGCGCTTTCTCGTCTTGCGCGATTTGTTTGAGCGCCCGCCGGATGACCCCGAACTGCTCGAACTTGCCCCCTTGCGCGCAAGCGATCCACTCCTGGCCGCCCAATGTGCTGGCGGTTGGCCGCGCCGGCGGCAGCCGCACCCAGATGACCGCTTTTGCGCTTTCCCGCCTGGGCTACCTGGGTTTTGATGCCAGTTTCCCACCAGTGGCGCGCGCTGCCGAATTTCTCTTCGCCCAGCAGCGCACCGATGGCTCCTGGCCGCTGGCCGAAGATGTGGCCCTGGCGGACGGCCTGAGCGAGATGCCCGCCAAAGAGCGCTACACCATGATCCCGCTGCAAACGGCGTTCCCCTTGCGCGGCCTGGCGCTCACCGGCTACACCAGCGACCCACGCGCCGAACGCGCCTACGAATGGCTGCTGGCGCAGCGCCTGGACGATGGCGCCTGGCCGACGGGTATCGCTGCCGGGGGCGTGTTTGGCTACGTAGGCGGATACCGCCGCCTGGCGCACTCGCGTTGGGGCTGCCGTTCCAACACCACCGGCGCGCTGATCTGTTTGGCGCTGCATCCCGAACGGCGCACCAGCCAGGCCGCCCGCAAAGCGCTCGATCACCTGCTGGGCCGTGAGACGCGCGACGCCTTCGCCCTCGGTCACGAGGTGGCACGCCTGGTGGGGGCCGAAAAGCCGCGCGGCTTCTTCACCTATTTTGCCCGTTTCGATCTGGCGCTGATCCTCGACCTGTGTGGGCGAGTGGGGGCATCCAAAGATGATCCCCGCGTGGCCGCTTTGCTGGCTTTCTTGCAAACTTTACCATCTGAATTTGGCCTGTGGCAGTACCCACCGCACCCGCAGATTGCGCGTTGGCTCACGTTTGACCTGCTGCGTTCGATGGCCCGCCTGGAAGCTGGCGACTGGGTGGGTGAGCAGCCGCGCACGCCGTTTCAGCCGTATCCGAAGCGGGAGCGGCGCTATTAGTAGGCCCTTCGCTTTGCCCAGGGTGACATGCCTTTTTTGCCGTAGACATAGTAATTGGATATATTTAGTCTGAATAATCGTAATAAAGAGTATAATCAACGGCATCTCATTGTGCCCGGGATGGCGTCAAAGCCGCTGGGCCCATCTCAATTTCCGTTTCGATATGAGGAAAGACGCTATGTTTCGGAAGTCCATGATCCCGTTGATGCTGGTGGTGTTTGTGTTGTTGTTCTCTTTTCGGTTTGCCCAGGCCGCGCTCCCGGTTTCGGTACAAACCGTGACAATTGGCTCTGGCACGGCGGCGAGCTGTCAAAACCAGGAAGCCGCCAATGCCCTCAGCAACGCCGTGGCCGCCGGGGGTGTGGTAGATTTCAACTGCGGCCCCGATCTGGTGACGATTGTGGTGAACACCAACGCCACCGATCAGAATGTTACGGTTAACGGTGGGGGCAAGGTTATTCTCAGTGGTGACAACCTGCGTCAGATTTTTTATCTCTATGGCACAGGCCAGATCACTTTGAACGATCTCTATCTGCAATATGGCGAGGCGGGTTCTGGCGGCGCTTTGTACATTGGCCCCCAGAATCAAGCTACCGTACACAACACCTACTTCATCAGCAATCATGCTTCGACCAGCGGCGGCGCAATTTACAACCGGGGGATTCTGACCCTCACCGGCGGCAGCCTGGGCAGCAATGCGACCGAGGGCAGCGGCGGCGGGCTGTACAACGATGGCGGCTCGGTGACAATTTTGCGTACCTATTTCATCAACAACCAGGCCAACAGCGGCGGCGGCATATACCAGACCAACGGCGGCCTGACGGTCAGGCAATCTGCTTTTCGCAGTCATACCGTGCCAGCCCAGGGCGCGGCCATATTCCTGGCGGGTGGCACGGCTTTGCTGGAAAATAGCACCTTTTCCAATAACCAGGCCGATCAGGGCGGAGCAATCTACAAAAGTGCGGGTGCGGCAACGCTGACCAACGTTACCTTCAATGAAAACCGCGCCGATCTCGGCGCAGCATTCTACAACTTTGGCGGAGCGGCCACCATTGCCAACACCATCTTTACCGGTAGCACGGATGAGGCAGGCACCGGCACTGCCTTGAACTGTGATGGCCCTACCATGACCTCTGCCGGGCGCAATATCATCAGTGATAATAGCTGCTTGCCCAACCCGGGCAGTTCTGGCGACCTGTTTGCCACTAACCCCCTGCTTGGCAGTTGGCTGATCCCCGATCATGTGTACCGGCCCCAGCCTGGCAGCCCCGCCATTGATTACGGCCTCGCCTGCCCGGCGGTAGATCAGCCAGGCAAGTCGCGTCCCATTGGCGCGGCCTGTGACGTGGGTAGCGTGGAGGCGGGGTGGTGGGTTTACTTGCCGCTTGTACTGCGATAGTGCCTAACCCGCGAACTTCTTGCACAAAAAACGAGAATTTCCTGGATTAGTGCGCTGGTCGTTCCGCTTTATGCGGGTTAGGGTTAGCGAAATACTATTCCACGCGCGATGGCTAATCAATCAACTTTCGCAGCGCATCGCCATTCGCCTTCCACCATTCAAACAAAATCGTCAAATCAACCCCCAGGTTGAAATGGCGTACGCCCAGGTCGAGATAGTAGCGCGCATCTTCGGGGTGATGGATTTCGGCGCGCGGCTGTACGCCGGCCTTGAGCGCGGCGGCGATCACACGGCGCTCAGTCTGCTTGATTTCAGGATCGCCGCGCTGGCCTGCTTTGCCCACGTTCATCGAATAATCGGCTGGACCCCATTGGATCATGTCAATTCCGGGAACGGTCAGAATCTCATCAAGTTGATCCACTGCCGAATGCTTCTCGATCATCACCATGACCACCGTATCTCGCAGGGCCTGAACATATTCAGGTTTGCCCCCGTAACCCATGTAGGTGAAGCGGCGCATCGCCACGCCAAACGTGCCGCCGTCTTCGGGTGTATCTGGGCGGCAGATGCGCACGCATTGGCGGGCATCCTCGGCTGAGCGGGGATCGGCGAAAAGCACGCCCTGGAAGCCCGCGCCAATGCCACGCTGCGCCAGGAAGGCGCGCGGTTCCGCCTCCACCTTGATCACCGCCGACATGGGGAAAAGTTCAACCGCACGGCAAAAATTATCCAGCCCGTGCAGGTCGAAGGGGGCATATTCGGCCAAAAATTCAATGTAATCGAACATGCCGCTGTGGCCTACGGCCTCAACCGTGGCCGGCCACAGGCTGTGCAGGCGAGTGCCAATGGTTGGCTGCCCGGCGTTCAGTTTTTGGCGCAGGAGATTTGTTCGCATGGTCATTCCTCACTTTGCTGAGATCGGTTTTGTCCAATTAATCCGCCTGCCATACACAAACCCGGTTGCGCCCCTGGAATTTGGCCTGATAGAGGGCGTTATCGGCGCGCTCGATCAGGGCTTCGAGCGTTGGGCAGTTGCTATCTGGCTCGGCCACGCCCAGGCTGATGGTGACGGAAAGGCGGCTATCCTCGTTGTGAATGAGCATTTCGGCAATCGCCTGGCGCAGTCGTTGGGCGACGGCTTCGGCGGGCGGCGGCGTTGTTTTGGTGCTATCAGGCCAGTGGCGTGCTGGGGTGCGTGGCAATAGCACGATGAACTCTTCGCCGCCATAGCGCCCGATTTCATCGGTTTCGCGCAATTGCCAGCGGCATTCTTGCGCCACGGTTTGCAATACCCGGTCGCCGCAGGCATGGCCGCAGGTGTCGTTGATCAGTTTGAAATGGTCAATGTCAAACAGGATCAGCGAAAGGGCCTCCTGATAGCGGCGGGCGTGCTGAAAGGCTGAACGGGCCAGTTCCATGAAGTGCCGCCGGTTGTGCAAATCGGTCAGCGAATCGGTGATCGCCAGTCGTTGTGTTTCCTCGAACAGCCGGGTGTTCTCGAGGGCGATGGATACCTGATCGGCGAAAGCGCTGGCCAGGCGGGCATGGTCGGCGGTAAATGTGCGGGGACGGTGGCTATCCAGCGCCAACATGCCGATCATGTTATCGTGCAGCAGCAATGGCACGCCCATCCAGCCGCGGATGCCTTTATGGGGCGGGTGATTGAAGGCATCATATACGGCAGGCGCATCTTCGATGATATAAGGTTTGCGCTGCGCGTAGACAACAGCGTTGGGGGTTTGCGCACTAATCGCAAAGCGCAACCCAATGACTTCCTGACGATTTGCAAAGCCACGCGCATCTACGATGACATGCTCTTCGCCATCGGGCAGCAGCACGCAGGCGCTATCGTAGGGGACGACCCGGTTGAGCTGTTCGAGGATGCGCCCGATGACCTCATCGCGCTTGAGCGTGCCAGCCAGGGCGGCGGCGGCCTCGCGCAGGGTGTCTGCTTCGGTGGCGCGCCGCTGGCTTTCCTCAACCAACCTCGTCTTGAGGATCGCCAGGGCGATATTTTGAGCAGCCTGTTCGCCGATGTAGATTTCATCTCGGTTAAATTCGTGAGGCCCGTGGTAGGTAACCAGTGCTGCGCCCAAAAATTGCTGGTTGCCCGTCAGTGGCAGTGCCAGCACGGCCTGGGCGGGGAAGCGTTGGGCGAATTCGGTTTCGATGTAAGAAGATTGGTGTGCATTGGGGACGATCAGCGGCTGCCTGGTTTTGTAGACGTGGCTGGTGAAATTCTTCTCGCCGGGTTGGGGTGGTGGCGCACTGAAATACGCCTCGCGGTCAATGCCGAACACGGCTGCATAGCTGACTGCCTGGTTGGTTTCATCCCAAAGTGTCAGATAGCAGCTATCGGCCTGGAACAATTCTCCCAACCGGTCTACCATATTCTGCAAAATGCCATGCAGGTCATTTTCTTCCAACGCGGCGCGGGTGATTTCATTCAGGAGTAGTTGTTGACGGGCAAAGCGCCATAGGTTATTTTCTGCACGCAGGCGCGAAACCTGGTTCGCCAAAATTTGGGCGTAGAGCGCCAGGATTTCGCGTTGTTGTTCGTCAATGGATAGCCCGGTAAAGAAATTGTCGGTACAAATCACGCCGAGAATTTGCCGCCCATGCCACAAACCGCCGGCAGCCAGGTTTCCGGTGCAAGCAAATTCGCCACGCTGGTTGAGCAATTCCGCTTGCGGCTCGAAATAAATCCCCGTTTGCTTTTCACGCATCAATTGCTGAAAGCAATGATGCTGAACCGATAGGCTGCGATGATGTTCATCACAGATTTTACCGTCATCGTCAATCCCATAACTGCCGTGCAGTTGATCGGGGTGGGCTGCGTCGTATAGCCACAGCCCTACCCGATCAAAGCCAAGCTGCTGGTGGCCCAGTTCAACCGCCAGGCGGTAGAGCGAGTCAAGCGCGCTCGCTTGCGATAACGCCATATTGACGCCGTGCAGCGCAGCCAGCTTTTGCGAATGATTTTCCATCCTGTTGTGATCACCTAACCCGCATAAAGCGGAACGACCAGTGTACTAATCCAGGAAATTCTCGTTTTTTGTGCAAGAAGTTCGCGGGTTAGGCACTATTAGCGGTTTTCCTGGTTTGCCAGGTGGCCGATCATCCAACTGATGCAGTTCATCGGCAGGATGCGCTTGCGGGCGTCTTCATCGCTGACGCCTTCCAGACCGCGTACAAATTCTTTCCGGGCGAAATGGAGCTGGCTTACCAATAGATGGGTCATAGAAATCTCCTGAGGAAAGTCTCCTGCCACTGCTTTGCGGTGCCAAGACGGTGTGGACGCCCTGCGTCCCGTTCGATGCGGCGCGTCGGGTGGGGTTGACACCGCGGGAGCGGTGTCAACAGGGTGCATCGCGAGAGCGGTGTCAACAGGGTGCATCGCGGGAGCGGTGTCTACCGGGCTAGAGGGAAATCCATGCTTGATCGTGGTGGGCCTGGTACAGCGCTTCCATCACCGTGTTGCGGTAGGCGGCTTCACGGGCGGTGACGAGCGGGGCGTGCTGCTTGCCTACCACGGCATCGAGGAATAGCTCGAAGGCATGCGGCCAGGCTTCGGGAAGCGTTGTCCAGGGTTCTTTGCCGTCGGCGCCTGCCACCTTGCTGCTCTTGAAGAACAACTGCCCGTTGATTACGCTGGCGTGGCCTTCCGTCCCTGAGACAATCAGGCTGACCGGGTTGGCGACATCTACCCAGCCCGCCGCCAGGGTGCCAACGCAGCCATTGGCAAACTTGAGCAGACCCTCGCCGAACTCGTCTACTGCGCCATAGCGCCGTGTCACCGTGTCGAGGCTGGCCGTGACCGCCTGAACATCGCCCAATAGCCATAGCATGATGTCGAGGACGTGCGTGCCGAGGTCGCCGAAACCGCCGCAGCCGGCCTGCGCCGGGTCGGTCATCCAGCGCCAATCGGTATCGAACCAGCCGCCGAGCGCTCCAGCATGGCAGTTGCTCATGCGCGCACGGCTGATCGCACCAAACGAACCCGCCGCGATTTGCTCCTTGAGAAACTGATGGATCGGATTGCCGCGCATGAAGTAGCCGGTCTGGAACAGCACGCCTGCTTTTGCGATAGCTTCGGCCATGCGTGCTGCATCTGCGCTGCCCATGCCGAGCGGCTTTTCGACAAACAGGTGTTTGCCTGCGGCCGCCGCGGCCAGCACCAACGGCTCGTGGCGGTCGGTTTCCGAGCAGACGATCACCGCCGGGATGGATGTATCTTTCCAGATCGTTTCCAAATCGGCCACCTGCGCATTCAACGCATCGGCACGCTGTTGTGCCCGCGCGTCATCGTGATCCCAAACGTACTGGACGGCCACATCCGCGCGCTTTTTGATGCGCTCAATAAAGCCAGGCGTATGGATGTGCGCGCCGCCGATAAGGGCGAGGGGGGTAGGCATAGGGAACTCCTGGTTGATCAAATTTTCACTTCCGCGCCGGTTTCCTGGCTGCGGTAAATACCATCGAGGATGGACTGCACCATCAGCGATTGCTCCGCCGGGACGGGGCTGGGCAGGCCCTCGGCCACGGCTTTGGCAAATTCCACGCATTCGAGGGCGTGCGGCTCCATCGTGTCAGATGTGACGCTGAGTGTGGTGGTGAGAAGCTGCTTGGTGGCGTAGTTGCTGGTCATCAGTGTGTCGGAGGGCCATTCCAGGCCGCCTTCACTGCCGTAGAGCCACACTTTGGCTTCTTCGCCTTGCGTGTTGTGGTGCAGCAGCCAGCTTACTTCGAGCATCAGTGTCGCACCGTTGTCGAAGCGCACGAAGGCGGCGGCGAAGTCTTCCACGTCCATGCCGGGCAGCACGGTGGAGCGGCCCCACATGGTAAAGGCCCCTTCGCGGTGCGCCAGGGCAGCTTTCGCCACGCCGCTGACGGCCACCGGTTTGGGGTGTCCCATCAGCCAGAGAGTCAAATCCAGGATGTGAACGCCGATGTCAATTGTCGGGCCGCCGCCAGAATGGCTTTTCTTGATGAACGTGTCGCGGTTGGGCAGCAGGCAGCGGCGCAGCATCCAGGCGCGGGCGTGGTATACGTCGCCGAGGACGCCCGTGTCAATTTCCGCTTTGGCGGCCTGTGAAACACCGCGGAAGCGGAAGTGCTGGGCGGTCATCAGCAGTTTCCCGCTCCTGTCACGCGCATCAATCATGCGGCGGATGTCGGCGGGTGTGGGGGCCAGCGGCTTCTCGCAGATGACGTGCTTGCCGGCATTCAGCGCCGCCACGGCCTGGTCGGCGTGGAACATGTTGGGCGAGCAGATGTCTACGATGTCAATGTCGGGGTCGGCAATCAGGTCGTTGAAATCTTCGTAGAAGCGCTCGACGCCATGCTTCTGTTTCCAGGTGTCGAAGACTTCTGGCCGCACGTCGCTGCCGGCGACGAGTTCGGTGTAGGGTGAGGCTTGCCAGCCGGGAACGTGGGTGTTGGCGATGCCGCCGAGGCCGATCAGGCCAACGTTGAGTTTGGGGGTCATAGAGATACTCCTGGGGTATTAAATTCAAACCGCCTCGTCCACTCCTGGCTTTGCCCAGGTTCGAGGCGGATGTCTACGAAAATTTCGGCGCTGATGACATGGCCGACGCCCCACACGGCCACGCGCCAGGGGGTGAAGTCGTCGGTTTCGCTCATCGTCAGGCCGCTGGCGTGGGTCAGTTGCCATTGCGGTTGCTCGGTGGCGAAGAATCCAATGGGGCGGCAATAGAAGGGGCGTTCGGGGGTGGCGTGCAGGCTGAGCCTATTTTCCTGGACGTTCAGGTTGGCGCGGCTGCCCTGGATATATTCGCGGATGCGGCGGTCAATCTCTTCGGGAGGCAATTGGCGCATTTCCGGCGGGACGTTGGCGCGCATCAGGGCGATGTCATCTTGAAATTGGACTGGATAGGGGAAGTGCAGCGTGTAATCGGGGCCAACCGGGGTCTGGTTGATGCCGATGAAGTTGTGGCAATATTCGTGGGTGGCGATGGGCCTGACGCCGGTGTTTTGCAACAGATAGTGGATTTCCAGCGTATTTTCGGCCACCCGCACGGTCTTGGTCAGGCGGGCGGCGTAGCCGCGGCATTCGAGCGGCTGCACCACGAAGGTGGCTGCATCGGCCTGGGTTTGAATCTCGACCGGGAAGGGCTGGACGATTTCGTAGGGGCGAAAGAAATTGTAGGGGGCATCACTGTCTTTCTTGAGCAGGCCAATGCCCAATTTGGGGAAGGCATCGCCGACCTGGGCGTCATCGTAGCCGATGGGGGCTTCGATGCCGAACTCGTTGCACAGGCCGATGCCGCCAGTGCCTTTGGCGGGGTCGTAATCTTCGGGGACGCAGAAGGTGTGTTTTCCGTCCAGTGTGACCTGGGTAATGAAGGCCGTCCAGTCGAAGCGGGTGCGCCTGTAAACGCTGCCGGGTTGGGCAATTTCAACGGTGAGACGCGGGGATTGGAAGAGAATAGGGTTTTCTGGCATGAGTTTCTCTCGGAGATGGGATGTAAAACCGCCGGTCTGCCCAGTTTCTCTGCGGCTGACCGGCGGTCTCGACGCGTGAACGCAGCGGGCCTAATTATACTCTTTCGAGGCTGACTTCTTTACCTTCCACCTGGCTGCGGTAGATGCCATCGAGAATGGCCTGCACACTGAGCGATTGTTCCGGTGGCACCGGGCTGGGCAGCCCCTCGGCCACGGCTCTGGCAAACGCCACGCATTCGAGGGCGTGCGGTTCCATCTCGTCTTCGGTCAGTTTCAGTTTGGCATCGGTCAGTTGTTTGGTGGCGTAGTTCGTGCCGTGGATTTCGGCGCTGGGCCACTGACAGCCGCCTTCCGCGCCGTAAATCCACACTTTCACGTCTTCTTCGGGGTGGTGCAGCATCCAACTGGTTTCGAGGATCAGCGTTGCCCCGCTGTCGAAGCGCACGAAGGCGGCGGCGAAATCTTCCACGTCCATCTCTTTGGGGATGGGCGTGCGTCCCCAGGCCGAGAATGCCCCTTCGTGATGGGCCAGACCGATGCGCGCCGTGCCGCTGACCGCAACCGGCCTGGGATGCCCCATCAGCCACAGCGTCAAATCCAGCACGTGGACGCCAATGTCAATGCACGGCCCGCCGCCGGAGCGGTTTTTGTAGATGAACGTCGGCCCGACCGGCACGCCCGAACGGCGCAGCCACCAGGCGCGGGCGTGGTAGATGTCGCCCAGCGCACCGTGGTCAATTTCGGCTTTGACCGCTTGCGAGTTGCCGTGGAAGCGGAAATGCTGCGCCGTCATCAGCAGCTTGCCGCTGCGGTCGCGGGCCGCGATCATCTTGCGGATGTCGGCGGGTGTGGGGGCCAGCGGCTTCTCGCAGATGACGTGTTTACCCGCTTCGAGGGCGGCCACCACCTGCTCGGTGTGCAGCATGTTGGGCGTGCAGATGTCCACAATGTCAATGCCAGGGTCGGCGATCAACTCGGCGGCTTTGTCATAAAATTTCGCCAAGCCGTGCTTTTCCTTCCAGGTGGCGAAGACTTCGGGGCGCACGTCGCTGCCTGCCACCAATTCGGTATAGGGCGATTCTTTCCAGCCTGGCACATGCCAGTTGGCAATGCCGCCCAGTCCGATGATGCCGACTTTGAGAGTTTTGGTCATATCGAGATTCTCCTTGTGATAGGGTTTCAATGAAGTTGCTGCCACAATGCCAGGTCGAAGGCGGCGCTGCGCGAGGGGCAGTTTTCGCGGCGGCAGACCTGGCAGGTGCGAAAATCTTTCTCGGTGGGGAAAATGATGCCTGAAACGGTTTTGTTGGGCCGCATCAGGTATGAATCCGTCAGCTCGACCCCAATTTGGGCGCGCACGTCGCCGAGTAAATCGAACAGGGGGCGCTGTTGTTCAATCGGCCACACGTCGGCGTCACCAGCGCCCGGGTTCATAGACGCCCATTTGCCCAACCGGTAGACCCGTTGCAGGTGCGCCGCCAGGTGGTCGAAGGCGCTGTGAAACAGGCGCTCTTTGATCGTATCCCACCAGAATTCTTGCAGAAAATCGTTTTCAGGCAGGGCGATGGTGTCCATCTCGTGGCCGCAGGTGGCTACGAAAGCAAACACCCGTTCCACTTGGGCCAGGTTTTGGCGCAGCATGGCGCTGGTAAAGGCCGCACCGCCAATGTGTACACGCTCAGTCCCCGCAATTTCAACATACGCTTCGGTGTAGATGGCCTTTGGCCGCCCCACCCGCCGGGCCGTTTCGACCAGGGCAGTAAATTCGCCAACGCCCCACGCTTTCACACGCGCCGCTTTGATCAGGGCCGCGAGGTCCAACCCGAAAGGGATGTTTTCAATCACATGAGATGTAAAGTGGCCCATGAGTGTTTTCTAGCCTTCCGTCTGCCAGGTGGCCCAATGGCCGCACAGCCTGAACGCTTTGCGCCCCGTTCAGCGTGGAAAACTGCGAGAAGTAGCCAATGCGCACCCCGGCATCTACCTCCACCAGGCCCTCGTCGGGTTCTTCCTGGCCGGGGATCAGGCGCAGCAGCGTGGTTTTTCCCGCCCCGTTCTTGCCAATCAACCCGATGCGGTCGCCGGCGCTCAGGTGAGAGAAAACCTCGCGCAAGACGGGCTTATTTTCGTACGATTGGGAGATGTTGCTGAGGCGGATGATACTCATGCAGGATTGACCACATACGGATTGATGATCTGAACGCCGTGTACCGTTTGCCCATGCTGCATATCTTCTGAGTAAAGAATGGTGCAATTGCCTGTGATGGCAGCGGCCAGAATTAAAGAATCGTAGAAAGAATAGCCGGTCTCCGCTTTCACTGATAATCCTTTTTCGATCAGTTCAGCATTGGGGTAAACCTGGCAAAGCGGATTGAGTACTTTATGCAAATAGGTAATGCTGTCTTGAAGTGTCAGTGGCACCGGAAATTTTCGTGTCGCCGCGTTGAGAAATTCTTGCATTACCTGTACACTGATCATCCCCTGTTCGGTTTGCAAGGCCATGTTGATGAGTTGACGAGAACGTTGGCATTTTGTGGGTGATGTTTCGTCAAAGGAACAGATGAAGATATTGGTGTCGAGAAAGTAGTTAGCGCTCATTGAGTTCATCACGGGTCAGTTTGGCGCCGGTTTTTACATAGGCCAATGTTTCCATGAGCGATTCGTATTCATTTGCATTCACGGGGCGTTCGATGTACTTGGCTAACCATTGGCGAAAAACATCATTGAGTGTTGTGTTTTCCGCGCTGGCTTTTTGGCGCGCGCGTTGAATGAGGTCTTTATTGGCGCTGAAAGTGATATTTTGAAGCATACTTACCTCCAGTGAAAGGTGGCTGACACTGAATTTAGTGTACACGAGCCATCGTGTGAAGTCAAGCTGAGCGTGTTCTGGCGCGATGCACAAGGCGGCTCATGTCAGATCGTTTTGGCACGCGCCAGGTTTCAACTTGCGCATAGCCAATCTCGTACAACCATTCGCTCAGGTCGCCCTCAGTGACGAAAATGCCCAGCGGGGCCAGGCGGGCGGCTTGCTGCAAAATTTGGCGGATGTTGGTGGGGTCAGCGTCGCAGTAGCGGCCATAGGGCAGGTCGGTGATGATGGCATCGGCGCGCCTGGTGGATTGCCGGGCGTCGCCGCGGGTTACATCTGCCTGGAAGCCAAAGTGGGCCAGGTTTTTGCGGCTCATGCCCACCAGCTTGGGGCTGCGGTCGCTGCCGTAGGCGGTCATGCCCACGGCGCACGCCTCGACCAGGATCGTGCCGGTGCCGCAGCAGGGGTCTAAGATGGTGCGGGCCGGCCAGGCCAGGTTGACCAACGCCCGCGCCAGGCGCGCCGGCAGGGTGGTGGAGGTGTGGTGGGGTTTTTCGTCGTGATCGTGATAGGAGTGGCTGGTTTTGGCGAGAATTTCACCGAAGGCTACGCCATCGGCTTGCGCCAGCAGCAGAAAGCGATGATCGGGGTGATCGAGGTTGGGGTAGCCGTCCAATACGTTGGCAACGGCAATTACCGCTGTGCGGCTGCGCACCGGGTTCTCTGCCGAGAGGCGCAAAAACTCTATGGCGAAGTTTTCACTGGGGGGTGGGTTGGCGCTGATTTTTGCCAGCAGTTCGTCCAGGCTGGCCGCCTGATGGAGCAGGCGCACGCCGGTATGGATATAGGCCGCCTGTGGGATCAGGTCAACCCGTTGGCAGGCGGCCAGGCCGCTTGTGTCAGGCGTGCCGCCGGTGAGGTGCTGACATTCGGCGGCGATCAGTTCGTTGCCAGGATGGCGGGTGCAAAGGGCATAAAGAGACATGCCGCGATTGTATCATTGTTGACTTTTGTGGATGTTCTTTTCGGCATACATGCGGTCGTCGGCTTTGTTGAAGGCGGCAGACAATTCATCGGCATAGTAGGCCACGGCGTAACCGGCGGAATACTGGATGGGCAGGTGTTGTGCGGCGGCATTGTATTGGGCTGCAGCTTCGGCCAGGCGGTGCAGCAGCAGGTTGGCGGCCTCGTTATCGGCCTGCATGGCCAGCACGGCAAATTCGTCGCCGCCGATGCGCGCCACCAGGTCATCTTGCCGGAAGGTTTTGCGCAAGAGCGTGGCCATCTCGCTCAGCAGTTTGTCGCCGGCAGCGTGGCCGAGGGTGTCGTTGGTTGTTTTCGTGTTGTCGAGGTCGAGACTGATCACGGTGACGGGCCAGCGAAAGGTGTAGCGGTTATGGTGCATGGCATCCTCGAAGAATACGCGGTTATAGACGCCGGTGAGGATGTCGTGGGTGGCGGTGTGGCGCAGCTCGCGTTCGATCAGCTTGCGGTCGGTAATGTTGTGCCAGATGGCCATATAACCGGCGATTTCGTCGTCGTTAGGGCGGATGGCTGAGATGCGCACTTCGTACCAGCTGGTGTTTTCGCCTTCTCCAACGGGAAATTCGTGATGGGCGGTTCTGCCGGTCAGGGTGTTATCGAGCAGCCTCATGCCGGGATGATCCAGCCGGGTGGTTATCTTGCCGATCATTTCGCGCTTTTCGATGCCAAAAATTTGGGTGGCGGCGCGGTTGATTTCAAGGATGCGCCGCTCGTTATCTACCACCAGCACACCATCGCGCATTTGTTCGACCAGGGTGGCATGAGCGAGGGGGATAACATTGAGAAACTTATTCAACCGGGCGGCGGCCAGCATGAAGAGCGCCGTCAGGCCGAAGGCGATGGGGCTTAAATCCAGCCCCGGCCAGGGTTGGACGTTTGCCACACTGAGGATATTGGCTATCAGCGGCAACAGGATACCAATTGTCAACAAGGCGAATTGCTGTCGGTAAACACGCCAGGTATTCCCCCACATTGTCATGGCCTGAATAATGGCGTATACAATTAGTCCATACGAATAGATGGCATGCAGCCAAAACCACCAGCCGCGGGTGTAGCGCAATTCGGTGTATTGGGCGTGCTGGATGATGTCGTAAGACTGCCAGAAGGCGTTGTGCCACGGATTGGTAAAAACCATCCCGATGGTGAGTGCAGGGATGATCAGCAAGATGGCGAGTGTACGTCTGCTGGGCCAGTGCTGCCAGCCGGAAAATCGTAAGATGAAAACTGCCAGTGCGAGGGGGATGATCACCACGGCGGGATATTTCAAATTGCGCCAGAAGAATTTGGCCGCGCTATTCTCACTGATGTACTCGAAGAAATAACACACTGCCCAAAATGTCGCAGCCAATCCCAGGGCCGCTAAGGGCATTGCTGCGGGCCGGGCGCGCCGTTGCCAGGTGATGAGCGTTACGACGAGCGATGAAGCTGCCGAAAACAACAAAATGAATGGCACAGGGTCCAGTAGGGTTGCCATAACACACTTCCCCCATTTCGAGGCTGGCAGCCAAGCAAGCTGCCAGCCTCGAAATGCACTGTCTGGTCGCGAGTTTTCGCGCTGAACAACTGGAAGGCTGCCCTATCCAGCGAACTTGATGCAAACGGGCGTTGGAATATCGTTGGTTGCCAGATGGGTGAGTTTGCCAGTGGCGGGGTCGATCTGGAAGACGGTGATGCTGCTCGAATCCTGGTTGGCGGCCAGGAGCAGGTCGCCGGCGGGGGTGAGGGCGAAGTTGCGCGGCGTTTTACCGCGGGTGGGTTCGTGGCCGACGAGGGTCAACTGGCCGGTGGCTTCATCCACGGCATAGATGACGATGCTGTCGTGCGTGCGGTTGGAGCCGTAGACGAACTTGCCCGATGGGTGAACGTGGACATCGGCGCACCATTTTTGGCCGGTGAAGTCGGCGGGGACGGTGGAGATGGTTTGCAACTCGGTCAGCGTGCCGGCCTCACTATCCCAGGCGAAGACCGTCATCGTGCCGCCCATCTCGTTGATCACGTAGGCGAACTGGCCGTTGGGATGAAAAGCGAGATGCCGCGGGCCAGCGCCGCCGGCCACCACACCTTCGCTGTGCGGGACGAGTTTGCCGTTGGCGCGGTCAATCTGGTAGACGAAGACACGATCCAGCCCCAGGTCGCAGCCGAGGGCGAATTGGCCGCCGGGGGCAATGTTGATGGAGTGGGCGTGCGGGCCTTCCTGTCGGTTTTTGTCGGGGCCGGAGCCGCGGTGCAGGGCGTTGTCGCTGGCCTCGGCCAGGCTGCCATCTGCGTTGATCGGGTACATCACGAAATTGCCGCCGGAGTAGTTGGCGGTGAGGGCGTAGTTCCCGCCTGGTTCTACGCAAATATAGCACGGCGCGCCGCCCAGCGAGGCCACGCGGTTGAGCAGGGTCAGCGAGCCATCTTCAGCCACGGCGAAGGCGCTGACGGAGTTATCGCGCGGGATGCCGAAATCGGTGCCTTCGTTGGTGGCGTAGAGGAATTTGCCCGCTGGATGCAGGGCGAGGTAGGATGGGTTATCAGAGGCGGCTTCGGATAGAAAGGTCAGTTGGCCGGTGGCGGGGTCGAGCTGATAGAGCGCCACGCCTTTTGCCTGTCCTTTTATCCAGCCGAGGTCTTTGGTGTATGCGCCGACATAGAGTTTGAGAGGGGCCATGGTTTTCTCCGGGATGGGGGTAGGTGAAAGGGCAAACGGTTGCGTGGGTGAAGTTCCACATGCGGCGAGTGCGGCTGCGGCGCTGCTGAAGGCGCTGAGCTGGAGGAATTGGCGGCGGGTGAGCATATTTGCGATTAACCGAGGGTTACTTTGATCTCATTCACATCGGTCAGCATTGCGAGCGGGATGGTGTTGCCTGCGACCGCCTGGCCGTTGACGGTGAGCGATTGGACGCCGCGGCAGACCTGGCCGGGGTTGCTGACGGCGATGTTGAGCTGCTTGCCGCGGAAGATGCGCGTGGCGGTGAAGCCGGGCCAATCGTGCGGGATGCACGGGTCAATGCGGAAGCCGTTGATTTGCGGTTGCAGGCCGAGGATGGAATGGAAGGCACTGTAATAGGCCCAGGTGGCGGCTCCTGAAAGCCAACTGGTGCGGCAGGTGCCTGCCCGTGGTGAGACGGTGGAGTAGGTGGTTTGCCCCTGGACGTAGGGTTCGCAGCCGCGCACTTCGGCGCGGTCGTTGTAGGCGGCGGGCATGAAGGCGCGGTAATACTCGAAGGCGCGGTCGCCGTTGCCCATCAGGCACTCGGCCATCACGCCCCAGCCCTGGGTGTGGTTGAAGATGCCGCCGTTTTCTTTGATGCCTTTGTTGAACAGCACTGCCCGCATCACGTCAATGGAGGCTTTTTCGAAGGGTGGGTTGCACAGGGCGATGCCATAGGGGGTGGCAAGTTTGTTGTGCATCGTCTCCAGGCACAGGCGGGCCTGTTCGGGCGTGGCCGCCCCTGAGAGAACCGCCCATACCTGGGTGTTCATGTAAACCTGGCCTTCGTCAAAGTCTTTCGTGCCATAGACCTTGCCATCTTCGGCAATGGCCCAGATGAACCACTCACCATCCCAGCAATACTTCTGAATCGCTTCGTCGAGCGCGGGAACGTGCGCTTTGGCCCAGGCGGATTCTGCGGGCTTGCCGAGCATCTCGGCAATTTCGGCGTAGGTGTTGAGGCCCAGGCGCAGTTGGAAGGCGACGAACAGGCTTTCGCCGTGGTAGCCCAGGCGCAGACAGTCGTTCCAGTCTGCCGAGAGGCCGCAGGGCAGGCCGTGTTTGCCCATGCGCTCCAGGTTGAATTCCAGGCCGCGGCGCAGGTGGCCGAGGACGGTGGCCTCACCTTCATCTGCGTACGGGATGACTTCGTTGTAGAAATCTACGTCGCCGGTTTCGGCCACATAGGCGGGAATGGCATTGAAGAACCACAGGCAGTCATCGGAGCGGTATTCTTCCTCGTCGGTGAGCGGCATTTTGCCAGGGTAGTGGGCGAAGGGCTTGACGACGGGCATGGCCCCGCCTTTCGAGTCCTGCCCGGAGAGTAGCAGCGCCAGGCGGGCGCGGGCATCTGCGGGGATGGCGGCGGCTACGCCCAAAATATCTTGCACCGAGTCGCGGAAGCCCAGGCCGTCGCGTTCGCCGTTGTAGACCAGGCTGGCGGCGCGCGACCAGTTGAAGGTGATCAGGCAGTTGTACAGCCCCCACATGTTCATGGTGTGGTTGAAGGCTTCGTCGGGGGTGTTCACGGTCAGGCTGTCGAGGCGGCTGTGCCAGGTTTGCTTGAGGGCGGCCAGTTCGGCATCGGCACGCGCCAGTGAGCCGAACTCGGCTACGGTCTGCTGGCCGATGGTTTCAGATGGCCCCAGGCCGAGCATCACCAGAATTTCGCCGCTCTCGCCGGGTTGCAAGGTGAGATTGGCCTGCATTGTGCCGCACGAGTTGTCGCCGTAGGCTTCGGAGTTGCTGCACTGGCCTTTTTCGACGATCAATGGGTTGTGATAGGAGCGGTAGGGGCCGATGAAGGCTTCGCGGGACGTGTCGAAGCCGGCCATTTCTGCGCCAACGAGCGCCATCCACAGGTGTTGGCCGTGGTCAACGTTGGGGCGCGGGTCGTTCATCAGGTGGTCGTTGATGGCGATGCGCAGCAGGCCGTCGCGCTTTTCGCCGCGCACGATGAAGAGCGTGTATTGCAGGTTGACCAGGTCTTGCTCGGTGGTCTTGAAGTTGGCAAATTCGCAGTAGGTGAAGGCGCTGAGGTTACGCGGGCGGTCGGATGTGTTGGTGACTTTGAGCCTCCAATACTCGAAGGTCTGGCCGAGGGGGATGAAGTAGGTGGCTTCGCTGTGGATGCCGGCGTAGTCGCTCTCGAAGGTGGAGTAGGCCGTGCCGTGGTGGCAGACCGACTTGAACTGGTCGAGCGGCTTGCCGACCGGCTGCCAACTGGCCGACCAATAGTCGCCGTTGTCATGATCGTGCAAATAGAAGTAACGCCCAGGTTGATCCATGGGGATGGCGTTGAAACGCAGGCGCAGGTAGCGCCCCTGAGCCCCCGATTTGTGGAAGCCGTAGCCGCCGGCGTTGTTGGTGATCACAGCCCCAAAGTTGGTATCGCCGAGGTAGTTGCTCCACGAGGTGGGGGTGTCGGGGCGGGTGATGACATATTCACGGTTGGTGTCGTCGAAGTAGCCGAAGTTCATAGTGAGTTTGACCTTTCTGGGTTGGTGTATGGATATTTTCGATGATACCACGCTTACCGCTTGCCATAATTCTTCTCCACCCACGCCGCATGGTCGCTCTGCTCCCGGATTGCCGCGATCCACCCCGGGTGGCTGAGATACCATTCGACCGTTTTTTGCAGCCCGCTGCCCAGGTTTTGACGCGGCTGCCAGCCCAACTCGTTGTGAATTTTGGTGATGTCTATGGCGTAGCGGCGGTCGTGGCCGGGGCGGTCGGTGACGTATTGGATCAGGCTGGCGTGCGGGGCGGCTTCGGGGCGGGCTTCGTCGAGCAGGGCGCAGATTTGCTGGACGATTTCGATGTTGAAGGGTTGGGCATTGCCGCCGACGTTGTAGGTTTCGCCCACCTGCCCTTTGGTCAGCACGAGGTGGATTGCCGAGCAGTGATCTTCCACATAGAGCCAGTCGCGAATCTGCTTGCCGTCGCCGTAGACGGGCAGGGGTTTGCCTTCGAGGGCGTTGAGGATCATCAGCGGGATCAGTTTTTCGGGGAATTGCGCCGGGCCGTAGTTGTTGGAGCAGTTGGTGATGGTGCAGTTCATTCCATAAGTGTGATGGTAGGCGCGCACGAAATGGTCGCTGGAGGCTTTGGAGGCGGCGTAGGGCGAGTTGGGGGCGTAGGCAATTTGCTCCGTCCAGGCGGGTTCGCCAGGGGCCAGCGTGCCGAAGACTTCATCGGTGGAGATGTGGTGGAAGCGTGTGCGCGTGTCGCCCAAAGCTCGTTCCACCAGCCAGAACTGGCGCGCCGCTTCGAGCAAGGTGAACGTACCCACCACATTGGTCTGCACGAACTGGCCGGGGCCGTGGATGGAGCGGTCTACGTGCGTTTCGGCGGCGAAGTGGACGATGGTGTCAATTTGGTGTTGGCGCAGCAGGCCATCTACCAGCGCCCGGTCGCAAATATCGCCCTGGACGAAGGTATGGCGGGCCGCGTCGGGCAGGTCTTTCAGGTTTTCGAGGCTGCCAGCGTAGGTCAGCGCATCGAGGTTGATGATGTTGGCCTGTGGTTCAGTTTGCAGCAAGTAACGGACAAAGTTGGAGCCGATAAACCCGGCCCCGCCGGTGATCAGAACGTTGTTGAGCATAATGATTGATCCTTGTTGATCGAGAAAGGGATTGAAACCATATCTGTAATCAAAATTTCACCGGTGCTGAGTATACTCTTGTCGAAGCCAGACACGCAAGCAAGTACTCAGCCATAGACCGGCCAACGCATTGCTTGAGAATTAAGGAACGGAGCAAAATCACCCACGGCCCGTTAGAGGCGGCTGGCTGGTACAATGATGGCGTGCGCCATCCATTCATCATAAACTATCCAAACCACCCAACCCATGACCACCCACCTCCCCTTCCGCCAGATACACCTCGACTTTCACACCTCCGAGGCCATCGCAAACGTGGCCGCCGAGTTTGACGCTGACGCCTTCGCCGAAACGCTTGTGCGCGCCCACGTCAACTCGATCAACCTCTTCGCCCGCTGCCACCATGGCTGGCTGTATTACGATTCGCCGCGCTTCCCCGAACTCGTCCACCCCCACCTGGTCAACCGCAACCTGCTGCGAGACCAGATGGCCGCCTGCCAGGCGCGCGGCATCCGCACGCCGGTTTACATCACCGTGCAGTGGGATTATCACTCGGCGCAGACTCACCCCGAATGGCTCACCCTCGGCGCCGATGGCCGGGTGATCGGCCCGGTCAACGAGCCTTTCCAGGCCGGTTTCTGGCGCTATCTGTGCGTCAACTCGCCGTACCGCGCTTTTCTCAAAGCGAACGTTCAGGAAGTGCTGGAAACTTTGCCGGTAGATGGCCTGTGGCTCGACATCGTCCAGCCGGTGGAATGTGTTTGCCAGCACTGCCAGGCGCTCATGGCCGCCGCCGGCCTCGACCCCGCCACGCCCGCCAACCGCGCCGCCTTTGCCGTGCAATCTATCAACGCCTTCCAACGCGAGATGACCGCCTTCATCCGCCAGTTCAACCCTGACTGCCTGATCTTCTACAACGCCGGGCACATCGGCCCGCGCCATCGCGCCATCTGCGATGCCTACACCCACCTCGAACTCGAATCGCTGCCTTCTGGCGGGTGGGGCTACATCCACTTCCCGCTGACCGTGCGCTACGCCCGCAACCTGGGCCTCGCATGCCTGGGCATGAACGGCAAATTTCACACCTCCTGGGGCGATTTTCACTCCTTCAAGAACCTGGCCGCGCTGCAATACGAAGTCTTTCTCATGCTGGCGCTGAATGCCAAATGCTGCATCGGCGATCAACTGCACCCCTGCGGGGCGATGTCTGCCGCCACCTACGACCTGATCGGCCAGGTCTATGCCGAAGTCGAAGCGAAAGAACCCTGGTGCGCCGATGCCACACCCGTCACCGAGATCGGCGTGTTCACCCCCGAAGAATTTCACGGCGGCGGCATTGGCGGCCTGCCGCCGGCGCTGATGGGCGCGGTGCGCCTGTTGACCGAACTCGGCCACCAGTTCGACGTGCTGGACAGCCACAGCGAACTTTCACGCTATGCCCTGCTGATCCTGCCCGACGAAATCCCCCTGGATGCGGCGCTGGCTGCCAAACTGAGCGGCTACCTCGCCGCCGGCGGCAAGCTGCTCGCCAGCTACCGGGCTGGCCTGACGCCCACCGGCGAGGTCTTCGCCCTGCCCGAAATTGGCGCACGCCTGGTTGGCCCGGCGCCCTTCTCGCCCGATTTTTTGCTGCCCAATGGTGAGTTTGGCCGCGGCCTGCCGCCGACCGAACACGTGATGTATTTGCTCGGTCTGGAAGTTGAAGCCCTGCCCGGCAGCACCGTGCTGGCCGAGACGCTGCTCCCCTATTTCAACCGCACCCACAAACATTTTTGCTCGCACAAACACACGCCATCCAGCGGGCAGGCGGGTTATGCCGGTGTGATCCAAAACGGTGCCACAATCTATTTTGCCCACCCCATTTTTACCCAGTACAACGACAACGCCCCCCACTGGGTCAAAATCCTGTTGGCCGAGGCCCTCCAACGGTTGCTGCCCGACCCCCTGCTGCGCCACAACGGCCCCAGCACGCTGGTCACAGCGCTGAATGCCCAACCCGCCCATAACCGCCAGGTGCTGCACCTGTTGCACTACATCCCTGAACGCCGCGGCCAGGCCTTCGACACCATCGAAGATGTCATCCCCTTACACAATGTCGAAGTTTCACTGCGGGTCAATGGCATGGTGCGTGCGGTGCAGCTCGAACCCCAGGGCCAACCGCTGACTTTTAGCCAACTGGCTGATCGAGTGATGTTTACCGTGCCGCAAATCATGGGGCATCAGATCGTGGCGATCCAGTCTCCGTAGAATGCCGTTCTCCAATCGTGTGCAGCAGGGCCAGGTTCGACGAGCGGAAAGCGTGCAGCGGGTAGCCGCACACCAGCACCACCTGGCGGCAGGCCAAATCATCGAAACGCTTGAGAATAACGCTTTCGACGTGATCCAACATCTCCGGGATGGTGTCAGCCTGCGGGGTGAGATGCGGGCTGACACCCCAATACAATTGCAGGCGGTTATACACTTCAGGGCGCGGCGTGAAAGCCAAAATGGGCACGCTAGGACGGGTCTTGGACATCAGCGCGGCCGTGCGTCCGCTGTGGGTGAAGATGCCGATGGCGGCCACGTTGCGGTCGTGGGCCAGTTCTTTGGCGGCGCGGGTGACGAAGAATGCGTCATCTTGATCATCCGCTGGCTGATCAAAATCTGCCTGGCGGCCCCAGGCGGCCATGTGTTGCTCGGCCTGGCGCACGATGGCGTCCATCATCTCCACCGCTTTGAGCGGGTGTTGGCCGCTGGCGGTTTCACCAGAAAGCATCACCGCATCAGAGCCGTCGAAGATGGCATTGGCAACATCGGAGGCTTCGGCGCGCGTGGGGCGGGGGTTCGCGATCATCGAGTCGAGCATTTGGGTGGCGGTGATGACCACCTTGCCATGCCGGTTGGCGCATTCGATGATGCGCTTCTGCGCCACGGGGACTTGCTCGGCGGGCATCTCCACACCCAGGTCGCCGCGTGCCACCATCACACCATCGGCAGCGGCCACAATCGCTTCGAGGCGGTCGAGCGCTTCGGGGCGTTCGAGCTTGGCGATGATCGGCGTGCGGGCGGCCTCGGGGCGCTGAATCTCTTTGGCGATGCGCTGCATGGCCTGGCGCACCTGGAGAATATCCGCTTCCGACGAGACGAACGACACCGCCACCGCGTCTACGCCCTGTTGCAGCCCGAAAATCAGGTCTTCCTCATCTTTTTCGGTAAAGCCGGGGATTTCGAGCGGGCTGCCGGGCAAATTGATGCCCTTGTGCGATTTGAGCAGCCCGCCCTGGACGACGAAC
>CAZSFD010000068.1:0-27892 GCA_964606085.1 uncultured Anaerolineaceae bacterium
GACGGCCTGACCCTCTCCGAAATGTGGGCCTACGCCATCGTCCCCGTCAGCGGCAGCGGCAGCTTCTACGTTGACCAGATCAAGCTGTACAAGACCCTCACCACCGTCAACGACTTCCAGGCTGGCGTCCCTGGCAGTTGGTTCACCTATGGCGATGGCGGTTCCGGCGCATCCTACAACCCGTCGGCCCTGCTCACCAACACCCTCACCAGCCAGGGCGTGGTCAGCAACACCGTCCTGGCGGTGGATTACAACATCGCCGGTTGGGGTGCGGGCGGCGGGAACAACCTCGCCCCCGATGACTGGAGCGCCTACGACGGCCTCAGCCTGTGGTTCTACGGCCAGAACAGCGGCACCACCTTCCGCATCATCCTCTCCGATAACAAGACCAACCCCGCCATTGACACCGCCGAACGCTTCGCCACCACCTTCGACGATGACTTCACCGGCTGGCAGGAAGTCAAACTGCCCTGGGAAGTCTTCTACCGCGATGGCTGGCAGCCCGGCGGCGAACCCAACGACGGCCTGACCCTCTCCGAAATGTGGGCCTACGCCATCGTCCCCGTCAGCGGCAACGGCAGCTTCTACGTTGACCAGATCAAGCTGTATGCCAACAACGCTGCCGCCAGCAGCGGCCCGCAGGCCAGCCTGAGCGACGCGGCTTATCGCGTGGAAGAAGGCGGTACGGCGCTGATCACCGTCACGCTGAACGTCACATCCACCGACACCATCACCGTCAGCTATACGATCACCGACGGCACAGCTATCGCAGGCGTGGACTATACCGCCGCCGACGGCGACCTGGTCTTCGCGGCGGGCGAATCCGCGCACACCTTCACCATCGCCACGATAGACAACGGCGACGACAACCCCAACAAGACCGTCGAAATCGAACTGCTCAACCCGCTCAATGCCACGCTGGTGGCCCCCAAGAAAGCCACGCTGACCATCGTAGATAACGAGGCCTCGCCGCAGCCGGCAGTGGCTCCTGAAAACGTGTGGGTGGTTGAGAGTTTCCAAAGCGGCCTGCCCAGCGGGTTCGACGGCTTCGGCAACCCGGTTGGCTTCGTCGTTTGGGGCAGTGCAGCCAATACCTTCATCACCACATTGCCCGTCACCGAAACAGACCCGTTGGCCCTGCCAATCTGGCTGGAAAACAACGACCTATTGCAAGTGGATTACGACATCGCCAGCGGTGGTTGGGGCGGCTTCACGCACGCCTTCACCAACGATGCCGCCGACACCTGGGTCAGCCAGGACTGGACGACCTTCGAGGGCGTCAGCTTCTGGGTCTATGGAAGCGGCTCCGGCGGCGAAATCAACATGGACATCTTCGATAACCGCACCACCACCGGCGATAGCTGCGAACGCTGGACGTATATCTTCGCCGATGACTTCACCGGCTGGCGCTACTTTGCCATCCCCTTCGCCGATTTTGATCGCAAGGGCTGGCAGCCCGGCGGCGCACCCAACGACGGCTTCACCCTCAGCGAGGTGTGGGGCTACGCCTTCGGCTTCCCGGCCAATGTCGGCGCACAGACCAATTACATTGACAACGTGGGCGTCATGATGGCGACCACCGTGGTAGATGACTTTGCCGCCGGCGTCCCCGATGGCCTGGATAGCTTCGGCAACACCATCGGCTTCGTCACCTGGGGCAACAACGTCAACACATTCATCACCACCACCGAGGTCATCTCCACCAGCCCGCTGGCCTTCCCCCTGCCCCTCGGCGGCAACAACTTCCTGCAGGTAGATTATGACATTCCCGCTGGCGGTTGGGGCGGCTTTACCCACCTGTTCACCAACGAAAGCGTGGATACCTGGGTCAGCCAGAACTGGATCACCGCCGAAGGCGTGAGTTTCTGGGTCTATGGCACGGGGTCGGGTGGCGAAATCAACATGGACATCTTCGACAATAAAACCACCACCGGCGATAGCTGCGAACGCTGGACGTATATCTTTGCCGACAACTTCACCGGCTGGCGCTACTTTGCCATCCCCTTCGCCGATTTCGAGCGCAAGGGCTGGCAGCCCGGCGGCGCACCCAACGACGGTTTGACCCTCACCGAGGTGTGGGGCTACGCCTTCGGCTTCCCGGCCGGTGTCGGCGCACGCACCAACTACCTCGAACTGGTCACCACCTACGGCAGCGTCACCCCGCCCGCCCAGGCAGCGAAAGTCAGCTTCGGGGCGATGGGCTACAACGCCGCTGAAGGCGAACTGGCGACGATCACCGTGCGCCTGAACGTGGCCCTGACCTACACCGTCAGCGTGGATTACGCCATCGGCGGCGGCACGGCCACCGCCGGCCGCGACTACACCGCCAGCGACGGCACGTTCACCTTCGCCCCCGGCGAAACCGAACATACCTTTGCCGTGCAAACGCTCGACGATGTGAAATACGAAGGCAATGAAACAATCGGCCTGAAACTGCTCAACCCGGTGGATGTCAGCCTCGGCGCGGTCAGCATGGTCAACCTGGTGATCGGTGACAACGATCCCTTCAACCCGCTGCTGATTGACGATTTCGAGCGCTTCCCCTACACCTTCGACGCCTGGGGCGGCATCGGTTTGGCAACGACCGAACTGATGACCGGCACCGCCATGGCGCTGCCCGGCCAGGGAACTTATGAAAACGTGCTGACCGTAGATGACAACGGCCTGGCCGCTCAGAGCTTTACCCCCTCCGGCAGGGGCTTCAGCCGCACCTTCTTCGCCAGCGAAAATTGGAGCGGCGGCAGCGGCATCGAATTTTGGTACTACGGCCAAAACAGCGGCGAGAATATCGCCGTCACGCTGCAAGGCAATCGCCAGCCAGACCCCGGCCCCGAAGGCTGGACGCTGGTCTGGAGCGACGAATTTGACGGCGCAACCGGCGCGGCGGTCAACCCCGCCAACTGGACGCACGAAATCGGCGGCCAGGGTTGGGGCAATGGCGAATGGGAATACTACACCGACAGCACCGAAAACTCGTCTACCGACGGCGATGGCAACCTGGTGATCACCGCCCGCGAGATCGCCACCGACACCGCCCCGCTGGAATGCTGGTATGGCGAATGCACGCACACCTCCGCCCGCCTGGTGACAGCCAACAAGTTTGAGTTCACCTATGGCCGCGCCGAAGCCCGCCTGAAAGTGCCTTATGGACAGGGCATCTGGCCCGCCTTCTGGACGCTTGGCAACGACATCGGCAGCGCCGGCTGGCCCACCTGCGGCGAAATAGACATTATGGAAAACATCGGACGCGAACCCAATATCGTTCACGGCACCATCCACGGGCCGGGTTACTTCGGTGGCAGCGGCATCGGTGGCGGCTACACGCTCGATAGCGGCCATTTCGCCGACGACTTCCACACCTTCGCCATCGAATGGGAACCGACCGAAATCCGCTGGTACGTGGATGGCACACAATACTTCACCGCCACCGTAGACAACATCCCATCTACCAGCGAATGGGTCTTCGACCACCCCTTCTTCCTGATCATGAATGTTGCCGTGGGCGGTTACTGGCCGGGCTACCCCGATGCCACGACCGTCTTCCCCCAAATGATGACGGTGGATTACGTGCGGGTCTACCAGGGCCCCGACACCGCCGAACGCCACGAAGCGCTCTTCACCGATAACTTCACCGGCTGGCAAAAGGTGCAGGTGCCCTTCTCCGCCTTCAACCGCAGCGCCGAACAACCCGAAAACGCCCCCGCCGATGGCCTCGGCCTGTCGGAAATCTGGGGTTACGGCTTTGGACTGCCCGGCGGACTGCAACTGCCCATCCACTTCGATCAGGTGGCCCTGTTCAGCAGCGCAGCCGCCCAGCCCACCGTGCAGTTTGCCATGAGCGATTACACCGCCACCGAAGGCGAAACCGTCACCGTCACCGTCACGCTCGATGTGTCATCCAGCACGCCCGTCACGGTCACGTTTGCCACGGCAGATGGCACGGCCATCGTCGGCAGCGACTATCTCACCAGCACCGGCACGCTCGTCTTCGCCCCCGGCGAGGTGAGCAAGACCTTCCAGGTGGTAACGCTGGGCGACACCGTCAAAGAAGGCGACGAAACCGTCCTGCTGACGATCTCCGACGCCCTCGGCGCCACCCTGGGTGCGCTCGACGAAGCCACGCTGACCATCCACGATGGCACAACGGTCATCTATCTGCCGCTGATCTTCAAACAACCCTAACCATCCTCCAAGCCGTGGTAGGGCGAAATTAATTTCGCCCTACCACGGACAAAGAAAACCCCATGCCCAACTTTTCCCTCGATTCCAACCAACGCTTCGTCATTGAAGGCTATCAGCAGATGCGCCCCTTCGCCAGTTTCTTGCCGGGCATTGCCGGAGAGCTGGGGACGCCGCTGTGGGCGTTCTATGTCAACCGCGGCCAGGCCATTGCCAGCTTCGGCGTCGAAAGCAAGGATGCGCCGATCCTGGAGTTTCAGCCGGCCAACAAGGCTTACCAGAACACGCCCAACCTCGGCTTTCGCACTTTTCTGAAGTGGCAACGCGGCGCTCAGACGCAGTTCTACGAACCCTTTCGCCGCCAGGCAGCCGCCCGCCAGGTGATGACGATTGGCATGAATGCGTTGGCATTGCGGGAAAACCACGACGGGCTGGGTCTCCAAACCGACGTTCATTACTTCACGTTGCCCGATGAGCGTTTCGCCGGCCTGGTGCGCCAGGTGACCCTGCGCAACACCGGCGAAACGCCCCTCACCCTCGAACTGCTCGACGGCCTGCCAGCGCTGATCCCCTACGGGGTGAACAACACCCTGCTCAAGGAATTGGGCCGCACCGTCGAAGCCTGGATGGAGGTCTTCAACCTGGAGGCCAACATCCCCTTCTATCGTTTGCGCGCCTCGGTGATTGACCGCAATGAGGTCGAAACCTATCAGGCCGGTCATTTTGCCCTGGCTTTTACTCCTCCAGCGCTCCCCCATCCCATGGGCAAAGATGGGGGAGCCAGGGAAGGGGTTCTGCCCGCCATCGTTGACCCGACGGTCATCTTCGGCGCAGACACCAGCCTCGACCAGCCCGAAGGCTTCATGGGTGGCAGCCTGGATGACCTGCTGGCCGCCCGGCAGGTGACGTGCGGACGCACGCCCTGCGCCTTCTTCGCCCAGCAGGCCACGCTGGCTCCCCAGCAGGCGTTGACGATCCATACGCTCTACGGGCATATCGGCGGGCAAGCAATCCTCGACCGGCACGTCCCGCGTATCTTGCGCAGCGCCTACTTCAGCGAAAAAGCCCACGCGGCCGCGCAATTGGCCGACGATCTGACCGATAAAGTGGCTACGCGCACATCATCGCCGCTCTTCGATGCCTACTGCCGCCAGAACTTCCTCGATAACGTCCTGCGCGGCGGCTGGCCGGTGCAATTTAACGGACACGTCTACCACATCTACTCCCGCAAACACGGCGACCTGGAACGCGACTACAACGCTTTCTTCGTCGCCCCCGAACCCTACTCGCAGGGCGAAA
The DNA here is from genome assembly GCA_964606085.1 of uncultured Anaerolineaceae bacterium. Lineage (GTDB taxonomy): Bacteria > Chloroflexota > Anaerolineae > Anaerolineales > UBA4823 > CAIQJJ01. The sequence goes on from CAZSFD010000068.1 coordinate 5,479, forward strand.
CCAGCTATCGCGATGTCAACCAGAACCGCCGCGACGATGTGCTGTTCCGCCCCACCATCGGCGACTACGACATCCGCTCGCTGATGAGCCTGATCCAGGCCGACGGCTACAACCCGCGCGCCGTCAGGGGCAGCACGTTTACGCTCACACCCGCCGGGCAGGCCGAAGTGCTATCGCTGGTGCATCACCCCGAAAAGCTGGCCGCCCTGCTGGCGCGGCCCTTCACGCCGGGCAAGCTGCTGCGCTTTATCGCTGAAAATAACCTGGCGCTGCACGTCTCGCCGCAGGCCTTTTTGTGGCGCGCCCTGCACGCCGCCGAACAACACCTGGAGGCCGATTTCCACGAGGGCTACTGGATTGACCACTGGGAATACAACCTCGATTTGATCGAAAGCTACCTGGCGATTTACCCCGACCGCCAGAATGAACTGCTGTTTGGCAAAGCCGACCTGCCCTTCTTCGACAGCCCCATGGTGGTACAGCCGCGCCGCAAGCGCTACGTACTCTCGAATGGGCTGCCGCGCCAGTTGAACAGCCTGAGCGAAGATGGCGAAAAGAAAGCGCAGATTGCCGCCCGCCAAGCAGACGCTCATTGGATGCGCACGAAAAACGGCACAATCTACCGCACCACCCTGTTTGCCAAACTGACCCTGACGGCGCTGCTCAAGTTTGCCACGCTCGACCCGTGGGGCATGGGCATCGAAATGGAGGCTGGCCGCCCCGGCTGGGACGACGCCCTGAACGGCCTGCCGGCCCTGTTCGGCTCTGGCATGGCCGAGACCTTCGAGCTGCAGCGCTGGCTGGGCTTCCTGCGCCAGGCCATCGCCGCCGCGCCAAAAGGTCAGGAGGTGGCGCTGCCCATCGAAGCCGCAGACCTGCTGGCTGCCGCAGGGCAAATTTCCAATTTGCCCAAATCGGGCAAATTGGAAATTTGCCCTGCGCGGTGGGATGAAATCGCCACCGCCCGCGAAACCTACCGCGAACGCACCCGCCTATGCTTCGACGGCGAGGAACGCGCCATTCCGCTGGCCCAACTTGACCAAACCCTGGCCGCCTTCCAGGCCAAAGTGGCCGAGGGCATCGCCCGCGCCATCGCCCTCAACGACGGCCTGCCGCCCACCTACTTCACCTACACCGTTGAAGAATACGAAACCCTGTCCGAACACGACCCGCAAGGCCGCCCGTACATCTGGCCGCGGCGCTTTAGCGCCCACCCGCTGCCGCCCTTCCTGGAAGGAACAGTCAAAGCCTACGCCATCCAACCTGATGTGGAAAGTGCCCGCGCCCTTTACCAACGCGTGAAAGCAAGCCCCCTGTACGATCAAAAGCTCGCCATGTACCGGCTCAACGCCTCGCTGGCCGACGAGCCGCACGATATTGGCCGCGCCCGCGCCTTCCCGCCCGGCTGGCTGGAGAACGAGTCGATCTGGCTGCACATGGAATACAAATACCTGCTCGCCATGCTCAAGGCCGGGCTGCACGCCGAATTTGCCGAGGAGATGCGCCACACCCTGGTGCCTTTCCTAGACCCCGCCACCTACGGGCGCAGCACGCTCGAAAACGCTTCTTTCCTCGCCAGCAGCGCCCACCCCGACCCGGCGCTGCACGGGGCGGGTTTCGTAGCTCGTCTGAGCGGCTCCACGGCAGAATTTTTATCCATCTGGCATTTGATGATGGCCGGGAAGCAGCCGTTTGTGATGCGCGAGGGCCAACTTTGCCTGGCGCTGCGCCCGGCGCTGCCCGGCTGGCTGTTCGACGAGGCCGGGGAAATTGCCTTTCGCTTTTTGGGCTGCTGCACGGTGGTCTATCACAACCCGCACCGCCACGACACCTTCGACGGCGAGACGCACATCCAATGGCTGGAACTGCACACCGCCAACGGCCAGGCTATCGCCATCACCAGCGAAATCATCGGCGCGCCCTATGCAGAGATGGTGCGCGACGGGCAAATTGAACGCGTGGATGTGTTCTTGTAGCGCAAAATGGTTTTTGCAAGCCACCCGATTACACCCAACCCCGCCGATTGAAATCGGCGACTGATACAAGCTATCCGTTCAATTGTGCGAGCAAACATGAAACCAACTTCTCCTCAACCCTGGCAATTCACCTCCCCCGATGGCAGCTTCCGCCTGGAGGCCCCGCACCACACCAGTTATCTCTATTTCCCGCTTGTTAACGAGGCGGGCATGATCTCCGTCGTCACACCCACGCTCAACGGCGACACCAAAACCGGCCAGCACACCTTTCTCACACTGCCCACCTCGGTCGAAGACCTGCACAATACACGCTCAGCGCGCAATTTCTGGCTGACCTTCGCTGACGGCGAAATCTGGTCGGCGGCGGGCAACTCGGCGGCGCAGATGGCATCTGATGAAGACCAGGTGGCGCTCGAAGCCGGGTTCTTGTGGCACAAGGTGACGCGTGCCAACCAGCGTTTGGGCCTGCGAGCGGAAATCGTCAACTTCGTACCGGCCACGGCAGATACGGTCGAATTGATGAAAGTGACCTTGACCAACACCTCCGCCGCGCCGCTCACGTTCACGCCCACCGCCGCCATCCCGCTGTACGCCCGCTCGGCAGATAATGTGCGCGATCATCGCCATGTCACCTCGCTGCTGCACCGCATCTGGTGTGACGAAACCGGCGTGTGGGTGAAGCCGAGTCTCTCGTTCGATGAGCGCGGCCACCAGAAAAACGAAGTGATCTATGCCGTGTTGGGCGTGGAAGAAGATGGCACGCCGCCGGTGGGGTTCTTCCCACTGGTGGAAGATTTCGTCGGCGAGGGCGGCAGTTTCGACTGGCCGCAGGCCGTGCGCGACCTGAGCATATTCCCCAGCCCGGCAGGCACGACCGACGAAGGCTTCGAGGCGGTGGGCGCATTGCGTTTTGGCGCAATAACGCTTCAGCCGGGAGCATCGCGCAGCTATGTGCTAATTCTGTCCATTGGTGGCAACGCCAACCTTGTTCAAACATACGGCAGCGCCAACCGGTTCGATGCCCTGCAGCGCCAGACCGAAGCCCACTGGCAGGCCAGGCTCTCGACCCTATCCGTCCACACCGGCGATGCGCAATTCGACGCCTGGACGCGCTGGGTGACGATCCAGCCCATCTTGCGGCGCATGTTCGGCAATTCCTTCCTGCCCTATCACGATTATGGCCGCGGCGGGCGCGGCTGGCGCGACCTGTGGCAAGATATTCTGGCGCTGCTGCTGCTCAAAAGCGGCCCGGTGGATGGCCTGCTCTACAGCAACTTCGCTGGCGTGCGGCTGGATGGCAGCAATGCCACCATCATCGGCAGCAAACCGGGCGAGTTCAAGGCCGACCGCAATAACATCCCGCGGGTGTGGATGGATCACGGGGCGTGGCCGCTGATGACCACGCGGCTCTACATTGACCAGACCGGCGACCTGGCCTTCCTGCTGCGCCCACAAACCTACTTCAAAGACGGCCACATCCGGCGCTGCAAAGCGCACGATCTGGCCTGGGACGCCGGGCAGGGAACGCAGCAGCGCACCGCCGGCGGCGCAGCGTACCAGGGCAGCATCCTCGAACACCTGCTAATCCAGCATCTCACCGTCTTTTTCAATGTCGGCGAACACAACAATATCCTGACCGAGGGTGCCGATTGGAACGACGGCATGGATATGGCCCGCGAGCGCGGCGAAAGCGTGGCCTTTACGGCCTTCTACGCCAGCAACCTGCGCCACTTGGCACAATTGGTGCGCGAATTGGGTGAGGTGGAACTGCTGGCCGAACTGCTGCCGCTGTTGGATACGCTCCACCAAAAGGTGGATTACACCGCTCCCACCGCCAAACAGGCCCGCCTGAGCGCCTACTTCGACGCCATCGGCCACGCCATTTCGGGTGAAAAAGTGCGCATCGCTGCCGCCGACCTGGCCGCCGACCTGCAGGCCAAAGCCGACTGGCTGACCGCACACCTGCGGGCAAACGAATGGCTGCACAATGCCGAGGGCTACGGCTGGTTCAACGGCTACTACGATAACGACGGGCAGCGGCTCGAAGGCGACCACCCGCTGGGCGTGCGCATGACGCTGACCGGGCAGGTCTTCCAACTTATGGGCGGCATCGCCAGCGACGAACAGGCCCGCCAAATCGTACGCGCCGCCGACCACTATCTGTACGATGAAAGCGTGGGCGGCTATCGGTTGAACACCCATTTTGGCGAGGTGCTGACCAATGTGGGCCGCTGCCTGGGCTTTGCTTTCGGCCACAAGGAAAATGGGGCCATGTTCAGCCACATGGCGGTGATGTATGCCTATGCCCTGTACGAGCGTGGTTTTATCGCTGAAGGCCACCACGCCCTCGATAGCCTCTACCAGCAGGCGGTGGATTTTGCCGCCAGCCGCATGTATCCGGGCATCCCCGAATACTTCAACAGCCGCGGGCGCGGCGTGTACCCCTATCTCACCGGCTCGGCCAGTTGGTATTTACTGGCGCTGGTAACACGCGTCTTCGGCGTCTACGGCCTGCGCGGCGACCTGGCGTTGGCCCCCCGGTTGGTGCGAGATCAGTTCGACGCGGCGGGCAATGCCAGCCTGACCACGCTCTTCGCCGGGCGCAGGCTGGCAATCACCTACCACAACCCTGGCCGGCTGGAATATGGCAGCTACCGGGTCGGCGCAGTGCTGCTGGATGGGCAGCCCGTTGAGGTTCAAGCGAAAGCGGGAGTCAGCCTGCTCGCCAGGACAAACCTGCTCACCCTGGACGAGCAAAAGACCCATACCCTGCAGGTCAAACTCGAAGCGCCTTGAAAGTCCGAGGCGCACGCGATAGATTTACTTAAAGCAGATGACCCCGCCAGGCTTCCTGGTGGGGTCATCTGCTTTTGCGCTCGCTGATCAGGCAGGGCAAAGGAGTTATTCGTTTAGGTGGGCGCGGGGGGGCTCGAACCCTCGAACCTCATGTGTGTGATACATGCGCTCTAACCAACTGAGCTACGCGCCCGAAACAGACAGGCCCGTATTATAAATGACGCCGGGGCTGCCGACAAGGGCCAAAAAAGCGCCGATTTCCCTGTGCTATAATGCCCCCTTGCATCAAAGCCAAGACTGGAGAAATTCTCATGCTGAAAAACTTTATCCGTGTGCTGGGGGGCGACCCCAACAAGCGCACGATTGAAAAATACATCAAAACCGTAGATCAGATCAACGCCTTCGAACCCGCCTGCGAAGCCCTCTCCGATGACGCCATACGCGCCAAGACCGATGCGTTTCGCGCCCGCCTCGCCCAGGCCGTGCAAGGCATTGACGATGCAAAGGCTCGTCAGAAGGCCGAGCAAGACGCCCTGTACGAAATTCTACCCGAAGCCTTCGCCGTTGTGCGCGAGGCCTCCAAGCGCACCACCGGCATGAGGCACTTCGACGTGCAGATGATCGGCGGCATCACCCTGCACCTGGGGCAGATCGCTGAAATGCGCACGGGCGAAGGCAAGACCCTCGTCGCCACCCTGCCCATCTACCTCAATGCCCTTTCCGGGCGCGGCGTCCACCTGATCACCGTCAACGATTACCTGGCCCGCCGCGACGCCCGCTGGATGGGCCAGATTTACCACCGCCTGGGGTTGAGCATCGGCGTCTTACAGATGGCCTCACGCACTGAAAACGGCCAGAAAGCGTTTGTTGTAGATTTCACCCGCGAATCGCCCTTTGAAGATCAGCACCACCTGCGCCTGGTCAACCGCAAAGAAGCCTACGACGCCGACATCACCTACGGCACCAACAGCGAGTTCGGCTTCGACTACCTGCGCGACAATATGGGCTATTCACTCGACCGGCGCGTACAGCGCGGCCACTACTACGCCATCATAGACGAAGTGGACAACGTACTGATTGACGAAGCCCGCACCCCGCTAATCATCTCCGGCCCGGCGTCCGACGACGTACAGGAATACTATCGCATGGCAAAGGTGGTCAGCCAACTGCGCCCCGAAGATGTAGAAGTGAGCGAGCGCGACCGCAACGTCACCCTGACCGAAATCGGCGAAATCCACACCGAAGAACTGCTTGGCGAACCCCTGCGCGACCCCGAACGCCCCGAAGATGTGACCCCTCAGCAAGCCCGGCTGGCTGGTTACCTCGAACAAGCCTTGCGCGCCCAATACCTCTTCCACCGCAACAAAGAATACCTCGTCCAGGGCGGCAAAGTGGTTATCGTAGATGAGTTCACGGGCCGCCAGATGCCAGGCCGCCGTTGGTCGGACGGCCTGCACCAGGCTGTCGAAGCCAAAGAAGGCGTCAAGGTCGAGCCGGAAGATGTCACCTACGCCACCATCACCATCCAAAATTACTTCCGTATGTACCAAAAGCTGGCGGGCATGTCGGGTACGGCGATCACCGAATCGGAAGAGTTCGACAAAATCTACAAACTGTCTGTGCTGCCCATCCCGACCAACCTCGAATATCAGGCCTCGCGCCAAAATGCTGCGTTGATCGAAGTACAGGCCCGCGACGAAGAAAATTACAAATATAGCTATTACACCCGCAAAGAAGACCCCGCCAAAACCCCCATTTTTTATCGCCGTAAAGACTATCCCGACATCATCTTCCGCACCGCCGAGGCTAAATTCCGCGCCATCAGCCTGGAGATTTTGCGCAATCACGCCCTCGGCCGGCCCGTGCTGGTCGGCACCACATCCGTTGATCTATCCGAAAAGCTCTCCAGCCGCCTGAAAGCCGAACTGCTGCGCAAACTGGCCCAGGTGCAGCTCATCAGAGACATCTGGTTTATCAGGAATAAAAAAGAACAGGACGGCATGAAAATTCCCGACCTCGTGCCGCTGGATGAAGCCCTCGACAAGCTGGATGTTTCGATGATGCGCAAGATGGCCCGCGACCTCGACATGCCCTTCCTGCCCGACGACCCCGCCAACCTCGAACGCCTGCTGACCCTGCTGCGCCTGCCCACCCCGGCAGCCGAGTGCCTGGTAAAAGCCTTTCAAGCGGGTGTACCCCACGAAGTGCTGAACGCCCGCAAACATACCGAGGAAAGCCAGATCATCGCCCGCGCTGGCGCTTTTGGCGCGGTGACGATTGCCACCAACATGGCCGGGCGTGGCGTGGACATCAAACTGGGCGGCGAACTACCCGAAGAAACGCTGGCCGTGATCAACCGCGTGCTGGTCAAAGCCGGCCACGAGAACGCCTTCGACATGCGCATGGAACAACGCCGCCAGGCGCTCAAACAAATGGATGCTGCGGAGTGGGGCGTAAACGAAGCAACCGTGCGCCAGTTCTTGCAGCAAATGGATGACATGGAAACGGTGAAGGCCCTGGGGGGCCTGCACGTGATCGGCTCGGAGCGCCACGAAGCCCGACGCATTGACAACCAGTTGCGCGGCCGCGCCGCCCGCCAGGGCGACCCTGGCTCGTCGCGTTTCTACCTTTCGCTCGAAGATGAATTGATGCGCCGCTTCGGCGGCCAGCAGGTGGATGGCGTGATGAAGCGCTTCCAGGTGGATGAAAGCCTGCCGATGGAATTCAACGTCGTCAGCCGACTGGTCGAAGGCTCGCAGACCCGCGTGGAAGGCGCCAACTTTGACGTGCGCAAGCACCTGCTCGAATATGACGACGTGCTGAACTCACAGCGCGCCGCCATCTACGCCCAACGCGACCGCATCTTCGTCAAAGATGACCTGCACGACGATGTGGCCGAGATGCTGCAAACGGAGATCAAGCGCCGCGTCCCCGAAGCGCTCGAAGACCCCGAAGGCCCGTGGAAACTGCTGGCCTGGCTCGAAGAAGTACAGCCCACCCGCCCGGTCGGCAAAACCACCTCACCCTCGTTTACCGTCCAGCAGATGGTGCAGCAAATTCAACAAAAGACCATTGCCAACCGCCAACAACTGGCCGCCGCCTTGCTCGAACTGGCCGAAGAAACCCTTGCCGCCGAGCGCGAGCACATCGAAAATGCCATCAGCCAGCAAATCGAGCAGGCTGAAAGCGCTCGCAAAGAGCAGTTGCGCAGCCGTGAAGATGACCTGGATATGTTCCTGGAGGGCTTGCGCGACCCCGATGGCGAACGCCCCAATGGCCCGCGGGCCATGGCCGAGGCGGTTTCCAGTGTGCTGCGCACGCCGCTGCGCCTGACCCCTGAACTGCTGCAAGCCCTGGAAACGGATCACCGCCTGGCAAAACGCGGCCTGATGCCTGTGCTGACCCAGGCTGTTGACCAACAGACCGCCCACCGCCTGCTGTGGACGATCACCCGCCGCCTGGAAGAAAATGTGACCGTCAACACGAACGAATGGGATAGCCTGTCGTGGGATGAAATCTGCGAGCAGATTGATGAGGCCGCCGAAGCCGTTCTCGACCGCCGCACCGAACGGCTGGCCGGCAAAAATGGCGATATCCAACGCGACCTCGACCCCCTGCTGGCCAAACTCCCCGCGGCCGGGGGGTACACCGAAGCAATGCTGGTTGAACTGTTGATGCGCATGGGCATCGGCGCACGGGGTTCTTTCGACAAGCGCACACACCGCCGTGTCACCGTGGCAACCAAACGGCTCAATTATGTTTATCATGCCGCTCACCAGATCTCCCAAAAGGGGCCTGATGAACTGGCCGACGAGGTGCTTTCTCACCTCGAAGCAGCTCAAACCAGCTTGCGCACGGCGCTTGGCGAAGGGGAATGGGCGCGTTTGGCGCTGTATGCGCCAGGCAGCCTGGATGAGCGCACGCAGGCCGCGCTGCGCCAGGCGCTGGGCGATTCCGCCTACGAACAGGCCGCCGCCCAACCGCTGAATGCCCTGGTTGGCAGCCAACGCCAGGCCGCCAGCGATGAGCTGGGCCGCCGCGTTCTCACCGAGGCCTACCGCCAACTGCTGCTGAGTGTGATCACCGATTTGTGGGTAGATTACCTGACGCAGATGGAAGCGCTGCGCGTGTCCATTTCGCTTGAATCGTATGCTCAACGCGACCCACTCGTGCAATACAAAAGTCAGGCGTACGAACTCTATCAAACGCTGCTCACCAATACCCGGGCGGGTGTGATCACCCGCATGTTCAACATCCGCCCACGCCAGGCCGCCACCGTGCAAGAAACACCCGACGCCCCCAGCGAGGCGAGCGAGGCAGAAATCCCGCCGGCCGACCTGAGCGAAGAAGATGCGGCAGAAGTGGTGGTAGAAAATGCACCAACCAGTCAGCCATCTGGCGCGGGCAAGCGCCGCCGAAGACGCCGGTAGTTATAAAGCGAAGAGTATGGTAGAATTTTCGCTAACTGGGAGTGATGGCCGAGTGGACGAAGGCAACTGACTTGAAATCAGTCGTAGCGCAAGCTACCGGGGGTTCGAATCCCTCTCACTCCGCCAGGTTCTTTTCCTCTGAACCCCGAAGCAGCTCCTTCGGGGTTCTTCGTTAACAGTGAACTTTTTAGGGCCCCTTGGGGTAAACCAATGATGAAACCGAATACACAACCATCTTCTGTAAAACATAAAGCATGGTGGGATTGGTTTGCGGCGATTTTGTTGGTGCTGGCTGTGCTGACGGCTACCGTGCGCCTGGTGGAAACAAACTGGTCGCCGGAATTGAGCCTGGTGCAAATTGTGGCGTTGGCGGGGGTGGTCATTGGCCTGGCGCTGGGGCAAACGCGTTTTTCAGGCCGCCTGTCCTTCGGAGTGGCCTGGGCGTATGGGCTATTCATTATCTTTTGGCAGGCAAGCCTGACCGCGCCAAACCATTTGGCCTGGAAAGAAGGCCTGCTGCATGTTAGCGAGCGCATCAATGCAGTCATCCGGCAGGTTTCTGCAGGTGAGTTGATCACCGATAGCATCATCTTTATTCTCTTGATGGCGATCCTGTTCTGGATTTTAAGCGCCGCGGCAGGATTTTCATTATCGCGGCGTGGTTCGGCCTGGTGGGCCATCTTGCCAATCGGCATCGTGACGTTCGTCATCCACTTTTATCATAACTGCCCCTATAGCCAGGGGGCGAATATCTGCAACAGCCCGGGGTTGTTGACCGGGGCTTCGTATATCGGCACCTATCTGTTGTTCAGCCTGTTGTTGATTGGCCGGGCAACTTACTTTCACAACCTGGCCGATTGGACACGCCGCCGTATTTTCGTTGCCCCCGAAGTTGGCTTTGACTTGACCCGCTTTATCATCGCGGTTGCGCTGGCCTGTATTTTGTTGGCGTGGTTTGCGCCAGTGGCGTATGCCCGATCCATTCCCCTGGCCAACCAGGTGTGGACGGCGGCGGGTGAACCGGTGCGCCGGTTGAACGACATCCTCAGCCCGCTGTTTGAATCGGTGCGCACAGCCGTCACCGTCGAAACAGACGATTTTGGCACACAGCTCAGCCTGGGACGCGGCGGCGAGCTTTCAGACCGGGTAGCCATGCAAGTGGAGGTGAAAGGGCCTTTCGTTGCCAACCTGCCCTACTATTGGCGTAACCGCGTGTACGATACCTATGAGAATGGCGGTTGGCAAACCACCATTACCGAGACAGAACGCCTCAATGGCGAGACGCTTCCAATCAGCTCTACCATCGTCGGCGCAGACGTTCAATTCACCTTTACCTCGCAGCGCGGCCTTTCGGTGTTGTATACACCCACTCGCAGCATTCGTTTCAGCCCCATTGTGGATGTCGAACGCAGTCTCTACCCCGATGGAACCGTAGATGTAACCGCGGTGCGGGCTGCGCAGGTATTACGTCCCGGGCAAAGTTACCAGGTGGTGGGCAAGACCTTCCCGGTGACCATTGCGCAATTGAAGGAAGCCGGAAGCGATTACCCCGCATGGATTCAACAGCGCTACTTGCAGCTTCCTCCCGAAATCACCGAGCGCACCCTGCAACTGGCCCAGCAAATTGCCGAAGGCCAAGAAACACCCTATGATAAGGTGGCCGCGGTAACCAATTACCTGCGTGAAAACCTGGAATATGCCGAAATCATCCCTGCTCCCCCGCCCAACCAGGAACCGTTAGACTGGGTTCTCTTCGATTATGGCGCGGCATTCTGCAATTACTACGCATCGGCAGAGATCGTTTTATTGCGCTCCCTGGGCATCCCGGCCCGACTGGTTGTTGGCTATGCGCAGGGTCAGCGCCAGACCAGGGCCGAGGACCCCGGCCTGCCCCCCGAAGCAGGCGTAGACCCGCTGCTCTCAGCACCCGGCATTTACCTGATCCGGGCGCGCGATGCGCACGCCTGGCCGGAGGTCTACTTCCCCGGCATCGGATGGGTTGAATTTGAACCGACCGCTTCCATCCGGGCTATTGCGCGGCCCTCGGGCGAAAATGTTACCGACCTGGTGCCGCCGGTCTTGCCAGAACTGAATCGCGATTTTCCGGCTATGGATGATCCCACGCCTGAGCCAAATCGTGAGTGGGACAATTTACGCGACCGCGTTGAGCAACAACCGGCCTGGGTGCAGTGGTTACCCACCCTTGGTGCAGCCAGCCTTTTGGCAGCCTTGTTATTCTGGCATGGCGCATTACTGGTAAAATTGGAAACGTTCCTGCGCCAGCAAGGAATCAAGACGCCCGATTGGCTGCGTCGTTGGGCCGATGCCATTCGCAAACAAAAGCCCTGGATCACCCGCTTTGAAACCTGGCTGCGCAAAATTGGCCTGCGGCCCCCAGCATTCATCCAACGCTGGTCTGCCTGGGCGATGTTATCCCCTATCCAACGAGCTTATGCCGAAGTAAACCGGGCATTGACCCGACTTGGACACGAACCAGCAGTCAAAGACACCCCAACAGAGCGCCTGACCTTTTTAGCCGAGTTATTGCCTGAAGCTGCGGAATCGTGCCGCCGTTTATTGACCGAATATCAGGCCGAAATTTATAGCCAGCATACCACGCATCCTGCCATTGCCCGCCTGGCTGCCGACCGCATTCGTACGCATTCTCTTCGCGCCTGGTTGCGTCGCTTGTTGCGCCTTCATCGTGCAGTCCCCACCGAGCAACCAACCAGGCCCTGATCTGGAGTTGTTTCTGTGGAAGCCAAAACTGCCAACCCCCTTTCCCGCGAACTTGACCAACAAATTAGTCTGCTCAGCCGGGTCACCGATCAGGTGCGCCCGATTTTGCAGCGCAATGGGCAAACCGAACCTGCCGCGACATTGAACCAGCTTGTGGGCAACCTGGCCCGCTTCAGCCGTCAACTGACACGCATGGATGCCGATTTCCAAAACTTGCAAGCGCTGGCTGATATTGGGCGGGTGGTCAATTCTTCGCTTGAATTGAATGAAGTGTTGCGCATCGTGATGGATACCATCGTGCGGCTGACCGGCTCTGAGCGGGGCTTTTTGATGCTCAACGAACCGGGCAAGTCGGCCAGTGAGGGTCTCACCATTCGGATTGCCCGCAATTGGGAGCAAGAATCGATCAACGAAACAGAATTTGCCATCAGCCGCACGGTAATCCAACGCGTGATCAGCGACGGGCAGCCTGTCGTTACCACCAACGCCCAGGAAGACCCACGGTTTGGCGGTCAGGAAAGCATCATTGCCCATCACCTGCGCTCAATTTTATGCGTGCCCCTGAAGGTGAAAGGGATCATCACGGGAGTCATCTATACCGACAACCGCATCCGCACCGGCATCTTCACCGAGACCGAACGCGACCTGCTGATGGCCTTCGCCAACCAGGCAGCCGTCGCCATCGAGAATGCCCGCCTGTTCGAATCGGTACGCCAGACGTTGGCCGAAGTGACCGAACTGAAAAATTTGATGGATAATGTCTTTTCTTCCATTGCCAGCGGGGTCATTACAGCAGACGTGGAAGATACGATCCTGCTGTGCAACCATGCGGCGCAGCGCATCTTGGGCCATGCAGAAGCGGAAATGGTGGGGCAGCATATCATGGCGGTTTTACCCCCGATCGGGGAAGATATTTGCCAGGATATTGCCTCTGTGCGCACGGCGGATCACAGCCTGACCGGCAAGGAATACGAGTTCGAGATGCCCTCGCGTGGCAGCATCTCGCTCAGTCTGAACCTTTCGCCACTCAAAGATGGTATGCACACCACGCAGGGGGTTGCGATTGTACTGGATGACCTGACTGAGAAAAAGCGCCTGGAAGCACGCAACCGTCTCTTTGGCCGCATGGTTTCCCCCAAGGTGATCGAGCAGCTCGACCTGAAAAACCTGCAATTGGGCGGCAAGCGTTCACAAATCACCACCGTATTCGCCGACGTGCGTGGCTTTACCAGCTTCAGCGAACGTCATAACCCTGAACAACTGGTTACCGTCTTGAACCAATACCTGGCTGCCGCCGCCGATGCCATTCTCGAACAAGACGGCATGATTGATAAATTTATGGGCGATGCGGTAATGGGACTGTTCAACGCGCCCCTGCCGCAAGACGACCATGCCATGCAAGCGGTACGCGCTGCCCTGGGTATTCGCGAGGCGATCCAGGCACTGCACGCGCAGCTCGAACCGGAATTTCACCTGGCCTTTGGCGTTGGCATTCACTACGGCGATGCCGTGCTGGGGTTGATCGGCACGGAGAACAAGATTGAATACACCGCCATCGGCGACAGCGTCAACACGGCCAAGCGCATCCAGGAAAATGCCCCCGCCAATGTGATTTTGATCAGCGCCGATGCCTACCAACTCGTCTCAGGGCGGGTGAACGTGCGGCAGGTTGAACCGGTCATTGCCAAAGGCAAGACCCAACCGGTTCCGGTGTACGAAGTGCTTGGCCTGTAATAAGCCAGGGCGACATCTTCTTATGCAAATGAGCGTGGCGCAAGTCTCTGACTTGCGCACGCTGACTTGCGCACGCTGACTTGCGCACGCTGACTTGCGCACGCTCGCAAACCAAAGGTTTGCGCCACAGCGGCCAGCCATCATTATTCCGCCCTACGCTTTTAACCAGGCTGGACGCGCGAACGGGTTTGCTGGCGGCCTCGCTGGCGCATCACATCCAAAATGCGGGGGAGAATTTGGGTGTAGAGCGGGTAAAACAGCCGGTTGGTGGGTAAATCCCACGCTCCCAGGGTACGCGCCACCTGGCCGCCCAGCCCCTCCTTGAAACGAAACACCCCCCACATCGGATCATGCTCATCGAACACGTCGGGCGCACCCCACAGATCGTAGAGGGTGCAGCCGGCGGCTTTGGCGCGGCGCATGGCTTCCCATTGCAACAAATAATTGGGCATTTTGTCGCGGTGAACTTCGCGCGACATGCCGTAGAGATACCACGCCCGCCCAGCAAACCGGAAAATGACCACCGCCGCTATCGGCTCGCCATCGGCTTCAGCAATGAGGGGTTCGATGGCAGGGGGCAAGGGGCAGGGGGCAGGTCGAAAGTCATGCGAACTTGTACTCCGAAAGGCCTCCCACACAGCCCGATAGTAGGCTTCGTCGCGGATGACAAAGCCGTCGCGCAGCGAGGTTTCGGCATACATGCGGTAGAGCAGGCCGTCATCGGCTGGCGCGCCGACCCGCACCGTCACACCCTTGCGTTCGGCCAGGCGGATGTTGTAGCGCGTTTTCTGTTTCATCTGGGATAGCAGTTTTTCTTCCGATGGGGTGAGATCGATCCAGACGGTGTTGCGAAACTGGATTTGTTCCTCCGAGAAGCGCCAACCAGAGGCCGACAGGTCGGCGACGACGACCTGCCCAACCGGATCGGGAATGTCGTCTGGGCTGCCTGGGATGCCGCGGCCCAGCAGCACATCGGGGTCTATTTTGATGAAGATGGCCGCGCGGCGTTTGGCAAACGCACGTAAATCGGCCAGCACCCGTTGGCGCAAGGGCTGGTTGGCCCAGTCGAGCAGCGGGCCTTTGGGAACGTACATCACGCTCAGGCGCGCGGCAAACCCGCCCATGGGGATGGTGCGCTGCAAGACCAGGGCCGCGGCAAGCGGATTGGCGATTTGCGATTGTGGATGGGTGAGGGTGGCGTGGGTTTCATCCCACAACAGGTAATGAGGCTGCCAGCCATAGCGGGCTTTCACCTGGCCCCACTGCTCGGTTTGCAGCAGGTGAGCGCCGGGCAGGGCGGCAATTTTCTCATTCCAGGCGATGGGTGGCGTCATAGCTATTGGCTGCTGGGGTAAATTGGCTCGTATTGGCCGAGCACCGGCAGCGGGCGAGTAATGTGAACGTCCCACAGGGCGGTCAACGTGGCCGGCAGTTCGCGCAGATTCCAGATGGCCTGCGAACTTTTGCGATACGGGCGGTTGTCAGAGGCCACGCCCACGCCATCCAGCCCCAGGTGGTTGCACAGGTAAAGGGCGCGGGGCAGGTGAAACCCCTGCGTGACCAATATGGCCTCATCCAGCCCGAAAATGGCTTTGGCGCGATAGCAGGTATCGTACGTACGCCGCCCGGCATAATCGAGGACGATGGCTTCGCCGGGAACGCCCAGGGCGAGGGCGTATTGGCGCATCGCTTCCGGTTCGTTGTAATATTCAAAACGGTTATCGCCGCTCATCAGCAGTTTTTCCACCTTCCCGACGAAATAGAGCTGCGCGGCGGTATCCACCCGGTCTCGCAGCACCGCGGTGGGTGTGCCATCGCGCTGCAAACCAGCGCCAAAGACCACCGCCACGCGCCGGGCTGGCACACCGGCAAGGGGATAGATACGCGACGTGGCGTAGAGGGCCGTAATCAGCCGGGCCGCCAGGGTGATCAGTGCGGCCACAGCCCCCAACACCAGCAGGGTTTTGAACAGGTTATGAAGAAGCGTTTGTAGTTTTTTCCACATGGGCGGGATTGTATCACGGAGAAAATGCGATCTCGTTGGGCAGGGGCGAACGCCGTGCGCCCCTACGGGTTTGACCATGCGCTGCGGATATGCTCAACCACCTGATCGAGCGGCACAATCTCTTTTTCGGTGCGGTCGCGGCGCTTGAACTCCACGCCGCCCTGCTTCAAGGCGCGCTCGCTGACGGTGATGCGAAGCGGCAGCCCAATCAGGTCGGCATCGTTGAATTTGACACCGGGGCTTTCAGGCCGATCATCCCATAACACCTCAATCCCTGCCGCCCACAACTGGCGATACAACCGTTCAGCTTCCCCGTCGCTTCCCGGTTCTGCAGCCCCCTTGCCGCGCAATTCCACCAGATGCACCAGGTACGGTGCGACGCTCACCGGCCAAATCAGCCCCAACTCGTCGTGATGCGCCTCGGCAATGCAAGCCAACAGCCGCCCTACGCCGATGCCATACGACCCCATGATGACGGGCTTTTCGACGCCATCGCTGTCGAGGAAAGTGGCGCCCAGGGCCTCGGTGTATTTGCTGCCGAGTTTGAAAATGTTGCCTACCTCCACACCGCGCACTTCGCGCAAGGGCGTTCCACAGTCGGGGCAGGCATCGCCCTGGCTGGCAGCGGCAATATCGGCCACGATGTCGGCGGTGTAATCGCGCCCGTAGTTGACGTGCAGCAGATGGTAGCCTTCTTCGTTAGCCCCGGCAACCAGGTTGGGAGCGTGGGGGATAAGGTCATCTACAACCGTGAGGCGCGAGGCGTGCGGTGCGAGGCCGATGGGCGAAGCATAGCCAGGCACCGCGCCACTGGCGCGGATTTCGGCCTCGGTGGCTGGCCGCAACGCCTGGGCTTTGACCGCATTGGCGAGTTTGGTCTCGTTCACGTCCATATCGCCGCGGATGATGGCGAAAATGAATTGTTCGTGGGTTTTCTCGCCGGCGGGGATCGTGGCAACCAGGAACACGGCTTTGGCGGTGCGCGCGGCGGGGATGCCGAGCAATTGGGCCAGTTCGGCGATGGTTTTGGTGGCGGGCGTGGAGACCTTCTCGAGCGGCAGGGCCGCTTCGGCGGCAGGCGTGTCCTTGCGAAGGCGCGCCACCTGGCGGTTGGCAGAATAGCCGCAGGCATCGCACAGCAGCAGCGTATCTTCGCCGATGGCAGTGAGGTACATGTATTCGTGCGCCATCTGGCCGCCCATCATGCCGGTATCGCTTTTGACGGCGATAACATCTGGCAGCCCACAGCGGCGAAAGATATTGAAGTAAGCCTGGTAATGGGCGTCATACTGCTTGTCCAAACCGGCCCAATCGGCATCGAGCGAGTAGCTGTCTTTCATGGTGAACTCGCGCACACGGATCAGCCCGGCACGCGGGCGAGGGTCGTCGCGGAATTTGGTTTGCAGGTGATAGACCAGGCGCGGCAGGTGACGGTAGGAACGGATTTCGCGCCGGGCCAGGTCGGCCACCACTTCTTCGTGGGTCATCGCCAGGCACATGTCGCGCCCACCGCGGTCTTTGAAACGGGCCATTTCGGCGTCAATGCTGTACCAGCGGCCCGTTTGCTGCCACAAGTCCGCCGGGTGAACAACGGGCATGGTCATTTCCTGGCCGCCGATGGCATCCATTTCCTGGCGGATGATGGCTTCGATTTTGTTCATGGCGCGGCGTCCGAGCGGCAGGTAGCTGAAGATGCCGGCGGCCAGGGGCGCGATGAACCCGGCCCGCAGCAGCAGTTGGTGGCTGGCCGCTTCCGCTTCAGATGGGGCATCGCGCAGCGTTTGGGAGAAAAGTTGAGAGAGGCGCATAGGGGAGACTCCGGTCAACAAAAACCACCCTCCGGCTTTTCGTCCCGAAGGGTGGTTGAGGGTTGCGTTCCGCCAGCCTTAAGCGACCGAAAGCCCGGGTGGGGGTCGGTGAATGGGGGCAGGCGGGAAGGGGATGGCGTAGCGGCCCACGAGCAGGTTTACTCGCTGGTCATAATGAACAACGGCTTCATCTCGAAGCTCTCGTAGTTCGGGCGCAGGCGGTCGGTGTTGTAGAACTTCGACACATCCACCACCTTCTTGGTGCTGGTCACAACGTCAATGGGGACATTGTCGTAGCGGCCATTTTTCAGCACCACCAGGCGGCCATGAACACCCTTGAGGATCAGGTCGAGGGCCAGGTTGCCATAGGCCATCGGGACGATGGAGTCGATGGCATCGGGGTCGCCGCCGCGCACCATGTAGCCAAGTTTCTGGTTGATGACGTGGATGGCATGACCGTTATTGTACTTGGGAGAGAGTTCTTCCAGTTTCTTGGCAACCATATCGCCAATGCCGCCCAATTTGGCATGGCCGTAGGCATCGGTGCGGGCATCTTGGAAGACCATTTGATCGGCTTCGGAGAACATGGCACCTTCGGAGACGAGGACAACGGAGTATTTACTGGGGTTGCGAGCGCGGTCGGCGATCAGCAGTTCGGCCAGGCGTTCCATGTTGAATTTGTGTTCGGGGATGACGCAGCGGTTAGCCGCGCCAGCCATGGTGGGCAGCAGGGCGGTGTACCCGGCATAGCGCCCGAAGACTTCCAGCACCAGCAGGCGTTCGTGCGAACCGGCAGAGGTGCGCAGGCTGTTGGTCATCTGGATCGTGCGGGTAACGCAGGTGCTAAAGCCGATGCAGTAATCGGTGCCAGGCACATCGTTATCCATCGTTTTGGGCAGGGCGACCACACGGAAGCCTTCGCGGTAGAGGCGCACACCATAGCTCAGGGTGTCATCGCCGCCGATGGGAATCAGATAGTCAATACCGAGCCACTCCAGGTTTTTCAGCACTTCGGGGGTCAGGTCGTTGATGTCGGCGTTATAGGCATCCTTGAGGTGTTCGGGAACGGCGTCTTTCTTGACCTTGGGCGGGTTGGTGCGCGAGGTGTGCAGGAAGGTGCCACCCGTGCGGCCAGCGCGATTGACGACTTCTTCGGTAAGCACCTGGAAGTTGTTGCTGTTGTCAAACTTCTCGTCGCGAATGACCTCGATGATGCCGGCCCAGCCGCGGCGCAGACCGATCACCTTGTACCCCTCACGCAGGGCGCGGATCGTGACGGCGCGGATGGCCGGATTCAACCCCGGAACGTCACCACCGCCGGTCAGGATGCCGATCACACCTTTAGATTTCTTCACATTTGCCATAGCTTCCTCCAAAAAAGTAGTTTTATGATGCCGGGGGCTATTTTACCCGGTTTTTTCTGTGTTCATCAAGTGCGCTGCCCGCCGCCCAATTTCGACGGCGAAGTTGGTGCCGCGATCCCACGGGTAGACCTGGCTCATGCTGGCAAAGTACAGGCCGGGGATGGGCGTCTGGATGGCGGGGATATTTTGCGAGTGGTTGACCAGCGGGATTGGCTGGGCGTAGGCCGTGCGCGACAACCAGACTTTCTTGACCCAATCGGGCGTGAAGGCGGGGTTGATGCGGGTGAATGAAGGCAGGTAGCGCGCCAACAGTTCATCCTGGCTGAGGCTGAAATACTCGTGGTCGGTTTCGAGGTAGTCGCCGATGTAAACGATGTGATCGCCGCCGAAGTAACTGGGCGAAAGATAATTGGTATGCTCAACCAGCGCCAGGAAGGGAAAACCGGCGGACTTGGGGATGTTGTACCAGTAATAGCCCTGGCGCGAAAGCTGCTGTGTGAGCGAGAGCGTCATCACCACCGCACCCATGTTTTTGAGATTGAGCAAGCCTTGAAGGTAGCTTCCGGGTAAATCGGGGGTGAGTTTGGAGAACAGGCCCGGCGAAGTGGTGACGAGGGCCTGATCGAAGGCTTCGGGACCAGAGGGCGTTTCCAGGCTCAGGCCGCCGCCTTCTTGCGGGGCAACACGCGCCACAGGCGCAGCGAGGTGGATTTTGACGCCCATCTGGCGCAGTTGGGCGGCGAACGCATCGGCAAAGGCCTGGAAGCCGCCGATGTACGTTCCCAGGCGGGTGGTGCGCGATTTGATGCGCGCCCACAGCCAGGCCATGTTGACCTGCCTGGCGTAGCGTTCACCAAACTTGCCGATCATCATCGGCTGCCACATCGTCTCGTAAACCTGGCTGCCGGCCCATCGGCGCATCCAGGCGTCTACGGTGAATTTTTCGAGCGCCTGCCAGTTATTGGTAAGCTTGAGATACAGCCCCACGAAGCCAAAGCGCACTTTGTTCAGCCCCCAGCCCAGGCCAGGGTAAAGCGCCATCTGCGGGATAGCATCGAAGGGGTAGAACTGGCCGTTGTGGTACATGACCGTGTATGGGCGGGGGAAGATGACCTTGTCGCGGCAGCCGAGTTCATCCATCAAACCCAGGATATGCCGGTCGGAGGCAAACCAGTGGTGGTAATACTTTTCCACCGACCAATCCCAATGCGGCTCTTTGAAACCTGAAGCCAGCCCGCCGACGAAATCGGCAGCTTCATAGATCGTCACCGTATGCCCGGCGCGCGCCAGGTCATACGCCGCACTCATGCCCCCCAACCCCGCCCCTAAAATTGCAATCTTGTGACTCATTTCTCGCCCTTCAATTTTTCAATATCCTTTCCACGCCAGCCAATTCCCTCCCGTGCCAGGTAATAAGCCCCCAACACCGTCGGTACAATCCACAGCGCTACGTGAAGCACCACGGTGTACCCCGCTGCCACGTTCACATCCACGCCATAGGCCGCCAGCACAACAATGCCAGGCGCATCGAACGTGCCGACATAGCCGGGTGCGCCGGGCAGGGTGGTGGCTAAATTCACCACGCCGTTCATCAGCATCAAGGCGAAGAAGCTGACTTCAAAGCCAAAGGCGTGCATCACGAACCAGTATTTGCCCGTTTCGAGCAGCCAGATCACCACTGACGTAAGAAAAATCATCAGCGCTTCCAGGGGAGAGCGCAGCGAGGCCAGGCCATCGAGAAAGCGGCTGCTGACGCCGATCACCTTTGGGCGCACGCTTTCGGGCAACAGGCGGTTGGCAAACCAGGCGATCACCGCTTCGCTGACCCTGGGGAACATGGCCGCCAACAGAAAAGCCCCCAGCGCCCCAAAGAACGCCACGCTGCCCCAAAGGGCCAGGTCTTGCAGGCCAATTTCCAGCCCGGCGAGTGGGATTTTGAAATCGGTCAGGCGCGAAAGTTCGGCCAGGTTGATAAAGATGAACGCCAGCATCACCACGCCATCGAAGATGCGCTCGACGATGACGGTAGCCAGCGAAGCCGCAATCGGCACGCCCTCACGCCGTTTGAGGATCACCGCGCGCAGCACTTCACCGGCGCGGGCGGGATAGATGTTGTTGCCCATGTAACCGATGGTGACGATGGGAAACATGGTTTGTGTCGAAACAGGCTTGACCGGGCGTAACATGTAGTGCCAGCGCCACGCCCGCACCCACAGACCCACCATGTACGAAAGAACGCCAGGGATCACCCACCCATAGTTTGCCGTGCGGATTGCTTCAAAAAATGCTTCCCATTCCAGTTTGCTGGCCGCTGCATAAACGAACACAGCGCTGATCACCAACCCCACCCAAAATTTCCAGTATTTGCTGATCCAGGTTTTCATCGGGCCGAATTGTACCATGCCGATTGGGAACGCCGAAAAAACGTGGCTCGTCTTGTGCGAAAAAGGCCGTGTCAAGCGTCTAATCAGTTGCGCGGCCCACCCATCTCCTGCGTATAGCGCACCGGAAAAATGGGGTACAATCGGAAAATCTCGCCCAGGCAAAAACACAGACAATGTTTGGGTGAGCCGCAAAAAACAAGGAAAAGGACAACTATGAGCGACAAAGACTCAGCCCAAAGTGTGATCGAAGCCTACCGCAAGCGCCAACAGCGCTCGCAAACCATGCCGATGATCATTGCCATCATCTCGGCAGTGTTACTGGTAGTGGGAGCGGCGGCGATCATTTTCTACGTGGTGGGCGGCGGCCTGCCAACGATTGCGCTGTTCCAGCCGACGGCCACCCTCACGTCCACGGCAACGCCAACCAACACCGCCACCCCTACCCCCACCGACACGGTAACGCCCACCCGCACGCCCACCGAAACCGTCACGCCTACCCCCACAGATACCGTCACGCCCACCCCCACCGAAACCGCCGCCAGCGCCTTTATCTATGTGGTGGATATTGGGGATACGCTCCTGGGCATCACCGACAAATTTGATGTGGCCGACCCCTGCCTGATCATCGAGTTGAACGCCGACCGGCTGGATGTGACCAATCCGATCATCTTTGCCGGGCAGGAACTGATCATCCCCCCGCCGGGCTTCTCGCGCCCCACGGCCACGCCCTTGCCCGCTGGCTACAAACGGGTGATCGAATACACCATTTTGCCGGGCGAGGGGCTGTTCTCGGTAGCGGTGCGGTTCAACACCACCGTTGAAGCCATACTCAAAGAAAATGGGTTCGACGAAGACTATGTGCCAGGCGCGTGCGAAGTGATCAAGGTGCCGCCGAACCTGGTGACGCCCTATCCAACCTTGGCACCCAGCGCCACACCAGGAGAACCCGGCGCGCAACCGGTTGCCTCACCCACCTCCGCTTTAGGCTCGATCAAAACCCTCACCCCTTCGCCAACCCCCACGCCGTAAAGCATTTCATATTTTTTGTAAACGGGCATGGCTTTTTACGCCATGCCCGTTTTTTTTACGGTGGGTATCCAAATAGCCCGTGGCGCAAGTCAGAGACTTGCGCACGCTGAATTGCGCACGCTGAATTGCGCACGCTGAATTGCGCACGC
>CAZSFD010000069.1:0-27334 GCA_964606085.1 uncultured Anaerolineaceae bacterium
TACCATGCCTTTATCTTTTTAAATCATATCCGCAACATTGCGCTGTAATATTAGTGTCATCGTTTTGATCGGACAGGGGATGAACCGCGCCAGGGATCTACGGTTAGAACAACTTGTCCGCCACGAAGCATCTTTGAAGGCAATGGGCCTTTGGCTGAAAGCAAATGCCGCCCCAGACGCGACTGTTTTGCTAGAACCCATCGGTTATATTGGCTATTATTCGGAATTGTGGGTATTTGACGAAGTCGGCCTGGTGACACCTCGAGTGACAGACCTAAAACGACATGGGATTAGTGGTGATCAGTACTTCGCTTATTTGGGGCCTGATTATGCGATCCTCCATTGTGATGAGACTGTGCGGCTTCAGGCATTTTCGGCGACGGACGGGTTATCGTTTTCTCAATTGTACCAACGAGTGTATGTCAGCAACCCGCTTGGTTTTGATGTTGATAAGGTATCTCAACCGGCTGATGTGCTTGCCCGAAATTCTTGCTATGAAATTTGGGAGCTTATCAATCCTGATGATTTGTAACCTGGCAAATCTATCGGGTTTAAAAAGGCCCAATATTAGGTACATCTTTGCAGTTAAATGTCAGAACTGATCACAACTTGCCCCCTCTGTAATCAAACCGCCAGCGCGCTCTTCGACCAGCGTGAATTTCGCGGCCACCTGGTGATCAACCGCATCTGCACTTCCTGCGGTTTTGTCTACCAATCGCCGCGCATGACGCAGGCCGAACTGGATGCTTTCTACGCCAACGAATATCGCCAACTTTACCAGGGCCAGGAAGGCCCCAACCCCAAAGACATCGCTACGCAGAAAGCCCGCGCCGCTGTGCTATCGTTATTCGTGAAGCGTTATTCGATAAGTGGTGCCCACCATTTAGACATCGGCTGCTCCGCTGGAATTTTGCTGCGTCATTTCCACGAAGACCTCGGCACGCAGCCAACGGGCGTCGAACCGGGCCAGGCGTACCGCGAGTATGCCCAATCCCAGGGCTTGACGGTGTTCCCCGCGCTCGACGAGTTGCCCGCTGGCAAACGCTTCGACCTCATCAGCCTGATGCACGTGATCGAACACCTGCCCGACCCCGTGGGCTACCTGCGCAACCTACGGGAGAACGTGATTACCCCCGATGGCTGGCTGCTGCTCGAAACGCCCAACCTCTACGCCCACGATTGCTTTGAAGTGGCTCATCTGACGGCTTTCAGCGCCCACACCTTCCGCCAGGCCGTGGAGATGGCCGGATTCCGCGTGGTGATGCTCAAAGCCCACGGTCAACCCCGCTCGGACCTGATCCCGCTTTATCTCACGTTATTGGCACAGCCAAATGGCGATTCTCCTCGCCAGCCAAAACCCGAACGCCTGGTCAGGCAGCGCCGCCAATGGGGATTTTTCTGGCGGCGTGTCGCTACCCGCTTATCGCCGGGGCGGGCGTGGAAGCCGGTGGGGTAACGATGATCCTGTGTATTTTTGGCGCACCGGGCATTGGCAAAACCACGCTGATGCAATATTTGAACGATGTCATCCAATGCCCCAACCTCGAAATGTCGTGGATGCCCGAGTTTCGCCGCAAGGGGGATCAGCACATCTCCTACCAAGAAGATGAAGCCATCGCAATTGAGAACCTGATCCTGCTGGCGGCCAATTACCTGAAACATGGTTATCCGCTGGTTGCGCTTTCCGATCTGCGCGTTGAGCAGATGGCGCATGTGCTGGCGCTGGTAGACGGTTTGCCGCACCGCATCGTCAAGTTGATCACACGCGATGAGCAAGAATTGAAGCGCCGTGTGTTGGATGAAACCCGCACCAGCGCCTACCGCGACTGGGAACATGCCCTCGCGGTCAACCAGACTTTGATCAACACCCATTACCCCAACGAAATGCTGGTGGATGTCACCGGCAAAGCGCCGGACATGATTGTAAATGAGATATTGAACCATGCGTAAAGGCCAGAACCCCGCCAAATTTGTCAAACAGGTTGCCAAACCCCAACGGGTGACGGTGGCCGTACTCAATTACATCCCTTTCATCAGTGGTTTCTACGCCCAAACTTTGGATGTGCTAAAAACCTGCCTGGGCAGCATTTGGGCCAACACCGATCTGCCCTACGACCTGCTCGTTTTTGACAATGGCAGTTGCCAGGAAGCGATTGACTTTCTCACCGATGCCCAGGATGAAGGCAAAATCCAATGCCTGATCCTTTCTGAGAAGAACATGGGCAAGGGCGGGGCGTGGAATATCATCTTGAACGCCGCGCCGGGTGAGATCATTGCCTATGCCGATAACGATGTGTACTTTTACCCCGGCTGGCTGTCGAAATCGTTGCTAATTTTGGAGCATTTCCCGCGCGCCGGAATGGTGACGAGCCGCCCCTTCCGCACGCGCATGGAGTGGTGTACCAGCACACTCGCCTGGGCCGAGGGAACCCCTGGCGTGGAAATTTCTCGCGGCCAATTCATCCCCTGGGAAGAATTTCGCGCCTTCGATATGAGCCTGGGCAACGAAGAAGCCGACGTGCGCAAGCGCTACGATGCCACCGAAGACATCCGCCTGACCTACAACGGCATCACCGCCCAGGTGGGGGCGAGCCACTGGCAGTTTTTGGCCTACAAGAGCGTGGTCGGCCAGTTTTTGCCCTTCGATATGGATAAACCCATGGGTCAGGTGCGCCAGCTCGATGAACGCCTCGACGCCGCTGGCTACCTGCGCCTGATGCCCACCGAGTTCCTGGCGCAAAACATGAGCAACCGCCTCGATTGGGTGCATTCGCCCGATGAAGCCAAAGCGCAGCCGAAGGCTCAGCCAGGCTGGTGGAAACGCCTGGTCAACCTGCCGCCGGTCAAGCGCGTTTTCCTCGGCCTGTACGACCGTATTTTCCAATGGTATTACGAGGATTAGCACATGAATAGCCACCAGCCTTTTTACGGCAAAGGTACAAAGGGGCAAAGAAGCAAAGAAAATCAAAAACTTTGCCGCTTTGCTTCCTTGTTCCTTTGCAGTTTCCTTGTGATTTGGTCATGAAAACGCGCCGTGTGTTTATTTGTGCCGATCATGGTTTGGCGCTGATTTACTTCCTGCAATCAGATGTCACCCAAACCTTGCTGGATGCTGGCATTGAAGTGATCCTGTTCACCGATGATGCCCTGGCCGAGGGCGTGCGCCAGCGTTTTGGCGGCAACGGGCTAACCGTTGAAGGCTTGCGGCTGCCTCAGGCCAACCAATATGCCCGCCAGACCGCCCCCGAATCGCAGTGGTGGCTGAATTTCTTTCGCCGCGTGGGCAGTTCGGGGCAGATCAATACCGAAGCGATGGATAGCTACGTCAGCCAGGTGGCCGTGGAAGAAAAGTGGCAGCGGCGCGTACTCATGCCGCTGGCGCGAACCTATCTGGCGGCCATGCGGCGCTCCCAGGCCGCCCGGCGTTGGGTGGTGCAGGCGCAGCAGCGTTATAACCCGCGCCTTTACGCCGACCTGTTCGACCAATACCAGCCTGGCCTGGTCATCGCCAGCACCTACGGCTGGCGCATGGATCGCTACTTCTTACGCGAAGCGGCGGCGCGTGGCATTAAAACCGCTGTCGCCATCGTCGGCTGGGATAACCCATCCAGCTATGGCCTGCCAGCCACCCGCGTCGATCACGTCACCTGCTGGTCAGAAATCCAGAAAGAAGAACTGACCCTGGGCGACGATTTCCCTGCCGAACGCGTCCACGTGGGCGGCGTACCCGCCTACGATGGCTACTTCCGCGGCGTGTGGCAGGTGCCGCGCGACGAATACTTTCGCTTGCATGGGCTTGACCCTGACCGCAAGCTGATTGCCTATGCCGCCAGCTTCGTCAGCTTTGCCCCCAACTACCGCAATATCGAAGCGCTGGCAAAACTGGTATCGTCGGATGCACTCGATCAGCCATCCCAGTTGCTCATCCGCCTGCACCCCAACCACTTCAACGATAATCCGCTCTATGCCAGCGAGCGCGAAAAGGTGCGCCAACTGGCGCGTGACCTGCCGCACGTTCACGTGGTCGAACCGGTACCGTTGGTTGAGCCTGTCGAAACCAGGCCAGCGTTGAGCTACTACTCCGGCGAAGACATGCCCGAAAAGGCTTCGATGATGGCCCACGCCGATGTCTTCGTCACCGTCTACTCAACAATGGTGGTCGAATGCGCCATCCATGAGCGCCCCATTGTCAGCCTGTGCCTGGATACGCCTGGCGGTTGGAACTGGCCGCGCAAATTCTCGTTGCCGCTCTCGCAGATTGGCAACTGGCCCACACATTCCCGCTTTCGCCATGCCGGGGCCGGCCGCGTGGCGCTGGATGAAGCCCAACTGCGCGACGCCCTCAACCTATACCTCCACAACCCCAACGCCGACCTCGAAGCCCGCCGCGCTTTCATCGCTCGCGAATGCACGTTTACCGATGGCAGCGCGGGGCGAAGAACGGGGGAGTGGTTGGTTTCTTTATTGATCTCAAACGTTATTCGATAATTCGAGCTTCGAATAACGAATTATCGAATAACGATTATTGCCATCCATCTCATGAAAATCCTCATCGCCGGTTTTGGCTCGATTGGCCGCCGTCACTTTCGTAATTTGACGAGCCTGGGCGTAGACGACTTTGTCTTCTACCGCACCGGGCGCAGCACCCTGCCCGATGACGCTGCCGCCGAAATTGCCGCTTACCCCGTGGAAACGGACTTGCACGCCGCCCTGGCGCATCGCCCCGATGCCGTGGTGGTTGCCAACCCCACCGCCCTGCACCTCGATGTCGCCATCCCGGCTGCCGAAGCGGGTTGCCATCTGTTTCTCGAAAAGCCCATCTCGCATTCCCTCGAACGCCTCGACCAACTCCAGGTTGCCCTCGCTCGCAGCGGAGCCAAAACTCTCGTTGGCTTCCAATTCCGCTTCCACCCTGGCCTGCGTCTGATCCATCAGTTGCTGAGGCAATCAGCAATCGGCGATCAACAATCAGCAATCTCCATCCGCGCCCATTGGGGCGAATACCTGCCCGCCTGGCACCCCTGGGAAGATTACCGCCAGGGCTACGCCGCGCGCCCTGACCTGGGCGGCGGCGTGATCCTGACGTTGTGCCACCCGTTCGACTACTTGCGCTGGCTGTTCGGTGAGTGCGAGGTGGCCTGGGCGCTGAAGAGTAACCGCGGTCTGGGCATGGATGTGGAAGACAGCGCCGAAATCGGCTTGAAATTTGCTTCGGGCCTGATCGGCAGCGTTCACCTCGATTATGTTCAACGCCCAGCGCAGCACACGCTCGAAATTGTCACCCGCGCCGGCGCGATCCGTTGGGATAATGCCGATGGGTCGGTGCAGGTCTACGCGGGTGAGCAATGGCAAACGTACCCTGCCCCTGCCGCTTTCGAGCGCAACACGATGTTCCTCGACCAGATGCGCCACTTCCTGGCCGTCTGCCGCGGCGAAGCTGAGCCGTTGTGTACCCTTCAAGATGGCGTTCGAGCGCTCGAATTGGCTTTGAAAGCACGGGAATGTTCTTAACCTTGCGCCTTTGAATCTTTGTCTTTTTGTGGTAACTTTTTCGATTGGAGTTTTTCCATGAGTATTCAAGAAAAATTTGATCTCACCGGCCGCGTGGCCGTAGTTACCGGCGGGCCGGGGCTGCTCGGCCGCGAGTTCTGCCGCACGTTAGCCGAGGCGGGCGCGGCCGTGGTCGTGGCCGACATCAACGGCAGCGCCGCGGCGGCGGTGGCCTCCGACCTGTTGCACCAGGAGCGCCGCGCCATCGGCATCCAGGTGGATATTACCAACCCCGAATCGGTGCGCAACCTGGTCACATCCACCCTCACCGCCTTTGGCCGCCTGGATATCCTCGTCAACAGCGCCGCCCTCGACCCCAAGGTGGACCCTGCCGCCCTGCAAAACCGCACCACGCCCCTGGGCGCGTTCGAGGATTACCCCCTCGACGCCTGGCAGTCGGCGCTCAACGTCAACCTGACCGGTATGTTCCTGGTCACGCAGGCGTGCGTCAAACCGATGTTGGCGCAGGGCAAGGTGGGCAGCATCATCAACATTTGCTCCACCTATGGTCTCAACGGGCCAGACCAGCGCATTTACATCAAAGAAGGCCAGCCGCAGACCTTCAAACCAGTTTACTACACGGTAACGAAGGCGGGCGTGCTGGGATTCACGAAATACCTGGCGGCCTACTATGCCGGGACGCAAATCCGCGTCAACGCCCTGACCCCCGGCGGCGTGTTCAACAACCACGATGATACCTTTGCGCACAACTATGCTGCCAAAACCATCGTTGGCCGCATGGCAAATAAAGACGAGATGAACGGGGCGCTGCTCTTCCTGGCTTCGGATGCGTCCTCGTATATGACAGGCGGAAATCTGATCGTAGATGGCGGTTGGACAGCATGGTAATATCGGTGGTATGAGGTGCGTATGGAAACGACAGATTTTCACATTACCCTTTCCCGCGATATTTTGGGTGGCAGTCCGCACATCACCGGCCATCGTATCCGAGTGATGGATATTGTCACCTGGCACGAAAAACGCGGTTTTTCCCCCGATCAGATCGTTGATTTCTTCCCTGGGATCAGCCTGGCTGACGTTCATGCTGCTCTAGCTTATTACTTCGACCACCCTGACGAAATCGAAGCAGAATTTCAGCGCGAGTTATCTGCAATTGCTGAAGCAAAGCCACAATATCCTTCCAAATTGTCTTGATCGTTGGGTATGGAAAATCGCATCCGCTTTTATTTTGATCAACACATCCCGGTTGTGGTTGCACGCGGGCTGCAACGTCGAGGCGTGGATGTCCTTACCGCCCAGGAAGCAGGGCAATGTGGCTTTTCTGATCCCGAACAACTGCATTTCGCTTTGCAAAACGGGCGGGTGTTGGTCACTTTTGACGCGGATTTCTTATCTTTGGCAAGCGGCGGCGTGAAACATGCGGGGATTGCATTTTGCCCGGCCACCAAATACTCCATTGGTGAGTTGATCTATGGGGTGCTGTTGCTCTATGAGGCATTGCAGCCCCAGGATTTCCTCGATCACGTTGAGTTTTTCTAATTTTTGGCAATAAAACATGGTCAATGTATTAGCCCTCATCCCCGCCCGCGGCGGCTCCAAATCCATCCCGCGCAAAAATATCCGCGACCTGGGCGGCCACCCGCTGATTGCGTATAGCATTGCGGCAGGTTTGCAGGCCAAACTCGTCACCCGCACCATCGTCTCGACGGATGACGAGGAAATTGCTGCTGTGGCCCGCCAATATGGCGCAGAGACGCCCTTTTTGCGTCCCGCCGAATTTGCCCAGGACACCACCACCGATTTCCCCGTTTTCACCCACGCCCTGGGTTGGCTGGCCGAACACGAGGGGTATTTTCCCGAAATCGTCGTGCAATTGCGCCCCACCTCGCCGGTGCGCCCGCCTGAAATGGTGGACAGCGCCATCCAACTGCTGCTCGACCACCCCGATGCCGATAGCGTGCGCGGCGTGGTGCCTTCGGGACAGAATCCGCACAAGATGTGGCGCATTATGCCAGATGGCCGGATGGTCTCTCTGCTGACGGTGGAAGGCATCGCCGAACCTTACAATGCCCCGCGTCAGGCGCTTCCGCCCACCTTTTGGCAGACCGGCCACATAGATGCCATCCGCGTTCGCACCATCCTGCAGAAAAATTCGCTCAGCGGCGAGGTGATCCTGCCCTTGCTGATTGATCCAAAATACACCATTGATATTGACACGCTGCGCGACCTGGAACGCGCCGCTGAACTGGCGGGCGGCGGGCTGCCGATGGTGATGCCGCCCTCACCATCTCAGGGGGAGGGCGGCAGTCCCCCTATCCCCCTGAGAGAGGGGTTAGGGGTGAGGGTGGCGCGCCCACTCCCCGCCAAAATCTCCCTTGTCGTCTTCGACTTCGACGGCGTGATGACCGATGACCGCGCCTGGGTGGATCAGGATGGCCGTGAAGCCGTGATGGTCAGCCGCGCCGATGGCATGGGGATTGGCCTGTTGCGCAAGGCGGGCATTGAAGCGTTGGTGCTTTCGACCGAACCCAACCCCGTCGTCAGCGCCCGCTGTCGCAAACTGAAAATTGCCTGTTTCCAGGGCATTGACGATAAGGCCACCGCCTTGAAGCAGATTTTGGCCGAGCGCGGCCTGAGCGCTGAAAACGTCGTCTACATCGGCAACGACATCAACGATCTGCCCTGTTTCCCGTTGGTGGCCTGCGCCGTCACCCCGGCAGATGCCCACGAACCGGTCAAAGCGCAAGCCGACCTGGTGCTGAAGCGTAACGGTGGCTACGGCGCGGTGCGCGAATTGTGCGACTTAATCTTGCATAACCTGAATCGTAAAGAAAGCACAACGATCCAAACCACTAAGGACACCAAGTAGCACAAAGGTAAATCCAATTTTTGAACTTTGTGATCCTTTGTATACTTGGTGGTTAAGAATTCTCACATCATAAACAAAAGAAAACCAGGAGCCTTGTATGCCTCGTGAACTTCGTATTGGCGACCGTTTGATCGGCGACGGTCACCCCACCTACATCATTGCCGAAATTGGCATCAACCACAACGGCAGCCTCGACATCGCCAAAAAGATGATTGACGCCGCTGTCCATGCTGGCGTGGATGCGGTCAAATTCCAAAAACGCACGCCCGAAATCTGCACCCCGCCCGAACAGCGCAATCAGATGCGTGAGACGCCCTGGGGCTACATCACTTACCTGGATTATCGCTACAAGGTCGAATTTGGCGCAGAAGAATACGCCGAGATTGACCGCCACTGCCGTGAAAGGGGCATCCAGTGGTTCGTTTCGGTATGGGATGAAAACTCGGTGGACTTTATGGAGCAGTTCAACCCGGTGTGCTACAAAGTGCCTTCAGCCTCGCTCACCGATCATGGCCTGCTGCGTCACCTGAAAAAGACCGGACGACCAATCATTCTTTCCACGGGTATGTCCAGCATGGATCAGATTTTCTCGGCCATGGGCATCATCGGCCAGGACAATTCGGCCATCACGCACGCCACCAGCGCCTACCCCTGCGATCCCACCGAACTGAACCTACGCATGATCGAAACCCTGCGCCAGACCTTCACCTGCCCCATTGGCTATTCGGGCCACGAGGTTGGGCTGATCCCCTCGGTGGTTTCGGTGGCGATGGGGGCCTGCATCATCGAGCGCCACATCACGCTCGACCGCGCCATGTGGGGCAGCGACCAGGCCGCCTCGGTGGAGCCGGTCGGTTTCGAGCGCCTGGTTAAGTATGTGCGTGTGACCGAGCAGGCATTGGGTGATGGGGTGAAGAAAGTGTATGAAAGCGAACAATCTTCTTTGAAGAAACTGCGTCGCGTGCGCGGGGATTAACGCTTGCCTGAGAACTTTTCTGTTGCCCGAATATCAGATGCTGTGCGCACGCGTGCCAGGCGTTTCGCCGTCAACCTGCGCATCTTACAGGCCACGCGTGCGGTTGCATTTCACGCCCCACGCCCCACGCCACACGCCCCCGTCATCTTCTTCAACGCCTCCACCCGCATCAACGGCATCAGCCAGAATGCCGCCTTCTCGCTGCTGACGAGCCTGGGGTTGCAATTGGCCGGTGTGCCGGTGGTGCATTTTGCCTGCCACGCCGGGATGACGCGCTGCGTGTTGGGTGCGGCCTACCACGATCCGACGCAGCCGCCGCCCTGCCGGGCGTGCATCGCCCAATCCCGCTGGCTCTACGCCAACGCCCCTACGATTCCCTTCAAGTACATTGCCGACCCAGAATTGACCGCGGCATTGCAAAACCTGAGCGTGGATGAATTGGCGTTATTCGGGATGCGGGATTCGATATTCGTTAATCGAATCTTGAATACCGAATACCGAATACCGAATACCGAATCTCGAATAACGAATGCCGAATCTCGAATCCCGAACATTCCTCTCGGCCCCCTCACCCTCCCCTCTCTGCGCTGGGTTCTGCGCCGTCACCACCTGAACGATGACGAACCCACGCGGGCGCTGTTGCGCCAATTTATCTTGTCGGCGGCCAATGTGGCCCGGCAGTTTGATGCGTTGTTGGAACAGGTACAGCCGCAAGCGGTAGTGCTGTTCAATGGGCAGTTCTTCCCCGAAGCCACAGCGCGCTGGCTGGCAACATCGCGCGGCATCCGCGTCATCAGCCACGAGGTGGGGCTGCGGCCCTTCACCGCCTTCTTCACCGAGGGCGAAGCCACCGCTTACCCGCTCGACATCCCCGCCGATTTCGAACTGGACGAAGCCCAAAACGCTCGCCTGGATGCGTACCTGTCGCAGCGCTTCCAGGGGCAGTTCAGCATGGCGGGGGTGCGCTTCTGGTCGGGCATGAGCGGGCTGGATGAAGCTTTTCTGGCGCGGGCGGCGGGTTTCAAGCAGATTGTCCCCGTCTTCACCAATGTCATCTTCGACACCAGCCAGCCGCATTCCAATGTCGTCTTCCCACACATGTTCGCCTGGCTCGACCTGGTGCTGGATTTGGCCCGTGCGCACCCCGAAACGCTCTTTGTCATCCGCGCCCATCCCGATGAAACCCGTCCTGGCAAGGAAAGCCGTGAGAGCGTGGCGCAGTGGGTGGAAGCCCGCGCGGCCGCCGGGCAGTCGAATGTGGTTTTCGTCCCATCGCAGCAGACGCTCAGTTCGTATGAACTGATTCAACGGGCCAAATTTGTGATGATCTACAACTCCACCATCGGCCTCGAAGCGACGATTTTGGGCGCGGCGGTGCTATGCGGCGGGCGGGCGCGTTTCACCCAGTTGCCCACTGTGTTTTTCCCGCAATCGGTGGAAGCCTACCGCCAGCAGGCCGAAGACTTCCTCGCTGCCGAATCGATCTCCGTGCCGCCCGAATTTTCTCGCAACGCCCGGCGCTTTTTGTATGTGCAATTGTTCCAATCCTCGCTGCCCTTTGGCGATTTTCTCGAAGAAGATGGCCTGTGGCCTGGGTTCGTGCGTTTGAAGCGGTTTGGCTGGGATCAGATCAAGCCCGAAAATTCGGCAGCCATGCGGACGATTGTGGATGGGCTCGTCCACGGTGGTTCGTTTCTGTTGCCCGGAGACCTGATGTGAAGCGCTTATCCTTCCTGGGGAGCTTGCTCTTGCTGGCGGCCACTTTATGGGTGTCGCGTTACTGGTACAGCGCCGAATTTGGCCTCTACGAAGATGATTACACGCGCACGCCGCGCGCCATGTCGGCCAGCCTGCCTGAACTGGCGCACCTGATTGGCGAGAATTTCACCCGCTTGAGTGAACATGGCAAGGTGCTGCAAGCGCCCTTGCTCGATATGTTCTCGTTTTTGGGCGCACAACTGGGCGGTCTGCGCGGCCTGTATGGGCTGGGTTTCGCGCTGACGGTTTTGACGGTCTGGCTGTTTTATGCCTGGCTGCGGCGTCTGGCCAGCCCGGCCTTTGCCCTGGTGGGCGGCCTGGCCTTTGGCCTGTTTTGCGCCGACACCACGCAGGCCTGGCTGACGCGCTCTTTTGGCCTGCAACCCGCGCTCATTTTGCTGCTGTTGGCCTTCCACACCTATTTTGCCAGGCGCAAAGCCCTGGCATACCTGCTGGCGGGTTTGATCCTGGTCGTGTACGAAACCCCCTTCCCGGTCTTTTTTGCCGCCCCCTTGCTGGAGACGACCTGGGACCGCAAATGGCTCAAGGCCGCCTTGACCCATGGGTTGATTTTGACCATTATCCTGGGGGTGGTGATTGGGGTGCGCTGGCTGGCTGGCGAGTCGCGCGTTGGGGGTTTGGACGGCGCGGCGGCCTTGCTGACGCCGCTCGCGCACATGCTCTCTGGCCCGCTGACCAGTCTGAAAATGATGCTCAGCCGCCCTTACCAGGCCGCCCGACACCTCAAGCCGGAGATGCTGAGCGCCCTGCTGGTGTCTTTTCCGGTTTTGACGGCGGCTCTGTGGGCATCTTACACGGGCGCAGAGAGACTGCCCGGCGCTTCGCTGGCCCGCCGTTGGGCCGCCTGCCAAACAGACGCCCGTCCGCTGGGCCGCCTGGCCCTTTTCGGGCTGGCCGCGCTGATCCTGGCTTATCCGCTGACCTTCACCATAGACCCGCACATTGCCGATGGGCGCGATGCGCGCGTTCACCTGGCAGCGGTGGTGGGCGTGGCCGTTTTGCTCGCTTGCGCCGGGACGCTGGCGCTGCTGTTGGCGCAGCGCTTTTTGAGAAAAATTGTCGCGGCCAGCATCCTGGCTGCGTACTTCGCCCTGTTGTTGGCCTACGGATTCGTGATCCAGGGTGACTATGCCCTGGCGTGGCAGATGCAGCGCCAATTTTGGTCGCAACTGGCCCCCCTGGTGGGCGATGCCGCCGATGGCACGGTGATCCTGGTTGAGCCGTCGGTGCCGCGGGCCACCGGGCAGATCGGCGTGATTACGTGGAGTACGCCGCGTGTTCTGGCCCAACTCTATCACTTCCCGGTCACCTGGCAAAACCCGCCGCGGGTTTACCGCCTGGAGCCAGGCTGGGAGCAGACGCTGGCCGCCGCCGACGGGCAGTTTCAGATCAACGGCCAAAACTCCTTCATCCCCGAAGCGATGTTTGTCACGCTGCCCAGCACAAATGTGATTTTTCTCGAAACCGGCGCAGGCAGGCTGTTCCGCCGTACAGACCCGCTGGTATTGAACGGGCAGGAATATCCGCTCAGGCAGCCCCTTTCAGCAGGCGAACCGCCCTTTGTCCCAACGCCTTTGCACCAGTGGTTGCTTTTCCCTGGAAAATGACAGTGGCGTTATGAAGAGGAATGAGCCATGGTAGAAATGCAAGAGATTTACCGCCTGCGGGACAAGATTGTGAAATTGTTTCAGCCAGACAAGATCATTCTCTTTGGTTCGTATGCCTACGGTGCGCCGACGCCTGATTCAGATGTGGATTTGTTGGTTGTGTTGCCGTTTGATGGAAAAAACCCTGAGAAGGCCACTGAAATCTGGATGGCAACCCGTCCAGGGTTTTCTCTGGACCTGTTGGTTAGAAAGCCAGCTGAACTGCGCCATCGTTTGACAATAGGCGATCCGTTTATACAGGAAATTTTCGAGAAAGGGGTTTTACTTTATGAAACCGATCACGTTGGAATGGATTGAAAAGGCCGAAGAAGATTATTATTCGGGTTGGCGTGATTTGCGAGCGCGTAAAAAACCGAATTATGATTCGGCTTGCTTTCATGCACAACAGTGTATCGAGAAATATCTTAAGGCTCGCCTGATAGAAGCCGATATCTCATTCCCCAAAACGCACGACTTGACACAACTGCTGGAATTGTTGCGGCCCGTCGAACCGATGTGGCTCGCATCTCTAGAGCCAGCCCGTTTGTTGACGGATTATGCGGTTGAATTTCGCTATCCTGGTGAATGGGCAGACAAAGAGACGGCTAGCAAGGCCATGAAAATTTGCAGTCAAATGCGATCTGTTGCTCGTCAAAGCCTGGGATTGCCCCTATGACCCATATCACCGCCCTCGTTCCCATGCGCCATCACTCGCAGCGCGTGCCAGGTAAAAACTACCGCCCGCTGGCTGGCAAACCACTCTTTCACCACATCATCGCCACGCTGCTGGCCTGCCCAGAGATTGCCGAAGTGGTGGTGGATACCGACAGCCAACCCGTGATGGATGGCCTGCGTCAGCACTTCCCGGCGGTGCGCATCCTCGAACGCCCCGCACATCTGCGCGCTGACGCCATCGCCATGAACGAAATCCTGGCCTACGACACCGAGCAGGTTCCCGCCGATTTTTACCTGCAAACGCACACCACCAACCCGCTGCTGCGCCCCGAAACGATTTCGCGCGGCCTGCAAAAATTCCTGGCTAACTACCCCGCCTACGATTCGCTCTTTTCGGTCACGCGCCTGCAAACCCGCCTGTGGGATCAACTGGGCCGGGCGATCAATCACAACCCGGCCATTTTGCTGCAAACGCAAGATTTACCCCCCGTCTACGAAGAAAACTCGTGCCTGTACCTTTTCACCCGTCAAAACCTGCTCGTCCGCCGCAACCGCCTGGGCGAGCGCCCGATGATGTTCGAGATTGACGCTGCCGAAGCGTGGGATATTGACGAACTGCTCGATTTTGATGTGGTGGATTTCCTTATGACCAGATCGGAAAACGCCCAATAGACTATTCGATATCCTGGTCTGTTTCTGGCCCAGTTTTTCGGCGCACATGAAGCAGCAGAACCAGTAGAACATCCTGCTCGATGCGGTAAATCACCCGCCATTGTTCCAACCGAATACGATACCTGCCGGGTAGTCCGCTCAGTTCTTTGGCTTCCTTGGGGTAGGGGTTTTCTGCCAGGCTGTTGACTAAACGGCGAATACGTTGGCGAATGTTGCCAGGCAATTGACCAATTTCTTTGTAAGCCGAAGCCGTGATCTTAAGCTGATAACGCATCGAACGCTGCCTCGGCTTCTTCCCAACTCATTACCTTCTCATCTCCAGCCGCGATGCGTTGTTCGATCTCGCCAATGGCGTTTACATCATCGGTTTCTTCCATCGCCTCGGCGATATAGTTTTGCAATGCTTCACGGATGACATCGGAAACCGTCTCCCCGCGCAGAGCGGCAACTGCTTTCGTTCGACGGCGCAGTTCATCGGGTAATTTAATCGTGAGCTTGGCTATGGTCATGGTCTTGCTCCTGAAAATATCCAGAATGGGCTGTACGTCTGTATTGTAGTACGCCTTTGGATTTTAATCACCCAATCACCTAATTTTATGCCAACCATCCTCCTCACCGCCCCCTACATGCTCCCCTTCCGCGACCGCTTCATTCCGCTGCTCGAAAGTTACGGCCTGCGCGTCATTGCTCCTGACGTGCGTGAGCGCATGGAAGAAGCCGATTTGCTGCACTACGCCGGGCAGTTCGACGGCGCCATCTGCGGCGACGACCGCTATACCGAGCGCGTGATGACCGCCTGCCTGCCACGCCTGAAAGTGATCTCCAAATGGGGCACCGGGATCGACTCGATTGACAGTGTCGCCGCCGAACGCCTGGGCATTCGCGTCTGCCGCACGCCCAACGCCTTCACGCTGCCCGTGGCCGACACGGTGCTGGGCTACATCCTCGCCTTCGCCCGTCGCCAACCCTGGATGGATCGCCAGATGAAGGCGGGGGAGTGGGAAAAAATCCCTGGCCGGGCGCTGCACGAATGCACCCTGGGCGTGATCGGCGTTGGGGCCATCGGCAAGGCTGTCATTCGCCGCGCCCGCGCCTTCGGCATGACCACCCTCGGCAACGACATCGTAGATGTGGATCACGTCTTCCTCGCCGAAACGAATACCCAAATAACCAATCTCGAATACCTTCTTACCCACTCCGACTTCGTCAGCGTCAATTGCGATCTCAACCCCACCAGCCGCCACATCATCAACGCCGCCACGCTGGCTCAGATGAAACCCACCGCCGTGCTGATCAACACCGCCCGCGGCCCACTGGTAGATGAACCGGCCCTGGTGGCCGCCCTGCAAGCGGGGCAAATTGCCGGGGCCGCCCTCGACGTGTTCGAGTTCGAGCCGCTGCCGCTCGACAGCCCGCTGCTGCAAATGGACAATGTGCTGCTCGCCCCGCATAACGCCAATTCCAGTCCATCAGCCTGGGAACGCGTGCATCTCAACACGATCAAAAATTTGTTGGCCGGGTTGGAAATCAGCAGCTAGACCAATGGGCAGATCGGCAAGCCAACCCTATTGTTCGATAGTCATTCGGGCATATAACGAGGGGCAGCACATTGGGCGGCTGCTGGAGGGGATACGCCAACAAACGGTGCAGGATGTGGAAGTAATCCTGGTCGATTCGGGTTCGACCGATGACACCCTGCTGGTGGCCCGGCGTTACCCGGTCAACGTGGTGTGCATTCGCCCGCAAGATTTCACCTTCGGTTATTCGCTCAACCGGGGGATTGCCGCGGCGAATGCAAATCGGGTGGTGATCGCCAGCGCCCATGTATACCCCGTTTACCCCGATTGGCTGGAGTGTCTGCTGGCTCCCTTCGCTGACCCACAGGTGGGCCTGACTTATGGCCGCCAGCGTGGCGATGCGCGCACGAAATTTTCTGAAGGGCAGGTGTTCGAGCGTTGGTTTCCGGCGCAGTCGCAATCGCGGCAATATCACCCCTTTTGCAATAACGCCAACGCTGCCATCCGCCGTGAACTATGGCAGCAGCACCCCTACGATGAAACCCTGCCTGGCCTCGAAGACCTGGCCTGGGCCAATTGGATGATGGCGCACGGCCACGCACTGTCGTATGTGGCCGAGGCCGAAATTGTCCACGTTCACGAGGAGACACCGCGCGGTGTGTACAATCGTTACCGCCGCGAAGCGATGGCCTTCAAGCGCATTTTTCCGCAAGAACGTTTTCACCTGTGGAATTTCATCGGCCTGTTTCTTTCGAACACCTTTTCCGATAGCTTCCACGCGGCCCAGCAAAAGAAACTGGCTGTCAGCCTCGGCAGCATCCTCTGGTTCCGTTTTATGCAGTTTTATGGCACGTACCGCGGCTACCGGCAATCTGGCCCGCTTACCTGGCAGCTCCGCCAGACGTTTTATTACCCACGCGGTATCAAACTGGCAAACGGACAGCCGCGCCAGGTGCAGCCGATCCAATACGAAGCAGGAAATCAGTAAATGGGCAAATGAGCAAGGATAATGTGATGGACAATCAGCAATCAAAAATCGAAAACCAAAAATCCCGTACGGCACTCATCACCGGCGCGGGCGGCGGCATTGGGCGCGCCACGGTGGCGCTGTTTGCCGAAAACGGCTGGCGCGTGATCGGCGTTGATCGCCACCCCTTCGGCGAGGGCTTCCCCGCCGACGGCCTGTTCATCCAGGCCGACATCGCCACCCCGGCTTCCATCGCCGCCATCTGGGAGCGGGTGGGCGCGTATACGGTCAATTTGGATGCCGTGGTCAACAACGCTGCCGTGCAGGTGGCCAAGCCATTGGTCGAAACGAGCGTGGAAGAATGGGATAACGTGATGGATAATAACCTGCGCCCGGCCTTCCTGCTGGCGAAGCTGAGCTACCCATTGCTCAGGGCGGGCGGCGGTGGGGCCATCGTCAACGTTTCATCCGTTCATGCGGTCGCAACTTCGGCCAATATCGCCGCATACGCCGCCAGCAAGGGCGGTCTGCTGGCGCTGACGCGGGCGATGGCGATTGAGTTTGCCCCCGATAACGTACGCGTCAACGCCATTTTGCCCGGCGCGGTGGATACGCCCATGCTGCGCGCTGGCCTGGGCCGCGGCCACCTGGGCGGCGACACCATTCAAGACCGCCTCGATAACCTGGCGCGCAAGACCGTCAGCGGCAAGGTGGGCCAGCCAGCCGAAATTGCCCATGCCATCTACTTCCTGGCCGACAGCGTGCAGTCCTCGTTTATGACCGGCCAGGCGCTGGTGGTGGATGGCGGGGCGACCTGCCGCTTGAGTACGGAATAGTGTTGCCAAAAGATGATCGCCTTTGTGAAAAAAATCTCCTGGCTGCGACATTCGCCAGATGCCTGGACGGTGCTGCTCTTGCTCACCCTGGTCATTGTGTTGATGCTGCCGCGCCTGACCTCGGCGCAATTTGGCGCGTTCGATGATCCGATGATGCTGCTGACGGCCAAGAAACTCCTGGCGGGAGATTTTCAATGGCAAGATGATCCCACGGCCGGGCGCTTTCGTCCGTTTTACTGGCTGCAATATGCCCTGCTGTACGCGGTTGGCGGAGCGCAGCCGGTATGGTTTTTTAGCGGCAATCTGATCTTGTTGGCGGCGCTGGTGCTGAGCTTGTATGGTTTTGTGCGCCTGGCTGGCGGTGAACCCTGGCGGGCGGGATTGGCCGCCGGGGTGTTGTTGTTTTCAGGGGCGGTCATCGAAAATACCGTCACACTTTCCAAACCTGAGTTGCAGCAGTCGTTCTGGTTGATCGGATTTTTGCTGCTGACCCGTCTGCGGGGCGCGACGCGTTGGCAGCAGGGCGTGGGGTTTTTAGCGGCCACGGGCGCGGCTTTGGCCGCCTGCCTCACCAAAGAAACCGGGGTGATCTTGCCGCTGGTTGTGCTGGCGTGGCTGCTGCTGGCCTGGGTGCTGGAACGCCTGGGCCAGCCGGTCAAAGATTCTGCTCGCCGCCTGTTGCGCTGGTTGGCTGCGGCTGTGCTGGGCGCGGGGCTGTTCTTTGTGCTGCGCGCCTGCTCGTACCCGATGGGTTTGATGGACTACGGTTATGGCTCGAATTTCACCCTGGATGTGGGCCATTGGCTGTCGCAGATTAAGGCCTGGCGGGTGTGGTTGCAACGCGATTACCTGTTCTTGCTGCCTTTGCTGGTCATGCCGTTGGCGGCGCGGTTGCAGCGAATACGCCTGGCGCATGGCGAATCAGCGCTGTAAGCGGCTATTTGGATGGCGGCCTGGTGGGGGGTGTATCTGCCGTGGGTGTTTGTGGCCGAGTATTACCTGCTGCCCTTTACCCTCGGCGCGGCCTGGCTGACTGGCAATTTGGTCGCCGAACACGTCACGCTGATTCGCCAGGGTGGCCCTGGCTATAAGCTTTTCGCTGGCGGCGCGTTGGCCGTGGCGGCTTTCTTTTTTGCGCTGACCCTGCCCAACAACTGGAGCAATGCCAACCTGCAACTGGCCACCGATGCCGCCAACGCCGACATGGTGCGCTACGTCACGCAGAACGTTCCGCCCGATCGCGTGGTGCTGCTCAACATCCAGGAACCCAACGAATACGTCCCGCAGATCACCTGGTGGATCACCCTCGTGGAAGGCCGCGGCGACTTGCAGGTGGGCTATTTCCACGGCCAAAACCTGGCCGAAGAAGGCTGGCGCGAAGTTTATCTGTTGCTGCCGGTGATCGAAAACCAGTTTTACCCCTCGGTGCGCACGGGGATTTCGGAGTTCAGCGCCCGCCAGTGGAACCAGGTTTTGGCCGAACACTTTGGTGCGCTGGGCGAATTGGTCTACGAAACCCATCACCGCCGACCCATTCTGACGGTGAATGCCTTGTGGCTGTTTTGCCCATTGGCGCGCCCTTTCGGTTATTGTGAATACATCCAATCGGCATTCAATCGCCAGGAATTTTCTTTTGGCTGGCAAATTTACCGCCTCACGGCCCCATGACCAATCTAATTTCCTCTACCATCTCCTGGCTTCGGCGTCTTTCGCCCGTTTCCAAAACACTGATCCTGGCCTTCCTTTTCAGCCTGTTGCTCGTCTCGCCGGTCTTTCTGCCTGCCTACCACGACATCAACCCCGATGACGAGGCCAAATATATCGCCAGCGGCGGCGAACTGTTGCGCGGCCAATGGCGCGACCTGGCCTGGGGGCCGCTGCTGGCGTTCATCTACGCGCCGGCCACCTGGCTGACACAGCATTTGCCCTATGGATTCTTCGCCGCCGCCGGGCTGGGGCATTTGTGCCTGTTTGCGCTGCTGTGGTGGAGCGCCCTCGCCCTCGCCAGGCGCTTCGAGCCGTGGGTCAACCCGGTGGTGATGGCGGGTTTGTTGGCTGTGTTCGCCGGCACGACCTTGATCCTGGGCAATTCCAGCTTTGCCGGTTTTGCCGTGTGTTCGGCGCTGGCGCTGGTGCAGGTTGTGGCGTATGCGCAGGCGGGGCAGGTGCGCCACCTGTGGCGGGCATCTTTGTGGATTGGCCTGGGGACGCTGGTGCGCAACGATGGCCTGCTTTTGTTTGCCTCGTTTTTGCTGCTCGTGGGCGGCTGGCGGCTGCGCGCCTGGCGGCAGGCATGGGGGCAACATGGGCGTCATATCCTGGCGGCGCTGCTGCCGTTTGTGCTGGTGGTGATGGGGTATCAGGTGATCAGCACCTGGCCGAACGTCACCTTCGAGATCGGTACGATGCGGCGGACGTATCTGGCTTTCGAGCAGGGGCAATGGGTGATGGCGGGCAATATCTCTTGGGATGAGGTTGTGGACGAGACTCGCCGCCTGTATGGAACGCCTGAAGAGAATGGCTATAACGTGTTCACGGCCATTGCGCGGCATCCGCAAACGTATGCGGCGCGGCTCAAGGTGGTCTTGACCGGGCTGCCCGATCTGGTACTGGCGAGTTATGGCAAGCGCATGGCGGCGGCGCTGCTCTTGCTGGCCCTGGTTGGCGTGTGGGCGTTGATCCGCCGGCGCGCCTTCGGGTTGCTGGCGATCCTGGCTGTCTGGCCGTTGCACCTGTTGGCCTATTTCTTGACCTTCTTCCAGGCGGGCTACCTGCTCATGCCGTTTTTTATGGTGTTGCTATTGGCGGCCCTGGGTATCGGGTATGTATTGCAGGAGGCCATTTCGGCCAGGGCGCGCCTGATTGGTTCGGGCGTGCTGTTGGCGGCGCTGCTGTATACCCTGGCAGACAACAAGATGGCGCTGCTGGCAGGCGTGGCAATGCTGACGGGGTGTTTGGGGTTGGGCTGGTTTTTTCGCACCGTTTACCCGCCCCAGGTGGCGGCGGTGGCGGCGGGCATGTTGTTGCTGGCGGGCGGGCTGGTTTTGCGTGAGCCGTACCCCTTTCCCGATTTTGCCGCGTGGGGGTCACTGCCTGAGGAAAAGTCAATCGCCTATTTACAGCACAATTTTTCACCCGGCAGCCGCCTGGCCGGCTGCAAGCCCTTACCGGCCCTGGCCGCGCGCCTGCAGCCGGTCTCCCTGCCTGCCGATGACGCCGCCTTCGATTACGACGCCTGGCTGGACGATGAAAACCTGGCGGCTATCTATGTAGATGCCTGCGCTCGGCAGCAATCTCCAGCTTTGTTGGATTGGATTACCCGGCAAACCGGCCACCGCCTGCAATCCGTGGCGATTTTCGACCCGGGCAGCATTCAAATTTTCGCCATACAAAGCCCATGAAACAGACTCTCAAACAACTCACCCCCCGCCCGCTGTGGGATTTTGCCTCCAACGCCTATTGGGACTGGCGCAACCGCCGCCGCCACGTGTGGGCGCAAAAACTTGGCTGGCGCTGGCCCGAAAACGTGCGCCAACTCGAAACCTACCGCAACGCGCACGCCGGAAAACGCGCTTTCATCATCGGCAACGGCCCTTCACTGCGCCAGATGGATTTGCGCCTGCTCAAAAACGAGATCACCTTCGGCCTCAACCGCATCTACCTGGCCTTTCCTGAGTGGGGCTTCACCACCCGCTACCTCGTCTCCGTCAACGACCTGGTGCTGGAGCAGTGCGCCGCCGATATGAAAGCGCTCGAACTGCCCAAGTTCGTCACCTGGCGCGCCCGCCACTGGCTGGCCGGCGACGCCCACACGCGCTATCTCGACACCGATTTCACCGGGCCAGAGAATTTTTCGGGCGAGGCCACCGGGCGCTTGTTCGAGGGGTTTACGGTGACGTATGTGGCGCTGCAATTGGCCTTTTTCATGGGCGTTGAAGAAGCTATCTTGATCGGTGTGGATCATAACTTT
This sequence comes from uncultured Anaerolineaceae bacterium, assembly GCA_964606085.1. Lineage (GTDB taxonomy): Bacteria > Chloroflexota > Anaerolineae > Anaerolineales > UBA4823 > CAIQJJ01. The sequence goes on from CAZSFD010000069.1 coordinate 21,419, forward strand.
GTTACCCAGGGCCAGCCCAACCTGGCGGTGGTTTCGCAGGGCGATGACCCCAACCACTTCACGCCCAATTACTTCGGGGCTGGCTTCAAGTGGCAACTGCCCGATCTGGCTGGCTCGGAGCGCGCCTACCTGCTGGCCCGCCAGGCATACGCCCAGGCTGGCCGTCGTATCCTCGATGCCACCGTGGGCGGCAAACTGACGATCTACCCGAAGGTGGATTACACGGCGCTGTTTTGATGCTCGGTATGCTCCCCTTCATCACGCTTTTCCTCGCCATCCTGCTGTCCACGGCCTGGCGTGGCCGCACGATAGACGCCCTGCTCTATGCCGTGATTGGCTGGGGCGTCTACCTGGCTTTGATCAGCGAGGTGCTGGGAGCGCTGGGATGGCTGCGTTTTGCCCCCATCCTGGCGGCCTGGGGCTTGCCAGTGCTGGCTTTGGCCGCCGGGTTGCTCCGGCAAGGTTGGCGCCGCCTGGCCGCCTGGCCGTTTGCGCCGCCATTTTCCCCCATCGAAAGGTTAATCCTGATCGTTGCCGGGCTGTTCATTGGCGTTCTGCTGGTGATCGCCTGGGTGGCTCCGCCCAACAACAACGATGCCCTGGCCTACCACCTGCCGCGGGTGATGCACTGGGCGCAAAATGGCAGCCTGGCGCATTACCCGGTGGCCTACGAATTTCAACTGCATAACGCTATCTGGGCCGAACTGGTCATCCTGCACACCTTCATCCTGGGCGGTACAGACCAGTTTGCCAACTTGGTGCAGTGGTTGAGCCTGGTTGGTTGCCTGGCGTTGGCCGTGGGCATTGCGGCGCAGTTGGGGGCCGGGCGGGTGGGGCGTTTGCTGGCGGCGGTCTTTGTGCTGACGATCCCGATGGGCATTTTGCAGGCCTCAGCGCCCAAACCGATTATGTGGCCGCTTTCTGGGTGATGGCGCTGGCGTATTGGGCAGTGAAAGCCGCTGCCACCCCTTTGAACCGGCTGGATGTGGGCGCTATGGGCGGCACGGTGGGCCTGGGGATGCTGACCAAAGGCACGTTTTATCCTTTTGCGCTGCCTTTTGTCGTCATCCTGGGCGTGTTGCTGCTGCGGCAATGGGGGTGGCGGCGCGGTTTGCTGGCCGGGCTGGCGATTACGCTGCTGGTGGCTTTGCTCAATGGCGGGTTTTTATGGCGCAACTACGCCACATATCAATCCTTTCTCGGCCCGCAGTGGTGGGTGGAAGAAAAAAGCCCCGACAGCTATGCCCCGGCGGCGGTGATCGTCAACCTGGCGCGTCAGCTTTCGGCGCATTGGGGCACACCCTTGGTCGCAATCAATGAGAAACTGGCCGATGGTGTGGTGGCGTTGTGTCAGGCATTGGGCCAAGAGCCGTGTGTGACGCTGCGCGGCAGCACCCAGTACACCTATCGCATCCCCCAGCTTTCCAACCATGAAGACTCTGCCGGGAATCTCCTGCACCTGGGGCTGATCGTTCTTGCGGGGCTTTTGCTCCCGTGGCTGCGCTGGCCGCAGCGCCGGGTGGTGTGGGGATATGCCCTGGCCGTCTTGCTCGCGTACGTCACTCTGGCAGCGGTCATTTTGTGGGAGTTGTATGGCAGTCGTTATCAGTTGCCGTTTTTTGTGCTGTGGGGGCCAGTGTTTGGCCTGGCTGTCGAAGCGTTGGGGCGAAGGCGTCTGGCCTATGGCCTGGCCTGTTGCTTGCTGCTGGCTGGCCTGCCCTGGCTGGTCTTCAACCGCACCCGCCCTCTGATCGGCTGGCCGCCCCGCGTGACCACCGCCTCCGGCATTTTTACCGCCTCGCGCACAGATTTGCTGCTGACCGGCCACCCTGTCTTGGCTGAACCCTATCCCCACACGGCCCAGGCCTTTCTGACCACAGGCTGCCCGCAGTTGGGCTTACTGCTCGACTCACGCGACCCTGAATATCCCTTGTGGGCGCTGATCGAACCTTCTCGGCGCGGCATACGCATCGAAGTCCTGGCGCACTCCCCGGTTTTGGAACGCTACCGAGACCCGCAATTTCACCCCTGCGCCGTGATCTGCACCACTTGCGGCGATACACCTGTTGTCGCCAATTTACCCCTGGTTTTTCGTGATCGCGGCCTTTCACTCTATCTCGATCCAGCCTACACGTTGCCTCCCCAGCCATAGATGATGCTATCCCCACAGCCGCTTCAACGTTTGATTACGATTTTGCTGCTCCTGGCGGTCGTGGTCGTTGTGGTGGTCAGTTGGCTGCCCTACCCCCTGTTCGAGAGCCTGGCCGATGGCTTCATGCCCGATGGCAACTTCAAATCGCTCAACGGCGGCAATGCCTGGGTTTATCGGGCGCTGCTGGCGGCATTGGCGGCGGCCCTGGCAACGCTGGCCTATGGCGTTGGGCGGGGACGGTTGCGGCCGTGGATGGCGTGGCTTCAGCGTGTTGGGGTTGATTTTCGCCGATTAATCGGCCTGATGCGCCCCGCGCCAGATGAGTGGCCCTTCCTGGCTGCCCTGGGCGCGATCTTTGCCCTGGCGCTGATCTTCCGCCTGGAACGCATCAACGGCCCGATGATGCACGATGAGGCGTATACGGCAGTCGTTTTTGCCGTGTCGCCGTGGAATGCCATCACCAATTATCACCTGCCCAACAACCACATCTTCCATACGCTGCTGGTCTGGCTGTCCACCCGTTTGTTTGGCCTGCACCCGTGGGTGGCGCGCTTGCCGGCTTTACTGGCCGGGCTGCTGCTGATCCCGGCCACCTACGGGCTGGCGAAAACGATCTATGACCGTTACACCGCCCTGCTGGCGGCGCTGCTGGTGGCGGCGCTGAATGGGCCGATTTTTTATGCCACCAATGGGCGCGGCTATTCGCTGGTGGCCTTGTTCACACTGCTCACCTGGTGGCTGGCGCACGTTGTCCGCCGTCAGCACAACCGGGCCGCCTGGGTTTTGCTGGCGGTGTTTTCGGCGCTCGGCTGCTACACCGTGCCGGTGATGGTGTTTCCACTGGGGGTGACCTTTGGCTGGCTGCTGCTGGAAAATTTGGCTGAACGGAACTGGCGCTTTTTGCGCCCCTGGATTTTCTCAGGACTGGCGACCGTCTGCCTGACGTTGCTGCTGTATTCCCCGGTGTTCATTTACAGCGGCATCGCGAAAGTGACGGCCAATGGCTGGGTGCTGCCCGTCGCCTGGGATGTGTTCTGGCGTGAGACGCCGCAGCGCTGGCTCGCTACCTGGCAGCAGTGGGTCTCTGGCGCGCCGTCAGTCGTGCCGCCGATCCTGGTGGTCGGGTTTCTCGCCAGCCTGGTGCTGCACCCCCGCCTGACGCACCAGCGTGTTCCGTTGCAAGGGGTCACCATTTTGTGGGTGGGGTGTGTGCTGTTGGCCCGGCAGGTGATGGCGGATTTCAAGGTGTATGCTTTTCTGCAGGCGCCATTTCTGATTTGGGCGGCTGCGGGCCTGGCGGGGCCGTTCAAAGAGGTGCGCCTGAAATTCGCCCGCAATGTAGCGTTGGCGGGTGTCGTGGCGGCTTTGGCAATCGTGCTGGTAGCGCTCTGGGGCCTGCCAATCATCCCCACCCTGCCAGCCCATTGGTCTGAAAAAGGTACCGAAGAACGGGCCATTGTCTACCTTGCCGGTCAGATTTCCCCGCAAGATTTGATCATAATTGCTTCACCCTTTGATGCTCCCGTGTGGTATTACGCCCGTCAAGTTGGCCTGCCAGACAGCCATTTCAACAACCAACTGCCCTTCGAGCATCTCTTCGTCATCGTCAGCCCGAATGACGCGCAAACCCCAGAGAGCGTGCTGCTAGAACGCGGCCCCGCTGCCGGTCTGTGGGATGTTGCCTCTGCCGAATATATTCAAAATATCGGTTACCTCGACATCTACCGCGTCCCCAACCGTTAAACTCCCCTGTCACCCTCTCACCTTGTCACCCTCTCACCCCCACACCCCTCTCGTCACCATCGTCACCCCCTCCTACAACCAGGGACGCTACCTCGAAGACACCATCCGCTCGGTGCTTTTCCAGGATTACCCTAACATCGAATACCTGGTGGTAGATGGCGGCTCAACCGACAACAGCGTCGAAGTGATTCAGCGCTATGCTGACCGCCTCGCCTGGTGGGTCTCCGAAAAAGACCGCGGCCAGGCCGATGCCATCAACAAGGGATTTCGCCGCGCCACGGGCGACATCGTCGGCTGGATCAATTCGGACGATTTGTATTATGCCCGCGCTGCCGTCAGCCAGGCGGTGCGCGCATTTCAGGCCAACCCCCAGGCCGGCATGGTGTACGCCAACGGCCTGAAGATCACTGCCGATGGTACGCTGATTGACTGGTTCACCTATCCCCAGTATGCCCTGAAAGACCTGCTGGCCTTCAACGTGCTGCTGCAACCGGCTTCCTTCATGCGCCGCACGGCCCTCGAAGAAGCAGGCTACCTGCCGGTCGAGTCGAACCTGCTGCTCGATCACGAACTGTGGCTGCAAATTGCCGCCCGCCATCCGCTGGTGCATGTCGAGGGCTTCTGGGCCGTCGAACGCTCGCACGAGAGCGCCAAAACCATCTCGCTGGCTGCTCACTATGGCCCCGATGCCTTTGCCCTGCTCGACGTGTTAAAAACCGACCCGCTCTTCGCCGCCACCATCGCCCAACATGCCAACGAAATCCGCGCTGGCATTCATCTCTTCCACGCCCGGCGGCTGATTGATGCGCGCCAGCCTGCCGCTGCGCTGGCCAACTTCTGGCAGGCGGCCCGGCTGCATCCCGCCAGCGCCGCCCGTTTATGGTTCAAGGTGCTGCAAGCCCTCGGCGGCGTCATCGGCCTGGGCGATGCCATCCTTGCTGCTCGCAGCAGCCTGCGCCGCGCCCGCCAGCGCCCGCAGCGCTTGATTGTGGATGAAGATGGCGCCCGCCTCGCAAACGCATCGGATGAATCCGCTTCCTGAGCGTTGCCACCCCGCGTAACGGGTTTACTGCCTTTCCAGTGCTGCCGAAAATTTCTCATGCCCTATTCCGATCCCTCCGCTGACCATTACCAAAAAGACCGTCTGGCCTATTGGGAATCCGCCGCCGCCCGCCTCGACACCTTCAAAACCTGGGGCGGATACTATCACCGCCGCCTGGCGCAAATCTACCAAAACCTGGTGCCCCCCGGCCTCAAGGTACTCGAACTCGGCTGCGGCCAGGGCGACCTGCTGGCCGCGCTCAAGCCAGCCATCGGTGTGGGCGTAGATTTCTCCGCCGGGATGCTGACCCGCGCCCGCCAGCGCCACCCCCATCTGCGCTTCGAGCAAGCCGACGTTCACGCCCTGCCGCCAGATGAAACGTTCGACGTCATCCTCCTCTCCGACCTGCTCAACGACGTATGGGACGTGCAGACCATTTTCGAGCAGGCCGCCCGGCTCTCTGGCCCGCACACGCGGCTGATCATCAACAGCTATTCGCGCCTGTGGGAACTTCCCCTGCTGGCGGCGCAAAAACTCGGCCTGGCGCAGCCCGTTCTCTACGGCAACTGGCTGACCGTGGAAGACCTGGCCAATCTGGCCAACCTGGCTGGCTTTGAGCTGATCCGTCACTGGCAGGAAATCCTCTGCCCGCTGCCGATCCCGCTGCTGGACTCGTTCTGCAACCGCTTTCTGGTCAAGCTGTGGCCGTTCAACGAATTGGGGCTGACAAATTTCTTGATCTTACGCCCGCAGCCTTCTTCGCCGGTCGAACCTGTCGAGACCGAGAAGGCTGGTTTCGACAGGCTCAACCAGCAGGGTTTCGACAGGCTCAACCAGCAGCTTCCGCTCGTCTCCGTCCTCGTCCCCGCCCGCAACGAGGCCGGCAACATCCCCGAAATTTTCGCCCGCCTGCCGCAAATGGGCCGCGGCAGCGAGTTGATCTTCGTCGAAGGCCACTCGCGCGACGATACCTACACCG
>CAZSFD010000070.1:0-27304 GCA_964606085.1 uncultured Anaerolineaceae bacterium
CGCGCAGCCCGGCTCGGCTGGCGGCGCCGTCATCTACGATGGCCGAAAGGTAGGCGCCCTGCTCAACGGGCAAATCCATCGCTTCGACCAGCGTGGGGGTCACACTGCCGCCGCTCACGCCGAGGTAAGCCCAAGCCACTTTGCCGTTGGCAACCAATTCGGGAACGGCCCGCTGAATGACGCTGACCGGAATGGCAAAGCCCACCCCGGCATTGGCCGCCACCGTCCCATCGGTCTGGATTTGGGCGTTGACGCCGATCACCTGGCCCGACAGGTTGAGCAACGGGCCGCCCGAATTGCCGGGGTTGATGGCGGCATCGGTCTGGATGGATTGCGGAATGGAGAACTGGTTAAGGGCGGGGATGTCGCGGCCCAGCGCGCTGATGATGCCGCGGGTGAGCGTGCCATTCAGCCCAAAGGGGTTGCCAATGGCCAGCACCGTCTGACCGACGGCCAACTGATCCATGCTGCCCAGCGGTAAAGGCTGCGTGTTGGCCGGGATTTTTTCGGCCTGAAGCACAGCCAGATCGCTGTTCAGGTCAAGGCCGATCAATTCAGCCGGCGAGATCGTGCCATCGGCAAAGGTGATTTCGATGTCATCGGCATCTTGAACGACGTGGGCGTTGGTGACGAAGTGGCGGTCGGTATCATAGAGCCAACCTGACCCCTGGCCCATCGGCACCAGGTTGCCGTTGAGACGGCCATAGGTGGTGATGTTAACCACAGATGGGTTGACGCGTGCGTACAAATTGATCAACGCAGCGTCATCATTCCCTGCCGAGGTGGATACGACAGGAAGCATAGCCGTTGGTTCGGGAAGCGCCAGGGGGGTGGGTTGGGCCGTTGGCTGAGGCATCCCCAGGCGGCAGGATAGCGCGAGAAGTGGGATAATCAACAAGAAGAGCGCCAGGCGGCGCAAGGTTGAGTTTGCTGTCGTGTACATGGTTACCTCCAAATATCGAGTGAATGGCCCTATTGTAAGGGATCAATGTTAGATACTTGTAAAACATGCCTGAGAGCCGGGTAAGAAAACCAACCGGCAAAACTGGATGTATAATCAGAATATCTGATGCAACGGGAAGGAGATGCGCCGATGGAACTGATCAGCTTCTTACTCGATCCCAATATCGCTTACCTGGTTTTGGCGCTGACGGGCGTATTGTTGATCAACGCGGTATTGGTTCCAGGCACAGGCATCCTCGAAGTGGGGGCTTTATTTGCCTTGCTGCTGACAGCCTACCAGGTGTATCAATTACCGTTTAACGGATGGGCGTTGTTGGTGCTGATTGTGGGTGTGCTGCCGTTCCTGGCTGGTATACGCCTGAAACCACCCATGGGCATGCCCTATCTGGCTCTCGCCATTGCCCTGTTTGAAGTTGGCTCGGTCTTCCTTTACCGCGGCGAAACCTGGTGGATGCCGGTCGTTAATCCACTGCTGGCGCTGGTAGTCGTCATTTTAACCAGCGGATATTTATGGGTTGTCATCCGGGCGGGGTATCAGTCGTTGCTGCAACCACCCATCCAAGACATCGCCAGGCTGATCGGCAAAATCGGCGAGGCGCGCAGCGAAATCCACGTTTCTGGCACGGTGTATGTGGCGGGTGAACTGTGGAGCGCCCGCAGCGACGAGCCCATCTCGCCAGGGATGGCGGTACGCGTGGTTGAACGCCAGGGCATGGTACTCAAGGTCGTTTCAGCCGAAGCATAAGGTTATGCGTCGAGCTGTCAATAAAATCTTTTCTTCGTTCGGAGGTCTTTGATGGATCCTGCATACACACTGACAACGCTTTGTCTCTTTGGCATGGTGGGATTGGTATTGTTGACGATTGTCGCGTCGGCCATTCGCATCGTGCCAGAATACCAACGTTTGGTGGTCTTTCGCCTGGGCCGCTGCCAGGATCGCCCCAAGGGGCCAGGAATTGTGTTGCTCGTGCCTGGCATTGACCGCGGGGTGACGGTGGATTTGCGCGAGCAGGTGCGGGAAATCCCCCACCAGACCGCCATCACCAAAGATAATGCCCCCATTTCAATTGACTTCCTGTGGTACTTCAAAATTGTGGATGCCCGCGAAAGCGTGCTGCAAGTGGGTAATTTTGAAATTGCTGCGCAGGGTATCGCCACCACCACGCTGCGTGCGGTCATCGGCGGCATCCCGCTCGACGATGTGCTGTCGGAACGCGAACACATCAACAACATGCTGCGCACCCGCCTGGATGAAGTGACCGAACGCTGGGGCGTCAAAGTGACCAATGTCGAAATCCGCGAGATCGTCCCACCGCGCGACGTACAGGATGCAATGAACAAACAAATGACTGCCGAACGCATCCGCCGCGCCCAGGTGACTGAGTCCACCGGCCAGCGCGACGCCGCCATCAACGTGGCCGACGGCGAGCGCCAGTCGCAAATCTTACGCGCCGAAGGCGACAAGCAATCGAACATCTTGCGCGCCGAAGGCGAACGCCAGGCGCAACTGCTGCGCGCCGAAGGGTACGCCGCTGCCCTCGACCGCATCTTCACCGTCGCCAGGACGGTGGATCAAAAGACGATGACCTTGCAGTATTTCGAGGTACTCAAGGACATCGGCGCCAGCCCATCTACCAAGTACGTCTTCCCGATGGAATTTACCGGCATGTTGGGAGATTTCCTGGGTGGCATAAAAAAGTAGCAACACATTACGAATAACGCATCAACCAACACAGCTTCATGGAAGTATCTTCAAAAACATCCACACAAACGCCAGGTAGCCCGTTCAACATTGAGCCGGCTACCTGGCTTGATCTCAATGCGGTGCGCCACGTCGAAAAGGCCTGTTTTGGCGATGACTCCTGGCCGATTTTCGATTTGATCGGCATCCTGACATTTCCCAACACCGTCCACATCAAAGCCATTTGCGACAAGCGGATGGTGGGTTTTGTCGGCGGCGACGCCCGCCACGGCGACAGCGTGGGCTGGGTTGCCACGATTGGCGTGCTGCCCGAATATCGCGGGCGCGGCATTGGCACGGCGCTGCTGGCAGCTTGCGAACAGGCGTTGCAGACGCCCGCTGTGCGCCTGTGCGTGCGAGCATCCAACGAGACGGCCATTCGCCTCTACCAACATACCGGTTACGAACAGGTAGGCCGCTGGACACGCTATTATAATGACGGCGAAGACGCCGTTGTAATGGAGAAGCGCTTGAAGGGGGTATAATAGATTCGTTATGCAAGTTAATTTATCTGTACCCCTGATTACCCATCCCGACGATTTACACGAACTGGCTGCCATCCTGGCAAGCCAACCCGTCATAGGCGTAGATACCGAGTCGAACAGCCTGCACGCCTACCGCGAACACGTCTGCCTGGTGCAATTTTCCACCAGCAAGCAAGATTACCTGGTAGACCCGCTCGAACTGCAAGACCTCTCGCCACTCGCCCCCATTTTTGCCAATCCTGACCTTGAGATCATCTTCCACGCCGCCGAATATGACGTGATGTGCTTGAAGCGCGATTTCGGCTTCGAGTTCCACAACCTGTTCGACACGATGATCGCCGCCCGCATCCTGGGCATCAAAGAAGTGGGGCTGGCAGCTTTGATTCTGAGGGAATTTGGCATCGAATTGGATAAACGCTACCAGCGCGCCAACTGGGGCGAGCGCCCACTGCCACCCGAACTGCTCGAGTATGCCCGTCTGGACACCCACTTTTTGATCCCCTTGCGAGAGCGTTTACGCGCCGAACTGGATGCCCGCAACCTGCTGCCCCTCGCCATTGAAGATTTCGTCCGCGTCAGCCACACCAATGGCAACTACAACCAGGCCGAAACCGACCTGTGCTGGCAGATCAACGGCGCACACGATCTCACCCCCCAGCAAGTAGCCGTGCTGATCGAACTGTGCGAATACCGCGACCGCGTGGCCTACGACATGGATCGCCCGCTGTTCAAAGTGCTTTCGAGCAAAATTTTGCTGGCCATTGCCGAGCAATGCCCCACACGCTTCTACGAGTTGCAGCGCATCCCCGGCATCAGCCCGCGCAACCTGCGCCAGCACGGGCGCGAACTGATCCAGGCCGTGCAACGCGGCCTGCAAGCCAAACCGGTCAAGGTAGATCGCCCACCCCGGCCCGATGGCCGCTACCTGGCCCGCCTCGATGCCCTGCGCGAATGGCGCAAGCTGATGGCGCAACATTGGGATGTCGAATCCGATGTCATCCTGCCCAAAGACATCTTACAAGAGATCGCCAAAGTGAACCCGGCCACCCCCGAACAACTCGCCGCCATCATGGAAACATCTCCCTGGCGCATGGAAAAATTCGGCGGGCAGATTTTGGCAGTCTTGGGAAAGAAGCACTGAGATGCAAATCACCTTCCTGGGCGCAGCCCAATCTGTCACCGGCTCACAGCACCTGCTGGAGATCAACGGCAACACGCTGCTGCTTGAATGCGGCCTGTTCCAGGGCCGCCGCGCCGATACCTACGAGCGCAACCGCCGCTTCCAGTTCAGCCCGCGCAAGCTCGATGCCGCCATCCTCTCCCACGCCCACATTGACCACAGCGGCAACCTGCCCAACCTGGTCAAAAATGGCTACCGCGGCCCGATCTACGCCACACCCGCCACGGCCCACCTGGCCAACATCATGCTGATGGATTCGGGGCATATCCAGGAAGCCGACGCCCGTTTCGTCAATAAGCGCCGCGCCGAACGCGGCGAACCACCGATCGAACCTTTATACACCCTCGAAGACGCCGCCCAGGTGGCTCAGCACTTTCAGGGCATCGAATACGGGCAGCCGTTTCAGCCGCTTCCCGGCGTCACCGCCCATTTCGTAGATGCCGGCCACATCCTCGGGTCGGCCTCGGTCGTGCTGGACATCGAAGAGAACCACCGCCAGTTCCGCCTGTGGTTCTCCGGCGACATTGGCCGCCCGCGCCTGCCCCTGGTGCGCGACCCCACTCTGCCCGAAAAAACCGATTACCTGCTGATGGAATCCACTTACGGCGACAAACCTCATCGCGATCCCGAAGCCGCCTATGATGAGCTGCGCCAGGTGGTCAGCAAAACGCTACGACGCGGCGGCAAAGTGATCATCCCGGCCTTTGCGGTCGGCCGCACGCAGGAACTCGTCTATAATTTTCACCAGATGCTCGAAAAGGGCGAAATCCCACCCGCGCCGGTCATCGTAGATAGCCCCCTGGCCGTCAACGCTTCCGATGTATTCCGCGCCCACCCCGAATGCTTCGACGCCGAAACACAGGAATTTATCCGGCAAGACCGCCATCGCACCGCCCTCGGCTTCGACCTGCTCACCTACACGCGCTCGGTCGAAGAGTCCAAAGCGCTCAACAGCCGCCAAGACCCGCTGATCATCCTGTCAGCTTCAGGCATGGCCGAAACCGGGCGCATCTTGCACCACTTACGCAACAACATCGAAAACCCGCTGAACACCATCCTGATCGTCTCGTGGCAAGCGCCGCACACCCTGGGCCGCCGCCTCGCTAATCGAGAAGCGCGCATTAAGATTTTCGATGAAGTCTACGAGCGCAAAGCCGAGGTCGCCACCATTGGCGGGCTATCGGCCCATGCCGGGCAAACATTCCTGCTAGAATACGCCCGGGCCGCCCGCAGCGCCAAACAGATCATGCTCGTCCACGGCGAAGAAGATGCCGCCACAGCCCTGCGTGAAAAACTGGCCGAAGTGGGGATTGACCAGGTGGCCTATCCGGCGGCAAACGAACGCCTCCTCCTTTCCTGAACAACCATGTCCCCAGCCACCTTCATCACCTTCGGCGAAACGATGCTGCGCGACACGCCCGCCGACAATGAACGCCTGGAGCGCACCCGCCGCGTGGAACTCTCCCTCGGCGGCAGCGAGCTGACCGTGGCCGTCATGCTGGCCCGCCTGGGGGTGTCTGCCAGCTACATCACCCGCGTACCCGACAACCCCTACGGCTGGCTGCTGCGCAATACCGCCGGCGAGCAGGGCGTGGATACGAGTCACTTCGCCTGGGCCGACAAAACCGACCTGTTTGGCCGCTATCTCTACGAATTGGGCCGCACGCCGCGCCCCGGGGCGGCCTGGTATCAGCGCAAATTTTCCGCCGCCAGCCAACTGTCCCCCGGCATGGTAGATTGGCCCACCGCCCTGCAAGCAGCCCGCCTGCTGCATACCAGCGGTATCACCTTCGGGCTGGCCGTTCACAGCGGGTACACCCGCAACTACCTGCTCGAAACCTTCCACGAGGCCATCAACCACCTGCCATCTGAATGCCTGGTTGGCATAGATTTCAACTACCGCACCACCCTGTGGACGCCAGAACAATGCAAAGCGGTGCTGACGCCCATTTTGCACGATCACACCGATATTCTCATCACCACCATCCACGACATGCAGCAGTTCTATGGCATCGGCTTCGCCAAAATGGAGAGCGACCGCCTACCCGACCTGCCGCTGAAAGCCTTCTTGCGCCAGGTGCAGGAGACCTTCTGCCTGAAAGTGGTGGCCGTCACGCTGCGCCATGCCGATAGCAACGAGCAGCAGCGCTGGGAAAGCGCCGCCTACGATGCCAACGGAAACTTCTACCGTTCGGCAGAAGCCCGCCCGATGGTGCCGCTGGACCGGCTGGGCGGCGGCGATGCCTGGGTAGGCGGGTTTTACTATGGCCTGCTAACCGAGAGCGACCCTGCCAAAGCGCTCGAAACCGGCGTGCTGATCGGTGACGCCGCCACCCGCCTGAAACAAACCTTGATGTACGACCTGCCGATTGTGACGATGGGGGAGATTCAGGCATTGATCAAAGCCGATGCCAGCGGGAGATATACCAGGATAACGCGCTAAGGCAAACAAAGCTATCTGCTTGACATCCCGAACCTGAAGACTATAATTCTGGACTGATGGTACATCAGATACCTTATTCAATCATCTATGCGGCAAATATCAAGCGCCATTTGCGCTTTATCGAGCCGCAATACCACACCCTGATTCAAACCAATGTTGTCGCACAGCTACAATACGAACCCACTATCCAGACCAAGAATCGAAAACCTCTCAAGCAATCTATCCTCAATGCAGATTGGGAGATTCGGTTTGGCCCCAATAATCGTTTTCGCGTGTTATACCGGGTTGATCGGAACCAACGCATCGTCTATATTTTGGCAATTGGCGAAAAGGTTCATAATCGCCTGAAAATCGGCAATGAGGAGATACTCCCATGAAAATGGCACCATTAGCGGATGTAAAATCAAAATTCAGTGCCTACCTGAAAGAAAGCGAAACTGATCCGGTAGTTGTCACTCGTAAAGGTCGCCCAGTTGCGGTTATTCTTTCCGTAGCCAATGATGATGAATTGTTCGACTTACTCATTGCACATTCACGGCGATTGAAAACCGTTCTCGATGACTCATGGCAACAAATTGTTCGTGGCGAGGGCATTCCCCACGAACAATTCTGGCACGAAGTGGATGCTGAAACTGCCGCGAATTCATAGCAAAGCGATGAAGCAGCCCATTACCCGTCACCCAACTTGATATGCCCTCCCGCCAACGCTCTCAACGTGTCGAGGCGGTCGTCTTGCGCCATACGGATTGGGGCGAGGCCGACCGCCTTTTGTGGCTTTATACCCGCGAGTTGGGCAAAATCCGCGCTGTGGGCAAGGGGGTGCGCAAGATGCGCTCACGCAAGGCCGGGCATCTGGAACCGTTCACCCGCGTCACCCTGATGCTGGCGCACACCCGCGACATCCCGCTGATCACCCAGGCCGAAACGATAGATGCCTACCTGGCCCTGCGCGACGACCTGATGCGGGTGGGGTACGCCAGCTATGTGATTGAATTGCTCGACCGCTTTACCTACGAAGAAGGGGAAAACACCCGCCTGCACCGCCTGTTGACCGACACACTCTCCCGCCTGAACACGCAACCCGAACCGCTGGTGGCGGTCCGCTACTATGAAATTCGCCTGCTCGATCTGGTCGGCTTCCGCCCGCAGCTCTTCGAGTGCGCCCGCTGCGAACACGAAATTCGCCCCGAAGACCAGTTTTTCTCGGCGGCGGCGGGCGGCGTATTATGCCCCACCTGTGGTCATGGCGACCCATCGGCCCGCCCAATTTCGATGAATGCGCTGCGCTATTTGCGTCATTTTCAGCGCAGCAGCTTCAACGAGGCCATGCGGGCGCAGCTTTCGCCAGCCGTGAATATCGAGATCGAGCGCCTGATGCAATACTACCTGACCTATCTGCTCGAGCGCGGCCTCAACTCACCCGATTTTTTACGGCGGCTGCGCAGCGAGGCCATGGCCGAATAGCCATGGGATGGTGTAACAGGCTCAACCCACAAGATTGCTGGTCGAGCCTGTCGAGACCCTTCCGCAACAAAAAAATGAGCGCTGGCAAACTTTCTGCCAGCGCTCTATTCAATTGTATTCAATTGTTAATCAGGATAACGGGGGAGATTTTACCAATCGTCGCTGCGGCGTTCGCCACCACGGTTGCTGCCACCGCCACGATTGTAACCGCCGCCGCCACCGCCACCGCGGTTGTAACCGCCGCCACCACCGCTACCGCTACCGCTACCGCCACCGCGATTGTAGCCACCACCGCCAGCAGGGCGTTGGGGGCGTTCTTCGCGCGGGCGGGCTTCATTCACGGTCAGGGCGCGGCCCATCCATTCCTTGCCATTCAAAGCAAGGATAGCGGCATTGGCTTCGTCGTTGTTCGACATCTCAACAAAGGCAAAACCCTTCGAGCGACCGGTGGCTTTGTCTTTGATGATCGCCACAGAAGCAACCTCACCATAATTGCCAAACGCCTGGCGCAGATCGTCTTCACTGGCTTTGAACGACAAATTTCCAACATAAATGTTCATTTTGAAACTCCTACAAAAAACTGATGAATGGTAATCCATTCGAGGTTAAAACCATGGCCCGGCGCTTTGTTGCCGATTGTAGCCATCATCCCACAAGGACATTGAGGGGCAAATTTTTCAACGACTGCACTTCAATGCCCAGTCCGGTGGGACATCAACCCGAACGGCCAAACACTGGCCCCCGTAAGGCGAGACATCAGCATCTATGGCAATCAACAGCCCGCATTATACCCGTCCAGACCTTAACTGTATAGGCAGGAAAATGGTGGCAGTTCTCAAGGTCTGGCAATCAAACCCATATTGACGAGAAGTTCGGCGTTATACAGCGAACCGCCGGCTGCGCCGCGCACCGTGTTGTGCGAAAAGACCACGAACTTGAGCGTAAACAACGGGTCGGGGCGCACGCGGCCAACCACGGTGGCCTGGCCCTTACCAGTGCTGCGTTCGAGGCGCGGCTGCGGCTGGTCGGGGGCGGTGCGTACCACAATGACGGGATCGGGCGAGAAGGGCAGACCGCGGCTAACCTCCGGGCCGCGATATTCGCGGAAGACCTGCATGGCCTCCTCAGGCGTGGCGGGCGTGCCGAGTTCCACGCTGACGCAGACGGTATGGCCGTCAGCCACGGGGACGCGGTTGGTGTGGGCAGAAGCGCCGTAGTCAGCCAGGTCTATCGTCTCGCCGTTGAACGTGCCGAGCATCTTTTTCGGCTCCCACTCCACCTTCTCTTCCTCGCCGCCGATGTAGGGAATGACGTTATCAAGGATGTCATAGGAGGCCACGCCGGGGTAACCCGCCCCCGAAATAGCCTGCATCGAGACGGCAAAGACCTTCTTCAACCCGAAGGCGTTTTGCAGGGCCTTGAGGGCGATGGTCATGCCGGTGCTGGTGCAGTTGGGGTTGGTGACGATGAAGCCCGGCCAGCCGCGCTTCTGGCGCTGCACGCTGACGATGGCGGCGTGTTCGGCGTTGGCTTCGGGCAGCAGGATGGGCACGTCGGCTTCCTTGCGGTAGGCCGAGGCATTCGAGCAGACACCAACGCCCTTTTTCGCCAGTTCAGGTTCCACGTCTTTGGCCGTATCGGCAGGCAGCGCCGAGAAGGCCACGGCCACGTTGTAATCGGCGGGCAGGGTGGGCAGCACACGCATGTTGGCGGCCCAGGCGGGCATCTCGGTGTTCATCAGCCAGTGGCAGGCCTCGCCATAGATGCGGCCCGCTGAACGGTCGGAACCAGTCAGGGTAGTGACTTCGAACCAGGGGTGGTTATCGAGCAGTTGGATGAAGCGCTGGCCCACTGTGCCAGTGGCGCCGAGAACGGCTACGGGGATTTTAGGGGAAAGGGGTTGAGGGGACATGGGAAATTCTCCTTTGAAAAAATACGATACGCTGGTTTCGACAGGCTCACCCAACGAGAGCAGTTAAATCAGATACGCCAACCCCACCTGCCCATCCATCACCAAATCGAGCTGGCGGCCGGGGCGTTCGGTGGGAATGTGGATGATTTTGATGCAGGCGCTGGCGGGCGAAGCGCCTCGCTCAGGCAGGAGGGCCGAAAATTGGTCGGACGCCTGGCTAAGAAATTCCGTGTTGAGGAAATCGGCGGGGTCATCGGGGCTGACGGCCAGAGGGTAAATCTGCGTCTCGACCAAATCCTGGAAAAAGTGCGTGCCGTAGGATGGCTCGGAGTTGTAACCGCGCTGCGAAACGGCCAGTTCGATCAGGGCGCGCGTGTTGAAAATATCGGCATAAGTGACGGGGACGCCCTGCATGTAGTCGGACGAACCCCAGCGGCCAGGGCCGATCAGCAGGAAGGTTTTGTCTTCCAGGGCCTTGTTGATGTGGCCGATCAGCCTCGCAACGTCGGTGTAGTCGCGCGGCGTGCCGAGGGCGTGGTAGGCCGCGGGGTCAACGGAGACGATGTATTCGATGTTGCTGACCGAACCCTGCGGTACCATTTTGCTGCAACGGAAAACCTGGTCTACGGCGGACACGTCGGTTGGCACCGGGCGGATTTGCGTCTCGCGGGCGATGCCGCGGTTCTGCGGGCGGCACTGCAGCAGGTGAAACTTCAGTTCCGGTTTGGGGCGGCCCGGCAGCACCGAGACGGCAAATTCCACATCCACCGGCAGTTGGTACTGCTCGGCCAACAGCGCCAGGATTTGCTTCATCACCGGCACGAAGTCGCTGCGCTGCAGGAGCGTGTCGAAGGTCAGCACCAGTTGGTCGGGGGTGACGCTGGTGCCGAGGGTGAGCGGTGGGCGGATGGTGTCGCCGTCATCAATGGATGCCACCCAGCGCAGCGAGTGAAATTCGGGACCGAGGATGTCTTCGAGCGGCTGGGTGACGAACTGGTTGTTTTGCAAATCGAGCATGTCTATGAAATGCTGCGAATAATAGCGAATGGTTTTGCGCGTCACCTCGGGGCGCAATTGCGGGTGGCTGAGGTAGATCATGCGCGGGTAGTCGTTGGCCACGCGATCCACCGCCCGCGTGCCCAGGCCCATCACCAGGCGCACGAAGCCTTCCTCGCGCTTGAGGCGCGGGTTCCAGGTGATGGGGCTGTAACTGTACCCCACGCCGGCCGCGGTAGGGAAGTAATGCTGTTTGTGGCGCTGCCCCTGAACTTCTTGCAGCAAAATCGCCATGCGTTCGTCGTAATCAATCAACCCCATGCGGCGGCGGTACATCAGCGCATCTGGGCCGTACACGCTGGCATAGACGCGCCGGATGGCAAGCGTGAGGTCGCGTAAATTCTCTTTGAGCGTGCCCTGGTTGGGGCAGAAAAAGCTGACATATTTGCCCGCAAACGATGTGCCGAAGTTGTCTTCCAGCAGGCTCGACGAGCGCACAATCAGCGGTGTGTTGCCCAATTCCATCAGAATTTCGCGCAGGTGGTCGGCGATCTCTTCGGGGAAGCGGCCCTTCATATAGGCTTCCTGAATTTCCGGGTATTCGGCGCGAATCTGGTCGGCGGGCTTGTATTTCTGGTCGAGCAGTTCCACCTGGTTGAGGGCTAGAAAATCGTAGAACACGTCTGCGCCGAGGAAGTAAGAGCGCGGCAGCACGATGCGCTCGAACACGTCGGGCGGGGCGGTGTTTTGCAAAATCTTGTAGGCCAGCAGCAGCCCCGCCGATTTGCCGCCGATCTTGCCGGTGCCGATGCGCTGGCTGAGGATATAGCGAAAATCGGCGCTGGTGAACCAGCGTTTGGCGATGCTGACGAAGGCCAACTGGTCGCTGATCAGGCTTTTGAGCAGCACGA
This sequence comes from uncultured Anaerolineaceae bacterium, assembly GCA_964606085.1. Taxonomy (GTDB): domain Bacteria; phylum Chloroflexota; class Anaerolineae; order Anaerolineales; family UBA4823; genus CAIQJJ01. The sequence goes on from CAZSFD010000070.1 coordinate 12,096, forward strand.
CGATCAGCTCTTGCAGGTGGTGGCTGACGCTTTGGCGCTGTTCGGGCGGCAGGGCCTCGTATTTTTCGGCCTGTTTGAGCACCATTTCGAGCGGGGCCAGTTCGGGGTTGAACATCAGGCCCTGACTGGACGAGATAGGCACATGGTTGGCCGGGTGCGCCACCACATCGTCAATGATGCGGATCAGCATCTCGCGCGGCAGGTTGTAGGCAAAGTAGAAATCGGTGAGGTGATCACGAATGAGGGCCAGGCGTTGCTGCCAGTTGGCGGCGCTTTCCTCGTAAAACGGGTCGCTCAGGCCCTCGCGCTCCTGCGACTGCACGGCCCGCTCTTCTACCTCCGCCTCGAACTGCTCCACCGTGATGATGCCGCGCTGAAACAACTCGGCACGCATTTGCCCGCGGATACGCGCCGCCAGCATGGGATACTGGGCGATCAGCAGGTACAGGTTGAGTATTTTAGAAGATTCGTAAGGTAGAAGGCGGGCCATAAATTCATTTTGTGTAAGGCGAAATTTATTTCGCTTCGGTAGGGCGAAATAAATTTCGCCTTACGGCTATGCCCAGCCGCGCAGACGGACGGCTTCGGCTACACGCTGAACGGCAACGAGATAAGCCGCCAGGCGGTTGTGGACGCCCTTTTCCTGGGCCATGTTGTGAACGTTCCAGAAAGCGGCGGTCATTTTCTTGTCCAGGCGTTGGTGAACGTCGGCTTCTTCCCAGTAGTAATCGTAGGCGTTTTGCACCATTTCAAAGTACGAAACCGTCACACCGCCGGCGTTGCACAGAAAATCGGGGATGACATAAGAACCTTTGGCGTGCAGGGCGTGGTCGGCTTCGGGGGTGGTGGGGCCGTTGGCGAGTTCGATGATGAACTTGCCTTTGACGTTGTCCACGTTATCGGCATTAATGGCGTTTTCAAGCGCCGCCGGAACCAGCACGGTCACATCCAGTTCGAGCAGTTGTTCGTTGGTGACGAAGGTTGCGCCGGGGAAGTTGATCACCGAGCCGGTCTTGGCCTTGTGGGCGGAGACGGCCTTGAAATCTAACCCGGCGGGATTGTAGATGCCACCCTTCGAGTCGGAAACGGCTACAACCTTGAGGCCAAACATCTCTTCGCCGAGTTTGTGGGCGAACGAACCGGCGTTACCGTAGCCTTGAATGGCCGTGGTGGCGCCCTGGAGTTCCACGCCGAGGGCCTTGGCGGCCTCGCGCAGGCAGTACATCCCGCCGCGGGCGGTAGCGTCACCGCGACCGGCCGAGCCACCCAGGGCCAGCGGCTTACCGGTGATCATGCCAAACTCATTATAGCCCTGCATCATCGAAAATTCATCCATCATCCAGGCCATGATCTGCGGGGTGGTGTACACATCTGGGGCCGGGACATCTTTTTCGAGGCCGACGATGCGCCCCACCTGGCGGATGTAGGCGCGGCTCAGGCGTTCGAGTTCGCCCTGCGACAGGGATTTTGGGTCGCAAATGATGCCGCCCTTGCCGCCGCCGAGCGGAATATCCACCACGGCCGTTTTCCAGGTCATCCAGGCGGCCAGGGCGCGCACGGTGTCAATCGTCTCGCCGGAGTGGTAGCGGATGCCGCCCTTGTTGGGGCCACGCGCATCGTTGTATTGCACGCGAAAACCGTGGAAGATTTTCGTCGTGCCATCGTCCATCTTCACCGGCAGCGTGACGTGCAGTTCGCGCAGCGGCCAGCGCAGCAGTTCGTGGACGGCGGGGTCGAGTTGGAGCAGTTCGGCGGCTTCGTCCAGTTGCCGCTGCGCCATCTCGAAGGGGTTGAAGGGTTTGTTGCTCATGGTGAAATCTCCTAATCTGTGGTGAGGAAAGAATATCGCTGAGGCTGGCAAGGGCCGAGGCCTTGCAAGGCCGAATAGCCGTGAGGAATGTCAGCGATAACGGCGCGTCCAGACGCCGTGCCACCGATTGAAATCGGTGTCTGACATTTTGAAACCCGCTTAAGCGGGTTTTTATGGCCGCAGGCATTGGATTCATCCGATGTCCACGGCTGATGATAGTTCGATATGTTAAAGTACCGATAAACAAAACGGAGGCCGCTGGCGAACCGGGTTCGCTGGCAGCCTCCGCAATTGGTGGGTGCTGTGGCAGGTTTTTCGCCCACCGCCCGCTTGCTACGACTGCCCGCCACCATTCCGGCGGGTGCCGGTGGTAGTCGTCGTGGTACGGGTGGTGGTAGTTGGGTAACGCATTCAGGATTTCTCTCAAAAAGACTGGATATAGTTTACAGAAATCCAAAATGACTGTCATTGACAATAGCCCTGAAATTCCGATAGGAGATTTAGCTAGTTTGAACAAGCTGCCGGATCACCGCCAATTTTTAGCCCAATGATAAATTCAGCCGCATGGGCGACTGTATCCAGGGCGGCGTGAATGAGGATAGGGGCCAACAAGCTGCCCGTGCGCAGATAGAGCAAACCGGTGAACCAGCCAGCCGGGCTGAGGACGAGGATGGCATAGAGAACGGCATCAACCAAGCTGGGACTTCCGCCCAGCGGGCCGCCGCGGTCGCCTTTACGCAGGTACAGGCCGGGGGCGTGTGCCAGCCCGAACAGCAGCGACGCCAGACAAACCCCCGCCAGCGGCGACCCCAGGGCGTGTACCAGCCGCGTCTGCACGAACGCCCGAAAGAAGAACTCTTCCACCAGCCCCACTTCGACGATGTTCCACACAAACGTAATAGCCAGACCCGCAGCCACGGCTCGTCCGCTGAACTGACGCTTGCGCAGCGCAGCCGCCCCACTGCCCGCCACCAGGTTGAACCCGCCAAAGGCCAGGCTGAGCACCAGCGCTGCCAGCAGTTGACCGAGCAGATCACCCCAGGTGAAGCCCAAATCGGCCCAACTGCTCTGCCACAGCAGGCGCAGGGCAACGATGGGGATCAGCACAAACACCGGCAGCTTGAACAGGATGGCCGCCGCTTTCTCTTTGGCGAACTGCCCCTTCCAACTTACGGGCGTCTTGCGCAAAACCAGCAGCACCGTTACCACCCCCAGGTAGCCCAGGGTAAAGGCCAGTTCTGCCGTGGCAACGGTCTTCTCGACCACTACAGTTTCGACCGGCAGCGTGACCAAGCCCACCAGCCCGGTGAAGCCGACGCCAACGATCAGAATGACCAGGATGCTCTCGCCCAAGGGGAAGGTCTTGCGCCGCCAAAAGGCCAGCGCCAGGGCGGCGAGGTAGAGGATGGCGTAGGTGATGACAATGGGGTGGATGGGCATGTTATTCACTGGCCGCCGTCGGTTTCAACCGACGGCTACGATAGAAAACCGACTCAAAGCCGGTTGGCGACCGGGTTCAACCCGCTTCAGCGGGTTTGATGCCGTTGTAGACGCCGATTTCAATCGGCGGCGATGTGTAGCTGAGCAAGCATCTTGGATTAAAAATCGCCCTGCGCGGCGCCAAGCCGGAGGGCGATGATAAATAGACTAACCAATCAGTTTGTCATAGTCAGCATGTGAACCGATCCAAAACCACACTTTCATAGCAATGTACTCAAGCCCGCTTCGGCTGCCTCGGCGATTAGCTGCATCGAGCTTCCCCGATTTTGCATCGGCCTCGATCTGCTTATCCCACTTCTGCGCGAAAAATTCCTCGAACCAGGCATGGAAGCGCTGAAAATCTCTGGAAGATAACGCTGATACCGCCTTCTCGATAGCCATGATAGTCCTAGCGGCCTCCTGCAAGTTTGAGCATTGAAATGGCAAGCCTTCAACTTTTGAAAAGTGGCAAATTCCCCAACGCAATCACATGCTTCCACGTCTGCGGGTCGTCGCCTTCGGTGAAGATCGCGGCCTCGCCGACCACCTTGGCCCCGGCCTTTTCCATCAGCAGCCTCATGCCGTTGAGCGTCGAGCCGGTGCTGATCACGTCGTCGAGGATGACCACAGACTTGCCCTTGAGCAGGCCGATGTCTTTTTCGTCGAGGTAGAGCATCTGCGGGCGGCCGGTGGTGATCGAGAGCGTCTCGGCGGAGAGCGCCGCGCCCATGTAGGGCTTGTAGGTTTTGCGCAGGATGATGTGCGCCTTGCCCGTGACGAGCGCGAGGGCGTAAATCAGCGGGATGCTCTTGGCCTCGGCGGTTACCAGGATGTCGTATTGCAACGCGGCCAACTTCTTGGCCAACTCGGCGGCGGCAGCCTGAACCAATTCGGTGTCACCCAAGATATTGAGCACCGCAATTTTCAAACCCGGCGCCACCTCGAACAGGGTCAGTTCGCGGTGGACGCCGCCAATTTCGATGGGATATGTGGGACGAGTAACCATGGTACATTCTCCTTTAGCGGCAATTATACGCTTTCTTGGGTAGAATCCTTTCCGTATGAACGCCCGAATCGCCTGGATCATCCCCCTCGCCCTCGCCGCCTGCCTGGTGGCTGCGTGCGTCGCCACGCCCACACCAGCCACCCTCATCACCGCATCACCCACCCACCCACTCACCCCATCACCCACTCGCCCGGCAACCACAACCCCAACCTTCAATCTTCAACCTTCAACTCGAATTTCCTCATCCCCCACCCTCACCCCCTCTCCCCAGCCTCCTCTCACCCCTTCCCTCCCATCCCCCCTCTCCCTCGCCGCCCAATCCTACCTCGCCGCCTCCGAACCCGAGGCCATCGCCGTTGCCCATCGCCTGAACTATCTCGCCAACGATGGGCATCCATCCACCATGAGCGGGCCGCTGGCGCTGGCGATTCTGCGCGACGCCGGGGTGATCAGCGCGACGGTGGCCCTGCACGATTTCTGGCTGCTCGACCCGGCGCAAAACCCCGCCCCGCTCGAAGCCACCTTGCCGCGGGCACACTTCCTGTGGTGGCAGACCACCACGCCGATCCACCAGTTCGATCTCGCCGCCTTCCCCCTGCAAGCCGGCGATCTGCTCTACGTGGCCGCCGGCGAGGCTGGCACGTTCAGCCAGTTCATCGTCGTCACCCGCGTGGATGCGGCAGGGCGGGCATACGCCGTTACCAGCCGCAACACGCCGCAGGGCTATGTCATTGACGAAATGGCCGTGACTGACCTGTTCGCCGCCTGGACGGATCGCCAGAATGCTTCGCTGGGCTTGAGCGGTTTTGGCGGATTCTGGCTGTGGCGGGCGCGGCGTGTGGTGGGCAATACACCTGCCGAGCGCCTGGCGCACGCCGTGGGCGAGACGCTGCTAACCTACGGCGGCGGCTGGCAGGCGCTAATCCGCCGGGCCGACGGCGAAGTGTTGTTCGCCCAAAACGCCGGGCAGCGTGTGCATATCGCCTCGGTGATCAAAATCCCCATTGCGCTGCTATTCCTCAAATCCATCGAAAAGCAGGCTGGCGATGATTTAACGGCGTATCTCGCTACCCATGGCACCGATGGCCGCTCGTATCGCCAATTGCTCGAATATATGTTGGTGCGTTCGGAGGAAGAAGCCACGGCCAGCCTTGAAAAGGCCATCGCAGCCAACGGGTTAGATACCGCCGCCACGCTGCAAGGTTGGGGGTTACGGGATACGAATCTCCTCACCCGCCAATCCACCGCACAGGATGTAGCGGCGATGCTGGCGGGGCTGTATGCCGGTGAAATGGTCAGCGAAGCCGCCCGCACCCTGCTGCTCGAACTGCTCAGCGCTTACACGCCCAATGACGATACCCGCCTGGGAACGCTGCGCCAACGACTGCCCGGCGTGCAGGTGTACAACAAGCGCGGCACCCTGCTCGACCCGCTGCTGATCGTGGCTGACGCGGCCCTGGTGGTGACAGAAACGAACGCCTACGAAGTGATCCTGCTCGCCCGCAATGACCCCCAGGCCACGCCCGCCACCTACGAACACCTCGATCAGGCTCTGGCCGAGGTCGCCGGGTGGTTCGCCCAATATCTGTTGGAAGTTGCCCCCCGCTGAAATATCAGCATCAGTAGATGAAAACTTTGCGTAGGTGCTCAAGCAGCATCTCGCCGCCGATTGAAATCGGCGGCTGAAAGAGCTTCAAACCCGCTTAAGCGGGTTTCGGTGGGTATTAGGCGTCTGCGATGCCGGGCATGGGATGAGTGGAGATTTTCATCTACTGATGCTTCTGAATGCGAATCGCCATGAACCTCCGGGTCGGCAGGTCAACCCGCGTGGGGCCGGTGGCGTTTTCTGCCACGGTTTCGATAGTCATGTTCCAGGTGTCAATCACGTCAATCTGATATGTGCCATCTTGCAGGTTGAAATTGCGCACGGCCGGCTGGTGCATCCCGAAGTAGAACAGGTAATAGCCGCGAGGAATGTTGTAGCCCCCGGCTTCGACATTCCAGCCGCCTTCGGCGATAATCTTCTCCCCTTCCTTACGCTCATTGAATGTGCTGGCGTTGCGTTCGGGGTTCATCAGGTTCAAAAATTCCATGTCCGCTTTTTCGATGGGCGTGAGGGCGGGCGCTTGCGCAAAGATGGCCCGCAGAAAGGCGATGCGCGGCACACTTTCGCCGTGCAGTTGACCGCCTTTCGACCACCACAACACCTCTTCAGGATGCAGATAGGTCTCCCCGTGGCCCACGTAGCCGCCCTGCACAAACCCCAGCCAGAAACGCAGCACCATCTCTTCAGGCGATAAGTCCCCCCACGCCATCGAGATATTGCCCTCATACCCGCACTCGTCAATCACCACCGGCTTGTTGTACTTTTTCAGCCAGGCGGGCACCCGGCTGATGGCGTGATGCTGGATGCTGCAATGCGTCACCCAGGGTTGGGTGTGATCGTAAAACGAGCCGCAGTTATGCACCGAACGCAGGTGGTTGTAGGGGTCTGATGCCTGGACGAGTTGGAAGTAACGATCCCAATCTGCCATCGTCCGGCCCTTCATCAGGTCGTATTCGTTGGCAAACGACCACCACACATTGCGAAAAGCTGATAGACGCGCCACCAAATACTGCAAGTAGCGATCATTGACCTCGGCGGGCATTTGGTCGAAGCCCCATTGGCCGTTATCGTAGGGGTGAAAGAGAATCAGGTCGGCTTCGATGCCGCGGGCGCGCAGATCGAGAATGCGTTTTTCCAGGTGTTGGAAGTATTCCGGGTTGAAGCGGCTGAAATCCCAGCGTTGAGATGGCTCTGCGGAATCGGTAGTGGGCGCAAAGGGATAGCTGGGCGGCTCGTTCTGGTTGAATGCGTAGTGCTTGGGGAAAACGCACATGCGCATCTTGTTGAAGGGGGCCTGGTCGAGTGTCTGGAGCGTCTGCTCTTCCAACGCGTCGTCTTGCAAATTCCACACGTAGCAGGTGGTGCCGACCGGGATGTAGGGTGTGCCGTCTTCGTAGGCGAAACGGACGGCATCGGCCACGCGCACCGGGCCGTGATTGCCGGCGGAAGCGGGCGCGCAGCGGATGGAACCCGTTTTGCCATCCAGTGCGGCCACGTTGCTGCGGGTGGTGTACCGCCATTCGCCCTCGCAATCGGGCATGAAGCGCAGCACGAACTTGCTGCCGCCATCGTAAAACCCTTTCACCTGCACCTGGCGATCTGAGTGGGTGAAGGTGGCTTCCAGGGTCACCTCGGTAAAGAGGTTGGCGGCAGCCTGGCAAGAAAACGACTGCTCGAAAAAATCCCATTTTTCAATCCTGTGCGTCATATTTTTGTCCTTTTTGGGGGTGATAGAGAATTTGCTGCACGGCCGTTTGCCAGCCGGCAAACCGTTTGTTGGCCGTGATCGCATCGAGCCTGGCCTTGTATTCGACAAACCCGGCGGGGATTTGCTGCAAATCATCCACGGACGTGTAGGTTTTCAAGCCCAACCCGCCGCTAAAAACCGCACCCAGCGCCGACAGCTCGGGGGTTTCAGCCGCGCGCACTGTCAACCGGTTCATATCTGCCGTAAATTGCATCAGAAAAGCGTTGCGCGCCGCCCCGCCATCGGCGTGGATCATCTTGAGATGGACCCCGCCGTCCTTTTCCATCGCTTTGAGTACATCGGTCACGATGTAGCCAATCGCTTCCAGGGCGGCACGTACCACGTGCGCACGGGTAGTGGAGGGCGTCATGCCCAAAATGGCGGCGCGCACGTCGGCGCGCCAGTAGGGGGCGCTCAAGCCCACAAAGGCCGGGATAAAATAAACGCCGTCACTGTCGGCAACCGACTGGGCCAGCGTTTCTGTTTCGGCGGGATTGTCAATCAATTGCAACTGGTCGCGCAGCCAGGCAATGGTGGCCCCGGTGAAGTTGATGATGCCCTCGAAGGCATACGTTGGCTGACCATTGAGAACCCAGCCCAGGGCGGTGAGTGTGCTGCTCTCCGACAGGCGCTTTTCGTGGCCGATGTTCAAGAGAACCGACGAGCCAGTCCCAAAGGTGACTTTGGCGCTGCCGGGGGCAAAGCAGCGTTGGGCAAACAGCGCCGCCTGCGAATCGCCTATGACCCCATAGATGGGGATGCGCCGGCTCAGGCTGCCGCCCAGGTCGGTATCGCCAAACCAGGCGGCGCTTTCGCGAATCTCTGGCAGCCGGTTCACATCCATGCCAAAGATTGCGCCCAATTCCTGGCTCCAGGCCAATGTACCAATGTCGTAAAACAGGGTGCGCGAAGCATTGGTGTGATCGGTGGCGTAGACCTGGCCGTTGGTCAGGCGGTAAATCAGGTAGGTATCTATTGTTCCGAATAATGCCGAACCATCTTTCAGGCGAGCGGCCAAATCCGGCTCTGCGTCCAGCAGCCAGCGCAGTTTGCTGGCCGGGAAGTAGGTGTCAATTTTTAGTCCCGTCAACTCATGCACCATCGTCTCATAGCCCGCCTTGATCAGATTTTGGCAAAGCGCATCGCCGCGGCGGCATTGCCAGACAATGGCGTGATGCAATGGCTTTCCGGTTGTGCGTTCGAATACCACAAAAGTTTCACGCTGGTTGGTGATGCTGAGCGCCAGCACATGGCCCAATTCATCAGCGTGGCGCAGCAGCAGCGTGGAGGCCACCCGCAAGGTGTTGGTAAAAATCTCTTCGGCGTCATGTTCCACCCAGCCTGGGCGCGGGTAAATTTGATGATGCGGAAGCGCTTCCTGATCGAGCAGGCGGCCATTGGCCGAGAAAAGCAGCGCTTTGGTGGCCGAGGTGCTTTGGTCAATAGCGAGGAACAGGCCGTTATGATGGTTCATGCCGTTTCCTTTCCCTCACCCCCGGCCCCTCTCCCATAGGGCGAGGGGAGTGACAAAAGCCGCAAGGCAGTTTGCGCCAGGCCTTGCGCCGAAATGCCGTAGTGATTGAAAATCTCAACCTGGCTGCCGGTGACGGTGTGTTCATCGGGAATGCCCACAATCCGCAGCGGGCGAAAAACCCCGGCCTGCACCATAAAGGATGCCACCCGGCTGCCCAACCCGCCGTGAATGCTGTGTTCTTCAACCGTGATGACAGCCGTAGAACGGTTGGCGACTTCTGCAACTGCCTGCTCATCGAAGGGGCGCAGACTGTGTATGCTCAACACGCAGCTTGTCAGGCCATACTCCGCCAATACCTGGCTGGCAAGCAGGGCCGGGGCAACCGCCTCGCCGATAGCCAGCAAGGCAACATCATATTGCTCCCGTTCCGGGGTGAGCGGAATGGCCTTGCCGATCTCGAAATGCGTATCAGATGCGTGCAAGATGGGCATGGCTTTCTTGCCGAAGCGAATGTAAAGCGGGCGGGGATGATTCGCCGCCGCCCGAATGGCCTGCTCGGTTTCAAAATTATCGGCGGGAGCCACGATGTCAATATTGTGGATGGCTTGCAGAACGGCAAAATCGTGCAGCGAATGGTGGGTGGTGCCCAGCGCGCCGTAACTCACCCCGGCGCTGATGCCGATCACCTTGACGGGATGATCGGAGTAGGCCACATCGTTTTTGATCTGTTCCAGGGCACGCGCCGTCAGAAAGCACGCCGGTGAAACTGCGAACACCTTTTTCCCCATCGAAGCCAGGCCGGCTGAGATGCCCACCAGGTTTTGTTCGGCAATGCCAATTTCAACCAGTTGGTCGGGATATTTTTCGGCAAACGGTGTCACCCGGCCAGAGCCGCGCGAGTCGCTGGTGGTGACCAGGATATCGCGGTCGTTGGCGGCCAGATCGATCAGTGTGCTGGCAAAAACGTCCAGGTTTGCCAGGCCGGTAGTCAGCTTATTCGAGTCCATCAATCGCCTCCAAATCTTTTTCGGCCAACCCCAATTCCCGCAGTGCAATCTCAAATTCAGTTTCCGTTGGCACCTTGTGATGCCAGGGAATTTTGTCTTCGATGAAACTGATCCCTTTACCCTTTTTCGTGTGGGCGAGTACCAGGTTCGGTTTGCCAGGCTCAAACGGCAACTGATCGAAGAGTTGGATCAGGGCGGGAATATCATTGCCATCCACACAGCGAACGGCATAGCCAAAGGCCCTGAACTTGTCTTCCAGCGGCTCCAGCGCCATCACATCTTCCGTGCGTCCGCTGATCTGCAACGTATTCCGGTCTACAATGGCCACCAGGTTATCCAACTTATAGTGCGCCGCGGCGGTGGAGGCCTCCCAGATGGAGCCTTCGGCCAACTCGCCGTCGCCCATGATGGTGAAAACCCGGCTGGCGAGGCCATCCTTCTTGGCTGCCAACGCCATGCCGACGGCCAGGGCCAACCCATGCCCTAAAGCGCCTGTGTTCTGTTCGATGCCTGGCACATCACGCGTGGGGTGTCCGGTGAAATGAGCGCCGTATTTGCCGACGGTTTCCAGGTCATCCCAGGGGAAAAAGCCTTTGTCGGCCAGCACGGCGTACAGCGCTTCGACGGCGTGTCCCTTGCTGTGGATGTAGTGGTCGCGGTTTTTCTGATCAAAGTTTTGGGGAGTAATATCCATCACGTGGTTGTAGAGTACATTCAACAAATCCACGCAGGAGAGGCTTCCGCCCGTGTGCCCGGCTTTGGCTGCAAAAATCAACTTCAAGAGGGTTTTGCGGTACAGGAGAGATTTCGCCTGGAGTTCACGATCATGTTCGGGAGTGTGGTGCTTATCGGTCATCGTCATTCCTGAATAATTATTCAAGTCTGTGATAAAATTCATTCTTGCTATCTTACAGCAAAAAGGTGACTGGATCAATAGATTCTGGATATTTATTCAGCCTCAAAGGAGTTTTTATGCCGCGTGTGGATGAATTACGTCTGATTGCCCGTGTGGCACGGATGTATTACGAATGGGATATGCGCCAATCGGAAATTGCCAGGCAGCTTGATCTCTCCCAGGCAACCGTTTCGCGCTTGCTGAACCGCTCGAAGGAAGAGGGCATCATTCGGATTTCGGTCAACCTGCCCGGCGGTGTCTATACCGAACTGGAAGAAACCCTGGTGAAGAAATACAGCCTGCGCGATGCCATTGTGGTGGACAGCCTGGAAGATAATGAGAAGCTGATCCAGCGCGATTTGGGCGCGGCCACGGCCTACTACATCGAATCGGCCATTCGCCCGAACGAGGTGATTGGGATTTCCTCCTGGAGCGCCACCCTGCTGGCCGTGGTAGATGCGCTTCACCTGCTGCCCAAGAAGCCGGGCGTGAAGGTGGTGCAAATTTTGGGCGGCGTGGGCAACCCGGCCGTAGAAGCGCACGCCACCCGCCTGACCTCGCGCCTGGCGCAACTGGTCAATGGCGATGCGGTCTATTTGCCCGTGGCCGGCATACTCTCCACCGAGGCCGCCCGCGACGTTCTGATGGCCGACGAAGTGACCTTGCAGGCCATCCGGTTGTTCGATCAGGTGACGACTGCCCTGGTAGGCATTGGCGCGATTGACCCATCCCCCTTATTGGCGCAAAGCGGCAACATCTTTTCCCCCCAGGAATTGGATTTGCTGCGCCAGAAAAAAGCTGTCGGCGATATTCTGCTGCGCTTTTTCGATCAAAATGGCGAACTGGTCGAGACGGGGCTGGAAAAACGGGTGATCTCGATGGATTTGGCGCAATTGAGCAAGGTCAACCGCGCCGTGGGCGTGGCTGGCGGCTTGCGCAAATATGCCGGCATCCTGGGCGCTTTGCGCGGCCGTTGGATTAACATCCTCGTCACCGACCATTTCACCGCAGAACGGCTGGCTGAAGCGTGAATCATCGCCGGGCGGGCCGGTTTGCCTCAGCGGGCTACCCTTCATGGGGTATTTTGTTCTGTCGGGAAATGCTCTCCCGACAGTGCCAAAGAGAGAAAAGTTACAACACGGTTCTGCCTTTTTAAAATTTTGGAATCCGTATTCCGTTTTACCGGCCAGTCTGTACTTACAGATTTGAAATGGCTGACATGCTATCGTAGAAAGACGGAGGGATTTCGGCATGCTATAATTTTTTAAGGGCCTTCTGGGTTGAGCGAGATATAGCAGGACGGATAAAAGGTACTGTTACAGCAGGGCCTATAAGGCCACAGAGCCAAAACCCAGGGTGGAACTGTGTACATGACAGACCCAAAAGGATCATGATGGCATGGCAAAGGATTTATTTGATTACTCGCACGATGAAAAAATGAAACGGGATGCTCCTTTGGCCGCTCGCATGCGCCCGCGTACCCTGGATGAATATGTTGGGCAGGAGCATATCCTCGGTCCCGGCAAATTACTGCGACGGGCCATCGAAGCCGATCGTTTGTTTTCATCCATCATTTTATGGGGGCCGCCTGGTACTGGAAAAACCACCTTAGCGCAAGTAATCGCCAATCACACCAAGAGCGATTTTACGACCTTGTCCGCCGTTTTGGCCGGCAAAGCTGAACTCCGACAAGTGATTGACGCTGCCCTGGAGCGCAAGAAACTTTACGGTGTTTCTACCATCCTCTTCGTAGACGAAGTCCACCGCTGGAACAAGGCCCAGCAAGACGCCCTGCTGCCGCACATCGAAAACGGCACGATCACCTTCATCGGCGCGACCACCGAAAACCCCTATTTCGATGTCATCGGGGCGTTGGTTTCGCGCTCACGGGTCTTCCAACTGGGCCCGCTGCACCGCGCCCAGGTGCGCACGCTGCTCGAACGCACCCTGGCCGATGCCGAACGCGGCTACGGTAAGCGCAACATCCAGGCCGACGAAGATGCCCTGGCGCACCTGATCAACGTGGCTGGCGGCGACGCTCGCAATGCCCTCAACGCCCTCGAACTGGCCGTCGAATCTACGCCACCCGACGAGGCGGGTGTCATCCATATCACGCTGGAAGTGGCCCAGGAATCGATCCAGCGCCGGGCCGTGCTGTACGACAAAGACGGCGACGCCCACTACGACACCATCTCCGCCTTCATCAAGTCTGTGCGCGGCTCCGACCCCGACGCGGCGCTCTATTGGCTGGCAAAAATGCTCTATGCCGGGGAGCATCCGCGCTTCATCCTGCGCCGCCTGATCATCCTGGCTGGCGAAGACATCGGCCTGGCCGACCCGCATGGCCTGGTGGTGGCCAATGCCGCCGCCCAGGCTTTCGAATATATCGGCCTGCCGGAGGGCATTTTCCCCATCGTCGAGGCCACGCTCTACCTGGCCACCGCCCCGAAATCGAACACGGCCACGTCCTATTTCAGCGCCTTCCAACTTGTCGAGCGCGCCGGGATCACCGCCGTGCCGCAGCACCTTCAGGATGGCAACCGCGATGCTGCCGCCCTCGGCCACGGCAAAGATTATCAATACCCCCACGAAGACCCCGATCACTTCCTGCCGCAGCAATACCTGCCCCGCCCGCTGCTCGGCACCTACTTCTATAACCCATCTACCCAGGGCTACGAAGGGCAGGTGGCCGACCGCCTGGCGCGCTGGCGCGCCGCCCAGGCCCAGGCCCTCGGCATCACCGAGACACGCCAACTGCCCGATCTGCCGCAGGCCACGGTCGAAGAGATCAAACGCAAGCATAAGGCAGAGGGGCGCGGGGAAGAATGAGGGGGCAAGGAGCAAGTTAAGGGGTTGACGGAAGATTGGCTGTTGACCTGCCACCTGCTCCCTGCCACCTGCCACCTGCCACTTGCTCCCTGCCCTCCCGCGGTATACTTGTCCGACAATATCCGTTTCACTTCACGATGAGGAGTTTACCCATGACCATGATCCCCCATTGGGACCTGTCCAATGTTTACCCATCGCTCGAATCACCCGAATTGGCTGCTGGCATCGAAACTGTCAAAGCGCAGATCGGCGAGTTGGAAAGTTTCTTTGCCGAACGCGTGCGCCAGGCCACTGCCAGCACGCCGCCTGCTGAACTCGCCGCGCTGCTGGGCGAGGGCGTCGAGCGCTTCAATGCCGTGTACGAGTTGAGCGCCACGGTGCGGGCGTACATTTATTCCTACGTTTCCACCGATTCGCGCCACGAAGTAGCCCGCCGCAAGCTCTCCGAATATGAGCAGGTGGGCCTCGGCCTGCAAAAGCTCAGCACGCAATTCCAGGCCTGGGTGGGGCAGATTGCGCCCGCCCTTGAAAGCGCCCTGCCGCTCAACCCGGTTGCCCAGGCGCACGCCTTCGGGCTGCGCGAGACCGCCGAACAGGCCCAATACCTGATGAGCGAAGCCGAAGAAGTCCTGGCCGCCGAACTCAGCCTGAGCGGGGCGCGCGCCTGGGGCAAGCTGCAAGGCACGGTCACATCGCAGCTCAGCGTAGATTTCGAGTTGGATGGTCAGACCCAAAAACTGCCCATGCCCGCCCTGATCAACCTGCACTCGCACCCTGATGAAGCCGTGCGCCGCCGGGCCTACGAAGCCGAGATCAAAGCCTGGGATAGCGTGCGCGAACCGTTGGCCGCCTGCATGAACGGCGTCAAAGGCGCGGCCAACACGCTCAACCAGAAGCGCGGCCGCCAGGATGCCCTGCACGCCGCCATTGACAACGCCCGCATTGACCGTCCCACGCTCGAAGCGATGATGGGCGCTATGCAGGCGTCGTTCCCCACCTTCCGCAAGTATTTCCAGGCCAAAGCGCGCCGTTTTGGCAAAGAAAAGCTGGCCTGGTGGGATGTCTTCGCCCCGGTGGGCAGCAGCGAGAAAACCTACACCTTTGATGATGCGCGTAACTTTGTGGTGAGCAATTTCGCCAGGTTCGACCCCGAACTGGCCGCTTTTGCCCAGCGCGCTTTCGACAATCGCTGGATTGATGCCGAGCAGCGCAGCGGCAAGCGCGGCGGGGCGTTTTGCATGGGCGTGCCGGGCCTGAAGGAGAGCCGCGTGCTGTGCAATTTCGACGGTACGCTTGACCAGGTCTTCACCATCGCCCACGAACTCGGCCACGCCTTCCACAACGAATGCGCCTACC
>CAZSFD010000071.1:0-27157 GCA_964606085.1 uncultured Anaerolineaceae bacterium
TCGGAATGACACGACACCTGCCGTCGCCCGCCCTGTCGTTCCGAGCAAATGCGAGGAACCCCTGTGACCTGGCTCTTTCCGACCATTTCGATAGGGATTCCTCGCTATCGCTCGGAATGACACCGGATGGTCAGCGTTTCGCTTTCTCTGATACAAGCATCGCTGTCCAGTTCCCCCTCGCCCCAGCCGCTCAGGACGAGTTTTCGCAGGGCCAGTGTGCCACCCTCGACCATCAGTGTGGCTTTTAATGCCTCGCCGTCGGCCTCGATGCGGCAGGTTCCATACGCATAGCCGTTCGACCAAAAGTGCGTGCCAGGTTCAGCGGTGATGATCATCGTCTGATCGACGGCAGAATAATTGAAATCGGTCAATGCCAGCACGGCTGCCCAGGCGGCCAGGGCGCGGGCGTAATGATGCCCGCATTCGGCCTCGTCGAAGGGCGAGCGCTTGCGGCCATCGTAACGGGCGCGCACATCGGCAATCACCCGTAGCCCGGCACGCATCTGGCCTTCGTACAGCATCCCGATAGCCGCGGTGTACTCGAAGCCGGTCATCACCTCGGTGGCGTAGGGGAATGGCTGGCGCGGACGGTTGCCGCGCGGGTACGAACACATCAGCAGGGCGGCTTCATCGCCCAGAACAAAGGAACGCATATTATTGAAATGACCGCCAAAGTTCGCCAGGCGGTTATAGCGATACACGCTGCGCAGCGCCTTTTGCACGTTGCCGGGTTTGAGCAGATAGCCAAGCCCGCAGATGTGCGCCATATACTGCCCTACGAGTTGATCCACCAGGCAGCCCGCGCCGATCTGGAAGGCCGGGTCGGCCAGGTCAGCCGCGCCCATGCCCGCCCGCAGACCAGGGGCGATGTTGTTGGGATCGGCGATCGGGCGAATTTCATGTTCGTAGTATTCGCCATTGAACAGGTGGTCATCCATCCATTGGCTGCCGTTTTGAAACAGGAAATTGACCTTTTCGGCGAAATCGAACTCGCCCAATTCCCAGGCCATCTCCTCGGCCGCGCGCAGCGCGCCCAGGTACCACGCCTGCATTTGCGGGTTCGGGCCAAAGTATTCCACATCCATCGTATTATGCTGGCAGCCTTCCATTACCCCATCTTGATCGGCATCCCATCCGCCAGTGATCCAGCAAAATTCAAGCGCCTTCCTCGCTTTCGGCCACATTGCGCGTAGCCACTGAGTATCCCCGGAAAGCTGCCAATCGCGGTAGAGCTTCATCAAGCAGCCCATCTGACCATCCGCGGCAGCCACCACCCACTCCCGGCTTTTCACCAGTGGCAGCCCGCTGCGGAAGCACATCAGGCCGCTGTCATCGGTGGCGAAGGCAAATTCGACCTCCCGCATCGTGCGCGACAGATCGCCAAACAAGAAGGCGGTGGATTGCTCATAATTCCAGACGTGGGTGCAGCTTCCGTGGCAGCAGCCGGCTTTATCGCCGCAGCCCTCCCAGCCGAAGAAGCGCCCGTCGGGCGTGCGGAAGGCCGTTTGCGTGCGCAGGGTGGATAGGTTGAACAGTGCTGCTTCTTTGACGGTATGTGGCAGATCGCTCTGGCAGAAAGCGCGCACGAAACGGGCGGTTTTGTCTTCCAATGCGGGTAAACAGGCGGATGTGCGCGTAGCCACTTCGTAGGCGTCGCGATATTGCGTAGCGTAGTAATTACCAATCGTATCGAAATCAAACTGCCCGGATGGACAATCGCAAGTTTCTCCAGGTTTGCAGGGTGTCCAGGTTTTGCGGTTGGGGAAATGCCACGCAATCAGGAAGGTAACGGCGGTTTCGCCACTGGCAGGTATGTTCACCTGTACGGCCAACGAACCGGTGGGCGTATCGGTGGGGCGGGGGCTGGTGCGCGGGTCGAGCAGGCCATCGGTGGAGAAATCATCCCAGAAATCGAGCAGGCCGGTGTTCCAGCCAATGTCGTGCCAGGCGGTGCGGAATGTGGTGCGTGTCGCGTGTTTCGTCAGGGCGACGAGGGCCAGGGTGCCGTGCTGCTCGGCGTTGGCGTCCATGGGGCCAGGTTCGTAAAACAGGCCACTAAGCCCGGCTTCTTCGCGCAAAGTGATGGTGTTTTGTTTAGCCCGGTTGGCCGCGCCGTCGTTGCCAATGAAGTTGGGCAGGCTGCCGCAGACCGATACCGCGGTAGGCGTGTCGCTGGGATTGAGCAGCACGAAGCGCAAGATGGCCGCCGGGATGCCGCTGGCGTTGGCGTCGGTGGGGATGAGTGGGTTGAAGGCTTCCAGGCGCACTTGCAGCGGCACTGCCGGGTCAGAAAGATGAACTTGCCCAAAAGGATAGGCGGCATCGAAAGAGCAGTGCCGAAAGCGCGGCAGTCCGTGGTTGGGCAGGGTGCAGCCCGAAGCGCCTTCATACAGCCACGGTTCAATCGCCCCTTCCAGGCAGCGCGTCACGGCCTGGCCGCCCTCGGGTTTGGCCCACAGGGCAAAGAAGGCATTAACGGGGGTGAAGCCTTTGTCGGGGTGGCTGTAAACCTCGAAATCGCGCAGGTCGCCACGCCCGCCGAGAGAAATTGTGCCCGTGCCGATGCCGCCGAGTGGCAGGGCGATGCGGGCAAGGTGGTTTTGGTCATAGTGAGTGAGGGTAGGCCAATCCATATTTTCTCCTGATGATTACCAATGTTCGTAGCGCACCAATTCGGCGAGGGGTTTGCGTTGCTTGGGGCGTATGGGGTCAGATGGGTAGCCAAGCGGGGTCAGGGCCACGGGTTCGATCTCGTCGGGCAGTTTGAAAAATTGGCGCGCCGCGGTCGGGTTGAATGCCCCGATCCAGCATGTTCCCAGACCCAGGTCGGCGGCGGCCAAAATGATGTGCGTCATCACGATAGCGGTGTCAATCAGCGTGGCATTGAGCGCATCGTAACTGCGCACCCAGCCCTGCTTGTGAACGCCACACACGCACAACACCAATGGCGCTTGCGTGAACCATTGGCGGTGATACACCTGGCCCAGTGCCTCTTCGTTTCCGGCAACGTGCGTGACGATGATCTGGAAAGGCTGGCGGTTGGCCGCCGTGGGTGCCAGGCAGGCGGCTGCGAGGATGCGCTGTAATTTTTCATCTTCCACCGCCGCCGCCTGGTAGCCGCGCACACTATAGCGTTGTTGAATCAGGTCAAAAAACTCCATGCTGTCCTCCTCGAGACTGGAAATGGCTGATTTTGGGACGATTATAATTGCTCTATGCGTACAAAAACTCCGTTCTTGCTCCTGACCATTTTTTCTCTCGGCGTGGGGGTGCTTGCCCCGTTCTGGCTGGCGCAGGGCGCGCCGGCTCGCAACGCCACGGCCTACGAACTGATCGCCGCCATGAACACGCTGCGCCTGGCCAATGGCCTGCCCGCGCTGATCGAAGACCCCATTGTCAATGCTGTGGCGCAAAATACCGCCGACATCATGGCTGCCAACCAGATGTCCTGGCACATTGGCGATGTGCGTGGACGCCTGGCGGCAGCCGGTTATGGCGGCGGGGCCACCGTTTTCGGCACCGAAAACTTTGCCGTGGGCAACCTGGATATTGACGAAGTGATGGTGATGTGGGCCGACCCCGAACACATGCGTCCGGCCACCACAGCCGCCTATTGTCATGTCGGCGCGGGCGTGGCCCAGGCGGCCAACGGCACGACCTACTACATCCTCCAGGCCGCCTACATTTCCGGCCAGGCGTGCGGCGAATACAACTTCACCCCGGCCCCTGGCACAACCCGCCAGCCCGGCTCGCCCTCGCAATGGATCATCCCCGTCAAGCTGGCCACACCCGATGCCGATGGCAAGGTCTATCACATCGTCCAGGCCGGCCAATCGTTATGGGCCATCGCCATCGCCTATCAGATCACCATCCGCGACCTCGAAATCTGGAACAATCTCTCGCGCAGCACCCCGCTGCAAGCCGGGCAAAAGCTGTTCATCCCTGGCAAAGATACCGAAGGCTACGCCACGCCGACCCCGGTGGGCCTGATTGTCCCCGCCACGCCCGATGCCGACGGCAGGATCATCCATGTGGTGCGGCCCTACAACACCCTGATCACCATTGCCGTTGCCTACGATGTGACTGTCGAACGCCTGCTGCTGCTGAATGCCTGGCAGACAGATTGGCCGCTGCAAATTGACCAGAAATTGTTGATCGATCCGGGCAATATCACCCCCAGCCCCACGCCGCGCCCGCTGACGCCGCTCGAAAAACTGACCCCCGCGGCCGACGGCAACTATTATCACATCGTCCACAGCGGCGAGACGCTTTCCTGGATTGCCGAACGCTACGAGGTAGCCCTGGCCGACCTGATGGCCTGGAACGGACTGAACGCCAGTTCGATCATCCGCCCCGATCAGCAGTTGCTCTTGCAGGTGACGCCGCCCGCCACAGCCACGCCAACCCTTGCGCCAGTCACCCTCACCGCGCTGCCTTCCCGCACAGCCACCATCGCCCGCCCCGCAACCCTGCCGCCTACCGCATCCGTCACACTGCCCGCTCCGACAGCAACGAATGAAAACGCTGCCACTTCCGGTGGAAATGGCAGCGCTTTTGTGGTCATGCTGAGTTTGTTGGTGGGTTCTGGTTTGTTGGCCTGGGTCATGGTGTGGCGCAAACGGGTGAGCCTGCCGCCCGATGGCGTCTGATCGGTTCAGATTTTCACGTCAACCTCACTTCCCGCCTGATCACCCCCGCCCGCTCACTCACCACCTTCACGGTGAGCGTGCTGCCCGGTTGGGCCTGGATCGTCCATTCGATGCGGGCGCGGTGGGTGGTGGGGTCGGAAGAGCCGAAGGCGGTCACGTCGAGGTCGTTGGCGCGGCCATCCAGGTGGCCGAGGTCGGCTTTGGCTTTGCCGTTGAGCAGTTTGGCGCCGGCGGGCAGTTCCAGTTCGGCGCGCACGGGGCGCATGGCTTTGCGTTTGCGGCCTTGTTCGCTGGTGTAGGTGGGCAAGAAGCCGCTGTTTTCGACGACCAGGTTCAGGTGGTAGGTGTCGCTGCCGAGCGGGGTGGCTTCGAGCGTGTGGATGCTGAGGTGCGGCAGCATGTCGGCCATCGCCAGCAGCCAGGGGGTGTGGCGGGAGACTTCGGCCTCGGTGAAGGCGTGCGGCGGGTTGCGCCAGGTGTACAGGGCGTGCCAGCCGCCCAGTTCCACCTTGCCCAGTTGAGGGTGATCGTATTCGTACCAATCCACATAGCCGCCAGGGACATTTTCATCGGCCCATTGCAAAATTTGCAGGTCTTCTTCGTGGGGATGGTCGCGCCACCAGTCAATGAATTTGCGATCTTTGATGCCGGCAGCGGTGGGCAAATCCCATAATTCGACCGTGAAGGCATACTGGCCAAACTGGTCGTAGGCCCAATCGTCGAACGCGCCGGTGGTGATCTCCTTGGGGTGGTACTTAAAATCGTGGAAGGTGGAGACACAGCGATATTCGGTGAGTTTGGTGCCGATTTCGCCCAATTTCTTGAACACCCACAGATCGTTGGTGGGCAGTTCATCGTCGGACTTGGTGCTGTAGGGACGCAGCAGCACGCGGCTGAAGGTGTGGAACGCGATGGCGACGCTGATGTTGGCGTGCCGGGCGATGAAATCCACCTGGGCGCGCACTTCCGGCTCGGAAGCGGGGTAGGGGCCAGCGCCGCGCTGCTCGTCTTCGCCGCGCCATTGGAAGGGGTAGTTGCGGTTGAAATCCAGCCCTTGCAGCGGGCGTGCGCCGGGGATCAGGTAGCCGTCGTAGTTTTCGATCTCGCCTTCGGCCAGCAGGCGGTAGAACTGGCCGTTCACTTCGGCGGGGCCGCGTTTTTCCATCAGGCGCGGGTCGAGCGACGAGATTTTCCACTGCCCGTTGGGGTCAGGGATGCGCATTTGCAGGATGCGCCCGTCGCCATCCAGGTCTTTGGCGTGCAGGCCATCCTGCTTGTCTTCGTAGGGATAGGGGCGCACGCCGGAACGGACGTATTGCGGGATGGCCGCCATGGCCAGCGCCGCGCCATCGGGGTTGAGGCGTGGGGCGATGTAGAAAGTGCAGGTGTCGAGCAAGCGTGTGGCCTGGTCGTTTTGCGTATAGCCAGTTAGCAGCGTATGGGCGAAGTACAGCGCGGCGGTCGTACCGGCGATCTCGGTGGCGTGAAGGTTGGCATCCACCCACAGGGCGGGCTTTTCTTCGGCGCGGCCGGTTTCCTGGTTGGTGAGGGTGAGCAGCCAGATCGGGCGGTTTTCGTGGCTGTGGCCCAGCGTGGTCAGCGTGACCAGGTTGGGGTGGGACTGCGCCCAGGCTTGCAGGACGCTTTCGAGTTCGTCATTGGGGAAGTAGTGGTTGAAGTTCATAAGATTGAAGGGGCCAAAGTCGAAAGGTTGGCGGTTGGAATATGAATCAAGTTTATGAGGTGATTGCATCAGGGGTTTTCATCGGCGTCGATCCATTGCGAAAACTGAAGAGTATCTGGCACACCTAATTTTTGTCGTTGCTGAAGGTATGCGGTTTCGGTTAGTGGCCCATGCAGGCTGCCATCGGCAACCACCAGGATATACCATTCGGTGAGATTTTCATCCACCTCATCGAGGCCATCTTCAGGGTGACGCTGGGCGATGATGAACGCATCATCCCATCCGTAGGCAATCACCATCGCCGGGACAATCACAGAAGCGCTTGATCCCTGGGGGGATTTTTGCACGACCGCGGCCTGTTCGAGCAAATCGGGCGCCCAAACGGCATAATCAGCGGTAAGGTCGTGTTCATAGGCCAGGCCGATGCCGCCGCAAGCCAAACTGATGAATAACAGAATGCAAATGAGGAGAAGGCTTTGGATTTTCATCGCACATACTTTCGGGGATATTGTCTGCAATCTTATCACACGCAACTCTTTCTTCAGCGGTGTATACTAAGCCCTATGAACATCCTCTACCTCCACACCCACGATTCCGGACGCTATTGGCAGCCCTACGGATATGACATCCCCATGCCCAACCTGATGAACTTGACGGCCCAGGGCGTCATCTTCCGCCAGGCGTTCAGCGCCGCGCCCACCTGTTCGGCCAGCCGTACCGGCCTGCTGACCGGCATGAACCCCCATGCGGCAGGCATGATCGGCCTGGCGCACCGCGGCTTCGCCCTCCATGATCCCACGCAGCATTTGGCCCACTTCCTGGCCGAAAACGGCTATGAAACCGTGTTATGCGGCGTGCAGCATGAGATCGCCCACGGGCGCGAAACCCAACTGGGCTACCAGAAGGTGCTGCGCGGCGAACTGCCCCCCGAACCCGCCGGCCCGCGCACCCTCCAGCAGCAGCTTACCCGCCGCGCCGAGCAGGATTTTGCCAATGCCCAGGCCGCCGCCGCTTACCTGCATCAGCCCAAAACGCGCCCATTCTTCATCTCTGTGGGCTTTGTCGAAACCCATTTCGACCTGCCCGATCCCGCCCCCGATATCAACCCCGCTAACGTCCAACCGCCGCCCACCTTGCCCGATAACGCCATCACGCGCCGCGATATGGCCGGGTACATTACCATGGCCCGCCGGGTTGACCACTGCTTTGGCGAGGTGCTGCAAGCCCTCGACGATAGCGGCCTGGCCGAGGATACCCTGGTGATCTGCACGACCGATCACGGTATCGCTTTCCCCAAGATGAAATGCACGCTCTACGATACCGGCATTGGTGTGGCGCTGATTTTGCGTTTCCCGCGGCGCAAGTACGCCGGGCAGTCGGTGGATGCGCTGGTTTCTCACCTCGATATTTTCCCCACCCTGTGCGAATTGACCAGCCTGCCATGTCCCGCGTGGCTGGAAGGTCATTCCCTGTTACCGCTGCTGGACGGCCACACCGCCGGCATCCGCGATGAAATCTTCGCCGACGTGACCTACCACGCCGCCTACGAGCCAATGCGCTGCATCCGCACCGAACGCTACAAGTACATCCGCTACTTCGGCAGTTTCGACCGCATGGTGCGCCCGAATATAGATGGGTGCCCGAGTAAGGATTTTCTGCTCGAAGCGGGCTTACTCGATCAGCCCCACGACCCGCCCGAAATGCTCTTCGACCTCTACGCCGACCCCGCCGAACGCGTCAACCTGGCTGCCAGCCCTGCCCACGCTCACGTGCGCGCCGACCTGGCGGCCCGCCTGCAGCGCTGGATGGAAGCCACCGACGACCCCCTGCGGCAGGGCGATGTGCCGCTGCCGCCGGGGGCCTTTGCCAACCGGCGCGCTGGCTTGCATCCCGGCGACCAGGATTACGAGTAAAGCGCCGCTCAACCGGCGGGGGTGTTGAGAAAATCGGCCAACAGGCGGTTGAACGCTTCGGGGTTATCCAGGTTGGCGCAGTGACCGGCGTTGGCGATTACGGCATAGCGGCCGAGCGGCTCCTTGCGCTGCCACGCCTCGCCCACCTGGCGCACCAACGGCCGATCGTGGTCGCCGGAGATGATCAGCAGAGGGTGTGGGCTGGCGTGTTCCTGCGGGCGCAAGACCTTGTTCATGCCTGCCAAAAGGCCGAACGAGCCGCGGGGAAAACGCCGGGCGCTCTGGTAGAAGATTTCCTGGCCGTGGGGGTGCAGCACGCTGACACGCGCAACGTAGCGCCGGAAGCGTTCCATCGAGAACAGGATCATCAAAGTCCATTTGACTATCTCGCCACCCTGGGCGCGCTGCACGGCCTGGTTGTCGCCAAAGATGCTGTACCCGCCGACCACGGTCAGCGTCTTCACCTTTTCGGGGAAGCGATAGGCGAAATCCTGGGCGATCAGCGAACCCAGGGACACGCCAGCGATATGGCAAGCTGCGTGGCCTTCGGCAGCCAGCAGCTTTTGCAGCAGTTCGCCGGTTTGTTCGATGCCGATGCTCCCTTTTCGGGGTTGTGATCCGCCGTGTCCTGGCATATCTACCAAAATGACGTGGTGGCTGGCGGCGAAGAAATCTACCTGCGGCAGGAAGCATTGATAGTCGCCGAAGGCAGGATGAAGGAAAATCAGCGCCGGGTTGGTTGGCGCGCCGGCGGTGTAATAGTGCAGGGCAAAGCTGCCGTGCGCGAGGGTTTTTTCGGTCAGGGGGTGAAGCGTGGGCATGGTTATCTCCTAACCCGCATAAAGCGGAACGACCAGCGCACTAATCCAGGAAATTCTCGTTTTTTGTGCAAGAAGTTCGCGGGTTAGGCACTAACGGTTCGTGGATCGCAGTTCGTCCAGCAGCTCGCCATACCAGCGCAGGTTGAACTGGATATATGCGATGCCGAATTGCAGCGTGTGACGCTGGAAGCGGTACAGATCGGCCTTTTCGGGCGGCACGTCCATTTGGGCCACTTCGGCCTCCAGCTTTGCCAGTGTGGCGGCAGATTTTTGCAATTCGCCCTGGTAGCCTTCGATAGCCTGGATGCGCTGGGCCGGCGCCATCAAGCCCATGAAAAACAGGCGGGTCAGCGCTGGGTCTTTGACGCGCTCGAGGGGAATTGGGCTGTCCAGCCAGGCGTCGAAGGCGGCTCGCCCGGCGGGGGTGATGGCGTAGAATTTCTTGAAGCGCCCGTTTTCGACGGCCTCGCGCACGCTGATCCATTCTTTTGCAAGCATGTTTTTGATGGCGCTGTTGATGCTGCCAAAGCTGGCACTGTAAAAGAGGGAGATGGTGTCTTCGAGGATTTTCTTGATCTCGTAGATGGTGCGTTCGCGAAATACCAATAGGCCGAGAATGATATGCTCCATAAGTATCCTTTCGGTATATCTCCAATAGTAATATGCAGGGATTGGTTTGTCAAGAGTCTGCAAAGTGTCAATTATCTCCGCCAGGAATTTCACACCTCGTTGGATTTCTTCACCCGGCAGCGCGCCGAATTGCTGAACGCCTTACAAAAGCTCTCGCGAGAAAGTTGGTCGCGCTCGGCCTTATTGACCGGTGTAAGCCCCACGAAGCAGAAACAGACGATTTTCGACTTTGCACGCCGGATGGCGCTGCATGAAGAAGCGCATCTGACCCAATTCATCTAAGAAGCTGTCTGAAAAGTCAGGTGCGACGCACTTCTTTGCCTGACCAAGCGCTTTCTGGCCTGTTTTCGGACTCTGAACTCAAGTTAAATGCAAAGCCCACTGTATTGATTTCAGTGGGCTTTCCAGCGCCCCAGGCAGGATTCGAACCCGCAACCGTCTGATCCGAAGTCAGGCGCTCTGTCCATTGAGCTACTGGGGCGTGCGGGAGCGATTATACTCCATTACAGGGGTACAATTCAACCATGACCCTGACTGGTTTCATCTTCAACATTCAGCGCTTCTCCATTCACGATGGGCCGGGCATCCGCACGACGGTTTTCCTCAGTGGATGCCCCTTGCGTTGTTTCTGGTGTCACAACCCTGAGGGGTTGAAACTCAGGCCGCAGGTGCAGTTTTTCCCGCAGCGCTGTATTGTTTGCGGCGAATGTGTGACGGTTTGCCAGCACGAGGCCCACGCGCTGGTCGAGCCTGCCGAGACCCCGCCCTTGGTTTCGACTGTGGTCGCAAGCGACCGCCGCTCAACCAACGCTATCTCGCCGGTCGAGCCTGCCGAGACCATCGTCCACACCTACGACCGCACCCGCTGTGTGCGCTGTGGCAAATGTGTCGAATCTTGCTGCGCCGAGGCGTTGCAGATGACGGCCAGAGAAATAAGCCTGGAGGCTGTGGTCGCTGAAGTGCGGCGCGACCGCGCCTTCTACGAAACATCTGGCGGCGGGCTGACGCTTTCGGGTGGCGAGCCGCTGCTGCAACGCGCGTTCAGCCGCGCCATCCTGGAAGCCTGCCAGCGTGAGGGCATCCACACCGCCCTCGAAACCAGCGCCTTCTGCGAATGGGACGAACTGGCCGAATTGCTGCCTGCCGCCGACCTGGTCATGATGGACATCAAGCACCTCGACGAGGCGAAGCACATCGCTGCCACGGGCGTCTCCAACCGGCGCATCCTGGCCAACGCCCAACGCCTGGCCGCCCGCGGCGTGCCGCTGATCCTGCGCATCCCCGTCATCCCCGGCGTCAACGATACAGCCGAAGAGATCAGCGCCATGGCCAATTTCGTGGCATCCCTGCAAAATCATCGCCAGGACGGCGTAAGTCGTTACCAACTCGAACTGCTGCCCTTCCACCGCCTGGCCGCCGACAAATACGCCAGCCTCAGCCTGGACTATCCCGCCCGCGACCTGCTCACGCCAACCCACGAACAGATGGCCCAGCTTCTCGCCGCAGCCCAACAACACGTGCCCCATGCCGTCAGCCGTTAGCAGTCCCCCAATTTCCCAATCCCCTCCCATGAAACTCACCCGCATCTCCAACCAACCCGTCTTTTTGCCCGAACCCACCTCGCCGTGGGAATGCTATAACGTTTTCAACCCGGGCGTGATCTACCACAACGGCCTGTTCCACATGTTCTACCGCGCCCAGGGCCTCGATTGGATCAGCCGTATTGGCTATGCCTGATGGATTTTGTGTTGCGTTCGTAACGGGTTAGCGGCCCGGCATCCTTGTTTATTTCTGCCCGATGGGAAAGCGTTTGATGATCACCAGGGTCGCGCCGGCCAATAACACACAGTAAATCACGGTCACGCCAAAGCCCCATTGGATGCTGTGCAGCGCATCGGCGGCCACGCCGATCAGCCACGGGCCGAACATGCCGCCCAGCCCGGCGAAGGCGAACAGCAGGCCCAAGATGAGACCCATGTTGGCCTCGTGGCGCACCGTCACTTCGGCGGTGAGGGTGGGGAAGATGATGGAGAGAAATAAGCCGCTGAACGGCAGCAGCAGTTCCCACCCTACCGGGCCAAAGACGCCCAACGCCACACAGATGCCCGCCCCCAACGCGGCGATCAGCACCGAACGCAGGTATCCCACGCGTTCGATGATGAAACTGCCCACGAAACGCCCCGCCGTCACCGTCAGGAAGAACAGCGAGAGCATGGCGGTGCTGGTTTCTACCGTTTGGCCGCGCGTTTTCTGCAAAAATTCGACAATCCACGAGGCGATGCCCAACTCCGCCGCCACGTAAATGGCCTGGGCAAAATAGAACCAGCCCATCTCTGGCGTCAACGCAACCTGGCGGATACGGCTGATGCCCTGCCCACCGGGGCGTTCCTGGACTGCCGGGCGTGTGCGTGGGTAGGGGAGCAGCAGAAAGAGCAGCAGCAGCCCGCCGACCAGCGCCCAATCCCATTGATACACGCTGCGCCAGGAGGTTTCTGCTGCCAACATGCGCCCGGCTGCCAGCGGCGCCAGCATCGAGCCTGCGCCGTGAAAGACCGCCATCATATTCAGCAGCAGGCCGCGCTGTTTGTCGTGCAAATCTACAATCAGCGCATTGGCGCCGAGTTCAATCGAACCCAGGCCGAAACCGAAGACCACCATCATCAACGTCAATATCAAGGGGGAATTTGCCGAAGAATAGCCCCAAATGCCCAGGCTCAACGCCAGCCCGGCGACGAGCAGGGGCATTTTCTTGCTGGTGGCATCGGCCAGCAACCCGGTCAGCAAGGTAGCCAGCAAAAAGCCGACATACGCTCCAAACAAGATTGTCCCGCCGAGGGCGTAACTCAGGTGTAACTCGTCCAGAACGGCAGGCAGGGTTGGCCCTTTGAGATTGTCGCTGTACCCGAAGACGAAAAAGGCGTAAAAGGCGGCAGTGGTGAGGAGGAAAGTGAGTTTGGGGGAGCGTTTGGACATGGGGTAGGAGGCAGGAAGCAGGAGACAGTAGGCAGTAAGCAGCAGGCAGGAGCAGGTATTGGGAAGCCCGATGTTCTGATTTCTGCCTACTGCCTCCTGTCTACCAATAATGATGCACCAACGGTCTGATGCGTTGATCGTAGATTGCACGCACGGCGTTCATGGTCTCTGTAGAGATGGCGGGCAGGCTGGCGGCGGCGAGGTTGTCTTCGGCTTGCGCGGAGCGTTTGGCGCCAGGGATGGCGCAACTGACCGCCTCGAACATCAGAATCCAGCGCAGGGCAAATTGGGCCATCGTCCAGCCTGCCGGCACGAGCGGGCGCAGTTCGTCTACGGCGGCCAGGGCGGTGGTGTAGTCTACGCCAGAGAAGGTTTCGCCGCGGTCGAAGGCCTCGCCGTGGCGGTTGAACGCGCGGTGGTCGTCGGCCTCGAAGTTGGATTGCGCCGTCAGCTTGCCGGTCAGCAGCCCGCTTGCCAGCGGAACACGCGCCAGAATGCCCACCTTGCGCCGGATGGCCTCGCTGAAAAACAGTTCCGCCGGACGCTGGCGAAAGATGTTGAAGATGATCTGGACGCTTTGTACGTTGGGATATTCGATGGCCTTGAGCGCTTCTTCCACCTTTTCCACGCTGACGCCGTAGTAACGCAGCTTGCCCTGCTGCACCAGATCATCCAGCACGCCGAAGGTTTCGGGCATGTAGTAGACCGGGGTGGGGGGGCAGTGTAGTTGAACGAGGTCGAGCGCCTCGGTATGCAGGTTTTTCAGGCTGCGTTCGATGAAGGCGGTGAGATTTTGCCGGTTGTAGCCCTCGGCCACATGCGGGTTGAGCCGCCGCCCGGCTTTGGTGGCAACGATGATCTCCTCGCCAGCGCGTTCCTTGCGCAATTGGGCGATCAGCCGCTCGCTGCGCCCATCGCCATAGACATCGGCGGTATCAATAAAATTGACGCCCAGGTCAATCGAACGGTGCAGGGCGGCGAGGGACTCCTGGTCATCCACCGCACCCCATGTACCGCCAATGGCCCACGCGCCAAAGCTGATGGCTGAAACCTTCCAGCCGGTACGACCCAATTCGCGAGTCTGCATGAAAACCTCCTCCTGTTTTGGAATGGTGATTTTGGTTGTGCGATGGTGATTATAGTCCACCCTCATTGCAACTGCCACACATGCATGATCGGTTTTGCGCCATCGCCATATAGCTCCAACACATACAGCAGGCCGTTAGCGCTGTCGAAGGCGGCATCGCCGATGCGTGCGCGGCGCTGGTCGCCAGTGCCGAGTTCAGCCACATCCCACGTGGGTGAGTTGAAATAGAGCTGCTCGTCAAGATCCAGCACGGCGTAGGGCTGCGGCTGCCAGGGTTCCAGTTCGCCGGCGGCCACTTTGGCCAGGTCAGCCGGGTCGAACAGGATCAACTCAGCGTCGAAATGCGTCGTCCACCAGCCGCGATGTGAAGCGCATGTGCCGGCCTGCTCGTCGCAGCAGCCGCTGAAATCTTCGGGCGGGCAGGGCGAGCCATCGGCCATGCGGCAGGTGGTGAAATCGGTCACGTGGGCGTCCACGCAGGCATATTCTGGCCCCAGGGGGTTGATGTAACCGTACCAGTATTTCGTGCCATTGCTTTTCGTACCGGCGAACAGCACCGCCTGTTTGCCGCTGGCCGTCGTCAGCCAGGCCCCGCCTTCCCAGGCGTCAGGGTGCTGATAGCCGTTCATCGCCCGGATGATCTCCGCGCTGTTGTAGGCGTTTTCGTAACGCAGCAGGGTCACTTCTTCCAGACGCGTGCCTGTCGGCGGCGGGCTGCCATCGGGGTTCCACGGGCGGTAGGCGAAGATGGTCGGCCCCATGCCGCCCTGACCGCCGTCGCGCATGCGCCCGGTGGCCAGGTAGCGCCCGCCAACGTTGGCATCGGCCCAACTGGCCGGAATCACGAACAGGTAGCCGTTGACGCCGTACATATTCTGGCTGCCAATGAACCATTCGCCCTGGAAATTGGGCGCAGACAGGTTCGATCTGAACCAGCCGTGCGAGGGGAAGGTATCGCGTTGCAGATGCTCGCCCCAGGCGATGTGGATCAACGGGCCGGTTTCGGGACGGTCGATGAATTGCAGCCCCACCTTGGGAATCTCTTGAAATTCGACAAAATGCCCGGCGGCCACATCGGCGAAGCCCTGCACGAAGGCGGCTGTGTTCAATTCTTCCACGTTGCGCGAGGCCACCGGCGCAGGGATGCTGACCTCGGCCACCTGGTCGCCATCGGGCAGTTCGCCGTAGGGGAGGCGGTCGTGGCCGGTGATGAAGAGCGTGCCGGGAAAGCCTGAGACCAGAGGTCTCCCGCTATCGGGGCCGGGACGGAAGGTCATGGCGTTGCCGCCGTATTCAAACGTCAGCGGGCGTTCGCCGCCATCGGGCAGGCGGAACGCGCCCAGGTAGGTGAAATCGGCGGGCTGGATGCGTCCGCCGGGCGCACCGGGCGTGAAATTGGCCGTGACGGTGGGCAGGTAGACCGCATCGGTGGCCGCCGGCGATGCGGCGGTCACCGGTTCAGGCGCATCCGTAGGGCGGGCGCTCAACGTGCAGGCCAAAATGGCGAGCGCCAGCAGCGTGCTAAAGAGTAAGGTTTTTGATGATTGCGTGGCAATTCACGATGCCGGGCATTCACCGGCGCTTTCTAATGGATGAAACTGGGCTGGACTCTGTGGCGCAAACCTATGGTTTGCGAGTGTGCGCACGCAAGTCATAGACTTGCGCCACGGGCTATTTTCTAAGCGCCAGCCGGGGATTCCGTGCTACGATGGATTTGCGTCGCGCGGCCCAGGCGGCCGCGCCAATGGCCGCCAACGGCGCCGCCAGCGATGACCCGCACGGCAGGCGGCCACCCCCGCGGCCATTTTCAGGAGTGGCGGTTGCATCCAGCGTTGCCGGCGGATTGAGCGCGCCTTCGGTTGGAACGGCCGTCGGTTCTGCCGCCGGGGGTTCGGCAATGCCCATCGGCTGCGCCGCGCTGCTCACTCGCAGGTCATCCACCCAGATCGCGCCGGTGTTGGGGGCATCGGGCAGGGTGCTAAAGCCAAAGGCCACGCCGGTGATGGAGGCCGGGTTGTCGAGCGGGGCGTCGGCATTTTCCTCCCAGGCCACGCGGTGAAAATCGCTCCAGCGCAGCGAGATGGGTATCCAGCCGTCTACACTTTCGGGCGGCGTTTCAACGGTGTAGGCGTAGGTGCCCACGTTTTCGGGGTCGCCCGCCTGCACATCCACGTTGAACACCAGCCCGGCCTGGGCGGCGTGCAGGTTGAAGCTCAGGCCCTCCACCGTCGTCCAGTTTTGGATTTCGTCGAAGTGCAGTTCGCAGGTGGCCCAGGCGTTGGCGGCCACAGCGAAGTCAATCTGCAGGGCGCGTGCGCCATTGGCGGCCATATCGCTGACGGGGGCGCAGGTGATGCGCGTGGTCGTGGCCTCGTCCCAATAGGTTTGCCAGCCGCCGCTGCTCATGCGGCAGGAGGCCTCGAAGTTGTCAATTTCGTCTTCGGTGGTTGGCGCGCTGGCGGGCGGCTCGGTGGCGGCAGGTTCGTCAGCCTCGGCCTCGGTGGGTTGAGGCGCTGCGGTGGCCTCGGCTTCGGGCGGCTCGGCAGGGGCATTGGCCTGCCAGCGGTTGTAGAAGATGTTGAGCAGGGGGATGAGCTCGTCGGTGGCCTTCTGGCTGCCCGCTTCAGAGGGGTGATCGTCGCCCGATGGGTAGGCCAGCGTGTTGCTGCCAGCCGCGATGTGTTCGATCTGACCGCCGGCGTAGTGGTGATGCGCGTCAGGGCTGGTGAGGATGTTGTAAAAATCGAAGACGGCCACGTTTGCCAGCGTGTAGCCGTTCTCAGCCAGCCAGTCATTGAGCAGCCAGTTGTTGAAGGCGCGGGCATTGGCGGCGTACGTGCCATCGGAAAGCGGCGGGGCGGTGATGACGATAAAGAGCTTATCGGGGCGGGTGGCGAAGTATTGCAAAATCTCGTTGTAGACGTACTTGGCGTGGCCCACGCTCAGCCAGCCATCGGGGTCGGGCGCATCATTCGGGCTGCCTTCGAGGGCCGAGTTGGGGAAACACGATTTGAACATCACAATCACGTTTTCACCGCCGGGGTCGCCGAATGAGCGTGTGTAGTTGGCGTGCTGTTCGCTTTCGTTGAAAAGCGCCTCCATGTACACGGGGGTGCGCTCGCTGCGGAACCAGTCCGTCCAGTTCGGGATGTCGGTGTTGTCGCCGATTCCATCAGGCCCCCAGCCATAGTTGGTGTCGGAGACGAAGTAGTTGTTGGCGGCAAGCGCCTGGCCGAGGTTGCCATAGCCATCGGTCAGCCAGTTTTCGCCGGTGGAGTGGTGGATGAAGATCAGTTTGACAGGTTCGGAGGGGGGAGATGGGTTGTCGGCCTGGGCAGCCGCGCGGCCAGGCAGGTTGCTCCCCAGTAGAAGGATGCAAAAGAGTAGGATGATCGGTTTGTGGAAAATGGTTGGCATGGTGGTCCTCCTTTGACCAGATAAGTGAATGCGTTGGCCCCGCGGTTTGAGTATAGCAATTTCTGGCGGCTTGTTCAATGAGGATATGAATTTGCATCTACTGGTAATTGCTTTTTCCTCGTAAAATAAGCCCCGCTTAACTTAACCCGCATAAAGCGGAACGACCAGCGCACTAATCCAGGAAATTCTCGTTTTTTGTGCAAGAAGTTCGCGGGTTAGGCACTATTATCTCTTTATGGAGGCAAATCGCTATGCCCAACCTGACCCTCGCTACGCAGGTCTGCCGGTCATCCAATTTACTCACCAGTGAAATTGATGGTGAAGTGGTGATGATGAGTCTGGAACAATCGTCTTACTATGGTCTGGATGTTATCGGCAGTCGCATCTGGCAGTTGTTGGCCGAACCGCTCCCGGTGAGCGAACTGGTTGCCAAATTGCTCGAGGAATATGATGTGGACGCGCTGACCTGTCAGCGCGACGTCCTGGCGCTGCTGGAGCAAATGCACGCCCAAAACCTGATCCAGGCGGCCTGACATGCTGCTGACAGGCTGGTTGGTGCGTTTTTGGCGTTTACCGCCTGCTCGCCGGGTCGTGTTGTTGGAAGCCATCGGGCAGTTGATCACGGCGCAGGTGGCCCTGCGGCTTTTCCCTTTTAATACACTTGCCGGCGGCCTGGGTCAACCACAGGTCGAATCATCTGACTGTTGTTCTTCAGAAGTTGAGTGCCAGGGCGCTCGGTGGGTGAAGTGGGCCATTCGGGCCGTCGTGCGCCGTTTGCCGCGCCCGCCCCGCTGCCTGGTGCAAGCGGTGGCGGCCCAATGGATGCTGCGCCGTCGCCGGCTTGCCAGCACGCTGTACCTCGGCGTGGCGCGGGATGGCAGCCATGCCCTCAACGCCCATGCCTGGGTGCGCTGCGGCGAGATATTCGTCACCGGGGAGAACGAATACCAACGTTTCCAGGTAGTTGGCAGGTTTGCCAACCTGCCGCCCACCAGCCCCAGAAGGGAAAACTGATCGTATGAATGGAATTTTTGGCCTGATCGCCACACAGCCTTCGTTCGATGTTTCCGCGCCTCTGGCCGCCATGCAGCAGGCGATGACTGCCTGGGGTCACGACGGACTGACCGCCTGGCAGGACGGCCCGGTGGCCCTCGGCTGCGCCATGCTGCACACCACGCCCGAAGACCTGCACGAGCGCCTGCCGTTACACGCCCCGCACCTGGGCCTCACCCTCACCGCCGGCTGCCGCCTGGACAACCGTCAAGCGTTGCTGGCCGATTTGCGCCCGCTGGTGGATGATTGGTGCAGGCAAACCGCAACGGCCCTTTCGCCCGCCGTCATTCCCGACAGCCTGTTGATTTTGTTCGCCTACCAGAAGTGGGGCAGCGATTGTGTCCATCACCTGCTTGGCGATTGGCTCTTTGCCCTGTGGGATGCCCCACAGCGCCGCCTGTTGATCGCCCGCGATCACCTGGGTGTGACCGGGTTGTATTATCTGCGCGGCCCTGGCTGGCTGGCTTTTGCTTCATCGAAAAAGGCGCTGCTGGCCTTGCCCGGCCCCACCCTTCAACCCAACCTGCGTTGGCTGGCAGAATTATTGATCGCTTGGCGCGGGGATGGCCTCCAGACCTCGTATGAAGGAATTTATCGTTTGCCGCCAGCCCATACCATGCGCATTTCCCCACAAGGCGGCGAGCCGCAGATTTCGCAATACTGGCATCTGGAGGAGACACCCCCGTTGCATCTGGAAAGCGATGAAGCCTATGCCGAGGGCCTGTTGGATGTTTTCACCCAGGCGGTGCAAGACAGGCTGCGCTGCCACAGGCCCATTGCCGCTACGCTCAGCGGTGGCCTGGATTCGGGTTCTGTGGTGGCAGTGGCCGGGCCTTTGCTGCGGCAACAGAACCGCGGGCTGATCGCCTGTACGTCGGTGCCGCTGGGCGATGTATCTTTCCTGCCGAAGGGTCATTTTGGCGATGAATGGCCTTTTGCCAGCGAAACCGCTCGCCACGCCGGGGTTGCCGAGCATATCGCCTTGCCCGCTGAGGGGATTTCTCCGCTTGCCGGCATGGAATGGATGTTGGCGACGCGCGACGAGCCGGTTTTGAACCCCGGCAATCTGCACTGGTTCAAAGCGCTGTTTGAAACCGCCCAGCAGCGCCAGGCGGGCGCGTTGCTGACCGGTCAAATGGGCAATGCCGTCATCTCGTGGCAAGGAGGCGAACACAGCTTCCTGCCGCACCTGATTGCCAGGGATTGGCGCGGTTTCTGGCAGGCTGTCGAACGCGAGCAGCGCGCCTATGGCATTTCGCGCTCGCAAGTGTTACGCAATGCCGTTTTCAAACCCTTGCTGTGGCCGGCCTGGTCATCCTTGCGGCGTGCCACCATTCAATTCAAGCCGCCCGAATGGGTGCAAACTTCAGCGCTGCGCCAGGATTTCGGCGAGCAATTGGGCTTGCCCAGGGTTTCCTCGCGCAGCGCACGCCCGCGCTTTGACCCGCTTGCCGCTCGCCTGCAATTCATCCGCCCGGGGTGCAATTGGATTGGCAGTGGTTGGTACGAGAATGGTTCAGCCTATGGCATGGCCGTGCGCGACCCTTCGGGCGACCGTCGGGTGATCACCTACGCCATCGCTGTGCCAGATGAGCAATTCCGCGCCGATAGACAGGACCGTTGGCTGTTGCGGCGCGCCATGCAGGGCTTGCTGCCCGATTCGGTGCGGCTTAACCGGCGCATTGGGTATCAGGCGGCTGATATTGCCTATCGTGTAGTCGCGCATGGCGATGAAATTCGCGCCGCCCTGGCGCGCTGCCGTTCGCACCCTTTGTGCAGCCAGATGCTCGACCTCGCTCGCATGGAAACCATGCTGGCGGCATGGGAGCAGTCGGCAACGCCGTCCAACACCCTGGCTGGCAGCGGCATCTTGCTGCGCGGGCTGTGCGTTGGGTTATTTCTGCTGCGCTGGTAAAGGCGATCAAAAACTTGACAGCCCATCCCCTCGAACGTATAATCCGTCCCTGCCTGCCCACCCTGGGCAGGTCTTGTTGTGTGAACTTGTTTTGTAACCAACGTCAGTCCGGGTGAATACCAGTTAGTAAGGAGTACGATCATGCCCCCTCATCCCAAGCGAAAACACTCACAGGGCCGCCGCGACCGCCGTCGCGCCCACGACGCCCTGGAAGCGCCAAACATCGTCCAGTGCAGCAACTGCGGTGAGATGCGCTTGCCGCACCGGGTTTGTCCCAAATGCGGCCATTACAAGGGCCGCGAGGTTGTTGAAGTCGAAGAAAAGAAAAAATGATCTCCTACGGGCCGTGACAAACACGGCCCGTTTGTGTTATAAGGGTTATGCAACCACAAACACCTTTCTCCCTCATCTTTCCCGGCCAGGGTTCGCAGGCGCTTGGCATGGGCCGCGAACTGGCTACCCACTATCCGGCGGCGGCAGAAGTTTTCGCCCAGGCCGATCAAATTCTTGGCTTCTCGCTCTCCACGCTGATGTGGGAAGGGCCGGAAGAATTGCTCAATGACACGCTCAATACTCAGCCAGCTTTGCTCACCCATTCGGTGGCGGCCTTGCGTGTCTTTCAACACCATTTCCCGGCCAGCCAGCCTGCTTTTGTCGCCGGGCATTCGATGGGGGAACTGACCGCCCTGGTGGCCGCTGGGGCGCTCGATTTTCCCCCAGCCCTCCAACTGGCTCGCCGCCGCGGCGAGTTGATGAAAGAAGCCGGCCAGGTTTCACCGGGCGGCATGGCGGCCATTTTGGGCCTGGATATTGCCACGCTGGAGGCGCTCTGCGCTCAGGCCAGCACTCCGGGTGAAATCGTCCAGGTTGCCAACGACAATTGCCCAGGGCAGGTGGTTATTTCGGGGGCTGATGCGGCGCTCGAACGGGCTTTGCCGCTGATCCAGGCGGCGGGTGCGCGCCGGGCGGTGCGGTTGGTCGTCAGCATCGCTGCCCATTCGCCGTTGATGGCGCATGCCCAGGATGGCTTCAACCAGGCCGTAGATGCCGCCCCAATTGGCGATCCCTTGGTGGCGTTGGTGGGCAATGTCACTGCTGCGCCTCTCAACACGGCCCAGGCCGTTCGCCAGGATTTGCAGGCCCAACTGCGCTCGCGCGTGCGTTGGACGGAATCGGTGCAGTGGATGATTGCGCAGGGCGTGAGCAGTTTCATTGAACTGGGCTGTGGCAGTGTGTTGGCGGGTCTGGTCAAACGGGTGGATAAACAAGTCAGCGCTGTTTCGCTCGGCGCCCCGGCTGATTTCGAGAAATTCCTATCCGCTGGTTAGCGGTATAATTCATTTTGTTAAGGAGAAACCCATGTCTTCCCCCCTTCCCTTTCAGGATAAAGTAGCGGTTATTACCGGTTCGGCGCGCGGCATTGGCCGGGTGATTGCTGAAACCCTGGCGCAACGCGGCGCCAATATCATGATTGCCGATTTGCGGGCTGAACTGGCTGAAACCACGGCTCAAGAAGTGGCGGCTGCCAGTGGGCGCAAGGTCATGTCTACATCTGTAGATGTCGCCAACTTCGAGAGCGCCCAGGCGATGATCGCCAAGACGGTGGCCGACTTTGGCCGTGTGGATATCCTCATCAACAATGCCGGCATCACCCGTGATAACCTGATCATGCGCATGGAAGAAGCCGACTGGGATTTGGTGATTGACATCAACCTGAAGGGGGCGTTCAACTGCTCGAAAGCGGTGGTGCGCCCGATGATGAAGCAGCGCTATGGCCGTATCGTCAATATCTCGTCGGTATCGGGGTTGGCCGGGCAGGCCGGGCAGGCCAACTATTCGTCCTCGAAAGCGGGGCTGGTGGGCCTCACCAAAGCCCTGGCACGTGAACTGGGCTCACGCAATGTCACCGTGAATGCTGTGGCCCCCGGGTTCATCCCCACCGATTTGACCAAAGATTTGCCCGAAGAGCTGAAGGAAGCCTCGTTGAAAGCCATTCCCCTGGGGCGTTGGGGCAGCACCCAGGATATCGCCAATGCGGTGGCATTCCTGGCTTCGGATGATGCATCCTACATCACCGGTCACGTGTTGACGGTAGATGGGGGTATGGTGATGTTCTAATGGATATCATGGGCGATTATCAACAAACCGCTGGTAAAACGACCATTGCGCCAGGTGTGCTGCTGACGATGACGCGTCTGAGCACCCTGGCTGTACCTGGCGTGAGCCGCATGGGCAGCGCGCCGCGCTCGGCGGGCCTGCTGCGTAAGAATACGCAGCAGGCCGAAGGCATTCTCTTGCGGGTTGCCGATGATACGGTTTATGTAGATTTATATGTGGTGATGAAAAGCGATACGAATATCCGCGAAGTCAGCCACGCGGTTCAGCGTGAAGTTGCCCGAACGATTTCAGAGTTGGTCGGCATGAACGTTGGCGGCGTCAATATCCATATCGAGGATATTGATTATCCTGAAGCTTCGGCATCATAACCGCCCGTGGTTGATATGCGCGTCGTTCATTTTGCAGGAAAATCTGCTGAGAAAAGGATATTTGTGGCCTTATGAAACCACGTACGAAGGCGCGTAGCGTGGCCTTGCAGGCACTTTACGAAATTGATGTCGTCGTTCATCAACCAGGTTTCGTACTGGAAGAGCGTTTACTCGAAGCAGCGTTGGATGAGAGCCTGGCTGATTTCGCACGTCAGATTGTCATGGGGGTGGTGCCGATCACGACCGAGTTGGATGCCTTCATCGCCCAACATGCCCCAGAATGGCCGTTGGATCAGATCGCCGTCATTGATCGCAATATCTTGCGTATTGCTTTATGGGAAATGGCCTTGTGTAAGGATACCCCGATGAAGGTGGCGATCAACGAGGCGGTGGAATTGGGCAAAGTATACGGTTCAGACAGCACACCCCGCTTTGTCAATGGTGTTTTGGGCAGTTTGGCAAACCGGCATAACGAAATTCGCCAGGCTTTTCAAAGCGGGTAGAGAGAAACTATGGGCATGAATATCTTTGGCATTGGGCCGTTCGAGTTTATCTTGTTTCTGGTGATCGGTTTGCTCATTTTGGGGCCAGAGCGGATGATTTCGGCCAGCCGTGGCATTGCACGTTTTATCCGCAATGTGCTGCTTTCACCAACCTGGCGTTCGGTGCAGCAGGTTCAGAGTGAGATGCGCAACTTGCCCACAACATTGATGCGTGAAGCCGGCATCGAAGACATCAACAAAATCGTGCCTACTCCCGATGAAATCGCCAAAGAAGCTGGCCTGGACGTGTTGGCAAAGCAGGTTGACCAGGTCAAACAGCAGGTTCAGGGTGAATATACTGCTGCCAATGTTTCAATCGCTGGCGCAGCAGCGCAAGCTGCACAAACAGCGCCCAAGCCGCCGCCCGTGACGCCGACCAGCAGCGGTGTTCCCACCATCGCAGTTCCACCGCCCGCCCCACCCAGCCAGGCTGGGCCTCCCACCGTTCAGAAAACTTAACCTATGCGAGCTTTTTTGCGTTCAATTTGGCGTGTTCTCACCGCGCCTTTTCGCTGGTTATTCAGCCCCCTGATTCGCCTGATTCGCTGGCTGGTGACGGCTGTTCGCAACACGCACCATTTCTTGACCTTCGAACCAGATGATACCCCGGTGGGCGAATCGCTGGCTTCAGCCGTGCAAGACCCGATGGGCGTGTTGGAGCATCTCAATGCGTTGCGCATTCACTTGACTCGGGCTGTCATTGCGCTGGCGATCACAACGGCGCTGTCTTTCACCTTTGTCGAGCCGATCATGCAGGTTTTAGCCACACCCATTGATGGCGGCCTGAAGGCGCTGCGTTCGATTGATCCCACCGAAACGATCAGCATGGTCATGCGCATTGCGCTGTTGGCTGGTTTTGCCTTAGCCTTCCCTTATATTGCTTTTGAAGTCTGGCTGTTTATTGCCCCCGGTGTGTCGGCGAAGACACGTCGGTTTGGCCTGTTGGCTATTCCCCTGACGACGCTGTTCTTCCTGTTTGGCATGGCCTTTGCCTTTTATATCATGCTGCCCGTAGCCATGCCGTTCCTGTTTACGTTTATGGGCATCCCCACCGATCCGCGCCCGGCCACCTACTTTCCTTTTGTCGTTTCATTGATGTTCTGGATTGGCATGGCTTTTGAATTCCCGTTGGTGATTTACATCTTGGCCCGGCTCAAAATGGTCACGGCCAGAAACCTGGCGCAACAATGGCGTTATGCCGTCGTGGTGATCGCCTTGCTGGCGGCCATCATCACCCCGACAACAGACCCGGTCAATATGGCGTTGGTGATGCTGCCGATGAGCGTGTTGTACGGGTTAAGTATTATTTTGGCCTATCTCGCACGCCGCGGCGAGGCGGTTGCTGAGTCTGCGGCCTGACCCTGGGAAACGCGATGAAACCCTGGTTGCT
This sequence comes from uncultured Anaerolineaceae bacterium, assembly GCA_964606085.1. Taxonomy (GTDB): domain Bacteria; phylum Chloroflexota; class Anaerolineae; order Anaerolineales; family UBA4823; genus CAIQJJ01. The sequence continues at coordinate 24,561 of CAZSFD010000071.1, forward strand.
CGCACTGTTGGCCTTGACCTTATGCGCGGCCTCTTGCGGCGGCCCGGCCAGCCCACCTTATCGCATTCCTCCCATCCCCCGCCCCCTGCCCGAAACGATGTTGACGTTCCGGGTGACACTCCCCACACCCCTTAATCCTGGTGAAACCGTCTACCTGACCGTGCTGGATGAAGTGACCGGCCTGGCGCTCAACCCGCGCCGCTACGCCATGGCGGCTGATGATGAGCAGCGTTTCACCGTCATTTTGCCCTTTGCCATTGGCTCGGTGGTGAAGTATCGTTACACGCGCCAGGGCGAGTATACCGTTCAAGAACACTTTACCGATGGCCGCCCGGTGCGGTACCGCATGGTTTACGCCAGCGGCCCGCTCCTGGTGGATGACCTGCTCAGCCGTTGGACTGACATGCTGTTCACCGGGCAGACAGGCCGCCTGACCGGTGAAATCCTCGACCAGGACAGCGGTGCCCCACTGCCAGGAATTTTAATCCTGGCCGGTGGCGCTCAGACGTTCACGGCTGCCGATGGCACCTTTCGCATCGAGGGCCTTCCGGCAGGCAAGCACAATGTGGTTGCCTACGCGCTCGATGGTTCCTATCGCACCTATCAGCAAGAAGCGCTCATTGCTCCCGCAGCGGCAACCCCCGCCCTCATGCGCCTGAACGCCGCGCCGTTGGTGGCGATTTCGTTCGCTGTGATTTTGCCAGGGGATACACCTGCGGCAGCCAATGTGCGCCTGGCCGGGAATTTTCTCCAGACGGGGAACACTTTTGCCGACCTGAACGGCGGTGTCAACACGGTGGCTGCGCGTATGCCAGTGTTGACGCGTTTGCCTGATGGCCGTTACAACCTGGCCTTGCAACTGCACGCCGGCGCAGATTTCCGCTACAAATATACGCTAGGAGATGGTTTGTGGAGCAGCGAAATGAACACCGATGGCACCTTTCGCCTGCGCCAGTTGATCGTGCCAGAGAAGGGGGCCGTGATCGAAGAGCTGGTGGAAACGTGGAATGGCAGTGACCGCTCGCCCCTGCTTTTCGAGGTGACCGCGCCCACCACGCCCGAACGCCAGGGGGTCTCGATCCAATTCAACCCTGGCTTTAGCTGGATGGCGCCGATCCCGATGTGGCCGGTCGGGCCGGATCGCTGGGCCTTCGCTCTGACCAGCCCATTGGATCAACTTGCCGAAGTGGGCTACCGCTACTGCCGCGAAGACCAATGCGGCCGGGCTGATGACGCACGCACTCCTGGCAGTGACAGCGCTCCCGTGGGCGTTGTATCCGTGGCAAGGCAATCGGTTTTGCAGCAAGATAGCGTCGAAAATTGGCTGTGGAACGCGCCTGTTTCGGCGCCGGTTGTGCCGGGGATGAACCCCGCCCGGCGAGGCGATGACTTTGTGGCAGGCGTTGAATTGCTGGCCGCCTACGATCCCACCTGGCAGCCGCGTTGGGTGTGGGCGGTGCAGTCTGTCCAGAGCCTTCGGGCCAACTGGTTGTTCCTCTCGCCCACCTGGACTTTTACCCGTCCTAACCCGCCGTTGCTCGAAGCGCTGGCCGGGCAGGATATTCCCTGGCAGGAGTTGACCAGCCTGACCTGGCAAACCCGCGCCGCCGGGTTAAATGCGGCCATTGTCGCCCAGCCACGCTACCCGGTGGATGCGGCAATCTGGTGGCAAAATGCACAGCGTGATTTTTCGTGGTGGGTCACCTGGTTCGATCAATATCGTACTTACCTGCTGCACCATGCCGACCTGGCCCAACAAACGGGCGCTGGGGCGTTGGTGTTGGGTGGCGAGGGCGTGACCCCCGCTTTGCCCGACGGCTTATTGGCTTCGGGTACGGCATCGGGCGTGCCAGCCGACGCCGTGCAGCGTTGGCGTGATTTGCTGGGCGAGGTACGCTCGCGCTACGGCGGCAAGATCGTTTGGGCATTGCCCTATGCGCCAGAATTACCCACGCTGCCCTCGTTTTTGGATCAGGTGGACGCGGTGGAAATTTTGTGGATGCCAGCGCTTACTGCCGATAAAGACGCTCCCCAACCGGTGTTGGAAACCGAAGTTGGCCGCCTGCTGGATGCCACCTTGCTGCCCTTGCAGGCGCGCCTGAACAAACCGCTCTGGCTGGCGATCCAGTATCCCTCGGCAGATGGCGGTGTGACGGGGTGTGTGCCTGCCTCTACCGGGGGCTGTCTGAGCATGGAGGCGTTGAGCCGCTTGCAGGACGATGACCTCTCGGTCGCGGTGGATTTGCAGGAACAGGCCGATGTTTATTGGGCGATGATGACGGCGGTCGAAGCACGACCGTGGATCAGCGGCGTGATCAGCCGCGGTTTTTATCCCCCCTTGCCGTTGCAAGATAAGTCGGCCTCCATTTACGGCAAACCCGCTGCGGGTATCTTGTGGTTCTGGTATTCGGGTTGGCTGCAAAAATAGATCAAAAAAGCTCCGTGACCGATTGAGGGGGGCAACCGGTCAGCGGAGCAACTTTATTATTGCATATTTTACGGGCCGAGTCAAATGAAAATTTTTTCATTATGCTGGCGATGAGGAAAGCGATTCGGTAATATGTCAAGGAGCAAAAGCAAATCAAAAAGATGAAAAG
>CAZSFD010000072.1:0-26795 GCA_964606085.1 uncultured Anaerolineaceae bacterium
TCAGAGGCCCATTGATTACCACCCCACTTGCCTTTGTCTTAGCTTGATGCCTATGCGGGGCAACCCCGCCCCTACTTGAGCGCCTGCGTCATCAGGCGCACGTTCAACTTCATCATCTCGATATAGGTGGGGGCGGGTTCGCCGGGCAGGGTGAGCGAATGCAGGTACAGGCCCGTCACCACCTGCACGCCGGTCTCTGCCGCAATCTGTTCGGCGTAAGCCGGGTTATCGCCCACTTCGAGAAAAATAGCTTTCACCTGGCGCTGGCGGATGGTTTCGATCAGTGCCGACAGGTGCTGCTCGCTGGGAACGCCGTTGTTGCTGATGGAGGGCAAAATCGTGCCAACCACCTCGAAGCCATAACGTTCGGCAAAATAGCCCAGGCTTTCGTGCTGGGTCACCAGCAGGCGGTTTTGCGGGGAAATTTTCGCCACTTCGCCTTCGATCCAGGCATTGAGTTGGGTCAACAGTACCACATAGATATTGCCGGCGCGGGTGTAATCGGCCTCATTCTGCGGGTCTATGGCGATAAACTCGTCACGCAGATGTTCCGTGTATTGGATCATCAGCAGCGGGTCGAGCCAGAAGTGCGGATCGAACGCGCCGCTGGGGTCAGCGCGCCCGGAAATTCCCTGCGAGGCGGTCAGCACCAGGTGGCTGCCGCCAGCATCTTTCAGCGTTTGCGCCAGCCATGCTTCCATATTGCCGCCATGAACGACGATCACGCCGCTGCGGGCGATGCGCCCCAGGTCTTCGGCAGAGGGTTGGAAGTTATGCGGGTCTGTGCCGTGCGACATCAGCACCTCCACGGGAAAGTGTTCCCCGGCGATGCGCTGGACAACTTCGCCCAGGATAGCATCCACAGCAAGCACCGTAGAACCTGTCGCCGGTTTGGCTGAACTGGCTGGTTGGCAGGCGCTCAAGAAAATGAACAGAAAGCAGAGAAGCAAGTTTTTTTTCATCGCGTTTTCCTTGTGGGGGCCTCAACATTGCACGGCCACGAAAAAGATTGTCATCATTGTATAGCGTCAGGTTGGGTTGTCAAGCGCAGGCAACCCGATTTCGCACGCTTGCCCGGCATGTTACAATGCGCCCCATGTTCGCCAAAAAACGTTTCTTGCAAATTTTCTTACTGGTAGGCGTTTTGGCCGTGGGCCTGGTGATGCTGGCGGCGCAGATTCCTGACCTGCAAGCCCGCCTGGTCTGGCAGCGGGAGCGGCTGCTGGCCTATGGGCGCGGCGTTGTCCAGCCCGTTCAGCCGATGCCCACGCCCTTGCCACAACCAAGCGCCACGCTTCCGGCGGCCACCAACCCCGCCACGCTTTCGCCAACCCCGGTCACGCCCACGGCCACGCAGCCCGGCCCCACGGCCACGCCGCTGCCATCGGCCACGCCTTTGCCGGCGGCGGTATCGCTGCCATCACCCGCCTGGGAGAAACAAGATATCAACAACTGCGGCCCGGCGGCGTTGACCATGCTGCTGCGTATGGCCGGCTGGCAGGGCGATCAGTTTGCCATTTCTGATGTGATTAAACCGGTGCGCGAAGACCGCAACGTCAACCCTGAAGAAATGGTCTATTGGGTGCGCAACTATGCCGGCTGGCTGAACGCCGAATTTCGGGTAGGCGGCGACCTGGTGCTGCTCAAACGTCTGCTGGCGGCTGGTTTTCCGGTGATGATCGAGGAGAGTTTCTACTTCGAGGAGCCCTACTGGCCCAACGATGACCTGTGGGCGGCGCACTACCAGGTGCTAACCGGCTACGACGACGCCTCGCAAACCTTTACCGGGCAAGATAGCTTCCACGGCCCCGATCAGCGCATTCCCTACGCCACATTGGATGAAAACTGGCGCATTTTCAACCGCGTCTTTCTCCTGGTCTATTTGCCAACCCAGGAGGAAACCGTCAAAACCATCCTGGGGACTTTATGGGATATGGACGCCAGCCGCCAACACGCCCTGGCGGTTGCCCAGGCCGAAACCGAGCAAAACCCCCAGGATGCCTACGCCTGGTTCAACCTGGGCAGCAACCAGGTCTATTTCGAGCAATATGGCGCAGCCGCCCGCGCGTATGACGAAGCCCGCCAATTCGGCCTGCCCCAACGGATGCTGCGCTACCAGTTTGGGCCGTTCTTCGCCTACTTCCACGCCTTTCGCAATGAGGACCTGTTGGCCCTGGCCGATTATGCCCTGCAACGCACGCCCAACAGCGAAGAAGCCCTGCTCTGGCGCGGCTGGGGGCGCTACCGTTCTGGCGACACAGCCAACGCCCGCCAGGATTGGCAAGATGCCTTGCAAGCCAACCCCAATTTCTTCGATGCCCAATACGCCCTCGATTACCTCCAGGCTAACCCCTGATGTGCAGGGGCGGATGGATGCGTGTTGTCAAGACGCCCGCTCTAAGCTAGAATTTGGCTCGTGAACAAACAAGACTCTTCCTGGAATATGCTCGGCCACACGTGGGCGGTAAACCTGTTACGCCAACACGTGGCCCACGAACGGCTGCGCCATGCCTACCTGTTCGCCGGGCCGCAAGGCGTGGGACGCCGCACACTGGCAATCCGCCTGGCGCAGGCCATCAACTGCACCCAGCCGCCCACGCCGGGCGACCCTTGCCTGGCCTGCCGCACCTGCACCCAAATCGAGCAGATGCAGCACAGCGATCTGGCCGTCGTGCAAGCCGAACACATCGGCGGCACTCTCAAAGTAGATCAGGTGCGCGAATTGCAACACAGCCTGGCGCTGGCCCCCTACCAGGCCCGGCAGCGCGTGGCGCTGCTGCTGCGCTTCGAGGAGGCCAACCTCAACGCGGCCAATGCGCTGCTCAAAACGCTCGAAGAGCCGCCCGGCCAGGCCATCCTGCTCTTAACCGCTTCCGACGCCGAAAGCCTGCTGCCCACCATCGTCTCGCGCTGCGAGGTGTTGCGCCTGCGCCCGTTGCCACTGGATGAAACCGCCCGCGGTTTGCAAGAACGCTGGCAGGTGGATGAGAAGCAGGCGCATACGCTGGCGCACCTGGCGGGCGGGCGGCCAGGCTATGCCATCGGCTTGCACCAACAACCCGAACGCCTGGAACAGCGCCAGGCATGGCTGGAAACGCTTTACGAGATTTTGCCAGGCTCGCGCGCCCAGCGTTTTGCGTTGGCCGATGACCTGACGAAAAACAAAGAACACACCAAAGAACGCGTGCGCCAGATGCTTAACACCTGGCTCTCGCTGTGGCGTGATGTGATGTTGGCGACCGCCCAGGCAGCCGCCCCGCTGCTCAACATCGATCAAACCAACACCATTCATGCCATTGCCGCAGCCATCGCCCTGGAACAAGCGCACCAGGTCATCGCCAACCTGGAAAAGACCCTGGCCCTGCTGGAGCATAACGTCAACACACGCCTGGCGCTGGAAGTGCTGCTGCTCGACCTGCCACACATCCGTCTGCCGGCGCTTGAAATCGGCGACTGAAACAGCCCCAAACCTGTTGCCCCGGCGTCGGTTGAAACTATGCTATACTCAAACCACATTGGTTGATTTCCAGGGAAACCTCTTCGACGTATGACAGCAACTTCTGAAAAGCGAGTTACCGGCAGTCTGATGCCCAACGAAGCCACACGCGCCTCGCTGGAGTTGCTGTATCATGTCAGCCGCGAACTGACCACCGCCCTCGACCTGAACACCGTTTTGCGGCGCGTGTTGTTCCTTTCGATGCGCAATGTGGGGGCAATTACCGGCAGCATCGTCGTCCTCGATGACAACGGCCAACCGATTGATTCAGCCATGATCACCGGCGATGTGGTTCACTCACACGCCACCCAGCGCCTGCGCGACACCCTGGATCGCGGGTTAGCCGGTTGGGTGGCGCGCCATCAAAAAGCTGCGCTCATCCAAGATACCAGCCAGGATGAACGCTGGGTGCAACGCTTTTACGATGGGCAAATTTTGAGCGAGCAAAAATCAGCCGTCAGCGCCCCGCTGCTGGTGCGCGACAAGCTGGTTGGAGTGCTGACCCTCGTCCACCCTGAAGCCAATTTCTTCACCGAAGAACACCTGGCGCTGATCCAGGCCATTGCCGGGCAAGCCGGCATTGCCGTACTCAACGCCCGCCTGTATGCCGAGAGCAAACACCAGGCGCAGTTGATGACCGCGCTGGCCGAGAGCGCCGCCGCCATCACGGCCACGGTCAAGCTCGAAGAAGTGCTGAAGCGCATCCTTGAGCAGATCAACTATGTGCTGCACGTGGAGGCAGTTTCGGTCGCGCTGATTTCGCCGCAGCAGCACGATCTGGTGTTCCGCGCCGCCATCGGCTGGAAAACACCGCTGGCTGAAAACCACCTGAAATTTGGGCAAAGTGTGGCCGGGTGGGTGGCGCTCGATTCGCACGGGGTGGTCATTCAGAATATCGAAGCCGACCCGCGCTTCGATGCCGAGATCAACCTGCGCACAGGCCTGCGCACCCGCGCCATTGCCTGCGTACCGGTGCGCGACAACGACCAGGTGATTGGCATTATTGAGGCAATCAACCCCACCGAAGGACAATTCGGCCCAGATGCGCTGCTCGTGCTGACCGGCATCGGCAGCCTGGCTGGCACGGCCATTCGCCACGCCCAATTATTCGAACGCCTGCAGGCAGCCAACCAGAGCTACCGTGAGTTGTTCGATGACAGCATTGACCCCATCCTGCTCACCAATGAGCAGGGCAGCATCTTCGACGCCAACCGGCGGGCCGTGGCGATTACCAATTACAATCGCGAAACCCTGCTGGGCATGAGCATTTTCCAGCTTCATCAAATTGATGATGACCAGATTGGGATACACTTCGAGAAACTCGTTTCAGGCGAGACAGTCTCCTACGAATCGATTTTGCGTACCCGCAGCAAGCACGATGTCCCCGTCCAGGTCTATGTGCGCCGGGCCATGCTGGAAGGCATGCCGCTGATTCAATGGATGCTGCGCGACATCACCGAACGCAAAAACCTCGACACCCTGCGCGAAGACCTGATCGCCATGATCTACCACGATCTGCGCGCCCCGCTGGCGAATGTCGTTTCGAGCCTGGACGTGCTGGAGACGATGCTGGCTAACACCGAATATAAAGAATTACAATCGCTGCTCAATATCGCCATGCGTTCCACCGAACGCATCCAACGCCTGACCAATTCCCTGCTCGACATCAAGCGCCTCGAAGCCGGCCAGCCCCTGGGCGACCGCCTGCCCGTCAACCCGCTCGAACTGATCCACGATGCTTACGAAGCCACGGCACCGGTCGCGCGCAATAAGCAGCAACAGATCGAAGATACCACCGGCAGAATCTTGCCGATGGTGCTGGCCGATGCCGATATGCTCCGCCGGGTGCTGATCAACCTGATCGAAAACGCCATCAAATACACGCCCACAGGCGGCACCATTCGCGTTGGCGCAGACAGCGACTCGACCTGGGTGACGATTTGGGTTGAAGATACCGGCCCAGGCATTCCCGCTTCGGAGCATGAACGCATTTTCGATAAATTCACCCGCCTGACCAACACGGAAAACGCCAAAGGCCTGGGGCTGGGGTTGGCCTATTGCCGCCTGGCCGTCCAGGGACACGGCGGGCGCATCTGGGTCGAAAGTGAACCTGGGCAGGGGGCGCGCTTCAAATTTAACTTGCCAGTGATCAGCAATCTGGTCGAAATCCCTACTTAATTTTTTATTTGGATGACTATGCAACAAATCTCGCGTGGAATTTACTATCAAAACGACTATCCTGGCGTCACGCTTGGGGCGTTGATCTTGCCCCAGGGGACTTTGCTGGTGGATGCCCCCCTGCGGGCCGAAGACGCCCGCTCGTGGCGCAATGTCTTGTTCAGCCTGGGCAGCAGTTCGCGCCGACTGCTGGTCAACCTGGATTCGCACACCGACCGCACCCTGGGCGCGCGGGCCATGGAATGCACCATCGTGGCGCACCAAAAAACAGCCCAGGTTTTTCGCGGCCGACCGTCGGTTTTCAAAGGTCAAAACGCCGAAAGCGGCTCCGAATGGGAAACGCAAAACGAAGCCGTCGGCACCCGTTGGGCCTCGCCCGACATCACCTTTTCCGAGAGCATCAGCCTGCATTGGGGCAAGGTAGATGTGCTGATCGAACATCACCCTGGCCCGGCAGCCGGGGCGGTATGGGTGAGCGTGCCAGAAGAAAAGATCGTCTTCGTCGGCGATGCGGTTGTATCGAACCAGCCGCCCTTCCTGGCCAGCGCCGACATTCCCCACTGGCTCCAAACGCTTGACCTGCTGATCGAAAAGCATAGCACTGACACCATTATCAGCGGGCGCGGCGGGCCGGTGCCATTTAGCGACGTTCACAAGCAAAAGCAGCATTTACAACACGTGCAAAAGGCCCTCGAAAGCCTGCTGACCGAAAACGCTCACCTCGATGCCACGGATAAACTCATTCCCGAATTACTCAGCGATTTCAAATTCCCGGCGCACCTGCGCGAGCAATACACCCAACGCCTGCGCCACGGCCTGATGCAATACTTCGAGAATTACCCCACCAGCGTGGCCGAATCAACCGAAGGGGGATGAAATGACCTGTTCGGCGGCGCCTCTGTTAGAACTGACCCGCGGCGAAATCGTCGAATCGATCCATTGCGGCAGCATCGCCATCGTCAACGCCCGCGGAAAACTGGTCGCCTGGCAGGGTGATCCACAACTCGTCACCTACCTGCGTTCATCGGCCAAACCATTCCAGGCGTTGCCCTTTCTCGAACACGGCGGCCAGGCGGCCTATGGCCTGACGGAGCGCGAAATCGCCCTGATCTGCGCCTCGCACGCTGGCACCGATGAGCATGTGGCCCTGGCGCGGCAAATTCAGGCCAAAGCCGGCGTGCGGGAAAGCGACCTGCTGTGCGGGGTTCACCCGTCCTATCACCGCCCCACGGCCCAGGCCATGCGCCAGCGTAACGAAGAACCGACCCCCAACCGCCACAATTGCTCTGGCAAACACACCGGCATGGTGGCTCACGCCCGTTTGCACGGCTACGATTACAGCGACTACATCAACCCTGCCCACCCTTTGCAGCGCGAAATTTTACAAGCCTTCGCCGAAATGTGCGCTATCGCACCCCAACAAGTGCAGATCGGCATTGATGGGTGTTCAGCGCCCAACTTTGCCATCCCCTTGCGCCACGCGGCCCTGGGTGTAGCCCGCCTGTTACAGCCCGACGACGTGCCGGCCCCGCGCGCCGAACAATGCCGCCAGATTGTCTCAGCCATGACCGGCAACCCCGATATGGTCGGCGGCCCCGATAGCTTCGATACCCACCTGATGCAAGCCACCGGCGGGCGCATCCTCGCCAAAGGCGGCGCAGAAGGCTATCTCATCCTCGGCGTTCCACAAGGCGGATATGCCGATAACGGCCCGGCGCTGGGCATCGCCATCAAAATCGCGGATGGTGATGGACGCGGCAGTGTCCGCCCGGCAGTGGCGTTGGAAATTTTACGCCAGATCGAGGCCATTTCATCAGCCGAGCTAACCGCCCTGGCCCAATATGGGCCGCGCTTCGATCTGTTCAACTGGCGCAAGTTGCGGGTGGGTGAAGCAAGAGCATGTTTTGAATTGCAAGTGGCAAGTTAAGGTTGCAGGTGGCAGGTTGCAAGTCAAAAAACAAGTCGCCAGCCAGAGTCACATGAAGCTATGACCGAAAACCTTCAACCTTCAACTGCCAACTTTCAACACGAGAAAGCCCTGCGCGTCCACCAGGAATTGCTCCTGGCCTTCGGTGAGCCACGCTGGCGCAACCCCTTGCCCGCCATAGATGAGTTGGTCTCGACGATCCTCTCGCAAAACACCAATGACATCAACCGCGACCGGGCCTTCGAGGCGCTGCGCAAGCGCTTCCCCAACTGGTTAGCCGTGTGCGATGCATCCGCCGAAGAGGTCATCGAAGCCATTCGCCCGGCGGGCCTGGCCAACCAAAAAGGGCCGCGCATCCAGGAAACATTACGGCAGATCATCGCACTGCGCGGCTCACTGGATTTATCCTTCTTACAAGACCTCCCACTCGAAGAAGCGCGCGCCTGGCTGTTACAATTCAAGGGCGTTGGCCGCAAAACGGCGGCCATCGTGCTGCTTTTTTCGCTGGGGCGGCCGGCCTTTCCGGTGGATACGCACATCTACCGGGTCAGCGGGCGGCTCGGTTTGCGCCCCGAAGCGATGAGCGTAGAACAGGCGCATGAATACCTCGAAGCGCTTTTCCCGCCAGAGAGCTACTATGCCGCCCACCTCAACCTGATCCGCCTGGGACGCGAAATTTGCGCCGCCCGGCGGCCCTACTGCCCGGCCTGCCCGCTCCAACAATGGTGCGCTTATTACGCCACCCTGGTTCAATCGAACGAGTGACACCATGACCAAAGACACCACCCACACCCACATCCAAACCATTCGCAAGGCTATCAACCAGATCAAAACCTACACCTGGCAAGATGAAGCCCTGATCTGCCTGCGCGACGTCGAATTGGGATTACAGAAAATCGAGGCCGAACTCAACAACAATGCCGAGCAGCGCCGCCTGGCTGCCCTCAGCCGGGTTTCGCTTTCGATGAGCGCCTCACTCGATTTGAACGAGGTGCTGACACAGGTGATGGATGCCGTGATCGAGTTGACCCAGGCCGAACGCGGCTTCTTGATGTTGATTGACCCCACCAGCGGCAACCTCGAAGCCCGCGCCGCCCGCAACATCGAACGCGAAACGCTCGAACGCAAAGACATGGAATTTAGCCGCTCGGTCATTCGTGAGGTGGTCGAAAGCGGCAAGGGCGTGGTCACCACCGACGCCCAGAACGACCCGCGCTTCTCACAGCAGCAATCGGTCGTCTTTTATGCCCTGCGTTCGGTGATGTGTGCGCCGCTGCGGGCGCGTAACCAGATCATTGGTGTGATCTATGTAGATAACCGCGCCCAAACCAATGTCTTCACCGCCAATGACCTCAGCCTGCTCAACACCTTCGCATCACAGGCGGCCATTGCCATCGAAAACGCCCGCCTCTACACCCTCACCGATCAGGCCCTGGCCGCCCGCGTGGCCGAGTTGGAAACCCTGACCCAAATTGACCGCAAACTGAACGCCAAACTCGACCTGTCACGCGCCCTCGAAATCACCCGCGATGCCGCCATCGAACGCACCGGGGCCGCCGAAGGCTGGCTCTTCCTCTCTGACGACGAAGGCGGGCTGCACCTGGTCGCCGGCCCTGCCGAAGATTTCCACCTGCCCCTGGATTGCGAAATTGTCCAGCAATGCCTGACAGAAGTCAGCCCACAGCACGTTCCTGCGCAAGATGGCGCCCCGGCCCGCCTGCTGGCCGCCATGCTCTACACCGGCAAGCCGATTGGCCTGCTCGTGGTCGAGGGCGCGGCGGCTTTTCCTGGCCCGGCGATCCAATTCCTGGATCGCCTGTCCAGCCGGGCAGCCAGCGCCATCCAAAATGCCCGTCTGTACCAGGCCGTGCAAGACGCCAACCAGGCCAAGACCAAATTTGTCTCCGTGGTCACGCATGAACTGCGCGTGCCGATGACGTCGATCAAAGGCTACACCGACCTGCTCAAGCAGGGCGCCATTGGCCCGATCAACGAGATGCAGGCCAATTTCCTCGGTGTCATCCGCAACAACGTAGACCGCATGTCGGTGTTGGTTTCAGACCTGGCCGATATTTCACGCATCGAAAGCGGCAGGCTCAACCTCAACTGCCTGATGATCAGCGCTGGCGAACAAGTGAATGAGACGCTGCACAGCCTGAACGCACGCGCCGAAGAACGCGGCCAGACCATTACCACCGACCTCGCCGCCAATCTGCCGCAAATCTACGCCGACCCGGTGCGTGTGGTGCAGGTGTTGACCAACCTGGTCAACAATGCCATCAAATACACCCCCGATAAAGGCCAAATCACGGTCAAGGCATTTCCCACGGGCGATTTCGTCCGCTACGAAGTCACCGATACCGGCATCGGCATCGCCCCCGAAGACCAGGTCAAGCTATTCAGCCAATTCTTCCGTTCAGAAGACCCCGCCGTGCGCGAGCAGCAGGGCTGGGGGTTGGGCCTTAGCGTAACCCGCTTGCTGGTAGAAAGCATGGGTGGAGAAATCAACTTCACCAGCGCCGTGCAACAGGGCAGCACCTTCTGGTTCACCTTACCCACCCAAAAACCTGCCGAGGAGTAGCCATGAAATCGAAAAAAGCAGGCAACCGCCACCCGTTACTGGTTTATCAACGTTCATTAGATCGCTTCTTCTGGCCGGTGCTTTTGGTGGGGGTGGCTTTGCTGGCGCTATGGTGGGTGGGTAGCAATGGGGGGTACATCAATCAGCTTTGGCAAGATATTCTGGTGCTTGGTGCGGGGATTTTTGCCTTGTTCCTGGCCTTTTTTATCTTTCTTGCCCGGCGCGTGGCTTATGTGCAGGCATTCCCCGATCACCTGCGCCTGATCACCCCCTTTTTGCGTCTCAACATCTCCTACCGCCGCATTCGCAGCGTGCATTCGGCCATGGTGCAGCAACTTTTTCCACCCGAGCGCGCCAAAGGCAATGAGAAATCGCTGCTTGAGCCTTTCTATGGGCAAACGATTGTCGTGGTGGAACTGCTCGGCTACCCCATGTCGCCGCGCGTGTTGAAGCTGTTCTTGCCCCGGCAAATGTTCAACCCTAAAAGCGCCGGCTTTGTGCTGATCACCCCCGATTGGATGGCCCTCAGCACCGAGATCGACTCAGCCATCGGCACTTACCGCCAGGCGCAGCAGAACAAAAACCGCGCCCCGCAGCGCTACCGCACCTACTGAGAATGTGAAAAACATCACGAAAGAGTGGTGATCTTCAACCATATCACGACGCCCATCTTTGCAGTATTATCAACACGACACAGGAGCTGGACACCTCCTGATGCTCATCGCTGTTTCCTCCTTTGGCGAAGGCCTCCGCTGGGATTTTTCTCACCACCCCAGCGGAGGCCGTTTTTTTAATTCTTGCATTTTGCTGACACAACGTTTATCTTCTTCCAACATAATTGGGGTATAGTAGCAGACATCTTTCCATTGGAGGATATTTTATGGACCTCAAACAATACACCCAAAAATCACAAGAAGCCATCTTCAACGCCCAAAACCTGGCGCGTGACCTCAACCACCAATCTATTGAACCAGCACACCTGTTAATGGCCCTGTTGCGTCAGGATGACGGCGTGGTGCCGGCCATCGTCACCAAAGTGGCCGGCAGCGTGACGGCTTTGTACGACGAACTACAAAACGACCTCAACGCACACGCCAAAGTATATGGCGCAAACCGCGAAGTGGGCCTGGCCCCGCACACCGCCAAAGCCTTCGACGCCGCCGAACGCCACGCCAAAGCCATGCAAGATGAGTTCGTCTCCACCGAACACATCCTGCTCGGCCTGACCGAATCTCCCGAGGGCCGCCGCCTGGCCGAATATGGCCTGACCAAAGATGCCATCCTCAACGCCCTCAAAGCGGTGCGCGGCAGTCAACGCGTCACCACCCAGACCCCCGAAAACACCTACCAGACGCTCGAAAAATATGGCCGCGACCTGACCGCCGCCGCCCGCCAGGGCAAACTCGACCCCGTGATCGGGCGCGACGAGGAAATCCGCCGCGCCGTGCAAATCCTCTCCCGCCGCACCAAAAACAACCCGGCGCTGATCGGCGAACCCGGCGTGGGCAAGACCGCCATCGTCGAGGGCCTGGCGCAGCGCATGGTCAAGGGCGATGTGCCGGAGGGCCTGAAGCGTAAACGCCTGATGCAGCTCGATCTGGCGGCCATGCTGGCCGGGGCCAAGTATCGCGGCGAGTTCGAGGAACGCCTGAAGGCGACGCTCAAAGAGATCACCGATTCCCAGGGCGAAATTGTGGTCTTTCTCGATGAGATGCACACCGTCGTCGGGGCGGGGGCCGCCGAAGGGGCGATGGACGCCGGCAACATGCTCAAACCGCTGCTGGCGCGCGGCGAACTGCACCTGATCGGCGCCACCACCCTCGACGAATATCGCAAACACATCGAAAAAGACCCCGCCCTCGAACGGCGCTTCCAGCCGGTGGTGGTCGAAGAGCCTTCGCTGGAAGATGCCATCAGCATCCTGCGCGGCCTGAAAGAGCGCTACGAAGTCCATCATGGCGTGCGCATCACCGACCCCGCCGTCATCGCCGCCGCCACGCTCTCCACCCGCTACATCACCGACCGCCACCTGCCTGACAAGGCAATTGACCTGATTGACGAGGCCGCCGCCCGCCTGCGCACCGAGATCGACTCGAAGCCCCAGGCCCTCGACGATGTGGATCGCGACATCATGCAGCTCGAAATCGAGCGCCAACTGCTCAGCAAAGAGCGCGATCGGGCTTCCAAAGAACGCCTGGAAAAGCTCGAACGCGACCTGGCCGACCTGAACGAACAGGCCATCCGCCTGCGCACGCGCTGGCAGGCCGAAAAGGAAGCGATTGGCAACCTGCAAAATACCAAAGAGCAAATTGAGCAGACCCGCCTGGAACTGGAACACGCCGAGCAGCGCAACGACTACGAAGCCGC
The DNA here is from genome assembly GCA_964606085.1 of uncultured Anaerolineaceae bacterium. Classification (GTDB taxonomy): domain Bacteria; phylum Chloroflexota; class Anaerolineae; order Anaerolineales; family UBA4823; genus CAIQJJ01. The sequence goes on from CAZSFD010000072.1 coordinate 12,550, forward strand.
CGGGCGCATCCGCTATGGCACGCTGCCCGAACTGGAAAAGAAGGCCGCCGAATATGAAGCACGCCTGAAAACGATGCAAAGCGAGGGCGCCCTGCTCAAAGAAGAAGTGGATGCCGAAGAGATCGCCGAAATCGTCGCCCGCTGGACGGGCATCCCGGTTACACGCCTGCTCGAAGGCGAGACGCAAAAGCTGCTGCGCATGGAAGAACGCCTGCGCCAACGCGTCGTCGGGCAGGAGGATGCCCTGCGGGCCGTCTCCAACGCCGTGCGCCGCGCCCGTTCGGGCCTGCAAGACCCCAACCGGCCCATCGGCTCGTTCATGTTCCTGGGCCCCACGGGTGTCGGCAAGACCGAACTCGCCCGCGCCCTGGCCGAATTTCTCTTCGACGATGAGCGCGCCATGATCCGCATTGACATGAGCGAATATCAAGAGAAGCACACCGTCTCGCGGCTGATCGGCGCGCCGCCCGGCTACGTGGGTTACGATGAAGGCGGCCAATTGACCGAAGCCGTGCGCCGCCGCCCTTATTGCGTGGTGCTGTTCGACGAGATCGAGAAGGCCCACCCCGAAGTTTTCAACACCCTGCTGCAACTGCTCGATGATGGCCGCCTGACCGACGGTCAGGGCCGCACGGTAGATTTTCGCAATGCCGTGGTAATTATGACCTCCAACCTGGGCAGCGAACTGTGGCTGGGCAACGAACCCGCCGAAAACGTGACCCGCGACCTGGTGACACGGGTGCTGCAGGCGCATTTCCGCCCCGAGTTTTTGAACCGCGTGGATGAAATCGTCATCTTCCACCCGCTCAGCCGCGCAAATCTGACCGGCATCGTCGAAATTCAACTGCGGCGACTGGTGGCCTTGCTGCAAGCGCGCGGCCACGCCCTCACCGTCACCCCCGCCGCCAAAGAGTTCCTGGCCGACACCGGCTACGACCCCGATTTCGGCGCCCGCCCGCTCAAACGCGCCATCCAGCGTGAACTGCAAGACCCCCTGGCGCTGAAAATTTTGGCCGGCGAGTTTGGCGAGGGCGCGGCCATCCAGGTGGATCACGGCCCAGATGGCCTGATGTTTACGGCTGGTGCGTAATTTTGCCATGATCAAATTCCGCCGTCGGTCGCGCCTGTCGAGACCTGGTTTCGACCGCGAACCAAGTTCGCCGCTCAACCAGCAAGCTGCCCGTTGGTCGAGCTTGTCGAGACCCGGCACATGTTAAAATGGCTCTACCGTTCGTTCCTCCGTTCTGTTTGCGAAAGGGAAAGCCATGTCTCAAACACCTGCCCCCGTTGGAAATTTTCAGCACGCCAGCCTGTTCAAACCAGGCAGGCTGGCCCGTTGGCGGCGCTCACACCTGACGCATTCGGGCCAGCGCCTGGCCAACAGCCTGGAAACCTATTACGCTGAAATGGCGCAGCTCGAAACCCGCCTGTTGGCCGCCGGGCTGGAGGCCAACCAGTTCGGCTTTGCCAACCTGGCACGCCTGATCGAGCAATCTGCCGCCGCCCTGGACGATGGACAGGTGGAACTGGGCTGGGGGCTGTTCAATACCGCCCGGCGCGGCGAAATGCAAATCTACTTCGATCTCAGCCAACAAGCCTCCCCCTTGCAGGCCTACGCAGCGGGCGTTCTGCATGCCAGCGCCCAGGGATTGCTGCAAGAGGCCAACAAGAAGTTGGGGGGGTGGCGCAAAAGCACGCTGAATAAAATTCTGACCCAAGAGAACAACCAACTCAAACAAAAGCTGGAACTGGGCGAACTCCTTCAGGCACAGCAAATTCTGACCGAGCATTACGGCAACGTGTACCGCCGCCTGCATATCATCGGCGACCAGATTCGCTTTCTCGAAGGGATCGCCCTGCTGGCCGTTTTGGGCTGGTTGGCGCTGCTGTTATGGCTGCAAAACAACCCACCCGAACACCAGGAACAGGTCTTTCGCCTGTCGCTGACGGTTTCATCGCTGCTGTTTGGCACTTTGGGGGCCTGCATCAGCGGCATTTTGCGCCTGGAGAAAAGCTCAGCCCAGGTCAACATCCCCGATCAATTGCAGAGCTTCGTTTTCACCATCGCCCGCCCGCTGGTGGGGGCTGTTTCGGCGTTGGCAGTGGTCATCTTCGTATTAGCGGGCATCTTGCAAATGGGCGAACAGACGCCTGGCCTGTATCTGGCAGCGGCCTTCCTGGCCGGCTTCTCAGAACGCCTGCTCGAAATGGGCATGGGCAAGGCCGAAGGCGACGACAAAGACGCCAAAGCGCAGAAATAAGAAACAAGTCGTTTATAATCCCTCGCATGACCGACACCCCCGCCCCCCAAAAGCCCCGCATCGTCACGCCCGAAGCGCAAGGCGAAGAAGCCAAACTCGATCAATCCATCCGCCCGCAAAAATTGGCCGAACTGATCGGCCAGGAGCGCGTCAAGGAGAACCTGAGCATCCTGATCGCCGCCGCCAAGCAGCGCGGCGAAGCGCTCGATCACACCTTGTTTTATGGCCCACCCGGGTTAGGAAAAACTACCTTGGCGCACGTCTTGGCCAACGAAATGGGCGTCAACATCAAGATCACCGCTGGCCCGGCCATCGAGCGCGCCGGCGATCTGGCGGCCATCCTCACCAATTTGCGGGCGGGCGACATCCTGTTCATTGACGAAATTCATCGCCTGGGGCGCGTGGTAGAAGAAGTGCTGTACCCGGCAATGGAAGATTTCGCCCTCGACATCGTGATCGGCAAAGGCCCGTCGGCGCGCTCGATCCGCTTGAAATTGCCACGCTTCAGCGTGATTGGAGCCACCACCCGCCTGGCGCTGCTGACCGCCCCACTGCGCGCCCGCTTCGGCGCCACCTATCACCTGGATTACTATGACCTGGCCGCCATGCGCCAGATCGTCACACGGGCGGTGGGCGTACTGGGGGCAAAGGCCGAAACCGCCGGCGTAGAAGAAGTGGCCCGGCGTGGCCGCGGCACGCCACGCGTGGCCCTGCGCCTGCTGCGCCGCGTGCGCGACTACGCCCAGGTGCGCGGCGACGGCCTGATCACCCAAGAGATGGCCGCCCTCGCCCTCGACCTGCTCAACGTAGACCCCCTCGGCCTGGATGAGATGGATGTGCGCGTGCTGAAAACGATCATCGAAAAATACCGCGGCGGTCCGGTGGGCCTCAGCACGATTGCCGCCTCGGTCAGCGAAGAGCAAGACACGATCATGGACGTGGTCGAACCTTACCTGCTGCAACTTGGCTTCCTCGAGCGCACCCCACAGGGCCGCGTGGCAACCCGGCTGGCCTACGAACACCTGGGAGTGACGTATGTGGAAAATAACGGACAGCCGCGGCTGTTGTAAGTTGCCGGTTGCAATTTAGCCTTACGCTTTTTCGGGCGGAAGTGAATGCGGCGAACCAACGATCACGATTGGCTTACCGCGCAGATGGGTTAAGAAGATCGTGCGCGTTGCCTCACCAGAAAGGCGCAAATCGCGCATCAGCGCTTCGGGGGTCAATGGAGAACCACGTTTTTTCACCGTCACCTGGCCCACGTTGCGCTCTCGCAGATAAGCCCGCAGGCGCTTCAACTGAAACGGAAACCATGCTTCAATCGCCCACACCCTGGCAAAGGGTGTGGGCGTTTGTTTTTGGCTGGTGAGATAGGCGATCTCGGCGTCGAGTTGGGCAGCATCGAGCATGTGCGCCAGGTCGGTCACCAGGCCGGCGCGCAGGATGGCGGGGTCGGGTTCATAGAGGTAGGCAAGCGGGGGACTGATGCTTTGCTGCATGTCGCGTATGGCGTGTTCCGTCAACGTGAAGGGGCCGGGGAGAACGGTGGCGCGGCGGGCTGCTGTTTTCAACGGGCCAAACCATAGCGTGGCTTCTTTCAGTTCACCACGCAGCGAGATGAATTCGATCTCGCAGTCGTAGGCGGCCAGTTCATCCAGGGCCACGCCCGGCGAGATTTTGACGCCCAGCGCCGGGAAGTGCGGCAGCCAGTTTTGGATGATGGCGAGCGGCGGAGAATAATCAGCCACCGAAAAGGCCCGACGGTGAGCGGCGCGGCGGGCGGGGTCGAAGAACAGGGCAGAAGGGCGAGGCAGCGAATAGGCAAGGGGGAGCGGCTGCGTCAGATCGGCCTGCAAGAAAAAGGCGCTGTGCCGCAAGGTCTTTTCGTTTGCCACGTTGGCCTGCGCCATCGCCAGCCGCAGCAGATCGAGGTCAATGCCGATGGTTGGGGCGAACTGCGCCAGGGCCAGCGTATCGCAGCCGACCGAGCAGCCGAGATCGGCAATGAGGCCGAAGGGGGCGTAACGCTGACTGCGATAGGCCGAAACTTCGTCGGGCGAGGCCTGTTCGAGGGCGGCACGGGTGAAGTAGAGGCCGCCTGGTTGGGCAAATTTGCGCCCGGCCTGGCTGCGCAAAATGGCCGTTTCGAGGGCGGCGCGGGCCAAATCGGCGGGGAAATGTTTTTGCAGGGTGGTGAAGTGGCGCAAGAAATCGTCTTCGCACGGCGCAAGCTGCATGGCAGCGGCCAGCGCTTCCTGTCCATCAGGTGTTTGTAAGGCACGAAAAGCGGTGAGTTCCATGAGGGTATTGTATCGAAAAATTAGCGCCGATTCGCCCCACCGCCGGGCCGATTTTACAGCCTGGTTACAACGCTGTTATGCGCCTGTTACCCCCGCGCCCTACAATTCGCTTATCTAACCAATTCAAAAAAGGAGTCTCACATGTTCAAAATCGCTTCGCTCACCCCCAAATTGTTCCTGTTCGCCCTGGCCGCGCTGCTGGCTTTTTTGGCGCTGCCCATCAGCGATGCAGCCGCGGCGGGCCTGCCCGATGACCCCCAACCCGGCGAGGGCAACCATCCCCGTTTGAAGATCGCCTTCCGCCGCCTGGAGCGCCGTGTCGAACGCATGGGCAACCTGCTCGACCGTTCGGATGCGCTGATCGAAAAGGCGCAAACGCTGATTGACCGGGCCGCCGAGAAAGGCCTCGATGCCTCTGGCGTTCAGGCCGCCCTCGATGCCCTGGCCGCCGCCCTGCCCAATGTGCAGGCCGCCCACGCCGAGGCCGCTGCCATCGCCGCCGCCCACGCCGGCTTCGATGACGATGGCAACGTCACCGACCCCGAAGCCGCCCAGTCCACCGTCGAAGCGCTGCACACCGCCCTGCAAGAAACCCGCGCCGCCATGGATGGCACGGGCAAAGCGCTGATCCAGGCAATTCGTGATTTTCTCAAGGAAAACCGTGATGCGCTGCGAGTAAAATAGCCTCATGCCAAATGAAACCATCCTCCTCGTAGACGACGAACCCTCCATCATCCAACTCGCCCGCCTGTACCTGGAACGCGATGGCTTTCGCGTCCAGGCGGTGGGCGAGGGCCGCGCCGCCCTCGAAGCCGCCAACCGCCGCCAGGCCGCCCTGATGGTGCTGGATGTGATGCTGCCCGGCCTCGACGGCTTCGACATCTGCCGCCAACTGCGGGCGCAGGATAACCCCATCCCCATCATCATGCTCACCGCCCGCGACGAAGATATTGACAAAATTTTGGGCCTCGAACTCGGCGCCGACGACTACCTGACCAAACCCTTCAACCCGCGCGAACTGGTGGCGCGCGTCAAAGCCATTTTACGGCGGCAAGAACGCCGCGCCAGCCCCACCGCCGCGCCAGCCCCGCTGCACCTGGCCGACCTGACGATTGACCCCGCCAGCCGCGAAGTGGCCGTGAACGGCCAGCCGGTAGACGTGCGCACGCAGGAATTTGACCTGCTACTGACGCTGGCCGAACATCGCGGCCACGTACTCAGCCGCGAAAAACTGCTCGAACTGGCCTGGGGCTTCGATTACTACGGCCAAACGCGCACCGTGGACGTTCATGTGGGCCACCTGCGGCGCAAATTGGCCGCCAGTGCAGTCAAGATCGAAACCGTCACCGGCATTGGGTACAAGCTGGTGGTGTGATGTTCACATCCTTACGAACGCGCCTATGGTTGAGCTATGCCCTGCTGATCTTCGTCGCCCTGGTGGTGGTGGCGGTGGTGCTGTTTAGCTTCCTGTTGAGCAACCCGCTGGTCTACCGCCAGACCATACAACGCATCAACCAGGCACAAAAAACCCTGCTCGACCGCCAGGCCGATTGGTCAAACCTGCCCCCGGCGCAAATGACCCGCTGGCTCGCACGCCTGGCGCAAGCGACCATCGGACAGGATGGCAGCCTGCGCGTGCTGGTGTTCAACGACCAGCGCGGCCTGCTCGTCGATTCGCAGCCCGAAGCAGCCCGATTGGTGCTGCCGCGCCTGCCACGCCTGCGGCCCGATGGCGTGGTGTTCGACGCCGACCAAAAACCCTGGCTCTATTCCCTCAAAAAGTTGGACAACGGCGATTGGTTGGTGATCAGCGCCCCCCGCCCAACGGTGCCGGTTGGGGCGCTGCTGAGCGACGAATTTTTCGCCCCCATTTTGCGCGCCGGCTTCGTGGCGCTGCTGCTCTCACTGGTGCTGGCCTACCTGATGGCGCGCTGGGTGGCCGACCCGCTGCAACGGCTGGTGGCCGCCTCGCGGCAAGCGCCCCACGTAGACCCCGCCGCGCTGCCCCAGGGCGGGCCAAGCGAAGTGCAAGAACTGGTCAGCGCCTACCAAGAAATGCTCCGGCGGGTGCGCGCCAGTCAGCAATCGCAGCGTGATTTCGTCGCCAACGTTTCGCATGAGATGAAGACGCCGCTGACCTCCATCCAGGGCTTTGCCCAGGCCATTCTCGACGGCGCGGCGCAAACCCCCGATGAGCAGCAGCAGGCCGCCACGGTCATCTACAACGAAGCCGGGCGCATGCACCGCATGGTGGTGGCCCTGCTCGACCTGGCCCGCCTGGATGCCGGGACAGCCAAATTCATCTTCGCTCCACTTGATTTGATGGCCTTAGTACGCAACACAGCAGAAAAATTTGCTTTGCAAGCCCGCCAGGCGGGTGTCACCTTGCAAGTGCAGCCGGCCGAACTCCCCCCCATCCCCGGCGACGGCGACCGCCTGGCCCAGGTGTTGACCAACCTGGTAGATAACGCCCTGCGCCACACGCCCCCCGGCGGCCAGGTGACACTGACCGCCAGCCCGTCCGCCGATGCGGTCAGCATCACCGTGCGCGACACGGGCGAAGGCATCCCCGCCGAGGCGTTGCCGCATATCTTCGAGCGCTTCTACCGGGGCGACCCATCCCGGCGCAGCGGCGATCACGGGGCAGGGCTGGGCCTGGCCATCGCCCGCGAGATCGCCCTGGCGCACGGCGGCACACTGACAGCCGCCAGTCAGCCCGGCCACGGCAGCACCTTCACGCTGCGCCTGCCGCTGGCCCGCCCCAATGCCACCACCATAATCCGCCGCAAGCGCAAATAGGTTACTCGTAGGCCAGCACCTCGCGCACGGTCAGGCGCGAGGCGTTCCAGGCGGGGATGGCGCTGGCGACGGCGGCGATGACGATCACGCTGACCAGCCAGAAGGTGATGCCCTGCCAGCCGAAGGCGAAATCGAGCGGGGCGCTGAGAATGGCGCTGCCCACGCCAAAATTGAGGGCGGTGGTAATCGGCAGCGACAACCCCAGGCTGAAGAACCAGCTCAACAGGCCAATCAGCAGACCCTCCACGATGACAATTTGCTGCACATCACCATTGGAAGCCCCAATGGCGCGCAGCACGCCAATCTCACGCGTGCGTTCCATCACGTTGATGCTCATCGTACTCATCAGGCCCAGCCCGCCCACGGCGGCAATTGCCAGGGCCATGGCCAACATGAAGTAGATCAGCACGTCGAACATCGAAGATTGCGTTTGCCGCCACTCGGCCCCGGTTTGCACGTAGGAAACGTCCACCCCGGCCAGTTTCAGGCTGGCTTCGATGCCCGTGGCGATCTGTTTCTGTGCTGCCGGGCTGTGGTCGGCGGTGATCACGCGCAAGCTGCCGGCGCGCCCGGTTTGGCTGAGCAGTTGGCTGAGATATTCTTTATTGGTGTAGAGCAGCGGCGGGTTGGTGTTGCCCACCAGGCGGTAGGTGCCGACGATCAGCCAGGTGGTGTCGCGCTCACCGATTTTGATGGTGAGGGTATCGCCGGCGCGCAGTTCGGGGCGCAGCTTGAGCAGGTGATTGCCGATCACCACGGCGTTGTCATCTTCGGGCAGCAGCCAGCGCCCCGAAGTGAGTACGGGATCGATCAATTGCGAATCGGCGGGCGGCGCCATGAAAGCGACATCCTGGTCGCTGCCATCGGGGTTGTGCAGTTCGCCATCGGCATACAGCCAGGCTTCGATGCCCGTCACGCCCGGCACGTTACCCACAATCTCCTCCAGCCGTTCCAGGCGGTAAGAGCGGTTCAGGTTGACGTTGACATCGGCCAGGAAGTAGCCTTCGAGTGAATCGAGGGCGGCGGCGGTGCCGGTTTTCAGGTTGAGCACGGCGATGAAGATCGCCCCGCCCAGGGTCAGCGTGATCAGCGTCATCGCCAGGCGGCCTTTGCGGCGGATGGTGTTGCGCAGCGAGATCAAGGTAGGGCGCGGCAAGAAGCTGATCTTTTCGACCAGGCGGTCGAGCCAGCTTTGGCCAAAGTGACCGCGGCCCAACCCGTAGGTGCTGATGGCTTCGCGCACGGTGATGCGGGTACTGATGATCACCGGGAACAGCGCCGCCAGCAGCGGCACGCCCAGCGCCAACACAGCCTGGATGGCCGCCGTGCCTGGCGCAATGCGGAAACCGGCTGGCTGGAAGTTCAGCCACGGGGCCATTTGCTCGATGACGAAATACGACAACACGCCCGACAGCGGAATGGCGATCAGCAGCGCCAGCAGGCCGAAAGCGAACATCAACGTGAGATACATGGCGGCGATCTGCCCCGTGCCGCCGCCGACGGCCTTCATCACACCAATTTGGCGGGTGTGCTGGGCCAGCAGGGCGTTGATGGTGTTGACGATCAGGAAGATGATCAGGAACACCGACAGGCCGCCGAGAACGGCCATGATGGCGGCGATGCCCTCGGTGATGAAGGCGGCGTAGTGCTGGCCGGGTTTGTAGACACCCACGCCGTACACTTCGCGCCCACTGCGTTCGATCTGATGGCGCAGGGCGGCGGCCACCTCGTTGACGTGTTTTTCATTCTTCTTGTATTCAGAGACGTTGAAGTACAGGCTGGTGTACTCGCGCCAGCCGCCCAGCCATTCGACCGTTTCAGGCGAGGTGTAGCCGGTGAGCGAACCCCAGCCCATGTGATAGGGAATTTGGGTGACGTCGCGGATCAGGCCGGCCACGCGCAATTGGCGCAGCTTGCCATCACCGGTTTCGACGGTGAGTACATCGCCGGGTTGGACAGGCAGGGTGTTGAGGGTGGCCGCTTCGAGCAGGATATCGCCTTTGGCGAGGGCGGGGATTTGGGCCGGGTTGGAGGGGCGAATCTGGTCAATGCGGCGGTCTTCCACGCGCTCGAAGCCTTGAAAACTCAAGGGAATTTTTTGTTCGCTGCCGGGGAGTTGGACACGCACGAGAACGGAGGTGCGCCCTTCCACGTCGGCCACGCCTGGCACGCTGCGCAGCGTCCGCACCACGTCATCGTCGAAGGGTTCGGTGTAGATCACGCCCGAATGCGGGTTGGCGGCGGCGTGGTCGGCATTCATATCTACCAGCATGATGTCTTTCATGCCGGAGACAAAGCCGACGGCGAACAGGCCGACCATGATGGTGAGGACGGTGAGGGCCGAGCGGGTTTTGTTGCTCCACAGATCGGCCAGGACTTTGCGCCAGCGGGGTTGGATCATGCGATTGCCTCCGCCAGCGCGAAGTGCGGGGCTGGCAGCCGCGGTTCGATGTGGGCGGCTAACGCTGCGGCTAACGCTGCGGCTGACGCTGTGGCGTGCGCTTCGTCGCTGACGATTTCACCGTCGGCGATACGCACGGTGCGGTGGACGCGTTCGGCCAGCGAGTTATCGTGGGTGACGATGACGAAGGTTTTGCCCTGGGCCACGAGCGTCTGAAAGACTTCCAGCATGGCTTCGGCGGTTTTCGAGTCGAGGTTGCCGGTGGGTTCGTCGGCGATGATCAGGGGCGGGTCGTTGGCCAGGGCGCGGGCGATGGCCGCGCGCTGCTGCTGCCCGCCCGAAACCGCCGAGGGCAGCTTGTGGGCGTGGTCTTTCAGGCCGACCAGTTCGAGCAGTTCACCGGCACGCTGGCGGCGCTGGCGGGGCGTGTACAGGCGGCAGAAATCCATCGGCAGCATGACGTTATCGAGCAGCGTGAGCATGGGCAGCAATTGGAAGAACTGGAAGACGATGCCCAGGTTTTTGCCGCGCCAGCGCGACATTTTGCCTTCGCTGAGCTTGTGGACGCCGGTTTCGCCCACCCACACTTCGCCGTGGGAGGGGCGGTCTATGCCGGTGATCATGTTGAGCAGGGTGGTCTTGCCGCTGCCCGATTTACCAGCGATGGCGACGAATTCGCCAGGCTGGATGTCGAGGTCAATGCCCTTGAGAACCTGCACCTCGCCGGCGCTGGTGCGGTAGTTCTTCTGCACGCCGCGCAGGCTGATCAGGGCGCTGCCGTTGCGGTCGGGGGATGTTTTGGGGGAGGGTTGAAACCAGAGTGCCATGATGTTTTTCCTAAAAAAATCAGCTAACCACAAAGGGCACAAAGGTACACGAAGGTATTTTAGGGTTTTCCTTAGTGTTCCTTCGTGTCCTTCGTGGTGAGTTAAGGGTTTACTTTCGCGGCGGCGGGAGGCGTGAATTTGACCTGGGCGGTCATGCCCCAGCGCATGTCGGCGGGTGCGTTGGCGAGGCGGATGGTGACGCGGTAGGTGATGTCGCCCTGGCGCTGGCCGTAGGTATCGGCGATGGCGGTGACGCTGCCATTCAGGGCGGCGTCGGGCAGGGCATCCAGGCTGATGCTGGCGGGCTGGCCGTTTTGCAGCTTGACCACGTCGAGTTCGGTCAGGTCTTCGGTTTCGATGATCCAGGCGGTCAGGTCGGCCACGGTCACGCTGGGCTGCCCGGCACTGATGAACTCGCCCGCTTTCAGTTCCATCTCGGTAATCACGCCGGCGAATGGGGCGCGCAGCACGAGTTGTTCGCTGGCAGCCTGGGCGGCGGCGAGGGCGGCTTTGGCGGTTTCGAGGCGGGCAGCGGCGGCGGTGACGAGGTCGGCATCGGGGGCTTCGCCGTCCGCATCGTAATCGGCAATCGCTTCGTCGAGGGCGGCCTGGGCATTGGCCAGGTCGGCTTCGGCTACGGCGCGCTGTACGGCGGTGTTGAAGTCCATTTTTGCCCGATCCAGCTTACGTTTTAGTTCTTTGGAAGCCTCGGTTTCTTCTTTTTGATTTTCGTAGGGTTCGTAAGCAAGGCGGGCAGCGTCGAGGGTCACGCGGGCCTGGGCCACGGCTTCGAGCGAAGTCAGGGCAACCTGATCTTCGGGGATGTAGAGGCGGTCGAGGCGGTTGTGAGCATCCTGCACGGTCACATAGGCCTGGGCAATCGCCATTTGCAGGGCGGCCTGGTCGGCGTCGGTGTGATCGTAGAGATCGGCCTGGGCCTGTTCGGCCAGCAGCACTTCCAATGCGGCACGCGCCACTTCGGCTTGCATGGCTTCGGTGCTTTCGAGGCGGGCGATGATCTGGTCGGCTGCGACGGTATCGCCCTCAGCCACCAGCACTTCGGCGATCTTGCCGCTCTGGCCGAAGCCGATGCTGGCATACTGGTTAGGCATCACCCGCCCAGAAGCGATGATGGCGTTCTCGGCTGAGACGGGCGGCAGGGCGGTCGGTTCGGCGGTGGCGCTGGGGGCGGCATTGCAGGCGGTGATGATGAGGAGGGTGAAAACGATGATGAGGACGAGGGTTTTGAATTTCATGGGATGCTCCGTGATTCGTGATTCGTGATTCGTGTTGCGTGGTTACGATGATGTTGTACGGACATAGGATAACAGGAGGGGGCGAATCGTACTTATCGGTGAGCTAACGGTTAGCTAACAATTGGCAAACGGGCAGGGAGCAGGGGGCAAGTAGCAAGTGGCAAACTGTCGCTCTTTGCCCCTTGCTCCTTGCCCCTCGTTGACTCCATTTCCCCCTCACGGTAGAATGTCAACTCAATTTGTCTGAATTGGAGGCAAGAATGGCCGAATGGAAACCTGTCACCATCATTCAGCGGGGCAAAGAAATCGAAATCAGGCCGGGCATGACGGTGCATCACGCCCTGGAAAAAATCAACGTCCTGCCCGAGACCGTCATCGTCACCCGGCGCGGCGAACTGATCACCGAAGATGAACTGCTGCAGCCGGGCGATGTGATCAAGCTGGTATCGGTGATTTCGGGGGGGTAAAGGGAGCAGGTAGCAAGTGGCAGATAGCATGTTGCGGAGTGAGCTATGAAGTGTCGTAAATGCGGCGGCAAGGCCGTGATCAACCTGATGCAGCATCACATGGGGCTGTGCAAAGAGGATTATTTGGCCTGGGTGCCGGAACAGGTGGAGAAGGTGATCCAGAAATACCGCATGTTTGGCAAGGATGCGCGCATTCTGGTGGCGGTTTCGGGCGGCAAGGATTCGCTGGCACTGTGGGACATTCTCACCCGCCTGGGCTACCGCGCCGACGGGCTGTATATCGGCCTGGGGATTGACGGCGGCGTGAATTACTCGGCCGAGTCGCAGCGCCTGACGGAGCAGTTCGCCGCCCAACATGGGCTGAAACTGCACGTCGAGAGCGTGCCTGAAACCTACGGCGCGAGCATCCCGCAGATTGCCGCACGCACGCACCGCGGCCAGGGCGCACCTTGCTCGGTGTGTGGGTTGAGTAAACGTCATATTATGAACCGCCTGGCGCAGGAGGGCAGCTACGATGTCCTCGCCACCGGCCACAACCTCGACGACGAGGCTGCTGTACTCTTCGGCAATACGCTGCGCTGGGCGGGCGGTTACCTGGTGCGCCAGGGGCCAGTGCTCGAAGCTGATAAGCCCGGCCTGGCGCGCAAAGTCAAGCCGCTGTGCCGCATGTACGAGCGCGATATGGCCGCCTATGCGCTGCTGCGCGGCATCGAATACATTTACGAGGAGTGTCCGCATGCCGTGGGGGCCACGTCTATCGAGCATAAAGAACTACTCAACCAGTTGGAAGCGACGCACCCCGGCATCAAATTGCAGTTTTACAGCCTGTTCTTGCAGGCCAAGAAGGATGGCTTGTTCACCCCCCAGGCCCAATCCGACCCCGACGCCGCCGATTTGCACGCCTGTCCTACCTGCGGCCAGCCGACCAGCGCCATGGGGGAATGTGCGTTTTGTAAGATGATGAAGAAGGTTTAAAGGTTGAAGGTTAGAGGGTTTGTGATATAGTTTGCCCCCACCCGGTAGCAGACCACCCGGGTTAGCGACGCTCTTTGTCGCCAAAAACTGCGGCGGTCGTGGCTGTGCGAGCAGCCTGAACACCCGCCTCACCAAAACAGGAGTTTGAAATGAGCAAACAAGCGAATCAGCAAATCAGCGAGTCAGCGATCCCCCAATCCATCCATCACAAATACCTCGATGCGATCACCGCCTTCTTCGTCACCGTGCTGGTGGTCAGCAATATCGCCTCGTCAGCGAAGATCATAGACCTCGGCTTCGGCATCGCTGGTGTGCCCATGGCCTTCGACGCCGGCACGCTGCTCTTCCCGGTCAGCTACATCTTTGGCGATATTCTCACCGAAGTGTACGGCTACCGGCGTTCGCGGCGGGTGATTTGGCTGGGCTTTGGCTGTCTGGTGCTGACGGCGCTGGTGTTTGCGGCGGTCAGTGCCTTGCCCGGCGAAGCACAGTGGCAGGAGTATGCCGGGCAGGTGGCCTACCTGGCGATCTTGGGCGGCATCAGCAGCGGCGGCATCGTGCTGGCCAGCCTGGCCGGTTATTGGAGCGGGGAGTTTTCCAATTCGTTCGTGCTGGCAAAGATGAAAATCATCACCGGCGGGCGGCATTTGTGGATGCGTACCATCGGCAGCACGTTGGTGGGGCAGGTGGTAGATACGCTGGCGTTTTTCGTCGTGGCCTGCCTGTTTGGCGTGTTCCCCTGGACGTTGTTCGTCACGCTGGTCTTGACCAATTACCTGTTCAAGTGCGCCGTCGAGGCGCTGATGACCCCCATCACCTACCTGGCCGTCAACCGGCTAAAACGCGCCGAAGGGGTGGATGTGTACGATATCGGCACTGATTTCAACCCGTTTAAGGGCTAGAAAAGTATCTTTTCAATAAAACGGGGCAGAAGGTGCAACGCACTTGGTTTTGGCCCGA
>CAZSFD010000073.1:0-26647 GCA_964606085.1 uncultured Anaerolineaceae bacterium
AGTCACTTCGTTGCGCCAGATGTAAGATTTCCTTGAAAAGTGACTGCCACCTTCTTCTTTCGGAGGAGGTGTTGCGTTGAAAGGGTATCGAAAGTATTTCCTGACCAAGCTGGGTTGGTTTTTAGCAACCCTGGTCTGCGCTTTCATTCTGAATTTCATCCTGCCCCGTTTGATGCCCGGCGACCCCGTGGCGGCCATCGTTTCCCGGCTGGCCCAGGGCATGGCCGATGCGACCGGTGTGCAGGCCATTTACCAGCAATATGCCGACCTGTTCGCTGTCAACCGCCCCATGCACGAACAGTTTTTTATCTATGTGATCAATGTGTTCCGAGGCGATTTTGGCTACTCGATCAGCCAGTATCCCCGCACCGTGGCCGATGTGATCGGGGCGGCTTTTTGGTGGACGATAGCGTTGCAATTCCCCGCCATCATCGTGGGCTGGCTGCTCGGCAACAGCCTGGGGGCGCTGGCCGCCTATCTGAAGGGCGGTTTCGATAAATTGCTGATGCCCGTGAGTATTTTTATCAGCAATTTCCCCGCCTTTGGCATGGCGATCCTGTTATTGGTTGTTTTTGGCGTCACCCTGGGTTGGTTCCCCATTGCCGGCGGCTACGCTTTTAACCTGATCCCCAACTTTAGCTGGGAGTTTATCCGCTCGGTTATCTGGCACTACCAGATGCCTTTCTGGTCTATTGTGTTGATCGCTATCGGTGGACAGGCGATTGGGATGCGTTCGATGTCCATCTACGAACTGAATGCCGATTACGTGAAATACAGCCGTTTCCTGGGCATTCAGGATAGCAAAATTGTCGGCTATGTATTCCGCAATGCCATGCTGCCCCAAATTACCGGGTTGGCGCTATCGGTTGGGACGATGATGGGCGGCGCGTTGATCGCAGACACCATTTTCAGCTATCCGGGGCTTGGTTTCACCCTCTTGAACGGCGTCCTGGGGCAAGATTACCCCCTGATCTCTGCCTCGTCCTTGATTATTACGGTAATGGTGCTGGTGGCTAACTTTTCGATTGAAATCTTGTACGGCATCATTGACCCGCGCATCAAAGCGGCGCAGTCAGAGTGAAAGAGGTGCTGTGATGAAACATACACTTCGACAAATTTTCCGCTCGGGTAAGTTTGTTTTTGGCTTTTCCATCTTGATGACCATCATCCTGGTAACGGTTTTCTACCCCCTGATCGTCCGGGATGATCCCCTGGCGATCATCGGCCAGGGAACATTTTTTGAACCCGGCATCTACATCAATGTCTACGACAGCATCGCCGCCCCCAAGTATATCCTGAACCTGAGCGATGCTGCGGCGAAGCGCATTGCCAGCAAGCTAAACGATGAAGGCCGCATAGCCATGAAAGAATGGCTGGTAGGATTTGGCGTCCCTGAAACCGACATTGACACCACCGATACCAAACTGCTGATGGAACTGTGGGCGGCCAATTTCGACCCCAAGGCCAAAATCGCCGGCATGACCAACGCCAAACGCAATTACTACATCCGTCTGGATGCCTCCATCCAGGGGCTTTTATCTACCGAAGGGGCGATTATTGCGGCCAAAAATGCCGAAACCGGCGCGCTCGAAGAAAGCACACTCATCCCTCAATCCGCGTATGTCAATGTGGGCCAGGTTGCCAGCGTGCGTGTGCTGCCGTTGGGAACGGATAACTACGGGCGCGATGTGCTGACCGAACTGGTCGCCGCCATCCGCGTATCCTTGCAGATCGGTTTTGTGGCCGGGACCATCGCCACCTTGATCGGCCTGACCCTGGGTCTGCTGGCGGGTTACGTTGGCGGCATCGTGGATGACCTGATCATGTTTGTCACCAATCTCTTCACCGTCATTCCCACCATTGTGCTGCTGATCCTGATCTCCTTCAGCATCGGCCAGGAGAAACGCGGCGCCACCACCATCGCCGTGGTGATCGGGCTGACCGCCTGGTTTTGGACGGCGCGTGCCGTGCGGGCGCAGGTGATTTCACTGCGCCATCGCGACCATGTCAACCTGTCCAAACTTTCAGGTCACTCCATCGCCTACATCATCGTCGTAGATATTCTGCCCTACATCGCCTCGTATGTGGTGATGGCGTTCATCCTGCAAATTTCATCGGCCATCCTGGCTGAAGCGGGCCTATCCATCCTGGGCCTGGGGCCGCGCACCACTGACGTGCCAACCCTGGGCCTGATGATGCAATGGGCGCGAATTTACCAGGCCGACATCCAGGGAATGTGGTGGGCCTACCTGCCTGTGCTGCTGGTCATTGCCCTGATCGCCTTCTCGATGAACCTGATGAACACAGGCCTCGACCAGGTATTCAACCCCGCCTTGAGGGACTAGGTGACACCATGGGAAAAGTAATCTTAGAGGTCAACGAGCTGACCACCAAATACATCACCCGTTTCCGCGAAGATGTCTATGCGGTAGACCATGTATCCCTGAAAGTGGAAGAAGGCAAATCGCTGGGCATCGCCGGAGAATCGGGCTGCGGAAAATCTACTCTGGCGCTCAGCCTGATGGGATATTACTTCGCACCGTTACATTACATGAGCGGCGAGATCATCATTGACGGGCACAACATCTCGGGCATGAACCCCGATGACGTGCGCCGCACAATCTTGGGCAAGGAAATTGCCTACATCCCCCAGGCCGCCATGAACGCCCTCAACCCTACCATGAAGGTCATCCGCTTCATCGAAGACGTGATCCGAGCGCACAGCCCCAAAACCACCCGCAAAGAAATCTACGAGCTGGCGCGCGAATTTTTCGAGAGTGTGGGCCTTTCGGCAGATGTGCTGCAAAAATACCCGGTCGAGCTTTCGGGCGGCATGAAGCAGCGCACCGTCATCGCCATCTCGGTCATTCTCGGCCCCAAGGTGTTGATCGCCGATGAGCCGTCTTCCGCCCTCGACGTCACCTCGCAGAAGATGGTGATCAAAATGCTGCGCGACCTGATGGAAAACGGCATCATCAAGTCCATGATCTTCATCACGCACGAACTGCCCCTGCTCTACAACGTCACCGACGACATCCTGGTCATGTACGCCGGGCAGATTGTCGAAAAGGCCTCTTCCAAAGATGCCGTGTTCGACCCGCTGCACCCCTACGCCAAAGGACTGATGGGTTCGATCATCGTTCCCGAAAGCGGCCTGCGCGATCACAAGCTCACCGCCATTCCCGGCGTACCGCCCAACCTGAAAAACCCACCTTCGGGCTGCCGTTTTGCTGAACGCTGCAAATATGTCAAGCCCGAATGCCGGGTTACATCGGTGGCGATGCGAGAATTGGAAAACGGACGCGCTTATCGCTGCATCTTTTCAGAAGATGAACTGCGGGAGGTATACCAAAATGCCTGAGAAAAAATTATGTCTGAGTGGAACCGGCTTGACCAAAGTCTACGGCCTGGGCCGCCAGAAAACCATCGCCGTAGACCATGTGGATTTCAGCTTCTACGAAGGCGAAATCATCTCCATCGTCGGCGAATCGGGCAGCGGCAAAACCACGCTGGCCAAGATTCTGCTCGGCCTCACCAGCCCTACCGAAGGGGAGATTTTTTTCCAGGGCGTCAAACGCGACATCAGCTCGCAGCGCAAAAAGCAAGAATACTGGAAAAACATCCAGGCCATCTTCCAAGACCCCTTCTCCTCGTACAACATCTTCCGCAAGATAGACGCCGTCCTGCTCGACTGCATCCACATGCGCGGCGGCCGCAGATTGCCGTATGATGAAAAAGTGAAGATGATGGTCAAAGCGTGCAGCTTTGTCAACCTGAAGTTCGAAGAATTGACCAACAAATACCCCTTCGAGCTTTCGGGTGGGCAGATGCAGCGCCTGATGATCGCCCGCATCTTCCTGCTGATGCCGAAGATTCTGATCGCCGATGAACCCACCTCGATGATTGACGCCTGCTCGCGCGCCACCATCCTCGACATGCTGATGACGCTGCGCAAAGAGACCGGCATGACACTGATCTTCATCACCCACGACATCGGCCTGGCCTATTACGTGTCAGACAGCGTGTACATCATGGAACACGGCAAAATCGTCGAATACGGTTCTGCCGATGATGTCATTTTGCGCCCCCGAAAACCCTACACCAAACGCCTGCTCAACGACGTCCCCAAAATCTACGAAGCGTGGGACCTCTCGACCGTCTAAAACTTTGGCCGTTCTTACGTGCAAAAGCCGGTAGAATCAGCACAATACCAGTGCTTTTCTACCGGCTTTCATTTTGCGGTGATGCAAATGCCAGAATCTGATCCTCTGACGATTGGTTACCTCACCCCCAACATAGACGAAGGCAATGGTCTGCTGCTATGGACGGGCATCATCGAACAGGCGCGCACATTGGGGCTGCGGCTGGTCACTTTTGCCGGGGGAGAACTGCGCTACCCGGCGCCCTTTTATCGTTATTCCAATCAAGTCTATGATTTGGTAGACCGCCAGCAATTGCACGGGCTGATCATCTGGACATCGTCGCTGGCGGCATTCATCGGGCCGGAGGGCATTGGCGAATTTTGCCGCGGCTACGCGCCGCTGCCGGTGGTCGGCATCGGCATCCCACTGCCTGGCGTTCCCTCGGTCATCTTACGCAGCTACCAGGGCATGCGCCAGGCCATCGAACACCTTGTCCGGGTGCATGGCAAACGCCAGATCGCCTTCATCCGCGGGCCTGAACGCCACCGCGACGCCCAGGAACGCCTGCGCGCCTACCAGGACGTGGTGGCCGACTTTGGCCTGGATGCCAACCCCGGCCTGATCTCGCCGCCCTGCCGTTGGGTGGAACAGGATGCCACCGAGGCCATGCGCCTGCTGGTGGAAGAGCGCCAGGTGGTCTTCGACAGCGTGGTGGCCGTCAACGACCAGATCGCCTACGGCGCGATGACCTATTTGCAGCAAATCGGCGTTCGCCTGCCCGAAGACATCGCCATCATCGGCTTCGACAACAACCCCCTCGGACGCATCTGCTCGCCGCCGCTGACCACCGTTCCCAACCGCATGAGAGAGCGCGGCCGCCAGGCGGTGCGCATGTTGTCGGCCATGCTGCGCGGCGAACAACTGCCCGACGAAATCTACCTCGAAACCTCGGTCAAGGTGCGCCAATCGTGCGGCTGCCAGGACCCCTACCTGGTGCAGGCTGGCGCCCCGCCCACGGCGGTGGTGCTCCCGCCGGAAATCAACACCCCCGCCGAGTTACGCACCCACATCATCAACCAGCTACGGCACGCCATCACCCCCGACGAAAAATCACCCATCTGGCACGAACAATTTTTCGACGCCTTCCAGGCCAGCCTCGATCAAGAGACCGATACCCCCTTCCTGACCACCCTGCGCCAACTGCTGCGCTCC
Source organism: uncultured Anaerolineaceae bacterium (assembly GCA_964606085.1). Lineage (GTDB taxonomy): Bacteria > Chloroflexota > Anaerolineae > Anaerolineales > UBA4823 > CAIQJJ01. Next base: position 5,355 of record CAZSFD010000073.1, read on the forward strand.
TCCGCCGCGGCCCGCCTCGAACTGCGCGAATGGCAGGCCATTCTCTCCGAACTGCGCCGGTGGATCATCCCGCTCGAACAAGATCAGCCCGAACGCAAAGAACGTGCCGAACGGCTGATCCACCAGGGGCGGGTGCTGACGGGCGAATTTACCACCCGCTCGAAAGCGCACCAAGATTTGCAGCGCAGCCGCGAGTTGGGCCGCCTGCACCGCCTGCGCCAGGCGATCTCGGCCAGCGAAACCCTCGATGGCCTGATGGACACCCTGGCGAAAAACCTGCCCACCATCGGCGTGGCCTATGGCTGCCTGGCGCTTTACCTGGATGCGGCCCATCCCCAGGGTGGCGCACGCGTGGCGCTGGCCTTCGACGCGCAAGGCCGCCAGCCGCACCTCGAAGGCCAGGTGTTCGCCCCGTCGTCACGGCTGATCCCGCCGGATTGGCTGGATGCACCCGATTTGCTCAATCTCATGGTTCACCCGCTGCATTTCGGCCCGGAGCAGTTGGGATTTTTGATCGTAGATGCCAACGCCTTCGAAGGGGCCAGCCATCAGGTGTTGCGTGAACAGATCAGCGGGGCGATCAAGAGCGTGCTGCTGATCGAGCAAAACGTCAAACTCTATCACCAGGCGCGCCACAGCCAGGAACTGGCCGAAGAAGCCAATCAACTCAAGAGCCGCTTCCTTTCGATGGTCAGCCACGAGCTGTTGACGCCTATGGTGCTGCTGGTGGGCCTGAGCGAGATGATGCTGCACGAGGGCATTGGCAACCGCCCACCCCTGCCCGATGCCTACCGTCAGGATTTGACACGTATCCACGCCAGCGCCCAGCAGTTGGGCAGCCTGGTGCGCGACGTTCTCGACCTGGCCCGCAGTCAGTTGGGCCAGCTTACCCTGGCGAAGAAGCCCATCCACATCGCCGAAGAAGTGCTACGACCGATCGAATTGGTCTGCGAGCAGATGGCGCGCAGCAAGGGCCTGGCCTGGCAACTGGCAATCCCGGCAGATTTGCCACAGGTGATGGGGGATGCCGCGCGCTTGCAGCAGGTGGTGTTGAACCTGGTCAGCAATGCCGTCAAATTTACCACCCAGGGGTTTGTTTCCATTCAAGTCTGCACGGATGGCGAGATGGTGACGCTGGCGGTCAGCGATAGCGGTTTGAGCGTCCCCCTGGCCGAACAGGAAGCCATCTTCGATGAATTTCGCCAATCGGAACGCACCGTGGCGCGCGGCTATGGCGGCCTGGGCATTGGCCTGGCGATCTGCCGCCAATTGATCGAACTGCACGGCGGCGTGATTGGCATGTCATCTACGGGGGATGAAGGCAGCGGCTCAACGTTCTATTTTTCGCTGCCGGCGCTTTCGCCAGGCGAGGTCGAACTGCTGGCGCATCCATCGCAGGCGGTGCTGATCTTCACCGAGCAGGCCCAGCGCAGTCAGCCCTTGCGCCAGCACCTCGAACAGCAAGGCTACCAGGTGGCGGTGTGGGACACCACCCAAACCCCCGGTTGGCTGGCGGAATTGCAGAAAAATCCGCCTGGCGCGTTGGTGTTGGATTTTCAGGCCGTGGCTTTGGGTTGGGAAGTGATCGAACAGATCAGGCGGCATCCGCTGACGGCAAATATCCCGGTCATCTTTTATTCGCTGCTGCAAGGGCAAGGTGGCGGCTCGGTGCTGGCGCTCGATTACCTGGCCAAGCCGGTGGCTGCGGCCAAGCTGGCCGAAGCCTTACAGCGCTACGCCTTCGACTTTGAAACCTGCGACGGACGGCAAACCATCCTCATTGTAGATGACGACGCGGATATCCTTGACCTGCACACGCGCATGGTGCTGACCAAACTGCCCGCCTGCCGGGTGCAGCAGGCCGCCAACGGCAAAGATGCCCTGGAGAAAATGCACGCCGCCCCGCCGGCCCTGGTGCTGCTCGACTTGATGATGCCTGAAATGGACGGCATGGCCGTGTTGAAGGCGATGCAGGCTGATAAGCGCCTGCGCGACATCCCGGTGATCGTGCTGACCGCGCAGCACTTGACCGGCGAAGAGATGGCTTTGCTGAACCAGAGCGTGACGGCGGTGCTGTCGAAGGGCGTTTTCACCACCCAGGAGACCCTGGCACACATCGAGCAGGCCCTGGCGCGCCACAAACGGCTCGGCACAGAAACACAGCGTTTGGTGCGTAAAGTGATGGCCTTCATCCATGAGTATTACGCCCAGCCGATCAGCCGCGACGAACTGGCGCGCAATGCCGGGGTCAGCGAGCGGCATCTCAACCGCTGTTTTCTGCAAGAAACCGGCATGGCCCCGTTGACCTATTTGACGCGCTACCGCATTCAACAGGCGAAGGCATTGCTCGAAAAGGGGGACTTGAGCATTACCGAAGTGATGGGGCGGGTAGGCTATGTGGAAAGCAGCCATTTCACCCGCGTCTTTCACCGCGAAGTGGGGGTTTCACCGAGCGCCTACAAGCGCGGCGAGCGCGCCGCTGGCAGGTAGGCGAATGAATTTCGCAGGCGAAATCAATTTCGCTTTACAAACTGTTAACTCGTCCCAAATAGACCAGCACATGTCCTAAACAGACAAGCATTGAGGGGGGATTTTTTTTATCATGTTAACGATAGCGCTAACGTATCTGCAAGGTTTTCACGTCGGCTGAGCCTGTCGAAGCCAAACATCTAACCCATCGTGACCATGTTTCCCACCATTCTAATTGCCGCCACCGATCCCAACATTATCTACCTGTTGCAGCGTTACGCTGAAGCCAGTGGGTTTCAGGTTGTCAGCAGCCCCCCCAGCCTCGCTATGCTCACCCTTGCCCAGCAAACCCAGCCTGCCCTGATTCTGCTTGAAGTGGAAACCCTGGAAGGCCCCTGGCAGGAATTGTTGGTTTCCCTGAAACATGACCCGGCCACCCAATTCATTCCCGTTGTGGCGCATTCCTGTTACGAACACATGGAAGACGCTCAAAGCGGCGATATCGCCGACATCTTGCAAAAATCGGTCATGTACAGCGATTTTGTGGCCATGCTTGACAAAATTGGCATCAAAGCCGTTGATTCCGCCCACCCAGCCTAAAGGTTCTCGCTATGCAAACTGAAAACAGCCCTGCCCACACCCCCTATCTGCTTGAAATCAATGGCCTGAAGAAGCATTTCCCGATCAAAAGAGGCTTCGTCTTCACCAAAGTGGTCGGCCACGTCAAAGCCGTAGATGGCGTCAGCTTCTTCATCCGGCCTGGCGAAACCCTGGGTTTGGTGGGCGAGAGTGGCTGCGGCAAGACCACCACCGGGCGGCTGATCATGCGGGCGTATGAGCCAACCGGCGGCGAAATCTGGTTCGATGATGCCAAGATGGGACGGGTGAATGTGAGTGAACTGGATCGCCAGCAGTTGCGCCAGATTCGCATGAACATGCAGATGATCTTTCAGGACCCCTATTCCTCGCTCAACCCGCGCATGACGCTGCTGCAAATCGTCGGCGAGCCGCTGCTGGTCAATGGCGTTGCCAAAGGCGGCGAAATTCAAGACCGTGTGGCCGAACTGCTGCGGGTGGTGGGCCTGCGCCCCGAATACATGGTGCGCTACCCGCACGCCTTCTCAGGCGGGCAGCGCCAGCGCATTGGTGTGGCGCGCGCCCTGGCGCTCAACCCGCAACTGGTTGTCTGCGACGAACCTGTGAGTGCCCTGGATGTATCCGTCCAGGCGCAGACGCTCAACCTGCTGCAAGACCTGCAGAAAGATTTCAACCTGACCTACCTGTTCATCTCCCACGATTTGAGTGTGGTCGAACATATCAGCGACCGCGTGGTGGTGATGTACGTGGGCAAGTTGGTCGAACACGCCCGGACGGAAGAACTCTTCTACAATCCCAAGCACCCCTACACCGAAGCCCTGCTCTCCGCCGTCCCCAAACCTGATCCCCGCCTGCGTACGATGCCGATTGTGTTGGAAGGGGATGTCGCTGACCCGGCCAACCCACCCAGCGGATGCTACTTCCATCCCCGCTGCCGTTATTGCGTGGATCAGTGCAAGACCGAAACACCACAACTGCGCGAAATTGCCCCCGAACATTTTGTCAGTTGTCATCGCGCCGAAGAACTTTCGTTGGTCGGCGTGCCGCAAGCGAGTAGTGGTGTGGCTTGAATTTACAGTGGGTATGGCGAAATTAATTTCGCCGTACATGAGATGGTGTATCACGGTAATTGCCAAAGGCCCGAACTTTGGAAAGGAGAAACCTTATCGAAAACGCGCTGCACCGCTGTCAAATATCCCTGTTTGTGAAACACTTTGTTATTCAACCAAAAGGAGAAAGAAAATATGAATCAGAAACGTATGTTAACCCGTCGTGAGTTCTTGCAGATTGGTAGCGTGGCAGCCGCTGGCGCTGTCCTGGCGGCCTGCTCCACGGCCACCACCGAAGCGCCCGTTCAGCCGACGCAGGCCCCCGAAGCCACTGCAGCCCCTGAAGCCACCAAAGCTCCCGAACCCACTAAAGCGCCTGAGGCCACCAAGGCCCCCGAAGCAACCGAAGCGCCTGCCGCCACCGAAGCTCCCACCGAACCCCCTGCGCCGAAATTCACCGAAGCCCCCATGCTGGCCGCCATGGTCGCCGCCGGCAACCTGCCGCCCGTCGAAGAGCGCCTGCCCGAAAACCCGGCGGTTTTCCCGGTTTTGGAAGCGGTTGGCAAGCATGGCGGCCTCGCCCGCCGCGGCTTCAAGGGTGTCTCTGACCGATGGGGACCCACCAAATTGGGCGACCGCGGTTGGGTGTGGTTCAACAAAGACCTGGTGCAGGTGCCACGCTTTGCCGAATCCTGGGAAGTCAACGCCGATGGCTCTGAATGGACTTTCCACCTGCGCAAAGGCGCCAAATGGTCGGATGGCGTGCCCTTCACTTCGCAAGATACGAAGTGGTGGTACGACCACCAGGTGATCAACCCGGTGTTGGCGCCGACCGTGGACAGCAAATGGAGCACGGGCAGCAAAGACCGCGTGCCGATGACCGTTGAGACCCCCGACGATTACACCGTGATCTTCAAATTTGCCGCCCCCAAGCCGCTGTTCTTGCTCAATGTCGGGCGTGACCTGTTGGCGGTGCCGGCCCATCACATGAAGCAGTGGCACATAGATACCTGCGATGATGCCGATGCCCTGACAAAGACCGCCACCGATGCCGGCTTTGCCTCCTGGGATAAGTACTACCTGGATGATCGCCAATGGTGGTATCTCAACAAAGACCTGCCCACCATCCGCCCCTGGAATGCCAAGAACTCGCTGGCCGAAGAACTCTTCCAGATGGAGCGCAACCCCTATTTCTTTGCCGTAGACGAAGCGGGCAATCAGCTTCCTTACCTGGATGGTTTCAACCACCGCCTGTTCGAGACCAACGACGTCTTCGACCTGTGGATCACCAACGGCGAAATTGACTTCCAGGCCCGCCACGTTGACGCCGGCAAGTTCACCCTTTACAAAGAGAATGAAGCCAATGGCGATTACAAAGTGATGGTGGGCGTCAGCGCCGGCCACATGGCCGTGCAGTTGAACCTGGCCACCAAGGAACCCCGCCTGAACGCCTTCTTCAACAACCGCAATGTGCGCATTGGCCTGTCGCATGCCATTGACCGCGAATATATCAACGAGTTGGTCTACAACGGCCTGGCGGTTCCGCGCCAATACAGCCCGCTGCCCATGTCGCCGCAGTATTATCCCAAGCTCTCCGAAGCCTACATCGAATTCGATGTTGAGAAGGCGAATGCGCTCCTGGACGAAGCAGGCTACCCGAAGGGCGCTGATGGCTTCCGCACCTATCCCGACGGCGAGACGATCAGCTTCACCATCGAAGGCACCGAGCAAGATGGCACGCCTTCCACCGATGGTGCCATGGCCGTGATCAAGTTCTGGGAAGATGTGGGCGTCAAGTGCGCTTACAAATACGCTGAACGCGCCCTCTACACCGAGCATTACACCGCCAACGAAATCGAAGGCGCCTGGTGGGGCGGTGACCGCACCGTGCTGCCGCTCTCTCCCGCGGCGATCATCTTCCGCGGCACGCAGCCCGACCGTCCGTGGGCGGCTGGTTTTGGTCAGTGGTTCAATGACCCCACCCTGCCTGGCGCGGTCGAACCCCCGGCCGATCACTTCATCCGCAAAATTTGGGATATCTGGGCGCAGATCGAAAACGAAGTCAACCCCGATAAACAGACCGAACTCTTCTATGGCATCCTGGACATCTGGGCTGAGGAACTGCCCATGATCGCCGTCCTGGGCGAATTGCCCTCGCTCTGCATCATGAAGAACGGTTTGCACAACTTCGTCGAAGGCTTCCCCAACGACGACACCACCGGCGACGAAAACGTCTACAACACCGAGACCTACTTCTGGGACGCGCCGGAAATGCACGGTTAGGCCGCAAGGTTGATCACTTCGTAGGGGCGGGGTTTTCCCGCCCCTACCCATCGTATGGCGGAATTAATTTCGCCGTATACCCTCCACGGAGGCGTCATGCTCGGATTTATCTTAAGACGCATTGCGATTATGATCCCCACCATCATTGTGGTCTCGATCATTTCATTCGTCATCATCCAACTTCCCCCGGGTGATTTCCTGACATCCTACGTTGCGTCGCTGCGTCAACAGGGCGAGTACATGGAGGAAGATGCCATTCAGGCCATGCGCGACCGCTATGGTTTTGGACAGCCGCTCTATATCCAATATGGCAAGTGGGTGTGGGGCATCCTCTCGCGTGGCGATTGGGGCCAATCTATGGAGTGGCAGCGTCCGGTCAGCGAACTGATTTGGGAACGGCTGGGCCTCACCGTAGTGCTTTCGCTGGCATCCTTGTTTGTAGGCTGGTTCATCGCAATCCCCCTGGGGGTGTATTCGGCCACCCACCAATACTCGATCCTGGATTACATTCTGACGTTTATCAGCTTTATTGGCGTTGGCACACCGGGCTTTATGATCGCCCTGGTGGTGATGTGGTTTGCCATGCGGCAGTTTGGCCTGAACGTGGGCGGGCTGTTCTCTGAAGAATACATCCTGGCCCCCTGGTCATGGGATAAGGTCGTGGATATGTTCAAACACCTGTGGATACCGGTGTTGATCCTGGCGCTCAATGGCACGGCAGGCGGCCTGCGCACCACCCGCGCCAACCTGCTCGACGAGCTGAACAAGCCCTATGTCGAAACCGCCCGTTCCAAAGGCATCACCGAGGGACGCGTGATCTGGAAATACCCGGTGCGCGTGGCGATGAACCCCTTCTTCAGCACCGTCGGCTGGGAACTGGCGGGCCTCATCTCCGGTTCGACCCTGCTTTCGGTGGTGCTCAGCCTGCAAACCACCGGCCCGATGATGCTGCGGGCGCTGACTTCGCAAGATATGTACCTGGCAGGTAGTTTCCTGTTCCTGCTCAGTGTATTGACGGTTATTGGTACATTAATTTCTGACGTGTTGCTGGCGTGGGTTGACCCGCGCATCCGCATGACCTAAGCATTTACCGCCGGTCGAGTGCTCGGCTGAGTAACGCCGAAGCCTTGTCGAGACCCCCAATGCTGGTTTCGACGGCGAACGAAACATTCGCAACTCAACCAACGAGTGAGGACGCATGACCAATCAAACCGCAGTCCCCAATGGGAAAGAAACCCCCGAGGGCAAAGATTTCCCCCTGGAAGAAGAAAAGAAAGTCGAAGAGCGCGTGGCCGTGGCCGGGCCAGGCAAGCTGATGTGGTGGAAATTCCGCAAACACAAGATGGCAGTTGCCAGCGGCATCTTCCTGATCATCATCTACCTGATCGCCATCTTCTGCGAATTTGTGGCCCCCTACGACCCCGAAACGACCTTCATCCGCTACAAACTTGCTCCACCAACCAAAGTGCATATCATAGATGCCCAGGGTAAGCTGCGTTTGCCCTTCGTCTATGAAATTGTGCGTACCCGTGACCCCGAAACCCTGCGCAATATCTTCACCGAAGACACCGAAATCATTCACCCGATCAAGTTATTTGTCAAAGGCACGCCTTACAAATTCTGGGGGTTGTGGGATACCGACATTCACCTGTTTGGCCTGGAGGTCGAACACGAGAAGCAGGGTATCATGCTCTTTGGCGCTGACCGCCTGGGCCGCGACCTGTTCTCGCGGGTGATCTATGGGGCGCGCATTTCACTCTCGGTGGGGTTGATCGGCGTGTTCCTCAGCCTGGCGTTGGGTGTGGTCATCGGCGGTATCTCAGGCTATTACGGCGGCACGATTGACACCGCCATCCAGCGTGTGATCGAGTTCATCCGCTCGATCCCCACCATTCCCTTGTGGATGGCCCTCAGCGCGGCCCTGCCTGCCACCTGGCCGGTGATTCGCATTTATTTCGGCATCACGATCATCCTCTCGCTGGTCAGTTGGACGGGCATGGCGCGCGTCGTGCGCGGGCGCTTTTTGGCCCTGCGTGAGGAAGATTTCGTCATGGCTGCCCGGCTGGTCGGTTCGAGCGAGCCGCGCATTATCCTCGTCCACATGGTTCCGTCATTCCTCAGCCATATCATCGCCAGCCTGACGCTTTCCGTGCCGGGCATGATCCTGAGTGAGACGGGGCTGAGCTTCATCGGCCTGGGGCTGCGCGCACCGGCGATCAGTTGGGGGGTGCTGCTGCAAGAAGCGCAAAACGTCACCTCGATTGCGCTGGCCCCGTGGGTCTTTTGGCCGGCGGCGGCGGTGGTGGCAACCGTGCTGGCGTTCAACTTCCTCGGCGATGGCCTGCGCGACGCCGCCGACCCCTATTCCCGCTAGGAGGCAGCCATGACCGAAGCCAACACCCTCATCCAGGTCAAAGACCTGAAAACCTATTTCTTCCTCGACGAAGGCACCGTCAAAGCGGTAGATGGCGTGGATATGCACATCCAGCGCGGCAAAACGTTGGGCGTGGTGGGCGAAAGCGGTTGTGGAAAGAGCATTACCGCCCGTTCGATCATGCGCATCCTCGCCAAAGGCGGCAAAATTGTCAACGGCGAGATTCTCTTCCACCAACGCCTGAAAGATAAAAATGGCAATGGCAGCAGCCCAAGCAGTGAGTTGGTCGAGGTGATTGACCTTTCCAAACTCGACCCCTACGGCAAGCAAATGCGCATGATTCGCGGCGGCGAAATTTCGATGGTTTTCCAGGAACCGATGACCTCGCTCAGCCCCGTCCACACCATCGGCAACCAGATCGGCGAGGTGATCAGCCTGCACCAGGGGCTTGGCCCCAAAGAAACGCGTGAGAAAGGCATCGAAATGCTCGATAAAGTGGGTATGCCGCTGCCAGGCCGCACGATTGACCGCTACCCACACGAACTCTCCGGCGGTATGCGCCAACGGGCGATGATCGCCATGGCGCTCTCCTGCCACCCCAGCATGTTGATCGCCGACGAACCCACCACCGCCCTGGATGTGACCACCGAAGCGCAAATCCTCACCCTCATGCGCAACCTCCAGAACGACCTGGGCATGTCGATCATGTTCATCACCCACAACCTGGGCGTGATCGCCCAGATGGCTGACCAGGTGGCGGTGATGTATTTGGGCCGCATCGTCGAAGATGCCACGGTAGACGCCCTGTTTTACCGCCCGCTGCATCCCTACACCGAAGCGCTGCTGCAATCCATCCCGCGCCTGGGTAGAAAAAAAGGCCACGAATATCGCCTGGCCTCCATCCGTGGTACCGTGCCAGACCCCTACAACCTACCTACCGGCTGCCCCTTCCACCCGCGCTGCGCCAAGAAGATCGCCGGGGTGTGTGATGTGGAAGTTCCGCCGGTTGTCGAAGTGGAACCGGGCCATAAAGTACGGTGTGTGTTGTATAAATCGTAGGGCGAAATTAATTTCGCCCTACACAACTTATGAAAATTTGCATCCTCTTCCCGCCGCAGTGGACGCCCACCATGCCCCACCTGGCATTACCCTGGCTGACGGGCATCCTGCGTCAGGCCGGGCATACCGTCTTGCAGCGTGACCTGAACGCCGAAGTCTTCGATCAAATTCTCACCCGCCGCCATTTGCGCCATGCTTTGCAGCGCATCCGGCGGCGGTTTGATTCGGGGTCACGCGCCGCCCTGCCCGCCGACCTGGCCCAAAAAGTAAGCTGGGCGCTCGAAACCGGCCCGGCGCTGATCGAAAAGGTGGAGAAAGCCAAGTCGCTCATCCGCTCGCCGCGCTTCTACGACCCCGAAGCCAGCCTGCCCGCCTACCTGACGCTGGCCGACGCCCTCGAACTGAACTCACTGGCGCACTATCCATCACACCTCGATTTCTCCGGCTTCTCCGACGCCCTGCGCCCCGACTCATCCACCGATCTGCTGCCAAGCGCCACCGACGCCGACATCAACCCCTTCGTCGAAATCTTCCAGCACGGCATCGTCCCCGATCTACAGCGCTACAAACCCGACCTGATCGGCATCTCCATCCCCACGCAGGGCCAACTCCTGGCCGCCATCACCCTGGCAACATTGATCCGCCAGGCGGGGCTGCAATGCCACATCACGGCTGGCGGGCCGCACGTTAGTATGCTGCGTGAGCAAATTCCCAATGTGCCCGCCCTGTTTGGCCAGCCGTCACTATTCGACAGTTTCGTCATCTTCGATGGCGAAGTGCCGATTCAACGCCTGGCCGAAACTATCGAAACCGGCGGTGACCTGGCGGATGTGCCCAATCTGATCTACCGTTCCCCATCCGGCGAAATCCGCGCCAACCCGCACCTGCCCACTGCCGAAGTGCGCCTGGCGCAGCAAAACGTGCGCCCCGATTTCGACGGCCTGCCCCTCGACCGCTACCTCTCGCCCGAACCCGTCCTGCCGTTGATCGCCGCCCACGGCTGCTACCATGGCAAGTGCGCCTTCTGCAACGTCGGCTACGGCGACCCGCTGCATTACCATCCCCTTTCGTCAGAATTTATCGTCGAGGAGATGCAGCGCGTGAAAGCGAAATACGGCTGCCGCCACATCTTCCTCGTGGATGAGGCCATTCCCCCACGCACACTCAAACGCCTGGGGCCAGCGCTGGAGGGCCAGGGAATCAGTTGGGCCGGGGCAGTGCGCCTGGAGAAGGCGCTCGTGCCACCGCTGCTCGAAAGCGTCTCGGCAGGTGGCTGCCGCATGATGCTCTTCGGCCTGGAAAGCGCCTCCGAGCCGATCATGCAAGCGATGATCAAAGGCACAGATCGCGCCGAGATGAGCCGCGTGCTGCACGATGTGGCCGCGGCGGGCATTTGGGCGCATACCTTCTTTTTCTTCGGCTTCCCCGGTGAAACGCTCGAAGATGCCCAGCAAACGGTCAATTTCGTCTACGAACACCAGAAGGTAATCCACTCGGCCTCGCCGGGCGCTTTTCTGCTCGAAATCTACGCCCCGGCCTATTACTTCCCCGAAAAGTTCGGCATCACCCGCATTCACCGAGACCCGCAGCGCGACCTGGCGATCTACTTCGACTTCGACCTTGCCAGTGGCCTCGACGAAGCCACCGCCAACCTGCTGGCCGATAAACTGGTCGAGCAGTTGCCCGATAAGCGTTATGGGCAGTACTACCTCACCGATGTCTACAAATTCCTCTACGCCAGCGAACGCCACCGCCAGGGCCAACCCCTGCCGCCGTGGATTGAATAATTAACCACGGAATACACAGAACACACGGAAAAAATCCGGTTTTCGTCCGTGTATTCCGTGTGTTCCGTGGTTGAAAAGGTTTTATATGGTTGACATCCCCTCCCTCGAACATACCCACGACCTGCGCCTGCCCGCCTGGGGGCCATACACCAAAAAATACACCGGCATCTCGCACCTGCCCGATCTCGCCAGCGGACTGCGCTTCGATTTGAGCGTCTTCCCTGGTTATTACCGCCGCCAGGTGATGGTGCCCAACGCCAAATGGGAATCGGGTTTTCACCCCTGGGAGGCCGCCTCCGACCTGACCTATTTTTCCTATCGCTACGAAATCGAATGGAAAGATCAGGTTTATTGCGATGTGTCTTTCTCGGAGATGGGCGCGAACGCCCGCCTGATCCGCAGCGAATTTGTCAACCACACGGCCCAGCCGCAAAACCTGGTGCTGCACTACATGGCCTATCTCAACTTCCCGCCCGTACGCACCTACTCCGCCGAGGCCGTGCAGCCCTGCCGGGTCGTTCTGCCGCCGGGCGCGCTCTGGCTCGACAGCCTCGATTACGACGACCTGGGCTTTGCCATCGAACGTCCGCAGGATACGTTGGTTTACGATGGCATGTGGCGCGGCGAGAGTCGCGGCCACGGCTTCGTGGGCGGCACAGGCGTGGCCCAGGGTTTCGGGCGCGACGCCGGCGATTGGGCGCGCTACACCTTCAAGCTGGATGCGCCAATAGCCGATGCCGTGCTGCTTATCCGCTACCGCGTCAGCGAAGGAGCGGTGAAGTTTGCATTCCGACCCTCACCCCAGCCCTCTCCCAAAGGGAGAGGTGGCAAGCGCCCTTCCCCCCTCGGGGGAAGGGCCGGGGATGAGGGTGAGGTGCTGTTCGATTCGGGAGATTTTACACTTGCGCAAATCCCCCTCGGCAACCTCCCCGCTGGCGACCACACGTTCACACTCACATCCCAGGGCGGCGCGGCCATCGAACTCGACGGCTTCGTCCTCGTTTCTGAGTCCCTCGTTTCTCAAGTCTCCTTCCCCTCCATCCCCTGGCAGCCCATCCCCGAAATCATCCCCGGCCCCACCCCCAACAGCCTGATCCTGCAATATGCGGATACATCCACCGTTTACGGCCTCACCTGGCTCGGTGACGATCCCTGGGAAGTGCGCCAATTCTTCCACGACGAACTCGACCGCTTCATGCGTTACTATGTGCAGGAACACGTCCAGCGCATCCTGCGCGGCAATGGGCAGGGGCATTTCACCAACGCCTTCATGCGGCCCATTGAAGTGCTGCCGGGCAAGAGCCGCGTGCTGTATGGCATGGTCTGTTCGGGCAGCCTCGCTGAAGTAACCCAGGCGCTTGACATCCTCCCCTCGGAACACGCTGCACTCGACCTGATCTACCAACAAGCCAGGGCTAAGGTCGCCCGCCTGGAATCCACCGCTGCCGGCGACCGCTACCGCTTCAGTCAGGAAATCATGGCGACGACGCTGCTGACCAACGTGGTCTACCCCGTCTACACGCGGCGCAGCTTCATCCGCCACTACACGCCCGGCAAATGGTGGGACTGCCTCTACACCTGGGATTCGGGCTTCATCGCCCTCGGCCTGCTCGAACTCGACCTCGAACGCGCCATTGACTGCCTCAACGCCTACACCACCCCGCCCGGTGACTCGCAGGCGGCATTCCTCCATCACGGCAGCATGGTTCCGGTGCAGCTTTTCGCCTTCCAGGAATTGTGGAACCGCACGCAAGACCGCGGCCTGCTCGAATACTTCTACCCGCGCTTCCGCCAGTTTTACCGCTTCTTCGCCGGGCGTTTGGGCAGTTCGACCACGCGGCGCATGAAATCAAATTTACTAAAGACCTGGGATTATTTCTACAACTCCGGCGGCTGGGACGATTACCCCCCGCAGGTTCACGTTCACCGCAACGCCCTCGAAGCCACCACCACCCCGGTCATCAGCACCTCCTACGGCATCCGCACCGCCAAGATTTTACAACAGGCCGCCCGCGCCCTCGGCCTGCCCGATGACGTGGCCGAATTCCAGGCCGATATTGACACCTGGCACAGCGCCCTCAACCAATATTCCTGGGATGGCGAAGCGGGTTACTTCGGCTATGTCTGCCACAGCCCGGAAGGCGAACCCCAGCACATTTTGCGCCACGAAGCCGGGCAGAACTACAACATGGGCTTCGATGGGGCCAGCCCGCTGATCGCTGGCGTGTGCAACGCCGAACAAGAACGCCTGATTATCGAGCGCCTGACCTCCACCGAACGCATGTGGACGCCGATTGGCCTGTGTACGGTGGATAAGACCGCTGCCTACTACCGCGTGGACGGCTATTGGAATGGCGCGGTGTGGTTCCCGCACCAGTGGTTCTGCTGGCGTGCGCTGCTCGACCTGGGATACAGCGACTTTGCCGCTAAAATGGCCGCCACCGCTCTGGAAACGTGGAAGACCGAAGTGGACGCCTCGTATCACAGCTTCGAGCATTTCATCGTTCAATCGGGGCGCGGGGCGGGCTGGCATCAGTTTGGCGGGCTGTGTACGCCGGTGCTGTTGTGGTACGGCGCTTACCATCGCCCAGGCCGTCTGACCGTGGGCTACGAAGCCTGGATTCGCTTGCAGCACTTCAGCGACCACAACCGGCAACTGACTGCCGAACTCGAACTGACCGGCGCGGCGGGCCGCGATGTCACCGTCATTGCCGCCATGCAGCCCGGCCCGGCGTACCAGGCCACCTGGAACGGCCAGCCGGTGGCGTATCACGAGCGCTATCCCGGCGTGCTGGAGATTTCCGTGGGGCAAATTTCTAATTTGCCCGCCAACCAGGGCAAACTGGAAGTTTGCCCCACAACAGCATGATCACCAACCTCCGCGTCTTCTTCATCTGGCTCATCTCCTTCGTCCTCACCGCCGTCATCCTGGCCCTCGGCTACCAGGTGGTGATCGGTTTCATCGCCAAACTCGGTTGGGATCGTTACGACGCCCGCTTCACCCACCTGCTGTATTACACGCTGGCGGGCATCGCCTGGCTGCTGGCTTTCATCCTGAACTACGACTATCTCAACCGCATGGCGCAAAAAGGCCGCCTGCTGTTCGCCACGCTGCGCACCATTGGCACCGAACTCGCCATCATCGCCGCCATGCAGATCATCCTGACGCTGTACGGCGACTTCCCGGCAGATTGGCTCAATCTCGGCCTGATCCTGCTCGGCGGTGGGTTGGCAACGGCTATGCTTTACTTTACCCACACCAAAAAGACTTAACCACGGAACACACGGAATACACGGAAAAAATCCATTTTCCTTCCGTGTATTCCGTGTGTTCCGTGGTGATATATCTTCAAGGAGAAGAACATCATGACCAACACCCTCGAATACCCCCTCGTAGACGGCTACATCCACAACTGGCTGGTGGCCGGGCCGATTGCCAGCGAAATAACCGACCTGGAACGCTTCAGCGGGCCTGATTTTTATAAGCTGCAAATTGCCCGGCATTACCACGACCCCGAACCGGGCATCCATGGCGAACCGGTTGAATTTGGCGAGTGGGTGAGTGGTGAGCACAAAGGCACCTGGAATTACGTACGCACCCTGCACGATCACTTCGTAGACCTTTCCGCCTTTTACCACATCACCCACTACCTGCGCGGCTGGGCCTACACCGAGGTCGTCAGCCCCAATGAGCAGCAGCTCGAATTCGTCCTGACCACCAACGGCCCGGCAGACGTGTGGATCAACGGCCAGCACGTCCACCGCCAGGAGCACTTCTATCACCAGATACCTAATCGCGTCAAATTCCAGGCCAACTTGCAGGCAGGCGTGAACCAGTTGATGGTGCGTATGGAAGAAGTGGCCGCCCGCGAATGCCCGTATGCGATGGCGCTGCAACTGGTCGGTTTTCAAGGCGCAGGCGAAAAAACGGTGCGCATCCCCACGCTGGCGAAGGATACGCTGCGCCGCCTGAAGCTGGAACTGCTCTTCGAGGCCTGTTACATCCCGCAGGATGTCTACGCCCGCAAGGAAGAAGTCGTCGTCTATCTGCCGCCGGGGCCAGCCGCCAACACCGAGTTCAACATCCGCTGGCAGACCTCCACCGGGCGCATCTATGCCGAGGCCATGCGCGCCGGCATCAAAGACATGAAAGCCACGCAGCCGCTGGGCTTCCCCTTCCAGGTTCCCGACGGCCCCTACGAACTGCTCTTCATGCCCACCTTGCAGGAATATCACGAAGGCGGGCTGCGCATCACTCGCAAGCGCCAGTTTTACGCATCCACCAACACCTATTCCACCCAGCCCTACGGCACCTACGAAGAGCGCCGCCGCGAGGGCTTGCTGGATGCCGCCCGCCGCAAGGACAATGTCTTCAGCGAGATCGCCAAGATGGAGTTGGGCTACTGGCTCGACGTGGACGAGAAAGTGATCCTCGACACGATAGATGGCATCAACCGCCGCCGCGATTGCTCCGATTTCTACCTGTGCGGCCTGTTGGGAATGCTCTACCGCTACGCCGATAAGGATAAATTCCCCGCCAACCTGCGCCAGCCGCTCGAAGACTGCGTGCTGAACTTCAAGTATTGGAATGATGAGCCCGGCGCAGACGCCATGTGCTACACCACCGAGAATCACAGCATTCTCTTCCACACCTGCGAGGTGCTGGCCGGGCAGCTTTACCCGGATCGCATTTTCACCAACGTCAACCAGCCGGGGACCTGGCACATCGAGAAGGGCGAACACCTGGCGCTGGCATGGATGCAGCAACGCGCCCGCAGCGGCTTCATCGAGTGGGATTCCAACACCTATTTCGAGGAAGATACCCTGGCCCTTTCCACCCTGGCCAGCCTGGCCAAAACCGATGCCATCTGGGAACTCGCCACGCTGATCCTCGACAAGATGTTCTTCACCATCGCCGTCAACTCCTTCCAGGGCGTGTTTGGCTCCACCCACGGGCGCAGCTACACCCCCTACATCAAAACCGGCTACCGCGAAGGCACCACCGGCGTGACGCGGCTGCTATGGGGGCAGGGCATCTTCAACGAACGCATTTTGGGCTTGGTGGCCCTGGCGTGTTCATCCTACGAGCTGCACCCCACCCTGGCCGCCATCGCCAATGACAAGCCCGAAGCCATGTGGAACAAGGAACAGCACACTGGCTATGAACAAGATTTCCGCAATTCCGGCTCAGCAGGCAGCGGCATCAACAAAGTGACCTACAAAACGCCCGATTTTATGCTCTGCTCGCTGCAAGATTGGCGGCCCGGCGAACCCGGCTACCAGCAGCACATCTGGCAGGCCACGCTCAGCCCGATGGTAACGGTCTTTACCTCGCACCCGCCCTGCGCTTCGGAAGAAGGCTCGCACCGCCCCAACTACTGGCACGGCAACGTCATCTTGCCACGCGCCGCCCAGTGGAAAGACACGCTCATCGCCCTCTACAACTTCCCCGCCGACGATTGGATGGGCCTGACCCACGCCTACTTCCCCACCCACGGCATGGACCTGTTCAAAGTGGATGTGGGCTGGGCCTTCGGCAAGGTGGGCGATGGCTACATTGCGCTGGCCGCCGCCAACGGCCTCGACCTGCAAATGCGCGGCGACAACGCCTACCGCGACCTGCAATCGCCTGGCACGCCCAACATCTGGCTGTGCCAGATGGGCCGCTCCGCCCTGGATGGCACGTTCGAAGCGTTCATGGAAAAGGTGCTGGCGCTCCCGGTCAAGTTCGACGGACTGAACGTCAGCCTGACCAACCTGCGCGGCGAGCAGATTCAATTCGGTTGGGAAGGGCCGTTCATAGTCAATGGCGAGGAACAGCCCCTAAGCGGCTTCAAACACTACGACAACCCCTACTGCACCTGCGAACTCGGCGCGCCCGTGATGGAAATCACGCACGGCGATGGCACGCTGCGGCTGCTGTTCGAGGGATAAAAACCATGAGCAACCACGGAACACACAGAACACACGGAAAAAATCTGGTTTTCCTTCCGTGTATTCCGTGTGTTCCGTGGTTAAAAAGGATTACCCAATGAGCAACTTTACCCAGGTTCAAAAGAAAGGCATTGATGCCTGCTGGCTCGAATCGAGCCTCAACCCCGACCAACTGCATCTGCATATCACCGAAATCCCGGCTGGCACACGCTCCCACCCGCCGCACACCCACGCCGGGGCTGAAGCCTTCTACGTCCTCGCAGGCAGCGGCCAGATCGAAACGGAAGACGACATTATCCCCCTGCAAGCCAACCAGGCGATTATCCTCGATGCCAGCAAAGTCCACGGCCTGGTCAACACCGGCAGCGGGCCGATGAAGTACATCGTCATCATCACCAAGCCATGATTGTTTAACCACGGAATACACAGAACACACGGAAGGAAACTTTCCACGGCTGTTTTTCCGTGTATTCCGTGTGTTCCGTGGTTACAAGGATTTCCCATGCTCGATCTCGCCCATTCCCCCCTCTTCACCCCCTACACCAACCCCGAAAGCGGCGTCACCATCTACATCCTCACCCACAAGGTCGCGCCAGTGCAAGAAGGTTTCTACTTTGTCAACGAGCGCATGAGCGCCGACGAACGATACCTGTGGTTCTACTGCGCCTTTCCGCCCTCCGGCACCGCCGGGCAGGGACGCACGCTTGGCGTGGTAGATTTTCATACCGGCGAGGTGCGCCACTTCCCAGAAACGCAGTTCAACCACGCTTCGCCATTCATAGACACCGAAACCGGTGAAATATCTTGGTGCATGGGGGCAAGTATCTGGCGGCGTGGGCCGGGCGGAAAAGATGAAGTGGTGCGCATCAACTCGCTGCCGCCAGATCTGATCGGCAACCGCGTCGTCCACCGGCTGGCCACACACCTGACACTCTCCGCAAATGGAAAAGAGTTCTTCGTAGATGCCGAAATCGGCCTGCAATATGTCTTCGGCTCGCTACCCGTGGATGGCGGCGATTACCAGTTCTGGCATCGCTTCGACCGCAACTACAACCACGCCCAATTCAGCCCCACTGACCCCGATCTCGTCCTCTTCGCCCAGGAGAACCACCCCGATCAACTGACCGGCCTGCGCTTTGGCATCGAAGATCGCTTGTGGATCATCCGCCGCGGCGGGCAGCCCCGCCCACTGCTGCCCACGCCCACCCGCCTGACCCACGAGTGGTGGGACCCGGATGGCCGCCACGCCTGGTGCATCAAAGGCCGCGAGGGCGTCTGGCGCATTGATGTGGAAACCGCCGAAGTGGAGCAAATCCCCTGGCAGGGTGGCACGTGGCACTCACACAGCAGCAAAGATGGCATGTACTTGATCGGCGATGCCAACCCCACCTTCTACCGCGGCTGCCCATCCACCGTCAACTTCCTCAACCGCCACACCGGGCGCGAAGTACAGCTCGTCAGCAACCCCGAAATGCCCAACCACACCGGGGCCAACTACCACATTGACCCCCACCCGCGCTTCACTGGCAACGAGCAATACGTCACCTTCACCACCACCCTGCGCGGTGAAGTAGACCTGGCCATCATCCCTACACGGGACTTAATCGAGCGAACTTCTTGAACCAATCAACCACGGAACACACGGAAGGAAAACCGGATTTTTCCGTGTATTCCGTGTGTTCCGTGGTTAAACTCTCTTATGCCTACCGAACCCCTCCCCCTCCCCCCTGACTACAACCCGCAGACCCACCTGCAAGCACAAACGACCGAAAACGGCGTCTTCCACGAAACCCGCAAAGGCGCCCACTTTGCCCAACGCCTGGTGGCGAATGGCACGCCGCAAGACCTCGAACTGGCCGAAAAAGTGCTGGACGTGGTGCTGCGCTGCCAGGAACTTCACCCCGACGACGCCCACTACGGCAACTTCTACTGGATGATCGAAGACAATGTAGTTTTCGACCTCAACGCCGTCGAATTCAACCTGGAACGCCTGATCCCGATGATGATCGAACACGGCGAGCGCCTGTCGGATGCCATGCGTCCACGCGTGCTGGAGGCCATCCGCCTGGGGCTGGCCGAAGTCGAACGGCTGAACGTGCTGCCGGTCTACTCCAACATCACCCTGCTCGACGTGCTCAACACCTGCCTGGGCGGCCAACTGCTGGGCGATGAACGCATTCGCCGCCGCGGTTACGAAAAATTCGTGGCCTGGATGCAGCTCACCGACACCAACGGCACACCCTACGAGTTCAACAGCCCCACCTACACCAATGTAGACATCAACGCCATCAAGATTTTGTCCAATCTGACCAGCGACGCCGCCACGCGCGCCCTGGCCCAGGCGGCCCTGGCCAAACTGGGGCTGAGCGTGGCCTTGCACATCCACCCACAAATCGGGCGCTGGGCCGGGCCGCACGGCCGCGCCTACCAGCCGTCTATCGCCTGCGAGACGCGCCCCGAAATCGCAATGCTGCACGAGTGGATTGCCAACGGCACGCTGCCGGCCTGGGTGCGCTACGCCCTCGAGAACCGCCCCGCCCAAATGCAAGTAGACGAAACATCCTTCGCTCCTTTTCAAATGACGCAGACCACCTTCCACGGTGCGTCGTTCTCGCTCGGCACGGCCTCGCGCGAGCTTTCGGGCCAATCCAACGTGCTGATGGGTCACTATCTGCGCCGCAATTCCGACAAGCCCGGTGTGATCTACACGCGTTACCTGACCAACGACAAATGGCTCGGCGATTTCTACCACGCCACCGACCGCACCAAGAGCCGCAACCTGATTGACGAGGGCCGCTTTTGGGGCGTGCAGCAGGGCAGCCGCGCTATCGGCCTGTACTGCCCGCCGCAAAACCTGGGTGCCATCCACAGCGCCAAGGCCGTGGTCATTTTCACGGGCCGCGAGGCGGTGGATGAAATTTGGATCGGTGAACGCCGCGTGGAGGCCTTGCCCGCCGAGGTCGCGCCAGGCGAGATCGTCGTCATTGGCTCCGGCAGCGCCCTGACCGCCGTGCGCCCGCTGACGCGCACCGATATGGGCCGCGCCGCCCCTATCCGCTTGCGCGAAATCAAAGGCGACCTGGTGCTGGAAATCTACAACTACCTCGGCCCCGAAAAACCCTTCTGGGAGATGGGCTGGCCGGGGGCCTTCTACAAGGGCAAGCCGCAGTGCGGGTTCTATCTGGAGATGGCCGAGCGTGGCGACTATGCCGATGGCCGCACCTTCGGGCAAACCGTGGCGGCTGGCGCGCTGACCGACCAGGCTGAAGCGCCGTTCGTCTACGCCGGGGATCGGCCGCGCAAGTGGCAGGTTTCCTACGCCCGCGATGGGCAAGAACTTGGGTTGGAGATTGACCTGATGGAGTGGAATCTGCTGCGGCGTTGGACGCAGGAAGGGGCGCTTGGCTTTCCGATGCTGGCAGCCCCCCAGGTTCAGCAAGATCGTTCGGGCGAAATCCATCTCGGTGGCGCTATCTTGCGTTGGGGTAAGCCCGGCGAGGCAATTTCCCCGGCCTGGCTCTTCGCCGCGCCCGAAAAAGGCTGCTGGGTGGCGGGGTATACGGGCATGACACCCGTCCCCCTGACGCTCGAAACCCCTGAAGGCAAAGCCGAGGTCGAAATGGCCTGCGGCACGCTTTTTTGGCAGGTTGGTAGTGCGATATTTTTTTCGCACCCACAGAATGCTATATAAATTTCGCACTACAAGGTTCTCACAAGGAGCAAAAAATGACCCAAAAACTG